>NZ_PGVE01000064.1 GCF_002860255.1 Neobacillus cucumis
CGTCAAATGAGACTTTGTATCGCACTTAAACCGAATCAAATACTGCTTTTCCTCGATATTCTTCGTTGACATTATTTCACCGCCTTCCAGGCACGATAAATATCCTGAATCACTCGAATGGTTCCTTTTTCCGCTGTAACACCCTTGATTATTTGCTTTTGTTTTTCTCGTTTTGGTGTTCCGTCTACAGTGAAGAATTTGCTCATGGCCTTGTTCATCATTGGTACATAATCATTGAAATATTGTGGGTATTTCTCAAAAGTGTGTGCAGCATCTTTATATTTCTCTAAGTCCTTTATTATAAAGCTATCATAAAGTTTCTCTCGATAAAGATTTAATGTAGTCTCCGAGAAATCTCCCCTTGCCTTAGCTTCAATAACAGTTTCAGCTGCTAATAAACCTGAATGCATGGCCATATTAGAGCCTTCGCGATGAATGGCGTTTACCAATTGGGCTGCATCCCCAACGACTATGACCCCATTACCGGCAACCTTAGGAACGGAGCGGTAACCGCCTTCAGGAATAAGATGAGCTAAATATTCAGCAGACTCCCCTCCCGTTATCAGTGGCTTCACCATCGGATGATTTTTTAAGTAATCTAACAGCTCATACGGCTTTAATTTCGCTTTAATCATACTAGAGAGAGTTGTGCCTACCCCAATATTTAAACTGTCCTTATTAGTATAAAGAAAAGCAGTTCCCAGGTTGCCTTTGGTTGAGTCTCCAAAAATCTCAATGGTGCATCCTTGGTTATCCTCTAAATTAAAGCGGTCATTAATTTTCTCTTTCGGAAGATTAATAACTTCCATAACCGTTAAGGCTACCTCATCAGGACGAAATTCTTTATGGAAACCTAATTGTTTCGAAAGAAGCGAGTTTACCCCGTCAGCCAAGACGACTACATCCGCATAAACCTCCCCATCAGGACGGTCCGTACGGACACCAACCACCTTGCCATTTTCAACAATACACTCCGTTACAACGGTTTCGTTAATAAGGAGAGCTCCTGCTTCAACTGCTTTTCCAGCAAACCATTGATCAAATTGGGCGCGAAGGACTGTAAAATTATTATATGGTTCGACTGCCCATTCAAGACCTTTATATCCAAAGGAGACAACTGATTCTTTATCCATCATCCAAAAACGCTGCTCAATGACAGGCCTTTCAAGAGGTGCTTCTTTCCAAAACTCTGGAATTAGCTCTTCCATCTGCTTTCGATACAAGACACCGCCCATTACATTTTTTGCCCCTGGATATTCACCTCTTTCAATCAGTAAAACATTCAGCCCCTTTCTAGCACAAGTAAGAGCACATGCAGTACCTGATGGACCAGCCCCAACAACAATGACATCAAATTTCTCAGGCATAACTAATTTCACCGCCCTTTTCCGTCTTAAGCTGCTTAAATTGCTCGATTAGTTTAGGTACAATTTCTAAAGCGTCTCCTACAATTCCGTACGTTGCAACATCAAAAATAGGGGCATTGGGATCTTTGTTGATAGCGATAATAAATTCTGAATTTTTCATCCCAACAACATGCTGTATTGCACCAGAAATACCGATGGCAAAATAAATTTTCGGTGTTACCGTTTCTCCTGTTTGACCAACCTGCTGTTCATGTGGAAGCCAGCCAGCTTCCACCACATCACGCGTCCCGCCTACACTTGCACCTATGGTTTCTGCTAACTCATGAATAAGCTGGAAGTTTTGCAGGTCTCCCATTCCTTTGCCTCCGCAAACAATGACATGGGCTTCTGCTAAACTTGCTTTTTTTGTTACGTCATTCACAATTTGCAGTACTTTTGTCCGCATATCTTCTTCCTTGAGATCAATTTTCTCTTCAATAATCTTCCCAAGTCTGCTTGAATCCGGCTCTAATGCCTTCATAACCTTTGGCCGTACCGTTGCCATCTGCGGCCGATGCTTTTTACATAGAATGGTTGCCATGATATTGCCGCCAAACGCCGGTCTGCTTGCTTCCAGCAATCGGTTTGATACATCAACATCAAGCATGGTCGTATCGGCAGTTAACCCTGTTGATAAATCAGTGGCAACCGCACTTGCTAAGTCCTTTCCATTTGGTGTGGCTCCATAAAGAATAATTTCCGGCTTATATTTTCTAGCTAACAACATAACCCCCTGCATATAGGATTCGGTTCTATAGTCCTTTAAAATAGGCTGATCAATAACATAAACCTCATCAGCACCATATGAAATAACTTGGCTGGCTAGTGGTTTAATTTCATGTCCTAATAAAAATCCTGCTAATGGAACTTGTAACTTATCAGCTAGTTTTTTGCCAGCTCCCAGCAGTTCAAGTGATACTCCTTCAATTTTACGATCGTTTTGTTCGATAAATACCCAGACTCCCCGATAATCGTCAAAATTCATATTAACCCCTCCCCAAAGCAGAAAAATACTTTTATTATTTTGATGGCTGAATCGTAAATAGGTCCTTTTTCTCCATTAAGACATCCATGAGCTGTTTGACTTGCTCATCAGGAGAACCCTCTAGTCTTTTCCCGCCTTCAGGCCGTGGAGGTGTAAACATTTTACCTACGATAGTTGGTGACCCCTTTAAACCAAGCTGCGTTCGGTCTACATTTTCAAGATCGCTGACAGCCCAGATAGTCGGCTCGTATCTTGCTGCTTTAATCATGTTAAGCATTGGGGAATATTCAATTTGATTAATTTCCTTTTCAACCGTTAACAAGCATGGAAGTTCAGATTGAATTAACTCATATCCATTGGATAATTTTCGTTTAATTAGCACCGTTTTTTCTTCTTGGTTGACCTCTGCCACTTCAATTACATTTGTCACTGGGGGAATATCCATTCTTCTTGCAATCCCAGGACCTACCTGTCCGGTATCACCATCGATCGCATGTTTCCCGCAGATTACCATATCAACAGGAAGTTCCTTCCCTATTCGTTCTAATGCCTTTGATAATGCATAACTAGTGGCTAGGGTGTCTGCACCTGCAAAAGCGCGGTCTGTAATTAGATAGCCTCTATCTGCCCCGATTTCAATACTTTTCTTAATAATGGCGGTTGCTTGCGGCGGTCCCATTGACAATACCGATATAGTTCCACCCGTTTTTCCCTTAATTTTCACAGCCTCTTGAACAGCATGGGCATCATAAGGATTCAAAATTGCAGGTGCGCTTCGGCGGTCGAGTGTGTTAGTTTTTGGATTAATTTTAATGATTTTTGTATCAGGTACCTGTTTGATACAAACAACAATGTGCATGTAGGACTTTCCCTCCTCCATATGAACTGCGAGTTTTGAAAGCGTTTGCTTCCTTTGGTTATAAAAGATGCTTTTATTAACGATAATATGTATCGCAACACAAGCATAGTACCAAACATAAGAGTTTTCTTTTTTTCTGGTAAGAATAAGGTGGATTCTAGGGAGCATTTTTTGATTATTGTATGGTAGAACTGAAGTGGAAACTAAATGCAGTCTATGTCTCGATTGTTAACAATGTACTAATAATATAACTATATTAAATATTATGATATAAACAATGATAAAAATCACAGGTTTCTTCTAATATTTAGGGGTAATAGGGAATTATTTTTTAGAATGTATCAGGAGATTTAAAAGATGTAAATTAGGAAGTGTTTTTGAGGTTTGAACATGTACTAGCGAGTATCAGAAGGCCTTCTTTTTTGTTTTTATAAATGGTTAAATCTGAAGACCTTCATTACAATTCCGATAGGGCAAAAGATTTTTGGAATATTATAATCAAAGTTGTTTTATCCTTTTCTTAAACTAAAACTTTAGGCCAGATCATAATCATGTGTTTAAAAGCAAATTTTACTTCTTCATTTGATTTTGAAGATTGACTAATTACCTTTTGATATTGATTGATTAGTTCATCTAGTTCTTGGCTGTATTTAATTGTTTGTGGACTCGTATAACCAAGAGTGTTTGCACTATGAATCATTAATTCTCTTTTAGCTTTTATCTCTTCAATCATTTCAGATTGATTATTACTATACTTGTACAATTTTATCCTCCTACCTTACACGCTTACTATAAACCACTCAAAAAGTAGACTACTTGAAGAATTATGACAAGAAATTCATGAAAAGTAAATACAATCGCAAAAGTAGACAAAACAATCTATTTCTTTCGCTTTTCGACATATTTTTCTGTCACTTTCGTTCACAAACGACAAATATACCATCAAAGTAATATAGTATTTTAATAAGTAAAAAAATTAATAGTTCTCAACTTTTAAGCTTCACAGGGTTAATATGAAATTTTTGTAAAATATCAATAGTGCTATAGAACTAATTTTGTTTACTATTGGTTTTTATTAGTTAAAATATCTACGAATCTTGTTTGAATTTCTAGTGATAAATGTTATAACTTTTATAATGACTTGTAAAGAAAAAATTCAGAATATTTATGAGGTGAGGGGTTTGAAAATAAAAGTGTCATGTCTTCAAATGGATATCGCCTTCGGTGACCCTGTAAGAAATTATCAATCAGCTGAAAAGCTAATTGAAAAAGCCATGGAGAAACATCCAGATATTCTTGTTCTGCCTGAGCTTTGGACCACTGGATATGACTTAACCAGGTTAGATGAAATTGCGGATCAACATGCAATGCAAACCATTACTTTTCTCCAAGCAGCAGCAAAAAAACACAAGGTCCATTTTGTTGGGGGTTCAGTTGCAAATCGTGGGGAAAAAGGAGTAAGCAATACCCTTCTTATCATTACAAAAGAAGGAGAAGTGATCCATCAATATGATAAACTCCATCTCTTTAAATTAATGGATGAACATCTCTTTCTTGAGGCTGGGTCTAAAAAAGGTTTATTCCAGGTAGAGGATCATTTGTTTGCAGGTGTCATTTGTTATGACATCCGTTTCCCTGAATGGATTCGAGCTCACACTTCTGAGGGAGCTGTAGCCTTATTTGTAGTCGCGGAATGGCCTGCAGCTCGCTTACAGCATTGGAGGACTCTCTTGATTGCTAGAGCAATTGAAAATCAATGTTATGTGATCGCCTGTAACCGGTCTGGCAGTGACCCAAACAACCAATTCGCTGGACACTCGCTAATTATTGATCCGTGGGGGGAAATAATAGCCGAAGCAGGAGAGCAGGAAGACATCCTTTCAGCGGAGATTAATTTAGAGCTAGTAAAAGAAATCCGCAAGCAGATACCGATATTTGAAGATAGAAAACCAAATTCCTATTATTAAAATGTACTAATCAACCCAAAAAAAGCAATCTGTATTATTTACGGATTGCTTTTTAATCTCTATCTATTTTACTTTTCAAATCGAGAGGCAGCTCAATGTAAAAAGTGGTTCCTTTTCCTTCTTCGCTATCTATTCTAATTTTCCCTTGATGTTCATTGATAATTCGGTAACTAACCATTAACCCTAGACCTGTTCCCTGGTCTTTTGTCGTATAAAATGGTTCACCAAGCTTTTTTATCATCTCCTTTGGAATTCCGGAACCCTCATCTTGAATACTAATTTGAATCTGCCCATTGTCCTGCTTCTTCGTGGTAACAGTTATTTTCCCGCCAAGGGGCATCACTTCGATTGCATTTTTTATAACATTAATAAATACCTTTTTTAATTGGTTAGGCTCACAAAATACAAGAGGTATTTCACTGTCATAGTCTGTTACAAATTGGACATTATGTAGAACAGCCTGTGCTGAAAGTAAATCAACTGTTTCCCTAATAATTTGGTTAAAATCCTTCTCTTGAAATTTAGTAGCATGCGGCTTTGCAAGAATTAAAAACTCATTAATAATCGAATCCATCCGTGCCAATTCTGAAGTTATAACTTGATAATACATTGGATGTTCTTTAATGATACAGCTTTCAAGTAATTGAATGAATCCTTTTAGAGCTGTCATAGGATTACGAATTTCGTGGGCTATTCCAGCAGCAAGCTCCCCAATTACATTAAGTGTGTCAGATTTACGCAGCTGTTCCTCAATTCCCACCTTATCGGTAATATCTTTTAAGACGGTAAAATTAATTCCTCCCCAGACATCAAAGGTGGATGAACATTCAAAATATCTATTTTTCCCTTCTTCATCTTTAAAGGTCATCGTGGAGCAAAATTGTCCATATTCAAGGACTTGTTCTATATGCTGTAGAATCTTTTGCTTTCCGTCTTCTAATATTGTATGAGGTTCGTAAAGAAGATTACCTATTAACCTATCCTTCTTAATGCCTATTATTTTTTCTGCGGCAAGATTTAGGTCAATAATACGATGCTCGTAATCCCAAAGGATAAGGCCATCGACTGAATGTTCAAAGATTTGTCTATATTTGTGTTCGCTCTCATGAAAATTCATTAACTTTTTCTGGTTTTTACAACTATCAAGAGATAATGCTTCTTTTTGGCTTTGCTTTCCCACGTGCTGCACCCCGCGAACTCCCTGA
This sequence comes from Neobacillus cucumis, assembly GCF_002860255.1. Lineage (GTDB taxonomy): Bacteria > Bacillota > Bacilli > Bacillales > Cytobacillaceae > Neobacillus > Neobacillus cucumis_A. Next base: position 6,423 of record NZ_PGVE01000064.1, read on the forward strand.
TTATCCATACATCAAATCTATTATTCTACATAAATCGAGAAAAAACATATTATCTCGACAATTTATTATAACATGATAAGACAATACTATTAAAAAAATAAGCAGAAAACGCAAAGTACTTTCCTACTTTGCGTTTTCTACTTTATGACATCATATTAAAGAAGCGGATTTTCGTGCTTTGCTTTTAGACGCTGCCATCTTTTTTCAACTTCAGCTTCAAACTCTTCTAAAATAGACTTATTTTCTTCTTTTAAAAGATGTTTTGCTTTTCCCATATATTTCAGCCAATCAGAAAGGGGAACGCGTTTATTCTTCTCTTCCGGATTATACGTAATAGTAGTAACGCCTTGTTCAATTTCATAAAGTGGGAAGAAGCAGGAGTTCACAGCCTCTTCGACAATTTTTGTCCCATAGCGATCATCCGATTTCCAGTTTAATGGGCAAGCAATAAGAAGTTTTCCATACACTGGTCCAACATTCTGTGCATACCATTGGGCTTTTGCACCTTTATTCACTAAATCCTGAGGGAATGCTTCAGATCCGGTAAATACGTAAGGAATGTTAGTGGCAGCCATGATTTGAGCAGTATCCTTGTGGTGGAAAGCCTTTCCGCGCTGTACTTTTCCTACACCAGATGTACTTGTCATATGTCCAATTGGCGTTGAGTATGACAATTGTGAGCCTGTATTCATATAACCTTCATTATCATATTCCAGCATGATCAATTTGTGTCCACGAAGGGCTGTTCCAATCGCTGAGCCCATCCCTATGTCCATACCACCATCGCCTGTAATCATAACAAAAGTTGCATCGTCAGACACATTTATTTCTCCACGGCGTTTTAATTCCATAAATGCCTCGACTGTCCCGGATAAGGTCGCTGCACCATTTTGGAACAGGTTATGGATCATTGTTTGTTTATGCGATGTACTTGGATAACCAGTTGTCGTTACATACGCACAGCCTGTTTGGAATAATGTAACGATATCTCCTTCAATGCCCTTAAAGAATAGCTCAAGACCAGCAAATATCCCACAACCTGGACATGCACCGTGTCCTGAAGCAATTCGTTTCGGCTTGCCTGTAAGAGCACGAAGCGGAGGAATTTTAACTTTTAATTTATTTGTTTCTTCATCCATTTTGACATCAATCAGGCCTGTTTTATACACATCACCATGTTGTGGCAATATAACTGGCTTAAGAATGTTTTCCGGATTACCTGGAATATGCCCATAGTAATCGAACGGTTTTTCAGCATATCCCTTTTCCAAGGCGTCGATTGCCATACTAAAGAATTCGTGTGCATCATCCGCATAGAAATCCTTCCCGCCTAGACCAAATACTCGGCTTAACACAATGGTTTTATTGTCCTTATCATCTTGCAGGGCAGATTTCACTTCATGGGTTAAATTAGGGCCATTAGCACCATATGAATCTGCACGCTCACCGACTAATAAGGCTTTAACATTTTTAAGGGCTTCGCGGATCTCATTAGAAGGGAATGGACGGATGATATTCGGGCTAATGACTCCCGCTTTAATTCCCTTTTCACTAAGCTGGTCAACCACATCTCTTGCAGATTCTGCGGCAGAATTTAATAGAAATAATGCAACTTCAGCATCTTCCATTTTATATAAATCCAGTACATTATATTCTCTGCCCGATAGTTTTGCATATTCAGCAGCCACTTCTTTAAATACATCTCCAGCATTGTAAATAGCTTCTGATTGCTGGTAGTGGTTATTAATGAAATCATCGCCACTCATATGTGCACCGACCGTTACTGGTTTGCTTAAATCTCTAACAAAGTTATATTCAGTCGGACACTCGCCAACAAATTGCTGTACAACATTACGATCCTTAAAGTACTCTACCCTACGCTTTTGGTGTGATGTAAAGAAACCATCATAGGCAACAATAACCGGTAAACGGACTTTAGAATGTTCGGCAATTTTTAATGCCATAATATTCATATCATAAACAGCTTGAGGAGTTTTTGCTGTTAAAATAACCCAGCCGGTATTTAAGGCATAATAAAGGTCTGAGTGGTCACCTCGAATATCAAGTGGCCCACTTACTGCCCGAGTAACTAGATTCATGACCATTGGATAACGGGTGCCTGATTGTACGGGCATTTGCTCCAGCATGTATAAGAAACCATTTGCACTCGTTGCATTGATTACCCGAGCACCAGTTGCTGCGGCGCCATAACAAATACCAGCAGACCCATGCTCACCATCAGCGGGAATCAGTTTAATATCATGCTGGCCGCGGGTTTTCATTTGATCTAAAAATTGAGCAACCTCAGTAGAAGGTGTAATCGGGAAATACCCCATAATATGGTAATTAATTTGTGCGGCTGCAGTGGCTGCCATCTCATTTCCAGACTCAAAGGTAGAAACCTGCTCAGCCACCTTATGCATTGTTAATTTTTCATCTAAAATAGCCATTATAGAACCCCTCCTGCCATGTAAGGAAAGTTTTGCTTGACACGATTTTCATCCGCATATCCGATGATTTCACGAAGATCACCTAATGCATCGGTTGGACATGCTTCTACACACTTTAAGCAGCCCTTACAATATTGATAGTCAATACCCTTTAAGAACATCTGTTTCCTGCCGCGTTTATCTTCCCCTTCTTCCCAAACAAAACAAAAATCTGGACAAACATTATCACAAGCTGCACAATGAATACATTTATCTTGTTTATATTCTGGAAGGAAACCTTGACGTGATCCACTTAAATCTTTAAAAATACTATTTGCTTGAGAAACCATCACGCCGCCTATTTCTTGTGTCATATAGCCAAGTTGTGGAAGTTTACGTGTAAAAGCTTTCCCTTCAGCTCCTTCAGGCACTTCATAGGTTTTAAATTGAACTTCATTATATCCTCGATCAAATGTTCTGATATTTGGCTCAACAAGGTGTGGATATTTCTTCGTAAAAGTTTTCCTGATCACATCTCTCATGGATTCAGGATCTAAGAAATCACAAATTCGATATAAAGCGCCTAACATAGCTGTATTTACTTTTGTTTTTTCCTCAACTGCAATGGTTAAGGCGTCGACAATGGCCAGGGTACCATATTCTAAGTGTAAATCCTTTTTTACATCATCAAAATCTCTAGCTGAATTCACTAGGACAATTCCATCCGCATTTAAACCGCTGACAACATTTACCGTCTTATATAATGCTTCATGAAAAACTCCAACAATATGCGGCTGCTCGATTGGACTATGATCGCGAATTTCTACTTCAGGATCACAAAAACGGATGAAACTCTTTACTGGTGAGCCTTTCTTTTCAGATCCATAGGATGAAAAGTTAGAACCTCTTAAACCAAGACTAAATACTCCTGCTTCTGCTAACATTTTTCCAGCTAGGTTTGCCCCTAAGCCGCCAATTGATTCTAATCGGATTTCAAAAAATCCAAGATCATTCTTTTTCGGTAAAATAGACATAATGTCCCTCCCCATTTCGTCCCAAAAATACGAAATAAACTATTAATTGATTTACCCAACGTTATTGTAGGACAATTTAGAAATTTAATCTGTGACAAAAGTCAAACATCTACCGAAAAGTTTTATAACACATTATTTTTTTAAAAAGATTCATTATTATATCAGACTTAATAACGCTTACTTAATTATATAACAGACTTTTTATTGTAATATAACAGAATGGTATTTAGGTATTGATTCGTTTAAATGAATATTGGGCATACGTGAATTGATTTGGGTTTGTGAAATACCCTTTTGGTCAAAAATAAGCTATAATTATTATTTGGTTATATTTAATAAAGGAGCAACCTTATGAATGTTATTTGTTCGACTCTAAATGCTAAGTTTATTCATACAAATCTTGCTATACGCTATTTGAAGGCCTATGCCGCCCCAGAATTTCCAATCAAACTTAAAGAATACACCATTAAAGACCCAGTGCTAAATATTGTTTCGGACCTTTATCAAGCTAAACCTGATGTTATCGGTTTTAGTTGTTATATATGGAATATTGAAGAAACATTAAAAGTGGTTAATATGTTAAAAAAGGTTGATCCTTCCATTTTAATTGTTCTAGGCGGACCAGAAGTTACTTACGATACCGTTGAATGGATGGAAAAAAATCCGGATGTTGATTTTATAGTTATTGGCGAAGGAGAACAAACCTTTAAACAGCTTTTAAATGAAATTTCCACCTCCAAAGAATATCGCAATGTTCATGGCATTGCATATCGGGAAAATGGACAAGTAAAGACGACCCTGCAAATGAATAAACTTGATCTTAAAGAATTGCCTTCCCCTTATCGTTTTCCGGAAGACATATCTGATTTAGGAAAGCGGGTCACTTATATCGAAACGAGCAGAGGCTGTCCATTTAGCTGTCAGTTCTGTCTCTCTTCAATTGAAGTGGGAGTAAGATATTTTGACAGAGAAAAAATAAAAGCAGACATTCGGTACTTAATGGAAAATGGGGCAAAAACCATTAAGTTTGTGGATCGTACTTTTAATATCAGTAGAAGTTACGCTTTGGAAATGTTCCGTTTCTTAATAGATGAACACCTCCCCGGAACGGTATTTCAGTTTGAAATCACTGCAGATATTATGCGGCCGGAAGTGATTGAATTCTTAAATCAAGAAGCACCAAATGGACTTTTCCGCTTTGAGATAGGTGTCCAATCTACAAATGATTACACGAATGAGCTCGTTAGACGCAAACAAAATTTCACGAAGCTGACAAGAACTGTCACAATGGTCAAAGAAGGAGGCAAAATCGATCAACATCTAGATTTAATTGCCGGGCTTCCTGAAGAGGACTATTCCTCCTTCCGAAAAACGTTCAATGATGTATTTGAGATGAGACCAGAAGAACTACAATTAGGCTTTTTAAAAATGCTAAGAGGCACTGGGGTTCGTCTCAGAGCGGATGAACATCAATATGTATATATGGACCATTCGCCCTATGAAATTTTAAGCAATAACGTGTTATCCTTTGATGATATTGTCAGGATTAAACAGGTAGAAGACGTATTGGAGAAATATTGGAATGATCATCGAATGGATTTTACTGTTGAATTTCTTGTGAGCCAAGTTTTCCCTTCTCCATTTGACTTTTTCCAGGAGTTTGGTTCTTACTGGGATGATAAGGGATGGTCACGAATTGGGCACCAGCTTGAAGACTTATATCGCAGGTTATACTCGTTCTTAAAAGAGCGCTCCGTGGAAAATCTGGATGTGATAGAAGGTTTAATGAAGTTTGATTATTTAAGAAATCATAAATACAAACCAAGAAAACCTTGGTGGGAGTCATCCATAGATAAAGGGGAACGGTCACAATTATATAGGCAAATACTTGATCAGGAAATTTCGATTGGAGATAGCTTTAGTCAATTGGAGCTTGACGAAAAGGAATTATTTAAGCATACCATGCTTGAAAAATTAACATTTGACTTAAACCATTATCTAATCACAGGAGACATTAGAAGTAAGCCCGGGCATTTGTTAGCCTACTTTGCCCCAAGCAATGATCAAACACTCATCTTTCCTTTCTAAGTTAGATAAATAAGCCGGGACAAAAGTCTCGGCTTATTTATTTTTTGCATTTTTCTTCAAATGCTTTTTAGTTTCATAAAGCTTTACCCCATTTACCTCACCAATTTCAATACTAAACTCTTCCGTTGGCACAGAGGCTTTTGTATTACGTGCCTTGAGCATCAACTTTTACCCTTTTTACCTTGTTTTGAATTTCGATTTTGAAAACGGATCGCATTATTGTTATCGGTAAATTCTGCAGAAAATTCACTTTCTTGTACATTTTTATGAGGAGTTTTCGAATATTTTTCAACTGCATTAAATTCCGCTTTGCGCTTTGCCATTTAAAAACCTCCCAATAATATTGGTATTACATTCTTAGTTTGAGCAAAGTAAGTGGTAACATTCCTTTCCTTATTTTTCATAAATAAAATTGTCTCTCAAACAGAAAATAAAAGAAAAAAGGAGTGAACACCGTTGAAAGAAGCCAATCATAAAAAGTCCTCCGAAAAGGTAACAATTGACGAAACAATGCCACATCAGATAAATGCACCTAGTTTTGAGGGTACGGGCATTAAAATGCAGGAACCATTTAAAAATAAATATGGGGTAACCATTGGTGACAGTTTATATGCTTCAGAAAACTCTCCTTTAGAAAACTGGTCAAAGGATACAGATCCTGCCATTATGTCCGGGGATGAGTGGGTTCATCCGACGAATGATATTGGCTGGAATACCTCCGAAAACAAAGAACTGCTCGAAAATAAAAGAAAGCCACAAGGTTTCCCGTTTATGCATCCAACAAAGGATGTTGGACATGGAGCGGATTAATGAAATTACCAAATGCGAAAAACATTACCACTTATGAAAATCTAAAGGGAAATAGATACTACTTATACAGAGGAATACACCTCCTCTGAACCCCTAAATTTGCCGAGGGCGTCCCCTTTTAAAGGGATCGAAGAGGCTAATCAAAAGTTAAAAAGGAAAGTACAACTTTCCAAGGACAAAGGAGAGTCAAAAAAATGGCTAATAGCAGCAATAAATTATTAGTACCAGGAATCGAGCAGTACTTAGACCAGGTAAAATATGAGATCGCTCAAGAATTCGGAGTTCAATTAGGTTCTGACACGGTTTCAAGAGCAAATGGGTCTGTTGGTGGAGAAATTACAAAAAGACTAGTTCAACAAGCACAAGCTCAATTATCTGGGCGGTTTAACGAATAATTGAATAAATATGGAAAAAAGTCCGGTTTCAACCGGACTTTTACTTGTTTTTTTGACTTTTATTTTGCTGATCCTTTTGGTTATTACTTTTTTGATTAGCCAAACCGCCTTTTCCGTTCGAATGATTTTGGCTGTTAACGTGTATTTCCTGATGGGTCTGATGTTGCGTGTTTGGCTGCGTTTTTGGTTTGGTATATCCCTGTTTGGGGTGAGATTGATTCTCAAATTTTTTTATTTGTCCAGGTGCCATTTCTTTTACAACAGGCGCAATCTTACTATTAACTGGTTTACCAATAACAGGTTTCGCAACATGTTTATCCTCATTCTTCTTTTGCTGCCCCGGTGGAATAACAACAGATTTTGGTGTTGTAACTATGTTCTGTTTCTGGTTGGCATTTTGTATCAAGTTAGCATTTTGTTTTAAGTTAGCGTTTGGTTTCTGGATGATGTTTGGTTTCTGGTTGACGTTTATATTTTTTGGTTCTTCTTTTTGAAGGGGTTGATGTTTATCTTCCTGGTATTTTCCAGTTGAAATACCAAGATTATGTGCTTTTTCCCGATCTGCCTGAGTTGCCTTTAAAACGGTTAACTCCATTTCTTCTTTACTAGCTAAGGCTTTAATCTCAGCTATATTTTTTTGAAGTTCCTTTTCGGAGTGTTCATCCTGCTCTTTTACTCGAACAGTAGAGAGAATAACAGGTTCGTTTTTTACACCGCTTGCATGTTGAATTTCAGCTAAAATAGACTTGGTGATTTTTGAAACGTCTTTTTTCTTCCAATTCTTTAGCTTCGCAATAACCTTTTGCCCCTCTTTATTAAATCCTGTTAATTCAACAACCTGCATTTTTTTATTTACACCGAGCTCAATACTCGAGTTGGCGTCAATGGACATATAGGCGTATGCTTTATTGTTTTGATGCATCGGGATCAAGGAGCCAAATAAGATGATTAAGGCCGCTAATACGGACCCTATGGTTTTAGGTGAAAGTATATTTTTTAATAAAAAAAATGATTTCTTGGTTTGAAAATTAGCCATCGGAAAAAAGTGTATCTCTTCTCCAAGCGAATAGATTTGATCTTGCTTTTTTGTCCGTAAGAACTCACCCTCGGGGGTTAGCAGTGTTAAGAAAACATCGTCAATTTCCATGATTATTCCTTTTTTCATATATCAAGCACCCCCTTTATATAATCCTTCATATACACATAATCACTAGATAAAATAAGAGCAACCGCAATGATATATTTCCGATTTCGTTCGATCGTTTTCCGGCTGACATTTACCATAGTTTCTAATTGCTTGATAGGAAGACGCTTTTTTTCCATTAGTATCTCTTTTAATTCAGTATTCGCAACTAACATTTTCGCTGTTAGGATAGCACTTTTCCGAGCATCCGCATGCTTTGGAGAGTTTTCAACTAAGTCACTAAAACTTAAATCAAAGGTAGATAATAGCTGTTGGAAATGTAGTATTTCTTCTTTTCTTAATTGCTCATCGTTCTTCTTTTGAAACTCATCGAGCGAAAGTTCATTTACAATAACCGTTCCCGGAGATTCATCTTCTTGCAGGGGATCGGTGATATCGATACTTATATGTTGATTTTTTGTTTGTTTTCGAATATAGTCAATTACTCTTCTTTTTATAATGACCTCGGAAAAACTTAATAAAGAGCTTCCTTTGTCTGGTGAATATTTTTCAATCGCTTCATTAAATGCGATAAGTCCAATACTAAATTCATCATCAGATTCATAAATATAACGTCTACATACGGAAGAAACGGTTTTTGCTATAAAAGGCTTATAGGAATCAATTAATTGGTTAAGTAGTTCACGCTCACCTTGTTGGATTAAAAGAACAGTCTCCTCTAAGGTTCTTTTTTTCTTCTTGGTCATAAACAATAAACCTAGCATGTGCTCACCTCTATTCGACCCATTATAACATACATATAGTACTTTGGACTTTAGAGGGAGATAAGCATTTTTAAAAAGAATACCCCAAGAATGGCTATCTTTTCCCGTTTATTATTTAATTCCTTATATTTTTTTATCATTTTCTCCTCTCATTTAAAATCTTTTTCCAATAAATTTACTTCCGTATTTTACTACATAGGTACGTTGAGTTTTGATCGGTTTATGGGGGTGGTGGTGAATTTTTTTATTCAAACAAAAAAGCTTTAAATCAAAAATTCGATTTAAAGCTTTTTATGTTTTTCGATCCTTTAATTTTAAAATTTGTTGAATAATTCCTCCTACAAACAATCCGGGGATTAAGAACATCATGGGTAAAAAGACAGGACCTGGATGAAGTTGAAAAATAGTGACCTTTGGAGAGACCATTAAACCTACTGTGATGAAATACGCTCCGAATACAAAAGGCAAATAGGAATACTTCTCCTCGGCTGGCATAGCAAACCGATAGGCATCCCACATCGAAAACATATAAAGACATGGATAAAACATGAGCCATTGATAGTCTAATACCCTCTCTGCTTGATTAATTTCACCAAGGAAGCTGTGCATAATCGCCCGATTAAAATGACTATTGGCATTCACAATAAATTCTAAAACAACAAATAAAACGCCTTTAATATATTGTCCTGTTAATAATTGGGTAAACCCGGGCAAGGCAATATTCCATAGAACTGCTTCCAATTTGCTCATTTTTTTCATTTAATCTATCCCGCTTCTTTATGGCATTTAAGAAGAAAAAACTTCTTCACTTAGCTTATCCATTCCTAGGCCAAATTAACTCCAATACGTTAAAAATTTCCCAAGTATTTTCCAATTCATTCATACATCTTTTGAATTCAACAATTTATGCGAAAATAGCCTAAATAAAAAAAGAAAACAGCAGAACTATTTTCTGCTGTTTTGACTAATGAGCAAGTTATTCATGCTGGTCCATTGGGTTATATAGCTTAATGGCAGTATTTTTTTCTTGGAACCATCTTAATGCAAAGTCATTTTCGAATAAAAAGACATAATTATCATATCGATCCTTTACCAGCAGGCTTCTTGAGCTCGATAAATTTTCATCGACTGCCTCATTTTCAACCCATCTTGCAATTTTCGAACCCATACGCTCCATTAATACCTCAGCATTGTACTCATTTCTCATCCGATGCTCGAATACTTCAAACTGAAGCTGACCTACTGCACCTAAAATATATTCTTCCATCCTAACAGACTTAAAGAGCTGAATTGCTCCTTCCTGAACAAGCTGTTGAATTCCTTTATAAAAGGACTTTTGCTTCATAACGTTCTTGGCCGAAACCTTCACATATAATTCAGGAGTAAACTGTGGCAGACGTTCATATTGGAAGTCATCTTTCCCAGTGGTTATTGTATCACCAATTTGGTAAGTACCGGTGTCATATAATCCAATAATATCACCACTTACAGCCTCTTCGACTGTATTTCGTTCTTCTGCCATAAAGGAAGTAGACTGAGACAGCTTTAATTGTTTTCCTAAGCGTGGAATATTAACTGTCATCCCACGTTCAAACTTACCAGAACAAACACGTACAAAGGCAATCCTGTCACGGTGAGCTGGATTCATATTCGCTTGTATTTTAAAAACAAATCCTGAAAATTGCTCTGATAATGGATCGATTTCACCCACAGATGAATTGCGTGCTTTTGGCGGAGGTGCAAATTCCAGGTAAGACTCTAAAAATGTCTGAACACCAAAGTTTGTTAATGCACTGCCGAAGAATACGGGAATTAACGTTCCGTTTGCAATTTTTTCTGCCGAGAACTCATTCCCAGCTTCATTTAGCAATAATATTTCTTCAAGAGTCTGGTCATAAAGTCCAGACGTTTTCAAAGGATGCTCCCCTTCTATTTCACCATCATCATTTAAAGGAATAAATCGATCCTCATCATTTACACGGAATTGTTCCACCCGTTTATGAAAACGGTCATAAATACCTAAGAATTCTTTTCCCATTCCAATCGGCCAGTTCATTGGATAAGATTCAATTCCTAATACTTCTTCTAGTTCAGCAAGAAGTTCAAGGGGTGCCTTCCCTTGACGGTCCAACTTATTCATAAATGTAAATATTGGAATACCGCGCATACGGCAAACTTTAAAAAGCTTAAGGGTTTGCTCCTCAATACCCTTTGCTGAGTCAATAATCATTACTGCACTGTCAACGGCCATTAGTGTTCGATAAGTATCTTCACTGAAATCCTGGTGACCTGGTGTATCAAGTATATTAACCCGGAATCCATCATAGTCAAATTGCATCACACTGGATGTAACAGAAATCCCACGTTGCTTTTCGATTTCCATCCAGTCACTAGTGGCAAATTTCCCTGTTTTTTTCGCTTTAACCGTTCCAGCGTCTCTTATAGCGCCGCCAAATAATAGTAATTTTTCTGTTAATGTTGTTTTACCGGCATCCGGGTGTGAAATAATCGCAAATGTCCGGCGTGACAATACATCTTCTTTAAAATTGTTACCCATCTTGTCTTCCTCTCTTTGACAAAGAAGTCAAACTTCCTCTAAATAAGGTCTTTTCCATCCACATTGGATTAAGGAACAGATAAGCAATTAGGCAAATTGCGCCTAATTAGCAAGAATTTTTTTATCCATAACTTCAATCTTATCTCGCAAACGCCAACTTTGCAATATACCAAATTGTTTACCAATGATTTTTCTTTTATCATGAAGGTGAAAGGAATATAATGAAAATAAAAAAGATCTAAATTCCTAGGGAGGAACTTTATATAATGCAGCCAGTTGATCAACAAACATTAAACTTATTACATAAAGCTTTTGAAATCGTTCTTGAACAAAATAACATTACCTATAATAAGATTGGTATTGCTGAAGAGGGCGATCAGCTGTTATTTTTGTATGAAACAAAAGATGAAAAGGTTCATGTCTTTAAATGGAGCAAGCAAGCATCTATTGGTATGAGCATAGGAACACTGGCACAAAGCGTGCTTATGCCAATTATTCCACAGCTCCGCTTATTATCATAAAAGCCTCGTACACACGATCCTATTCAGGGGAGTGTGTTTTTTTAAAAACAACTTTTTCAAAAAAAATTCTTTCTTCCACCGATTCCCACATCCATTTTTCTGGAAGTTCAATTATAATAGTTTATATAACTCTGTTAGAGGAGATGAAGAGAATTGAATGAAAGTAAAAAGATAGTTTCAAAGTTTATTCCGCTGGTTACAGCGCTTATTATAGTTATAGCAGGTATTGTTTGGTACATCCAAACTTCTCATAATGAAATTGCGATTCCATTCTCTTCCGTTGAGAAAACCATTCAGGCGCAAAACGGAAAAGTTATTACGCTGACTGAACATGCTGATGGAAGCTTATATATGAAGGCAGGCCAAACCGAATATGTATCCCATATTCCTCCAAATAGCCAAGTGATTGAAAAGCTTGTCGAAAAGTACAATATTGATTACTCCTATACTACAAGCAGCCGTTATGGCAAGTGGATAATGGGCGGCGTGCTTGTTTTACTTGCTGGAGCAGCTATTGCCCTACAAAAAACAAAGGGCGGCTTCGGCCTCCATAATTCCATGAAAAACAGTGTCGCAAAATCAAGACCCCTCCCATCTATTTCATTAGATGATGTAGGTGGACTTGGAGAAGAAATGAAAGAGGAGATCTTACAAACATTATCTACCCTAAAAGAACCGGAGCGGGCCATCAAGCTTGGTATTAAGCCTCCAAAAGGGATTCTTTTATACGGGCCGCCAGGAACCGGTAAAACATTATTAGCTCAAGCTATTGCACGAGAATTAAATGCTGCTTTTTTCTCTGCTAGCGGTTCTGCATTTAATGAACTGTTTGTCGGGGTTGGAGCAAGTCGTGTTCGTTCCTTATTTCAAGCAGCTCGTAAACAAGCACCCGCTGTTATCTTTATTGATGAAGTAGATGCACTTGCAGGTAAACGTAAAGCCCATGGTGGTGAAGAAGCAGAAAAAACTTTAACTGAACTTCTGGTTCAGCTTGACGGCGGCCATTCTAATGAAGGTATTTTGTTTATTGCCGCGACAAATAGAAAAGACATGCTTGATGATGCATTCCTTCGTCCTGGACGAATTGACTTCTCCTTCCATGTATCACTACCTGATACGAAAGGAAGAAGAGAAATCATCGAGATCCATACGAAAGGAAAAGCTCTTGCAGAAGATGTGTTTGCAACTCTTGATGACTTGGCAGAAAGTACCTCCGGATTTTCAGGAGCAGAGCTTCAGTCTCTTTTTGAAACAGCCTCTAGACGAGCCGTTAGAAATGGACAAGATATGATCACTAAGAAGGACCTTGATTATGCTCTTGACAGAACAATATTAGGAAGCACGTCCCGTTCTCTAAAGGATCTTGAAACAAAACGCAGAGTGGCTATCCATGAAGCCGGTCATGCGATCGTAGCCTCTTTAACCAAACCAGGGTCAGTTAGAAAAGCGACGATTATCCCTCGGGGTGAGGCCCTGGGTTATGTAGCACCGATTCCGAAAGAGCTGCATTTATCCACAACCAGTGACCTGCTTGATCGTGTTGCAATGGTACTAGCCGGTGGTGTGGCAGAAAGAATGTACCTTGGTGAACATAGCATCGGGGTTAGCGGCGACGTTCAGCAAGCAAAACAACTTATTGAGCAAATGGTCGACACTGGTATGCTGCAAGATGGGTTTACACTTACTTTTAACAAACAAGATAAAGAGATCAAGATGCAGGAACTGTTTGTAAATGGAATAGAAAAAGCAGAAACTTTGATTAAGAACCATCAACATCAGTATCAACAATTAGTTGATGCATTATTAAAGAAAGAAACATTAGAAGGATCTGAAGTGGAAGAAATTGTTTCAGTTGCATCAAATAGCGCGGAACAACTCGTCTTAGCCTAGAAAAACCAGGTGCACTCACTGCACCTGGTTTTTCTATTGTGATATTAGGGTAAATATCTAATGAATTCTTATTTTGGTGGTAAACTAAGCTTGAATTCCGTTAAAGGACGTGAACCCTATGTACAACAATAATAAATTACTTGAAAAAGAGCAGCATAAATATATAAATAAGGCCAAGGAATTCATCGGGAATCCTCAAAAAATAAAAGATTTACTCCAAAATGTAGTCAGCAAAGCAACAGTAAGGAAAGGCCATCTCGGGGATGCCTGGGAAAAGCTGCAGTTATTTGTTGATTTAGTTAAAGCTTACACTAAAGGCGAGTATAAGAATGTTCATCCTAGTACCATCGTTACCATTATTGGCGCCCTGCTGTATTTTGTTTCCCCGTTTGATCTAATACCTGATTTTATTATTGGGCTTGGCATTTTTGATGATGCTGCTGTGATAGGTTTTACATTAAAGAAATTATCAAAAGAACTTAATGAATTTGAGAAATGGAAAAATAATAAACAGATTACACTAGATAACCCGCTGGATTAACCAAGCGGGTTCCCTAGTTACATATCCAATTAACACTCGAAGTACCTTAGTCACTATGATACAGGCTATCCGCTGCCTAATCACCACTGTTTAAGGCACTTTAAGTCAAGACTACCATCTAAAGCAAGCAGCACCTACAATAATTAATAGGATAAATAATACGACGATTAACGCAAATCCGCCGCCAAATCCACATCCATAGCCACAGCCACCGTAGCCGTAACCACCATATCCATATCCAAACATTTTAGTTCCTCCCTTTTATATTAATACCAAGGTCGACACCAAGAAGCTCCAATAATAATTAATAAAATGAATAAAACGACTAGCAGGGCAAATCCGCCGCCATAGCCACCTACTGCACCAGACATTTACATTACCTCCTTTATCGATTTCCATATATCCTATTCACCTAGTTATCGATGTGCGATAGACAAATATCCATATTAGGCTTATTGAATAAGCCCATTATTTTTACATATCCTTGTTTCCATTCCATATATTTGTCCATAAATATAATTAAAATCTCTAGACAAATACACAGTTGACAATTAGCTTTGATTTTCTTACCATGTTCACAATAAGGCAACGGGGGTATATCGTTTTGAAATTTCCTAAAACCATTTTGAGATCGATTTATACATCGTTCATACGAAAAGAAATAGGAACAAAATGCGCTTACCAACATCATTCTCCAATAAAAATCGGCCACCGAGGAGCTGCCGGATACAGCCCTGAAAACACCTTTGCTTCCTTTCATAAAGCGCTGCTTTTGGGTGTCGATTATCTTGAATTGGATGTCCAAATGACAAAAGATAGTGAGTTGGTCGTCATTCATGATGCTACTGTCAATCGAACGACAAATGGAAAAGGAAAAGTACGGGATTTTACACTTAAAGAAATTCAAACACTGGATGCAGGAAGCTGGTTTGATCCCAAATTTTGCGGTGAAAAAGTCCCTTCATTTTGTGAGGTTTTAGACGAGTTTGCTGGTAAGGTCGGAATATTATTGGAAATTAAAAATCCTAACCTATACCCAGGGATTGAAGAAAAAATAGCAGATGAACTAATAAAAAGAGACCTTACTCATCATGAAGGTCCCCAAGTGATTGTACAATCATTTGATCAGCAATGTTTAAAACGATTTCATCAATTAATACCTTCCATCCAAATAGGAGTATTACTAAAAAAAATCACTGGAAAAGGAATTTCTACTAAAGAATTACTTTCCTTTTCAAGCTACGTCTCATTTGTGAACCCTAAAATAACGATGGTAAACCAAAGGCTTATTAGCAAAATTCATCAACATGGGTTTAAAACTTTTATATGGACGGTCCGAAGAAGGAACGAAGTAAATCTTCTGAAACATTTACGTGTAGAAGGGATCATTAGTGACTATCCGGATTTTCTTAAAGATTAGGCTGTGTTAGACTTGGATGTTGACTTCCACTCCAGGCGCTTCGCTTTCCGCTCCAATCAACAACGTTACAAAATCAACAATTACCTTTAACACAGCCAAAGATTAAAAAGGACAGCTCCCAAAAAGAGCTGCCCTTTCTATGATTATATGAATGTTCTAGTTATCAATTATTCTCATCACTCGTCCATTAAACTTTTGTAAATAGTAGCCATGTGTCAAATCCGCAATCGCAATGCCTGTTCTACTCTGGGATCCAATGAATAGACCACCACCGAGATAAATTCCCACATGCCCATCAATTTTATAAGTATCAAAGAAGACAAGATCACCAGGCCGTGCTTCACCAAACGTGACCCTTTTGCCTGTATTTTTCAATAAATCCGTATGGGCCCCCACTTTAATGCCAGCTTGTGCAAAAGCCCATGCAACAAAACCTGAACAATCAAACCTTCCATGTTCAACGTCATAGTCATTTCTCCCACCCCCAAAAACATAGACAGAATTTCCAATATACTTTTCTCCAGCTTGAATGACAGTGTTAATTGCTGCATTTGAGGTTGTTGGGATGATTACATTTAATGGAGCTGAATTTGAGGTAGTCGAAGTGGGAGTCGAAGTGTTCAGTTCTGCCTCTTTCGTTGCAAGCGTCAAATCTTTCTCCTGCAACACCGCCTTATGAGAGAGTTTTTGTTTTTCTATTTGTTTTAATTCTTCTTTTAAGGCATCGTTTTCTTCTTTTTGCTCTAAAATTTGTGCCTGCATGCCTTCAAGCTCTATTTTCATTTCTTTTAAATCTCTTAGCCTTTTTTCTACAGAAGCTTGTTTTAAAATAGCAGTATTCTGGTCCTCTTCATATTGTTTAACTAAGTCTTGGTCAGCTTGAACTATCGCAGCCACTGCATGAAGTCGCCCAACAAAGTCATCAAAGCTTGAGGAGCCCAAAATCACATCAATATATTTAACTTTTCCCCCATTTTCTTGTAAGGTTACGGCACGTTTTTTAAGTATTTTGTTTCGTTTATTAATTCTATCCTGTATGACGTTTATTTCCCGCTCTAGTCCAAATACTTCCTTTTCTGATGCCTGAACTTTTAATTCAGTTTGAGCAATCATGTTGTTATTATCAATAATGGCTTGTTCTACTCTTTCGATTTGCTCAGTTAGTTTAGTTATTTCATCTTGGACTTGTATGATTTCCTGATCTGCTTTTAATATCTCGGACTGAATTCCTGCACGCTGCTCTTGAACTCCCTTAGTATTAATTGTTTCCGCTTGAACAGCCGGAAGGGAAAAAATCATGCCAGCCACCCATATGATTGAAGTACTTATTGCAGTAAATCTCTTTTTCATTTATGTTCCCGCCTTCTTCAATTTTCAAATAGACTCAGTTTAATAAATCGACTCTTGAAGACTGTAGTGAATTTTCGAACAAATATGAAAAAATCTTATGTAGCGTGATTATGATTAAATTTTTATTATGCAAGTCTATCCACTCAATTACTCCCAATATTATCCTATTTTCTTCTAATTAGAAGTATAGCATCTCCGCGCATCTAATACGTTATAAAAATATTACATTTTTATTTCAAAACAAAATTTTAATAAATTGTTCAAATATATTTATGTAAATAAAAACCCACAATCTTCTATTTAAATAGGAAGAGATTGTGGGTTTTTATTTGATAAAGGATATTATTGTAAAACAAGGCTGTTATTTCCCCTGTTTATCTTTGAAAATCAGCGAGATTTTACGAGCTCATTAAAACTGTTTTTACTGCGCTCTACTAGATCTAATTGTGTATTACGGGCTTTTTTTACATATTCCTTACGAACTTCCAACCAAGCATTTCTACTTCCACGGCTGTATGCTATACTGGATTCCGTGTTCTTTTCAAAACTGTCTTCCAATTGGTCGATAATATGGAAAAAGGAGCGAACTGGCGTTAACGCCAATTTTTCCATCTGTCCTGTTACTTCTTTAAATTGGGTTTTAAGCTCTTCACGGTCTTCTGAAGGGATGTCTTCCTTTACTTTTTCAAAATTAAATTGATTCATCATTTCAGAAACCATATCTTGGTTTGTCTTTTTTGCTTGCTCATATAAATTGGCAAGGGACTTACGGTACTGCTTATTAAAATTAATAACTTCCCTTACTGTGTTAATATAAGCATCCTCCCGATCTTCTCTAAGATGCCTTGCACGCTCACTTGCTTGTTCATATTGATTCCAAAATGTAGTAACAAATGAACTTACTGGTATCGATTCTACTACTTCTTCAGCAGGAACCGTTTCATTTTTCTTCTGTACCATCATTTTTCCTCCTCCTAGTATTAGTAACTTTCTCTATTGGATCCTTCTTATGAAACGAAGGAATGTAGAGCTCCAGAAAACTAGAATACATCTTGAAGAATTGATCTAAGATGGACTGATACGTTTCAAGTTGGTTGGCGTATCCTTTTAAGTATGTAATCCCAGCTTTTGTAATTGAATACCTTCTCTTTGCCGGCCCGCTGCCTGTTGTATCCCATTCAGATGAAACAAGTTCATCTTTTTCTAGTTGTCTTAACATTCGGTATAAATTTCCTTGATCAAGAGTCTTAAATCCGAATGCCTCCAACTTTTGGCTAAGTTCATAGCCATGAAGTGATACTTTGCTTAGAAGCAATAAAATAAATGGAAGTACAAAATTTTTAGATGGATTAACTGATTGGTTATCTTGGTTCACCATATCTTTATCACCTCACCTATATGTATTTTACACCTATGGGTTATATTTGGCAATAATAAAAATAAATATATATTAAATTGATATTTGGCTGTTTACAACTTTCCTACGCTGGTTATACACTTATTTAAAATGGAAGAGGTGGTGTAATATGGAAAAAGCTAGAATTAGTAAATCAGGTGTGCCTTACTTGTATTTTGGAAAAGGAGATCCCCTTGTGCTCATCCATGGTCTTGGAGAAGTCAAAGAAGGTTGGAGTAACCAATATGAATTAGCTGATGAATTTGAATTAGTCATCCCTGATTTACGTGGGCATGGGGATTGTACAAAAACAGATGGGATTTCTATTCCCAACTTTGCCCAAGACATAATTGGTTTATTAAAAGAACTAGAAATCGAAAATGCCCACATACTTGGTCTGTCAATGGGTGGAGCCGTTGCGCAGGAAATCTACCACCAGGCTCCAAACCTCTGCCGTTCACTCACACTTGTTAGTACTTTCCACTATTTTCCTAAGATATTAAAACAATTATTATTTAACAATCGACGAGAAAAGTTTGAGTATGTTAGGGCAGCAGGAAAACAAACGGAATACCTTGCTCATATAGCCCTTTACTCTTGGAATAAAAACATGATAGATACGTTTAGCCATTCTTTCCGCCCAAAACATCTCATCTTCCTTAAATCCTTAAAAACTTGTCTCGAGGTTAATAACCGTTCTTTATTACCCTTAATTAAAATTCCCACTCTCATTATCGGCGGCCAATATGACTCTGTTTTACCTGTTTGGATTCAAGCCTGTATGCACCGATTAATTCCTCACTCTGAATTTGTTATTATGAGAAATACCGGTCATCTTGCCAAACTTGAGGCAAAGGACCGGTTCAACCAACAGCTGAGAAGATTCCTCAATCAACATAGAACTGCTGTTTAAGCTATATAAACGGGAAGAAACGGCCCCCCGTCTTCCCGTTATTTTTATTTAGAGACTGCAGTACTAGACTGTTACTTTCTTTATTTTATTGGAACGTGTTTTTAACCAATTATCAGCAAACACAGCAAACTTGCCGGTAAGGGCCAAAGAAACATGGCCTCCTTCAAAGACTTCATAAGTTTTATCTTCACTTGAAATCATATCCATAACTGGAAGGCTCTGCTCCTCTAATATTAGCGTGTCTCTTGAAGTCGAGAATACAAAGACAGGACATGTAATATTTTTCAAATCAACTTTCCTGCCTCCAATAATTAGCTCGCCCTTTAATAGTTTATTATCTTTATAAAGGTCATTAAACATTTGCTTAAAAGCAGCACCTGAGAAAGAGGCAGTGTCCTTTGTCCATTTATCCATTCGGCGCCACTTTTTTACGTATTCTTCATCATGAGCACGTGTAATCAAATTGACCCATGGACTTACATAAACCGGTGAAAGTCCTCTAAACATTAAATATAAATATTCGGAAGGAATGACACCATAAACATCGGAGAAGTGATCAAAGTTAATTATCCCATTTTGAAGTCCCTTTAACCATTTGTCAGGGACAATCCCAATGCTAAAGTCAATTGGTACAGTGGCAAGAACTAGATTCTTAATTGGCAGTTTTGTAATAGAAGTAAATATCGCTGATATTGTACCACCTAAACAATAACCAACCATGGAAATTTCCTTGGCACCAGAGTGACGTAATGCCCTTTTAACAGCATTTTCCAAGTAATCAAAAATATAATTATCTAAGGTAATATCACTATCCTCATAACCAGGAGATCCCCAATCGAGGAAGTAAACATCATAGCCGCGCTCAGTAAGACCGCCGACAACACTGCTTCCTTCCCCGATGTCTAAAATATATGGCTTATTCAATAATGAATAGACCAAAAACAGCGGAATCTCATATTTTTTTTCTTTAGCAGGATGATAATATAAAGTAGATTTATTCTTTTTCCATATAATCTCCCTTGGCGTTGGTACAATATCAGGCTTAGTTTCAGTTAGGACTTTGTTGATCTGATCCCATCTTACTTTTTCCTTATCTAGATGAAGCATAGGGATAAAATTTCTGAAAGATGCACTCATCTTTTTTGCTCCTTCCATTATGATTCGGGTGTGCCGGCAACCGCAAGCACTAGGTCTTCATTCGTATCTTTGACTTTCCCTTTTTGAAAAAAATTCCTCATGTTCGAAAGTTCTGCCTTAATATCAGTTAATTGGCTAAGCTCTTGCTTTAATTCCTTTAGTTCCAATTGAACAGCTGACATCTCAGCAGCTTGGTTTACTTCGATTGTGTGAAAATCATTCTTCAATTGTTTAACCACATTAGCCATCTCTTGGAACATCTCTAGCGTTTCTTTATTTGCCAATCCAATACTATCTTGTAGATTCCAAATTTGTTCTTCCAATGTATCTATTTTTCCCTCGGCTTGGATTGATAATTTTGCTACATTAGCGACATCTTTTTTCGTTGGCATGTTCATCATACCTGCCATTAGTTCCTGCTTTTTTCCAAGGAATTCCAAATAACGAGCATGACTATCTGTTCCAGCCTTTAAAAGCTTGACGAATTCATTGTTATCGCTCATTATGTATAACAAACCATTGAGCTGCCTTTCCCACATTCCGCTAATTCGTTTAATTCCTTCAAATGGTTCATATGATTTATCTTTTGTCATACTTAAATCGCCCCTCGTTTAATTTTTTGTAAGTTCTTCTGATTTTTCCAAGTACTTATTTAGCGGGAACATTATTGTTTTAATCTGCTTGGCAAATAGATTAACAAACCCTTTTTGATTTTCATAAATCAAACTACCAGCTTGTTTGATAGTTTTAATATATTGTTGTCTGCCTCTCTTCCTAAGTGTGATATACTGTTCAATCATCTCTAGAAATTTATCCGTAGAGAATGTATTGACAATCGGTTGGCATGGTGCTGAAAAAAGGGTTAAGGTTTTTTCCTGTATTTGGTCAATTTGTGTATTGATATCTTCATAGGACTTTAGCGGGAAGAAATGCTGCAGGCTTGTGGTAGACATCAAAAATTCCTCTCTAGCAGTTTTTTCCCATGTTGAAAATTCTTGATAAAATTGTGCCCCAAGTTCTATCAGATTTCCCTGATTACGCTGGATACTGTCTGCAAATTGCTTTGCCGCTTTAAAGAAAATGGCATCCCGTTGATCTGCACGCTTCTCCCATTCATCTAACTCACCGAATGCATTTCTCCAAAGCAAATCTAAGCTCGAAAGCTGATCCTCGGATTCACCTTTTTTCAAAGAGGTTTCAACTGATACATGTTCGTTCTTAACTTCAGACCCCTCGACCATGTTTTCTTCTTGCTCTGACTCAATATTAAATTCTTTTTTATCAGCCATTTTCTACTCGTCCTTTCAAATTTTTATCGAATCCATATTCTGAATGATTAGAGCATTACACTCCTATATAGGCCTGTTGATAGATTTCAGCAAGTTCACTGATAAATGGCTGCTTTGGATTTGCAATGGTATCTTGATCATCGAAAGCGGTTTCGGCAAGGTGAGCCAGCTTGGTTTCAAATTCTTCCTTTTTAACACCATTGCATTGAATGCTCATTGGTATATCCAGCTCTTGTGCTAGGGCAATCACTGCCTTAACTAAACTATTAATTCCTTCCTCTATAGTATGTGCAGGGAGGCCAAGCATTCTAGCAATCTCCGCATAGCGCTCATCCGCAATAAAGTGTTCATATTTAGGATAAGTCATGAATTTATTTGGTTTGGAGGCATTATATCGAATCACATGTGGTAACAAAATAGCATTCGCACGTCCGTGGGATATATTAAACTCAGCTCCTAACGCATGAGCAAGGCTATGGTTTATCCCTAAGAATGAGTTTGCAAAAGCCATACCAGCGATTGTTGAAGCATTATGCATTTTTTCTCGCGCCAGTTCATCACTGCCATCTCGATAGGCTCTAGGTAAATATTGAAATACCAGCTGAATAGCCTTTAGTGCAAGTCCATCTGTATAATCATTTGCTAAAACTGAAACATAGGCCTCAATAGCATGTGTCAAAACATCCATACCCGTATCAGCAGTAACATCGGTTGGAACAGTCATGACAAACTGCGAATCTACAATCGCCACATCAGGTGTTAATTGGAAATCAGCAATTGGATACTTTATATTAGCTTTTTTATCGGTGATAACAGAGAAGGCTGTAACCTCTGATCCTGTGCCGGAAGTAGTTGGAATGGCTACAAATTTTGCTTTAGTCCGCATGACCGGAAATTTAACGACACGTTTTGTCGGATCAAAGAATTTTTGTGTTAAGCCCCGAAAATCAGTTTCAGGATGTTCATAGAAGAGCCACATTGCTTTGGCCGCATCCATTACTGATCCTCCGCCAAGGGCAATAATGCAATCAGGCTGAAACTTTATCATTCTTTCTGCTCCATCCATAACCGTTTCAATACTTGGCTCGGGCTCAATATTCGAATAGATTTCAAAATGAATATTATTTTGATTCTTCCTTAAGTAATATAAGACTTTATCGACATAGCCATTCCTCAATGAACTCCCACTTGTAACAATAAATGCTTTAGTGATACCTGGAATAGCGGCTAATGTTTGAATAGAGTTTCTCTCAAAGAAAACCTGTGATGGCACTTTAAACCACTGGGTAAACGTCCTTCTTGTGGCAACTTTTTTTATATTAAGGAGGTTTTGAGCAC
The DNA here is from genome assembly GCF_002860255.1 of Neobacillus cucumis. Lineage (GTDB taxonomy): Bacteria > Bacillota > Bacilli > Bacillales > Cytobacillaceae > Neobacillus > Neobacillus cucumis_A. Next base: position 29,439 of record NZ_PGVE01000064.1, read on the forward strand.
CGACATTCTGTGACACCGAGTTTCCTCCATAGGTTCCGCATCCGATGGTTAAGGACGGTAAAGAGGTATTATAAATATCACCGATGGCACCATGTGTGGATGGCGTATTAACCATAATTCGTCCGGCCTTCAGCCGCAGCGAGAAGATATCTACTAAGTCTTGTTTTGAAGTATGAATGGCTGCAGAATGTCCTAGTCCGCCGTATTCTAATGTCTCTTCTGCAATTTGTAATCCCTCAGCAAAACTATTAACCTTGTAGCACGCTAGAATTGGGCTTAACTTTTCACAGGATAACGGCTCATTCGGTCCTACTTTCTCTAGCTCCACAATTAAAATTTTCGTATTAACAGGTACCTTGATTCCTGCAAGCTTGGCAATCATAGCAGCAGGGAGTCCCACAATTAAATTATTAATAGTACCCGTTTTTTCAAAAATGACTGCCTTTTCTAGCATTTTTCGTTCTTCTAAATTTAAAAAATAGCAATTATTAGCAATAAATTCTTGCTTTACTTCATGATAGATTTCTTGATCAATTATCAAGGCTTGTTCTGAAGCACAAATCATTCCATTATCAAAGGTTTTGGATAGAATAACATCGTTAACAGAACGTTTGATATTGGCTGTTTTTTCAATATAACAAGGGACATTCCCGGCACCTACACCAAGGGCTGGCTTTCCTGAGCTATAAGCTGCCTTTACCAAGTTGGGGCCGCCCGTTGCGAGGATAAGGGAAACCTTTGGATGCTTCATCAAAGTTTGAAAGGCTTCATGTGAAGGAGATTCAATCCACTGAATACAATTCTCCGGTGCGCCAGCTTTAATTGCTGCCTCTCTAAGTATTTTTGCGGTCTCAGTACAGCATTTTTGGCCATATTGTGGGAAGGCAAAAATAACCGGATTTCGAGTTTTGAGTGAAATTAATGATTTAAAGATTACTGTAGATGTAGGATTTGTTATTGGGATGACACCAGCGATCACTCCTACCGGCTCTGCAATCTCGACCATTCCCTCATTCTCATCCTCCCTAATAACTCCAACTGTTTTCATATTCCGAATGTTATTGTAGATAAACTCTGTTGCAAACATATTTTTAAAAACCTTATCTTCATAAACACCACGTCTAGTTTCAGTCATCGCAAGTTTTGCTAGTTGTTTATGGTTTTCAAGAGCGGCTAATGCCATGTCTTTCACAATCTTATCGACTATTTCCTGAGTATAGCAGCGAAACTCACCTAAAGCCTTTTCTGCATTATTGGCTAGCTTTTCAATTTCCTCAGCTACTGCCAGCTTTTCTTGAGCTACTTTTTCTTGTACAGCCATGATAACCACCTCAAAATTTGTCAATTACCTACAAAACTCAAAATAGATCTACTAATAACAAAGATCCTATTCCAAGTTTTTATACTTCTGGCTAAAATATATCACGTCGGAATCGTCGAACATTGTCAAAATTTGCGCAAAAATGAATGAATAACCATTCATTTTACAAAAATTCACTAAACGTTCAAAATCACCTTCAATCAATAAAAAAGGTCATAAACTCTGTTTGAAAGAGTTTATGACCTTTTTGGAATTTATATCAGCCTGTATTACGGAGTCCTGCAGAAATTCCACTAATGGTAAGGAGAACTTCGGTTAATAGTTCTTCATTAGTCTCTTCGTGCTTCCGTAATTCTTTAATTAGTTCAACTTGTAAAAAGTTTAATGGATCCACGTAAGGATTCCGTCTAAAGACAGATTCTTTAATATTTGGAGTATGGTCAAGTAATTCACTATCTCCAGTAATTTTAAGTAGAACCTCTTTTGTCTTCTCGTATTCTTCAAGGATATTCGTAAATATTCTGTCAGCAATGGTTGGATCTTCAACAAGTGATAGATACTCTTTTGCTGTTGGAATATCTGCCTTCATTAATGCCATGTTTAAATTATCAATGGTTGATTGGAAGAATGGCCATTTTGCATACATCTGCTGTAAAAGCTGCAGGTTTTCCTTGCTAGCTGAAACGAAGCTATCTAAACCTGTACCCGCGGCATACCAAGCCGGGATTAACTGACGGCTTTGTGTCCATGCAAAAACCCATGGGATTGCCCTTAAATCCTCGAAGCGGCCTCTATTTTTACGGCTCATTGGTCTTGAACCAATGTTTAAGTCTCCGATTTCTTTTAGAGGAGTAGCTTGATTAAAGTAAGTAAGGAAATCCGGGTCACCAAAGACAAGTGATTGATATTTAGATAAAGCATAACCAGAAATCTCTTCAATCGCTTCTTCCCAAGCACTTTCACGTAAAGTTCCCTGCTCTTTTTGAGAAACATGGGCCGCTGAAAGAAGAAGGGTTGATGTTGCCTGCTCCAAGCTGCGATAAGCTATATCTTCAAGCAAGTATCTTGAAGATAGGACCTCCCCTTGCTCGGTAATCTTAACACCATCACCAATGGTTTCTGCCGGTTGGGACAGGATGCTTTTATTTAAGGTACCGCCGCCGCGTCCTAATGAACCGCCTCGGCCATGGAAAAACTTAGGACCAATTTGGTACCTTTTTGCTAACTCATGAATTTCGATTTGGGCTTTGTACAATTTCCAGTTGGCTGTTAAGGTTCCTCCATCCTTACTTCCATCGGAATACCCAAGCATAATTTCCTGCTGGTCCCCTAAGATTTGAAGATGCTTACGGTAGATCGGCATTTCAAAAAGGGTTTGCATGATTTCTGGACCCGCTGTTAAGTCATCAATGGTTTCTAAAAGCGGTGCTACATTTAGATGACTTTCAAGTGTACCATCCGCATGAAGTCGATAAAGTCCTGCTTCTTTTGCTAAAACAAGCACTTCTAACAAGTCACTTGCGGATCTCGTCATACTAACAAGATAAACCGTGATCGCACGTTTTCCAAATTCCTCATGCGCTGATTTTATCATTTGGAATACTTTAATCATTTCTTGAGTTTCAGGTGAATAGTCCTCATTCAGTAATAAAAGTGGACGAGGATCCAGTAGGATATTTTGTAATAGCTGTAATTTTTCTTGTTCAGGAAGTTCTGCATAATTATCAGTCATCCTTATTTTACGCAGGATTTCTGTGATTGCCGCTTCATGTTCACCGCTATGGTTTCTAATATCAAGCGTGGCTAAATGGAAGCCAAATAATTGGACTTGTCTGATTAACTTTTGTATTGTTCTTAACTCATGATCACTAGGATGATGCTTTTTTAGACTCCTATTAATCATTTTTAAATCTGTTAATAATTCATCTGCTGTTCTGTATCCAATCTCGGATTTACCTACCTGTTTAACGCGTTCAATTATCACCGCCACGACACGTCGGTAAACTTCTGTTTTATTTGGCCACTTTTTGTCATCTGTTAGGTATAAATCTTCTTTTTCCTCAAGGAAGGTAAGAATTTCCTCATCGACGTTCACCCTTGTTGTAGAGTGGCTGTATCTTTTCATGATATCTACTAACACACTTTTATATTTCTTTAATACTACTCTTCGTTGTCTTTGCAGTGTCTCCCATGTTACATCACTTGTTACGTTGGGATTACCATCGCGGTCTCCACCAATCCATGATCCAAAACGCAGGAAGTTAGGGACATTCCAAGAAGTATCCGGGTAATATCTTTCAAGGCACTCTGCTACTTCCTGATGAATTTCCGGAAGGACATCAAATAAAGTTTGATCAAAATAATAGAGTCCATTACGTACTTCATCCAAAACGGTCGGCTTGTGATTACGTAATTCATCTGTCTGCCAAAGTATTGCTACCTCGTTAAATAGATTATCCTCTAATTTTTTCTGCTCCCTAGCTGTTAAAAGAGGATGATCGAGATTTTTCAAAATGGCCGCAATCCGTTTCTGTATCTCAAGAATAGAGCGCTTTGTAGCCTCTGTTGGATGGGCAGTTATAATAAGCTCCAGAGACAATGTTTTTAAAACTTTTTGAATGATATCTTCACTAACACCATGTTCTTTAAACGTGAGAATAGCACTCTCAATAGAAGCAGGTTGAACGATATTTCCTTCTTCCATCTGGTATTGTCTCCGTCTTCGAATACGATGATTTTGCTCCGCAGCATTTATTAGATGAAAATACATTGAAAATGCACGGATGACCTGTTTTCGTATAGGCGAATCAAGGCTTGAAATTTCTGCCTTTAATTCCTCGTAAATTCCTTCGTCAAAATGCGTACGAAGTGTTTTACACATGAGTCTTAATTTTTCTACCTTATCCAATAGCTCGGGTCCTCCATGATTGACGAGGATTTCACCAAGCATTTTACCCAGTAATTTAACATCTCGACGCAATGGAAGACTGCTGTCATTTACTTTCAATTCTGTTGTCATTCTATCACCTTCCCCTTAATTCAAAAGATTCACTAAATTTTTTATATATAAATATAACATATTTTTTTAAAACATGTTCAACTTTTTTATCTCGCAATTCTATTTTTTCTAAAAAAAATAAACCTGGATGGTTAGTTTACAGGTTTATTTTTCTTTTATTGAATAGATTTCCCATTAACTTTCTGCTCTATCAAAAACTAGGACATATGTTTTCCGATCCGCATTGTCATAGTGGACGACTACAGAAATGACGGTTTTATTATCATCATCTAATTGAATGGTTTTACTCGTTCCACCTTCTATAGTAATTTCGGAACTGCTGTAACTTGCTGTTGGATTAATAGTAACAGACTTCGTGTCACTTGAAACGGCTACATGGTAGGTGTACTCGCTTGAAGTAAATGAACTGTCCCAAGTTCCTTCGGATACCGTTAATTTGGAAAGAGTGGCTTTACTTGTTTTTTGAGCGGTTCCAAATGTTCCCTGTTGGGATGATGCACTTTGGTTTGTTGTATTAGTCTGCCCTGAAAAAGAACTGCCGGCCTGAGGTAGGAGTCTACTTCCATTGTTCCCTGCACTACTGCTTCCAATTTGTGCTGAACCACTGTTTCCTGTTTGTGCTGTACCACCGCTAGCACCTAGTCCTGAGACGGTGCCTTGTACCGGTGCGGTGCCTTTTCCTGACGATGTATCTTGGCGTTCCACATGAATAGTATACCTTAGTTTTGAACCATTTTCTGCAGTCACTGATATAAGAATATCAGATTTTCCTACTGGTATATTGACAGGGACACCTTTCTCTGCGACATCAGCACCATTCACTTCGATTACTGCCGTTTTTTCTACTGCTGTTGGAAGCACGGTGATAGTTTGTGTTGCATTAGGTAGTTGTACACTATATTCTGTCACCGATGGAGAAAAATTGGTGGAAAGTTTTCCTGTTGAGAGTTTAATATCTTTCAGCAGATTATTGCTATTTTGTTTTCTGGTTACAGTTAAGGTGTAGGTATTAACTTGATTCGTACTGCTATCCTTAACTGATATAAGGAAGATATTTTGTCCCGTTTGCAATGAGTAGGAGTCCGCGGTATCACTTGTGACTGTTTTATTATTAATGCTGATTATTGAATTGGCATTACTGCCTTCCACAAGGATTTGAATGGTATCCGTATCATTATCTACTGTTGCTGAATATTGATTGAGATCTGCTGAAAAATCCTGATCAAGCTTAACACCTTCAATTTCTAATTTTGCGAGTTGATTAGATGTTTGGCTTACTTGGCTGACAGTCTCTTCTGCATAGACCGTTGGCAGGTTATAACCAGTTCCTAAACTGAGTATCGAGATGATTAGGACAGCGTTCAAGCCTTTTTTTGGTATCTTTGTTAGCATTGTTAATCCTCCCACTTTTTAAATAAGTGATTTTGGACTAACCTTACCATTGGTTGCTTAAGATTATCTTAATTTTAAAAAGAGATTATTTACCTGCATTATGTAATTACCCATCTTATATGATAATAAAACCACAATTTTTAAAAAAATCCGCAACCCCTAATTGGAAGGGCTACGGCTCTGTTTTATTTATTGGAAAATTCTTCGAGCTTTGAAGAGATGGCAGCGGCTACCTCTTCATCTGAAAGATTTACAGCCTTATTGAAAAGAGTGTTTGCCAACGTTCCCATTGGGCCTGTTGCATTTATATCAAGAAAGCCTGTCAGCAGAGTTTTATGTCTATTTAATGCTCTTGCTTCAAAGTATCCCTCTCCTAGATACTTTTCGTTCTTTCGCCTAAGTTCAAAACTCACCTTGCTGGGTTCGTTCCACTCCTTAATATCAATTAATAAGGTGACCTTTTTTTTCATAATCCCCAGGTCGCTTTTAAACTCCCAGCTAATTTGCCGATCATTAATTTTTTGATGTTGGATATAACCGGGTACAAGCGGTGCCCAATTATTTTCATCTCGAATAAAGTCCCATATGACTTCAATCGGGATATCTAATTCTACATGTTGTAATTCACTTGGCATGGCCGTATCCCTCTTTCTCTTTCAAAGTAAAAGACCTTCAAGAGCTGAAGGCCTTTAGTAAAATATATGTTTTCTTAGTTGTTTATAGAAGATAAAAATGCACCAGTGATAAGCTTCATCACTGGTGCATTTACCTTATCTATGCTCATTTCTTTATTAGACTACCTGCTAAAAATTGTTCTATCCGTTCTGCTGCCTGGGAGAGTCTCTCCGCTGGCTGTACTAAAGCGATGCGAACATAGCCCTCCCCTAGTGCGCCAAAAGCATCACCAGGTATGACAGCCACACCTGCTTGCTCAATTAATTCAAAAGCAAATTGGCGAGACGTCCATCCTGTCGGAATTTTTGCCCACACAAACATAGTCGCTGGTGACTTTGCGACCTGCCAGCCGCTTTTTTCAAGCCCCGCAATCAAAACATCCCTGCGAAGTTCATATTCTTTTACCTGCGTACGTAGATATGAAAAATCAGAAGTTAGTGCTTTTACAGCCGCTTTCTGGATTGGATAAAATACACCATAATCAATATTTGATTTAAAAGTTGCTAATAGACTAATAGCTTGCTCATTTCCCACAACATACCCAATCCGGCAGCCAGCCATATTAAATGTCTTAGACAGCGAATTAAATTCAATTCCAACCTCTTTTGCACCAGGGACTGACATAAAAGTAATCTGTGGATGATGATCAAAAATCAATTCCGAATATGCAAAATCATGAACTACTAAAATATTATGAGTCCTTGCAAATAAGACAACCTCTTCAAAAAAATTCTTATCCGCCAGTGCGGTTACGGGATTCCCCGGATAACTAATGATCATCATTTTGGTTTTCTGTAAAACTTCTAGAGGAATCTTATTTAGGTTTGGTAAAAACCGATTCTCTGCAAGCAACGGCATTGGATAGATCATACCTCCAGCAATATTAACACTCGCCTCATAAATGGGGTATCCAGGATCAGGTACTAAAACATAATCCCCAGGGTTAATAATCGCAGTGGCTAAATGAGCTAAACCGTCTTGTGAACCCATCACCTGCAGCACTTCTTTTGCAGGATCTATATCGACTTCATAACGCTGCTTATAAAAATAGCCTACGGCATCATTAAATTCCGCTATCCCCTTCAAGGTATATCCATATTTTGTTGTATCTTTACTAGATTCAACTAATGCATCCACAACAAAGGATGGTGGAGGAAAATCCGGACTTCCTACACTAAGATCAATTACTTCTTTTCCTTTTTTGATTGCCTCCATTTTCCGATCAGCCACTTCTTGAAAAATACTAGCTGACATTTTTTGAAGTTTTTCCGAACCGATGAGATTCATATACATTCCCCTCTAATTTTTTATACTTTAACAATTTTAACATATTTCTGATTATAGTAAGCTTTTAAAATTATTCTATAAAACAAATTTACCATTGATAATATTCAACAGATACCTTAATATTTTTAGAGTGGGTTTAAATATTCAGAATTATCTTTCGTTGGAGGTATACGGGATTTTGAAGTTATTTCAATACGGTTTATTCTTTTTAGGATTAACCTTTTTTGGCTTAGGCAATGCCATTGCCGTAAAAGTAAAATATGTGGGATTACATCCATGGGAAGTATTAAATGTTGCTCTTTATCAGCATTTTGGTTTAACCATTGGATCTTGGGGAGTCATTTGTGGTTTAGTTCTAATCTTTATTTCTTTTTTTGTTGCCAGAAGCTATATTAGCATAGGAACAATCTTAAATGCCTTGTGTATTGGACCAATCATGGACTTTTTCCTTTGGCTAGATATCCTCCCAGAAGCAACAAATACTTGGGTTGATTATCTTATTCTTTTATCCGGTATTGTAGTAAGCGGGATTGGTGGTGGAATGTATGTCGCTGCTGGAATTGGTGCCGGTCCGCGTGATGGCTTTATGCTATCGATTGGGGATAAAACAGGATTATCGATCAGCAAAGCCAGGATTATTGTAGAAAGTATAGTTTTAGTCATTGGTCTTATTTTAGGCGGTCCGGTTTTTCTTGCTACTTTTATTTACACCTTTATTCAAAGTCCTATTTTCCAGCGTTCCCTTAAATTTTTTAATCGAGTAAAGAAAATAATTAGCACACAAAATATGATGTCCTTCAAAAAAAAGCAATCAAATGATGGACTTAAATTATGATAAGTTCGGTATATATACCTTGTTTAACCCTTTTACTGTGAAAAAGCTGGCCACCAAGAATAAAGCAAATAGCAGAAAAATATTATTAACACCCACTTTTGTAATAAGAAAACCTGTGGAAAGTGCTGAAGTGATTTTAACAACGGAAGCTAAAATGGTTCTTAAGCCTACTACACGGCCAAAATATTCTTGAGGTCCTTTTTCCAACCTCCCTTATTGTAAATCTTCAGGTTCATAAGGAAAATTACAGAAATTTTTATAGAACCTCTTAAGAATATCTTATTAAAAAAAGCCCACCATTTTGGCGAGCAGTAATCACGTAGTGTTCAATATAGGCTTTTTTAAAAGTTATACTATTATGTGGAATCAACCTATTTTATTGACTCCAGACTTCATCTAAAATTTCTCTAAATAATTGATTTAATAAAGGTGTGGTATCGATTGGCGATACGTTTAAATTATTGGCGTACTCTTCGAGGTATTTTATCTGATTTTCCATAAATTTATGAAGGATAGACAGATTTAATACATACCTTGGCTCATCCCGATTGATTTTTCTTTCTATCAAACTTAGCAATTCCTGCTTTAATTCTTCTTCTCTGATTAATTCCTTGATTAAAAAGGGCAGTTCATTCGGAGGAAAGCTGTTTTGTTTTTCTATCCACATACAAGCTAAAATCGGCCGAATGATGTTTAGCAGCTGCTTACTTATAATTGGAGCAGCTTGTAGACCATTTCGTAAATTTCCTTTTGCCATATTTAAATAATGAAATAGTGCGGATTTTGGGTTGAATAAATACTGTTCTAAGTCTTTCATTTTTTCAATAAGCTTAAAAGCCTGAAAGTAAACATGGTTGGAATGCACCCATTCAAGCAATGATGGATTTGACTTTCTAAATAGCTGGAGGGTCTTTCGTATATCCCAGCCATGTAGATCGAGTTGTTGATTAATCGGAAGCTCAATAACATCTCGTTTTTGATCAATGGATAAATACCAATCTTTTTTATGGACATATATGAATCGGACATCGTAATCACTATTCTTTGAAGCTGTGCCCCATGCCCGGCTTCCCGCTTCAACGGCATAGCATACTTTGACCTCAAATTGCTGCTCTATTTGTTTTAATTCATCGAGAATTTTCTCTTTCACACCAATCTACTCCATTGCCCATTTTCTTCGGACAGTTTTTGGCTTTCAGCTAATAGTTATTTTTTTAAACTTTGTAAAAAATAAATTTACTTATTGATTAAAAGAAATTACTTTATAATTGTTATTAAAATACTCTATGACAGAAACACTAGAATTTTTGATTTCCATAGTATTTTCAAATTCAGTAGAAAATTTACTTATGATGTGTCTAATGATTACGCCATGAGTCACAAGTAATATATTTTCATGGTTATGTTCATTTGAGGATACTATTTCATTCAATCCTTTATCAATTCTCTCCCATAGCTCATGATAATTCTCGGCATGACGAAATGGGTCCGATTGTTTAATAAAATTCATCACTTCTTCCAAGGTATGTTTTTGAAATAATTCACTAGAGTTCGAACAGCCATTGTCTTGAGCTACTTTTCTAAAAGTGACTTCAGAATATTCCCCTTCAAAGCTGCCAAAGAAACTTTCTCTAAAGGCTTTTCTTCTATTGATCGAAAGGTTCTTACTGTAATGATTTTGCTGAAGGATCATTTCCGCTGTTTCTACTGTTCTGCCAGAATCACTTGTATATACTCGGGCAAATGGAACATCTGCCAGTTTCATCCCAGTTTCGATTGCTATTGCTTTTCCTTCTTCAGTAAGTGGACTATCTGCCCAGCCTTGCATTTTTTTATATCGGTTTAAATATGTTTCCCCATGTCTGATTAAATACAAATTAAATTTAGTATCCATTAGGTCCCCCTGCTTATAAAATTGCCCTTAGAAAATTAACTCTTTGAAACTGATTATATCAGCAGCCACTGCCAAGATGCCACAACACATTCTCCCTGGTAGGACATGGTGGTTAAAACAGAAAGAAGCCCTTATCCGTGTCAGGATAGGGCCGTTTATTAATATTTGATTAGGATAGTAAATGTTATGAAATTTTCTTTAGCTCTTCTGTTAATTTAAGGAATAACTCCTTATCCCCATCTTGTAATGTTTGGTCGATTTCCTTTCGGATTTTCTCCCTTTTAAATTCAAGCAGGGCATTGTTTAGGAACATCTCAGCAATAACAGCATCTTGATTCTCATCCGAATGTTGTGGTGAATTTAGTAATTTCTTTTCCATGGAAATCAACTCCTTGAGCTTTTTTTTATTATACAAGGAGTTTTCAAAAAATTCAAACACTTTATTTCAATTTTTTAAAAAAATTTTATAATAAGTTTAAATACTTAGTTTATGTTGTTTTTGGTGTCAGGCACCAAAGGAAGACACCGTCCATTTCAGGAGGACAAACCACTGGAGGACACGCCATATCATACCTCCATTATATTAATGGATCTGGCTTTCAAATAGCGCATTTCTTTGATTATATTTTGTAATCATTTTTAGTATGAAGATGTTAGCAATTAGTAACCCTGCCCCGATGAGAAGGAGTACTAATGGACTTAAGAAGAATAAGCCGCTCGCTTGACTGATAATTATTCCTACAACGGGCAATACCATCATCCCACCATACTGCTGGGCTTCTTGAAATGATTTTACTCTAGCCGAGACTAACACATTCAAAACGATATTAAAAATCACTACAGCTGGAATGACCCATACCATTAATAAAAGCCATGTAGTATTTAAAAATAAAATCTCATGAAAGTATGGGTAGGTAATGATATTTATAATAATGGCATTTAATAAAAAGGCTGCAAACGTAATTAGAAGCGAGGGAATAAAGGCTGCTGCTACTTTCCCTATGAAGAGCTCCTTCACGGTTATCGGAGCAAACAATAAGGTTTCAAGTGTGTTTCGTTCTTTTTCTCCAGCAAAGCTATTGGATGCAGTTACCATTGAATTAATAATTGCGGCCATTAAGAAAAAGGGAATCATCATAAAGTTTAAAAAGAAATAAACAGATTTGTATCCCAAATTAGGCAGGGACAAAAGTGTATTCCTCATATGATCATTAGGAAAGTTATTGATAAAGGAAGTAATGGGTTTCTCTAAATCTTTGGAATTCTCTCCAACTAGACCTGTATGAAGCCCAGCATAAGCAAAAAGAGCTGGTAACAAAATACAAAGGATGACAGGTAAAATCACCATAGGTACCCATACCTTTTTAGATGAAAAGGTAATTTTAATATCCTTTTGAACAATTGCTGTTATAATTTGTTTATTCATATTCCCCACCTCTAATCTTGAAATAAAGTGTTTCAAGGCCTCTGTTTGTGATTTCACTAGAGTATATCCAAGACTCTGATAAGATTTCCTTTAATAATGGGCTTATTTGTTTCTTAGAAAGCAGGGTGAATTCTAAGTGGACAGGACTCTTTCTTTTATATGGAAAACCCTTAAAAAGCTTAGAGTCAGCTGGCTGAAGCCCAGTCTCTACTAAAAGGTTAATTTCCTTTAGATACTTATCCTCCAACTCTCTTCTTGTTCCCTGTTCAATCAATCGACCTTCCTTTAAAAAAAGGAAGGAATCACAAATCGTTTCAAGTTGATGAAGGACATGAGAGCAAATTAATATCGTCACTCCCTCCTCTGCATTCACCTTCCTTAATAAATCGATGACATCATTAATCCCTTCTGGGTCTAGTCCATTTGTTGGTTCATCAAGAAACAAGAGTCTTGGCTTATGTATCAGTGCTTTGGCTATAGATAACCGTTTTTTCATACCTGTTGAGAAAGTTCCAACTAATTGGTCTTTCTTATCATACAATTCGAATTGTTCTAATAAGAGTTTGATACGCTTCGGATCAAAGGCATTATAGATCTTCGCAAAAAAAACAAGGTTATCCCAAGCACTCATATCGTGGTAAAGTGCCGCACTCTCCGTTATGATTCCTGCTTTATTTCTAATCTCATCCCCTTGATTCTTTGGATTATAGTTCATAACGTTCATTGTGCCGCTTGTTGCATCAATTACGCCATTAAGCAATCGAATAAGCGTAGTTTTTCCGGCTCCATTTGGTCCAAGCAGGCCAATAATTGATCCCTCTACAATCGTAAACGAAACATCCTTTAAAATGGTACGTCCATTAAACTCCTTCTCCACATGAAACGCCTCAATAATATTCAACCCTATTCCCCCTTGAAAACTTGGTGTCAGGCACCAACGAAGTACATTTGTATCTATACAATGGACACAAAATTAGAGCACTTTTGATTTAATCTTATCAGATCCACCTAGTAACTTTGTACTAATTTTTAGAAAAAAGACACACAAATTCCTACATTTCCCTTTAGGTGTTAAAAGCATTTTTTGCAAAGTGAGGGGAAAATTAAGTTTAACTATTTTTTTGTGGAACAGGAGGAAAAATGTATGGAGCAGGCTGCTTTCACCGGCCATCAAACGGTAAATAATATTAATGTGTATTATGAATTTTATCCTCATCAAACAGAGAAAGAAACGTTTGTTTTATTACATGGATTTCTTTCTTCCACCTTTACATTTCGCCATTTAATTTCTTTGTTAAAAAAGGATTATCAGGTGTTATCAATCGATCTTCCCCCGTTTGGCAAAAGCGGCAAATGTAATCAGTATGTGTATTCCTATAAAAACCTTGCTCAAACAGTTATCCAATTAACTGAATCCTTAGGCCTTAAAAAGATGACCTTTATCGGTCATTCAATGGGAGGGCAAATCGTTCTAAACATACTCCATATGGTGCCAGATATTGCAGACAAAGCGATTCTCCTTTGCAGTTCTGCTTACTTAAAACGTTCCAAGTTACCTTTAATCTTAACTAGTTATTTGCCCTATTTTCACCGTTTTGTTAAATACTATTTCGCTCGTACTGGAGTACGGAAGAATCTCCAGGATGCCTTATATAATCATTCCATCATTAATGAAGATATGATCAATGGCTATCTACAACCCTTTTTACAAGATGAAATTTTTAGAGCCTTAACTAGAATGATACGTGACCGGGAGGGCGATTTACCGGGTGAAGTACTTAACCAAATAAAAACACCATGTTTATTAATTTGGGGTGATCATGATAGGTCCATGCCACTCAAAGTAGGTGAAAAGTTAAATAAGGATTTGATTAACTCTGAACTCATAGTATTAAAGGAAACAGGCCATGCTGTTCCAGAAGAACGTCCTATAGAGGTAGTCGAATATATTAAAAACTTTTTAGAAAAATACCAAACAGCCGTAGAGTAAAGCTTATTCCCCCTTGCAAAGCGAAGCACCTAGAGCGGAAAACAACATCCAAGTTTTCCACGGCCAAAAAATAAAGGTGTATTCCCCGGAATACACCTCATTTAAACCAGCCCTTTTCCTTTGATTGGGTAATGGCTTCTATTCTGTTTTTAACTTCTAGTTTATCTAAGATAATTGAAATATAATTTCGAACAGTCCCCGCTTTGATACTCAGTGTCTCAGCGATTTCCTTGGTATTTTTTCCATCTGCAACAAGCTCTAGCACTTCTTTTTCTCTGTCAGTCAATGGATTTTCTTCTCCATACACATCATCCATTAATTCAGGCGCATAAATTCGTCTGCCCGCCATCACATTTCGAATCGAACTTGCCAGCTCTTCACTTGGACTATCCTTTAATAAGTAGCCGCTGACTCCCGCTTTTAAAGCACGCTGAAAATAACCAGTCCGTGCAAACGTCGTTAAAATGATAACCTTGCATCCAAGTCCTTTTAGATCCTCCGCAGCTTCTAGGCCGCTTTTACCAGGCATTTCAATGTCCATAATGCATACATCTGGCTTGTAATTCTTTACAAGCTCTACAGCCTCTATCCCATTTGAAGCTTTACCAATCACTTCCATATCATCCTCTAAATTAAGCAGGGATCCAAATGCACCCAAGAGCATTTGTTGATCTTCAGCAATAACTATTTTAATCATTTGTGATCCTCCTTATCGATTGGCTTTACATCATTAGGCACAGTGATGATTAAAGTGGTTCCGTCCTCCGTTAAAACCTCTAAACTGCCATTAATAAATTCTAGCCGTTCCTTCATGCCAATTAAACCATGCCCCGCGCACAGCTTATCCGCATCGCCCTTAAATACACCATCATCGTGTATGGTTAAGACCGTTTCCTTCCACAATTGTGAAATACCAATAGAGCAAGTTTTTGCCTCACTATGCTTTACCACATTGTTTACGGCTTCTTTTAAACACATACTCAAGATATTTTCGGTTAACAACGAAACATTCTGCAGTGCAAACTCACCTTTAGATTCAAAATTAATTTGGGCTGCTTTAATCATTTGTTTAACTCGGAAGATCTCATCTTTTAGACGAATGCCACGCATGGAAGAAACCATTTTTCTTACTTCACTTAAGGCAGTTCGTGCAGTTTGCTGTACATCTTTTAATTCATCCCGTGCCTGTTCAGGATCCTTTAGAATTAATTTTCGGGCCAAATCAGTTTTTAATCCGATGAGTGAAAGCTTTTGTCCAAGTGTGTCATGAAGGTCACGGGCAATTCGATTTCGCTCTTCAAATTTAACAAGTTCCGAAATTCGTTTATTTGCATCCTCAAGCTTCTCTTCAAGCTGTCCGCGCTCTTTCCGATTATGAATACTGAACGGGAGAAGAATGACACTAATCCAAATAATGATAACAAAGGGCAGCTGTTGAAGAAACAACTTTTCTTGCATGACAATATTATAGTTAATTGATGCAGACGTACTAATTAAATGTATAAAATATAAAGTTAAAAAAGCAATCCGATCCTTAATATTTCCGATAAAATAAGCAAGGAAAAAGGCAAAATAAACATAGCTGTAGAGACTGGATGCTGTAATGGATATTCCAATTAAAATCAGCGTCCATAGGTAAACGGGCCAGCCCTTAGAAATAAATGCAATTCGATAGAGAATAAAGAACACCAAAGTCAGTAATATTCCTAGAACAATCCCAAGCGTAGAGGAGGACTGTAATATAAAATAAAAAGGCAGGATACAAAGAATGGTCCAAATATATGGTGCAATGCCATTATTTTTTTGAAACGTCAAATACTTTTTGATCATAAAGAGTACCTCATTAATAAAAACTTCATACCGAAAAAAATTTTTTCCTCTTAATATTTCATTGTAGCTGATATCCATCTATCTTAAAACAAAATTCTACCAGCCTTACTGAATTTCTTTTATATATGTAAATTACATATATCCGTAATAATTAAATCCCTCTCCCTATATAATTAACTAATCAGAATTTTACAAATGTTTACACCTTACAAATCTTGGCAACATATGTTTATAAAAACATTAGGAGGAATGAAATTGGGAGAATTTTTTAGTGGCAGCTCATGTATTCCTTATTTACGATTTGGTGAGGGTGAACCATTAGTTTTTATTCATGGTCTTGGAGAAGTAAAAGAAGGCTGGTCAAACCAGTTTGAATTTGCTGATCAATATGAGTTAATAATACCAGATTTACGCGGCCATGGTGAATATCAAAATCCAGGAGAAATCTCCATAAAACACTTTGCTGAGGATGTCATTCATCTGTTAAAAGGCTTAAAGATTGAAAGCGCGCACATTTGCGGTTTGTCAATGGGAGGTATGGTAGCACAAGAGATTTATCGACAAGCCCCTGAAATGTGCCGTTCATTAATGCTTGTTAGTACTTTTCATTATGCTCCGGAAACATTAGGAAAACTATTTTTAAAATATCGAAAAGCTCATTCAGAAAAAAAATCACCTGATGTACTAAGAGAAACCGCTGCAAAGATTTGCCTTTATTCATGGAACAAAGATAATCTTGAAAAATTTTATCAGTTCTACCGTCCGAACCGAGAGTACCATTTTAAGGCGATGGAAGCGTGCCTGGAAGTAAATAATTTAACCTTGCTTCCAAAGATTAAGATTCCTACTTTAATCATTGGAGGACAATATGATTCGGTGACCCCTGTCTGGGTCCAGCTGCTCATGCACAAACAAATTCCTCACTCTGAATTTGTCATTTTTAGAAATACAGGACATATTGCCAAACTCGAAGCAAAGGATAGTTTTAATAAAGTACTGCGCAGCTTTTTAATTAAGCATAAAACAGCAAGTTGAGGAAGGAGGGATGAACTTCCTCCTCCACTTGCCTATACATATTATATATTTACTTGTACTTCATATTATGACTCATTTTAGAGCGGATTGGAACGACTAGCAGCCCATTGGTCGACGATTTTTGCAAACAGCCCTGTTAAAGCCAAGCTCACATGACCGGCTTCAACCGTGATATACGTTTTATCCTTACTTGAGGCTAAATCCATGATCGGTTTACTTTGGTCTTCGAGAATTAAATTATCCCGTGAACCGGAAACAACAAACAGATTGGCCTTTATATTTTTCAGGTCAACCTTTTTATTGCCGACCATCATTTCTCCTTTTACAAGCTTGTTCTCTTTAAAGAGATCATTGGCTAATTGTCGATACGCCTCACCGGCAAACGGCACCTGATCAAGTGTCCATTTATTCATCCGGCGCCATTTATCAACATACTTAGAATCGTGTGCACGGTGTAAAAGATTAGTATAATTGGTAAAATAGATGGGTGCACCGATTGCCCGGAACATACCCTCGACTAATTTAGGTGGAATAATTCCGTACGTATCAATAAAGCGGTCGATATTAATATCTCCTTCTCTAAAACCTTCTGCCCACTTATCAGGTCCAATAAATGGCTGAAAATCGATTGGAACGGTGGCGACAATTAAATTTCTGATCGGCTCTTCCGCTATCGACGCATAGATGGAAGCAATCGTCCCTCCTAAGCAATATCCAATGACAGTGATTTCCTTGGCCCCCGAATGGCGTATCGCCCGCTTTACAGCCGTCCGTAAATATTTCTCAATATACGTGTCCATTCCAATCTTCTTATCCTCATAACCAGGTGAACCCCAATCCAACAAATATACTTCATACCCCATGTTAGTAAGTCCCTCAATGACACTGGCCTTAGGGGCAATATCTAAAATATATGGTTTATTAAATAAGGAATAGACAAAAAATAATGGGATTTCGTATTTCTTCTTTTTCGCTGGATAATGCCATAAAACGGATTTATTCTTCCTCCAAATTTCATTTCTAGGAGTATGACCAATTTCCGGTTCTGGTTCACTTAGAACCTTAAACATATTCGCCCAGCGCTTCATTTCTTTGTCATAATCCAAGGTAGGAATAAAACCTTTTAACGCTGAATCCTCTGCCAATGGGATGTTCTCCCCCTTCTATTTAATTTCCTGAAGCAGAACCAGATAACACAGGCTCTACAGCCTTTTCTTCTTTAATTAAGTCTTTAATAGTCTCAAATTCTTGTTTAAAATCATTGAGCTTTAGTAATTCAAATTTCAATTCCTGTAGTTCCGCCTGCAAACTCCTAGTTTCGGCAAGTTCCTTTTTGGTTTTCACTAACTCTGTTTTTAATTGCTTGGTTAGTTTGATAATTTCCTTGGATACTTCGACAACACTTTCTATCTCTTTATTTTGGGACTTTACAGAATCCTGCAAATCCCAAATTTGTTCCTCTAGGGCTTCCATTTTCTCTTCCGTTTGAAGGGTTAGGTTCGCCACATTTGTTATATCAGTTTTTGTTGGCAAATTAAGAACACTTGCCAATGCTTCCTGATTCTTTTTAAAAGATTCAAGGTAACGTGAATGCAGATCTGTCCCTCTATGTGACATTTTTACATAGTCTTTATTATTGGATAATAGAAAGATAAAATCATTGATTTGCTTTTCCCACAATAAACTTAATTTATGAAGGGATTCATATGGATCGTAATTTTTTTTATCAGACATCTGCCAACACCTCTTATGATTTTGTTCATCCTATTACTTTTTCAAATATTTTTGAAAAGGTAATATCGCTGATTTAACCTGTCTTGTAAAAACATCAACAAATAATTTTTGGTTTTCATAAAGAACATTCGTTGTTTTCTTTACACTCTCGAGATACTTTTCACGTCCCTTTTTCCTCATTGAAATATACTGTTCAACAGCTTCTAATAACTTATCAAGTGCCTGAAGCTGCCCAGTAGTTAATTTTTGAAAAGGTGTAATAAGTAATTGAGCGGATTTATTTTGAATATCTTCCACTACCTGATTGATTTCCTCATACGACTTTACAGGGAAAAAATACTGCAGCGATGTAGTGGACATAAGAAGTTCCTCACGCGTTGCCTGTTCCCATTCTTTTAACTCTAATCCAAATTGGGCCGCAACCGTAATCACATTTTCTTGGTTTTGCTTTGCTTTCTCGACATAATTTCTTACAGCCTCTAAGAAACGCTCATCTTGTTTGTTAAAACGCTCCGCCCATGCATCTAATTCGTCAAAACCAATCTTCCATAAAAGGTCAAGGCTTGAAAGCTCCTTTTCTAATTCCTCTACCTCTTGAATTTCTAAAACTTTTCCACTATTTTCTACCATTGTCCTCTTCCTCCTTAGTAAAATCCATTTCAAATAATTGCTTTAATTCTTGAAGATCTTTCTCTAATGTTTGAATGTTACTGCTTAGTTTAGCTTGTGTCTCGCTCTTTAAGAAGTCGGACCATTCCTCCAATAATTCCCGAACCATTCTCAGTTTTCTTTGATTGGTCTTTTGCAGGTTGATCGTCTGGTAAATAGATTCATCCAAAGAATCTATCTCTTCCTCAATCTCTACGATTCTATTGGAAAGGGCTGCAAATTCATCCTTTGTGGGAAGGTTCATACGATTTAACCATCTAGTCGTTAATCGCTTAGATATCCTTAATTCTCTAAGATGTGAATCCATAGCCTTTCCAACAGCCGCTGTAAAGGCCCGGGAATTGGTACTAGCATGAATTCTCTTATTTATTTCTGCCTCGATTTGTTTATAAAATTGAATGGTGTCTTGTTGTTTAGAATTCATGTTTAACCTCTTAAATTATTGCCTGCTAAAATTACTGGACGGTGGCTGTGGTTCCCCCATCAACAACCAAAATGTGTCCGTACACATAGTTAGAAGCATCTGATGCTAAAAACAATGCCGGCCCCTTCATATCGTCATTTGAACCAAAACGGCCTGCAGGTGTCCGCTCGAGTATTTTTTCGCCTGAATAATCAAGAATTGCCTTGGCCATCTTCGTTGGAAAGAATCCCGGAGCAATCGCATTGACATGGACATTGTACGGCGCTAACTTTACGGCTAAATCCTTAGTTAAGGTAATAACTGCTCCCTTACTTGCAGAGTAGCCAATTGCATCCATAACCAATGGATCTTGGCCGCCAAGACCTGCAATAGATGCAATATTTATAATTTTACCGGACCTTTGGTTGACCATGATTTTTCCCACAGCTTGGGAGAATAAGAAAACAGCCTTAAGGTTAATATCCATTACCTTATCCCACTTATCAGCCGGCATTTCTAATGCCGGCGCTCCCCAGCTTGTACCGCTATTGTTTACTAAAATATCAATCCTGCCAAATTCCTTTAAGGTTTCATCTACCACATGCTCGATATCCTCCGGATTAGATACGTCACATTTAAAGGCAAGTGCGCGAACCCCTTTTTCTTGAAGGGTTTCAACAATTTTCTTACAAGCATCTAAATTCCTGGAACAAATAACAATATTCGCTCCTGCTTCTGCATAAGCTGCCGCAATCTGTTGGCCAAGACCTCTGCCCCCGCCGGTTACAATTGCCGTTTTTCCTTTTAGACTAAAAAGCTCTTGAATATTCATGAAATCTCTCTCCCTAGTAAGCTTTTACTTTTAATAATTCTTGATCTCGTAAAACTCTTCTTAGTAATTTTCCAACTGAAGATTTCGGCAATTCAGAGCGGATTTCAACTTCCTTTGGTGCTTTATAGGGGGCAAGATTTTCCCTGCCAAATAGTATAATTTCCTCCTCGGTGGCAGAAAATCCTCCTTTTAGCTTTATAAATGCTTTTACTGTTTCCCCCCGGTATGAATCCGGCACTCCTATCACAAGCGCCTCTTCAACCGCTTCGTGCTGATAGAGGACGTCTTCAATCTCACTTGGATATACATTGTAACCGCTCGCAATAATCATATCCTTTTTACGGTCAACAATATAAAAATAGCCCTCCTCATCCATCTTGGCGATGTCTCCTGTAAACAACCATCCATCTTTAATTGTTTCCTTTGTATCCTCTGGACGATTCCAATAACCTTTCATCACCTGAGGTCCTTTGATGACTAATTCACCTTCAACACCTATAGGTGCATCAATATATCCCCCATCCTTTTGAAGGACTATTTTAGCAATGGTACTTTGTACAGGGATTCCAACACTGCCATATTTTCTAGGGACAAACGGCGGACTGAAAATAGCCGTTGGGGCGGATTCAGAAAGACCATATCCATCTAGCAGTTTAACCCCTGTCCTCTTCTCAAATAATTTGGCTGACTCCACTGGAAGCGGGGCCCCGCCGCAGCTAACGTAATATAATTGATCAAAACCGCAATCTTCCAATCCCGGCTGGCTGTTTAATGCAAAATACATGGTGGGAACACCAGACATTTGGAAAGGTTTTTCACGTTTAACGGTTTCCATGACTTCCTTTGGGTCAAAGCGCGGCAAAATTATCTGATTCGCGCCCTCTCGAATACCGCAAAGAGCTGTACTTGATAGTCCATAAACATGGAACATAGGCAGTACAGTAATCATTTTAAAATCCTCTGGTTTCTCACAGGTCTTATAAGCAAAATCACATACCTGATTAAAATTAGCTAGTAAATTAAGATGTGTTAGCATCACTCCCTTTGATGGGCCAGTGGTTCCGCCCGTATACTGAAGCAATGCAACATCATCTTCACGATCAATATGTACTTCAGGAATAATTATATTCTCATGGAGGAATTCGTCGAAGTATTGGTCTCCTTCTGCAAGAGCTGCTCTGTCGCCGCCTAGGCTGACCACAATGATTTTTTTCAAAGATGTTTTTGGTTGGACTTTTTTAACTTTATTGTATAGAGCATCTAGAACAACGATATATTGTGAGCCTGAATCAGTTAAAACATGTTCGATTTCTCTTTCTACGTACATAGGATTTACCTGAACAGCAATACCACCCAGGCGAAAAATCCCAAACAAGCTAAAAATATAGTGTGGGGAATTAGGAAGCATAATGGCGAAGCGGTCACCTTTTTGGAAACCGTCTTTATAAAGACCGGCGGCAAATTGGTCCGTAACTGCCAAGGTATCTTTAAAACTCCAAACCCTTCCATAAAATGTGAAAGCTGGTTTATCATTATACAGGTTAACTGCTCCTTGTAAAAAATCATAAAGGGAACGGTGTTTAATGGACACATGTTCATCAATTCTTGGATCATAAATTTTCAACCACGGCTTTTGCAGATAAACCATAAAAAAGATACCTCCTAAGAATTATCCTAACTTAGTAAATATTCCTTTTAATAACGCCGCAATTCTAAGAAGTAATTCTACTTATTAATAGAATATTGATATAATTATGATTATTGTTGGAAAATGCCGTTTTGTAAACCTTTCCTTCTCGACATTATTCAGCATTTTTTGATTCAAACATATACCTTTCCAACCACACTCCGAACAACCTTAAGTACCACAAGAATTTTGAAATCGCTATCATTTTTCAAACCTGTTGAACTTGATGAATTTTGTCGAAATGTTTTCTTGTTTATTTCGATTTTCGACAGTTGTAATAATCTAATATTCTCCATCTTTTTTGTGTCGTGTTTATTTATTTTTTAAAAAAATAATATTCTTCTATAAGATTTATTAACATAAATAGTTTCTATCAGTCTTTAAAATTTAGGTAAGCTTGTTCTTCTATGGAGTCTTTCTTCATATTATTTACTATTATTTGGAAAGGAAAGGGTGTATGGGATGCCTATAACCAATGCCAACGGGATTGACCTTTATTTTGAAATACACGGGGAAGGGGAGCCTTTGCTATTAATCATGGGGCTGGGATTGAATTCTAAATCCTGGTATAGAACTCTTCCGGTACTAAGTAAGCATTTTCAAGTAATTATTTTTGATAATCGAGGAACAGGTTCAAGCGGAAAACCCAATACTCCATACTCCATTGAACTAATGGCTGACGATAGCAAAGCTGTTCTGGATGCAGCAGGAATAGATTCCGCTCATATATATGGCATTTCCATGGGAGGCATGATTGCTCAAAGATTTGCTTTAAAATATCCAGAAAGGACTCGTTCCTTAATTCTTGGTTGTACCACATCAGGTGGAATAAATCATGTGCAACCTAGCATGGATGTGTCGATGATGTTGCTATCAAGAGGATCAACAATCGCAACACCTGAAGAAATGGCATGGGCCACAGCCCCCATTCTGTACAGCCAAGATTTTATTGAAAAGCATCGCGACATGGTGGCAGAAGATATTCAAAAAAGAATCGAAATACCTGTTAAGCCATTTGCTTACATGCTGCAGCTTCAGGCTTGCTTAGCCCATGATACCTATAGTGAAATTGACCAAATTAAAGTTCCTGTACTGGTCATTCATGGTAATGCAGATCGACTAGTGCCCTATGAAAACGGATTGACCTTAGCGGAAAAAATTCAGAACGCAGAATTATTAACGATTAATGGTGCGGGCCACATCTACGTGACAGAAGCAAATGACTTAGTAAATGAACGGATACTAGACTTTTTAAATAAACATTAATTAGAAAAAATGCCCGATTAGAGTCTAGTCGGGCATTTCTCTATACTATATTATTAGGCTTGAGCTGTAAGCGGATGTTTCACTCCACCCGTCAGTGAAATATTCCCTTGATTTTTTACAAAAAGAACCGTGCTCGAGTGGTATGGCAGTTCCGAAAACTCTAAACCGAAATAATCAGGATGATAATGAAAAATTACTCTTTTTGTCTCTGGAACAGCAATTTTACTAATAATGGTATGAATATCTATGTCCTCTTCCGAAACCACATCATAAATATGCATTTCCTTACCTTCATGTTGAAAAAGAACAAGTGCATTTTCCTCCTGAAGAAAATAGATATCCTGACTATAAACCATGATGCAATAAAACATGAAAAGCTCCTCCGTGCTTGTTGTGCCAAAAACCTGTGACACGCTCTTCCTTTTCGCCGCGATGGAATAAATAAACGATAAATCCCCTGCCTTCTTACCGTTTAATTTGATAATCCCTGAACCATTACCATTAGAAGCCTTATAGGTATAATCCATGTAATACTGCGCTTCTTCAAGCACTTGAAAACCAAACTTTGGATAGAATTCAAGTACTGTCTCGTTGGCAAATAAATAAATTAAATCAACATATTTAAAATCTTCAAGAACCATTTCCATAAGCTTTCTTGTTAAACCCTTATTTCGATAATCAGGATGGGTCATAACGGTTCCGATTTGTATAGCCGATTTTATTTCCCCATTAATAACTAAGTTTATGAGATTAGCGGACACATTTGCTACCACTTTCTGTTTATCCATATAGGAATATGGCTGGTATTTTTCTGTCCAAAAACCATGTTGATACCAGGTTTCAAATTGAATCCCAAAGGTATTTAAGGCTAGTTCATTCAAACTCCTCCGTAATAGAACATTATCTTTATAACCCTTAATAAACGTTAAAGTCATCCCAATCTCCCCCATAAACAAAAGTAATAAGGACATTTCAAGCAATATTAGTAGATTTCGCTAAATATTCCATTTCCCCTTTATTATCATCAAAAACATGAACCGAATTTCATGTTTCATTGACAAATCAGATGACATTATGTCATAATTGAACTATAGTTCAAATTTAAATGGAATATTAATAGATTTTAAGACTGGAGGTGTAGGCCTTACCTATTGTAGGGCCATACATTTGGAAATAGTAAACCTGATTATGATCGCAATTTTTATTGCCCTCACTGCTTTTTTTGTGGCTGTAGAGTTTGCGATTGTAAAAGTTAGAGGGACACGTATTGATCAATTGATAAAAGAAGGAAAAAAAGGAGCAAAGGCTGCCAAACAAGTCGTTACACATCTAGATGAATACCTGTCAGCATGTCAGCTCGGGATCACCGTTACCGCTCTTGGTCTAGGCTGGCTAGGAGAGCCGACCGTTTCAAAGCTATTACAGCCGCTCTTTACCTTTTTTCACTTGAATAGTTCGGTAACACATATATTATCTATTGTTTTAGCATTTGTTCTTGTTACCTTTATCAACGTAGTTGTGGGAGAATTAGCTCCAAAATCTTTTGCCATCCAAAAAGCTGAAACCATTACACTTCTTTTTGCTAATCCGTTGATATGGTTTTATAAAGTATTTTATCCGTTCATTTGGATTTTAAATAGTTCTTCTAGATTGTTAGTAGGCATATTTGGCCTAAAACCCGCCTCCGAAAATGAGTTAGCTCACACAGAAGAAGAATTACGAATTATCCTGTCTGAAAGCTATCAAAATGGGGAAATCAATGAATCTGAATTAACCTATGTAAATAATGTTTTTGATTTTAATAACCGTATTGCAAAAGAAATTATGGTACCCAGAACTGAAATGGTAAGTATATCAGTGGATGATACTCGAGAACAGATCCTCTCATTAATAAAGGAACAAAAATATACACGTTATCCTGTTATTAACGGGGATAAAGATAATATAGTCGGTATTATTAATATTAAGGATATCTTAACAACTAAATTGGATAAGAATTGGGTAGAGAATACATCTCTTACCCCATTCATCAAACCAGTCATTTCTGTAATTGAAACGATTCCCATTCAAAGCTTACTATTGAAATTGCAAAAGGAAAGAACCCATATGGCTATCCTGTTTGATGAGTTTGGTGGTACATCTGGTCTTGTTACCGTTGAAGATATTATTGAAGAAATTGTAGGTGATATCCGAGATGAATTTGATACAGACGAAGTTCCTGATGTACGTCAATTATCCAATGAGCATTATATTGTAAGTGGTAAAGTTCTAATTGAAACGGTCAACGATATTTTAGGTACTACCATAGCGAATAAGGATTTGGATACGATTGGCGGCTGGTTCTTGTCAGAGAAATTTGATGCCAAAATGAATGACTCTATTACATTTGAAGACTATTCCTTTAAAATTAGAGAAATGGAAGAACATCATATTTTATACATTGATATTCAGAAGTTCGCACAAACAGCATCCACACTCTCCCAAAAATCTATTTCTTAGTAAAAATATAAATTTCTTCGGAAGAAAGAAAAAGAGCATGAGTTTTCTCGAGAGAGAGTACTCATGCCCTTTTTCACTTATGGAACCATATTGCCTGCTGCTTTATAGATTTGATACCATTCTTCTCTAGTTAATCGGATATCTGAGCCTTGACAAGAATCCTTCAACCGCTCTACTTTGGTTGTTCCAACCACGACTTGGATATTTGCTGGATGTCTAGTAATCCACGCAGTAGCGATTGCAGTAGTGGTCACACCATATTTTTGGGCGATACTTTCGATCACCTCATTTAGCTTTGGATAGTGCTCTAAATCACCTAAAAAAGATCCGGCAAAAAAGCCGTGTTGATATGGGGACCAGGCTTGGATGGTGATATCATTTAAGCGGCTGTATTCCAATACACTCATATCTCGGTTAATGGCTTGGTCAACCTTCATGTTCAATGTAATTCCTGAATCGATCATCGGTGTATGTGCAATGCTAAACTGCAGCTGATTTACTATTAATTTATGCGATGTATACTTCTGTAATAGTTCAATTTGAGCAGGATTGTGGTTTGAAACACCAAAATATCTTACCTTTCCACTGTTATGCAGTTCGTCAAATGCTTCCGCTACTTCAGCAGGTTCCATTAATGGATCAGGACGGTGAAGAAGAAGAATATCAAGATATTCTGTGTTTAATCTCTTTAGAATTCCATCCACCGACTCTAGTATATGTTCTTTTGAAAAATCAAAGTAACCATTGCGAATCCCGCATTTACTCTGTAAAATCATTTTTTCGCGGATGGAAGGGCTCAATTGGATTGCTTCTGAAAAAAGTTCCTCTGATTTTCCCTTCCCGTAAATATCGGCGTGGTCAAAAAAATTAATTCCCTCTTCCATTGCCGAACGAATTAAGTTCTCTGCCTCAGCTGTTGAAAGCTGCGGCAGGCGCATATTTCCCATGATAATGTTTGATGCTTGAAGATCTGTGTTTGCAATGTTTATGTATTTCAACGAATGTTCCTCCCTTCTACTTTCCATTCCATTATACGCCACAATGAAAGCGTGTACCAATGATTCCGCTTTCTTCTATACCAACTATATTTTCTCTTTTACCGTCTGCTCTCTAAACTCTTTGGGGGTTTGGCCATATTTTCCTTTAAAAATACGATAAAAATAACTGATATTATCATAGCCAACCTCTTCTACGATAGAAGAAATGGGCATATCCGTACTCTCTAATAATTCTTTTGCCTTTAAAAGACGTCTTTCCTGCAGCAGTTCTTTGAAGGTATGTGACGTTGCCTTTTTGATTGTTTTACTTAAACCGTAGTGGGATTGCTTTAATTTCTCCGCTAATTCATATAGTGAAGCATGTTTATAATTTTCTTCAATGTATTGTAGAGATTCCACCACCAAATAGTGGTTGATCGATGCTTCCTCCTTTCGCTCTACTAAATCAGTATTTTTAATTAGTTCTATCATTAAAAGACTCATGTAAAGCTTAATGGTTGATTCCGAGAAAGTAGAAGGATGCATAATTTCATAGATAATTTTTCCAATTAAATCTTGGATTGGCTCGACTTCCGCTACTTTAAAATATAGGAATTGACCATTTTGGGTGTTGTTATAAAGGACGCTGATTAAAAAATCACTGACAATATTACCTGAATTTAAGAATGAAAAAATAAAATCAAAGAAGGCAGGCCGAATAATAAAGTTAATAACAATATCTTCCTTGGCACATGCTTTAATTTCATGTTCAATATGCTGGTTGAGTAATAACAGTTCCCCTTTTTTTAAGGTGATGGGCCGGCCGCCAGCCGTTTGCTTTAGTTCACCATTATAGACATAATTGATCTCGATATAATCATGCTTATGCAAAGGGAAATCAACAAAACGTGTATGTTTTCGAACCATAATCATTTTTTCTTTACTAAGAAATTTTTCACTTTCTATGATAAAGTTTGTCTTACTCGTGTAGAGTTCTTTACTTACATTCTTACGCTGATCCAAAATGATTTTTTCTTCATCTGTTACTTGCAGAAGTTCATTTAGAAGGTCCTGGTTCAATTTGTTCACCTTTTCCCGAATACAGTTTTTTCTTATTTTAGCCAAATCATATCATATTTCGGTGAACTACCTGAAAGTTTGTTAGAACCATAAAAATAAAAACCTGGTCCAACGTAAAGTTGAAACCAGGCTTACTTACATTTATTCACTTAAACAGCTTTGCCTTTTATTGCTTTTGATTTTCCAAACCGTTCTTCTTCAATTTGTTTTAATGTTTTTCCATTGGTATTTGGTGCAAGTAGAATACCGATTACACAATGAATGGCCAAGAATACGAGCATTACAATGCCAGCTGTTTTAAATCCTAATTTATCCATAACAGTTGGTAAAATAAATGACTAGATGGCGATGCCAAGTCTTACTAAGAAATACATAATTCCCTGAGCTCCCGCACGGTATTTGGTAGGAAAAAGTTCGCTAGCCCATAAACCATAGAACGCTTGTGCACCGAAGCCGGCAGCACTGCCCCAAAGGATAACGAAAGCAAAGAGTGAGAACCAGTTCATTCCGGTGAATGTTAGAATTAACCATGCGGCAATGCCCATAACAGCTCCTATTCCAAACAAGGAACGTCTGCTATACTTGTCACCTAATTTCATAAATACAAGATACGTAGTTGCAACGGTTAAGCTCCATAATGTTTATTCCTTTTTTAACATCTTTAGCACAATTAGAAAAAGAACTTGTATACAAATTATGTAATAATAGGATTATTGAGGTAATACATTAAAACTGAGTACACCCTTAGCAATTTACAGGGACTCTCTGCCCTCTTATAAAGTAATCTATATTAATAAAACAACCAGGAATTAATTAGAGAAATCAACTAATTTATCCAATAATACAATAATTTGTTTATGTTTTTTTAAACTACTAGAATGTAGGTGTTAATGTAATTGGATTTTATTAGAGTAATAAAAGGCAAAAATAGCTGGAAGCGGTATTTATCTTCATTTATTGTCATAATTCTATTTATGATTGTCGGGACGCTGCCTTATGTCATCATCAGTGAATGGATCGTTAATACAGATGGAAACCCCCATACCTATTTGGATTTAGATAAAGGGGATTATGTGGGAATTAATCCGTTACCTTATTTTGCCTTGATGAATTCACAATTTTTGTTTTGGCTTTTGGGCCTTTTTGTCGCAATTCGTTTCATTCACAAACGGAGATTTACATCGCTCATTACGCCCAATAGAAAAATAGATTGGCAGAGAATAGGTTTTGGATTTATTACCTACTTTGTCATCCTGGGTCTGACTTCCATCGTCGATTGCCTCTTTAACCCTGGGGATTACTCATTCAACAATGTTAGGGTTTCCGATTTTTTGATTTTATTTGTACTCGTACTGGTTTTAACTCCCATTCAAACGACCTGTGAAGAATTATTTTTCAGAGGATATCTCTTGCAGTTGTTCGGAAAATGGGTTCGTATTCCTTTACTTTTATCACTTATAGTAGGATCGATTTTTGGCGCGCTCCATTTCACCAATCCTGAAATGGGGTATTCCCCCATATTGATTGGAGCAGATTATTTGTTAACTGGATTCATTTGGTGTTTTATCACGACAAAAACGAACAGTAGCGAATTGTCGATTGGAGCTCACGCAGCAAATAATATGCTGTTGGGTTGGTTCATCACGATGAATGACTCTGCCTTAGGTAATCTTCCATCCCTATTTGTTGTCAGAAATATTGACCCGGCTATCTCACTTCTGTGGTCCATTGTTTCTCTTGGTATTTTCTTAATTATTTCTCTGAAAAAATACAAATTTACCAGACTTAAATAAAGAAGCCTAGCACCTTGTTACTTCTAAAAGGTGACAGGCTTCTTTTTCTGGAAGAAAAATATTTCTCAATATGCCTTACAGCTGTAATATAATCAAGGCTCTTGCAATTTATCTATTCAAAAATACTTTCTTCTTTTTTCTGTACGTGATAGACTTCTTTTTAAAAAAAGGATTTTTGAATAAGATGAAAAAAAATTTATCATATATTAAAGAAATAGTATCTTTGTACTTCCCAATGGAGACCTGGGAGATTGTACCCGGGCCAAGTGGAGAAAACAATACAACCCTTTTTATTATGGCAAACAATGAGAAATACGTACTCAGAATTTACGAAACCCATCAAGATGAAGACAAGGTAAACTATGAACATGCTGTACTACTAGCATTAAACGAACGGCCCCTTTCCTTTTCCATACCAGTACCAATGAAAACAAAAGATGGGCAAACCATTGTCAAAACTCAATCCGGATTTCTTGCAGGATTGTTTCAATTTATCGATGGGATGAATCCTGCCCTAGAGGACTTAGTTCAAATCTATTCATTTGGTAGTACGGCTGGCCAACTTACTGCTGAACTTGCCGAGGTCAGTGTAAATCAACTGCCGGTATATAAAGCGTATTATGATATGGATAGTACACACCCAAGTTGTTCTTTGGAGCAGATGAAAGATTTTTCCCAAACTCCCTCAGAGGAATTTGTGGAGTTAACTCAAGAATTATTCATTATCTACAAACAACTAGTTTCATTTCAAGACCGTGTCCCGTTTTTAAAAAGGCTTCCCCACCAGCTCGTCCATGGAGATTTAAATGCTTCCAACATACTTACGGGTGGGGATGGAAAGATTTCCGCCATTCTTGATTTTGAATTTGTTACACATGATTTAAGAGTGATGGAAGTTGCGGTTGCTATTTCCGATTTTATTGATAATGAAGAGGATGAGACCATTATTTTTAAAAAGATTACTGCCTTCCTAAATGGATATGGAAGTAGGATTAAGCTGACAGAAGGAGAAATTCATGCCCTTCCTCTTCTAATCCAGCTTCGAAGTTTAGATGTGTTTATCCATTTTCTCGGCCGACATTGGGACGGGGTTGACTCTATTGATACGGTCAAGAAGTATATTCGTAAGGCTGCACAAAGAGTTTCATGGATACTGATACATCAAGACAATTTCATTAAATTCTGTGGAAAATAGTTAAGATATTGCAATTTTATCGGTCCCTCCAGAAAATATGTTAACCTAATGGGTCTTCTTTTTCTAACTTGCTTAGAAGATCCTTGTTCAATCAGGTAATATCATCATTATAAGTACAGTTTCCAGCCAATGGGAGCTAAGGCTGTCGAAAAAAAAGGGCAGCTTTTACTTATAAATGGGTATTGGCTACTCTGATGATTAATTTTCTTGGATGATGGTAGCTAATACACTCTATTGACTACCTTGATGATCCATTTTCTTGGTTGATGGTCGTCAATAAGCTCTATTGGCTACCCTGATTGTCCATTTTCTTGATTGACGGTCGTCAATAAGCTCTATCGGCTACCCTGATTGTCCATTTTCTTGATTGACGGTCGTCAATAAGCTCTATTGGCTACCCTGATTGTCCATTTTCTTGGTTGATGGTCGTCATAAGCTCTATTGGCTACCCTGATTGTCCATTTTCTTGATTGACGGTCGTCAATAAGCTCTATCGGCTACCCTGATTGTCCATTTTCTTGATTAACGGTCGTCAATAAGCTCTATTGGCTACCCTGATTGTCCATTTTCTTGATTGACGGTCGTCAATAAGCTTGCTCTAACGTTACCCCCGTTACAACAATCAGGCTCCCCTCCCTTAATTGAAAATTATAGATATTCTATTTAAAATGCTTTTTCAACCAATTATCAGCTAATTCAAACCATACTTTACATTCTGGATTTAAATGACTAGGATCACCAGCAGTGGTCTCATCACAAAGAGATAACCCATGTACACCGCTTTCAAAAACATGCAATTCATACGGAACCTTATGCTTTGCCAACAAAGTTGCAAATCTTAATGAATTTTCTGCATAAACTAGGGCATCATCAGCCGTGTGCCAGATGAATGTCGGCGGTGTTTGCGTTGATACATAATTCACTGGACTAGCCTCTGAGAGTTGCTCTTCACTGGGATTTGGAGTACCAAATACGGCTTTGCCCGAAATCTCCCAGAATCCCTTATTAAACTCATTAGCCTCTGTTTCCACTTTCTCTTTCATTAACTGGTAATCTACTAAAGGATATCCAAGAATAACTGCATTAGGCTTGAACACGTCATTTTCAACTTGGAACTTCTCATTAAGTAATTTACTATTCCAATGAACACCCATACTGGCTGACAAATGCGCACCTGCTGAAAAACCACATACAGCAATTTTATCCGTATCAACTAACCATTTTGATGCATTTTCCCGGATAATTAGCATTGCCTTAGCTAGATCAAACAAGGGCTGTGGGTAAGCTGATTTTACATTAGGAGTAGGAAGATTATTAAAATCTTTAACCTTCTCCTTAAAATATGTCGTATAGCGGAGAACAAACGTATGATATCCAAGTGAAGCAAAACGCATAGCAACCGGTTCAGCTTCACGATCCGAAGTCCCTAAATATCCACCACCTGGACAAATAACCACCGCTGGGCGCAACTGATTCTTTTGAAATTCCATAGAATTATTAAGAATGTAAGTATGTAAGGTTACTGTTTCACTATCATCCCACAATTGGATTTTTTCAATTAACATGAAATCATCTCTCCTTTTAAATGAATTACCTTTATCTTCTATTATCCTATTAAACAAACATAGGGATGAATCTATACACTCGTATTATTCATCCCTATTAATTATTATTAATTAAACCGCTTCACCCATATCATTAGTGACTTCCGACTTTGACCCCATTTCCGGGATTAGAAGAACCACAACCGCCGAAAGAATTGAGAAAACAGCTAATACTAAGAAGAAAAGTGTATAGCCATCTCCGCCAAATACTTTTACTATTGTTTTAACTAGTATACCTCTATATTTGACAATGTGTAATAAAAAACAGAACAGTTTTGGCCTGTTAGTTTACGATTAATAACTTGATCTTTTTTTCTTCTAGCTCGTTTTTAGTTTCTTCTTCTATATTTGAATCAGTAATAATGTAGTCGATGTTAGAAACAGGATTTATTCTTGAAAAAGCACGTGTTCCAAATTTACTAGAATCAACCATAAGAATGGTTTCATCCGCTATTTCCATCATCTGCTTCTTTAATAATGCTTGTGATTCATTAAAATCACTAAGTCCTCTTTCCAGATGGACCCCTTTGCAGGATAGAAATGCTTTATTCACATGATACATGCTCAGGGAGCGTTCCGCGAGTGGGCCTACATATGACAACGATTGTGAAAGCAGCGTTCCACCTGTTGAAATGACTTTGATTTGTTCTTTTTTACTGAGCTCTATTGCCACTTTAATCGAATTCGTCAGAACGGTTAAAGGCATATCTGGCAGTTCCTTGGCTACATACCATGCTGTAGTACTCGCATCTAACACAATTTGATCACCTGGCTCAATCAAGCCAACAGCTGTTGCAGCGATCGCTTTCTTTTGTTCCGCGTTGGTGATTTCTCTTTCTAAATAAGAAATCTCCCCTTGGTCCTTCTCAATACTAACCGCACCCCCATGAGAGCGCATTAGTAAATTTTCTTTTTCAAGCTTCTCAAGATCCCGGCGAATTGTTTCTTCTGTCACGGAGAAAATTTTACTTAGCTCCGTTACCCGTATACTTAATCGTTCATTAACCAATTCCACAATCTTTTTTTGTCTTTCTGCTACCAGCACTTGTTCTGCCCCTTTCTAACCCAATATTTTTATTTATGTTGTTTTGTATTTGTTTTTTACTTATTCTCAATATAACTATAACATATTTTTTTGAAAAACAAACACAAATAATACGAAAAGAAAGATTCAAAAAGATATTTTTGTTTTTTAAGCAAAATAGGACTGGCGCGCCACACACGCCTATCCCCAATCAAACCGGCTCTTTAAATTTAGCTGCCTTCTCTATAGAAGACTTCACTTTAGTGCTTTAACGTTTTATTAACGGGACGATATTAACAAAACTTGGTACCATATTAACAAAATTCCAAGAGATATTAACAAATCCCCTAACAACCACTAAAAAAGCCAATCACTAATTAGTGATTGACTTTAATTGTTTTAATTTTCCAAAACGGCTTCCAACTCCAGCTTATCTAACTCCGCAATTATAGCTTTAACCTTATCCAAGGTTAGATTCACCTCCTGCAATTCTGCCAATTCTTTCAAGCTTCTAGCTTTTGTTGAAAAAACAGCAGATGGTTTTTAGCAAACCGATCGGGAACCTGGTGTGATTCCGTGTTTATAACAGGTTTCAAGAACATCCCGATAGTGTTCAATAGCCGAACGAGAATATTGCCCTGGCTCGGGTTCTATGCGTGACCATTCGATAGAGAACCGATAGGTTTTTAACCCTAATTCAGCCATAAGGGCAATGTCTTCACGATAGAGCCGATAATGATCAATGGTATCCCCTGATTTATCTTTATATGGCGAGCCTTCTGCATGTTCTTCTGCCCAGAAATCACTGTTAAAATTATTCCCTTCCACTTGATAAGCGGCTGTTGTCGATCCCCAAAGAAAATGGGATGGAAATTGCAATTCCATATTTAACACTCCTTGTATTCTTATATCCTGTTGATTACCTATATTGTAGCAAGCGTTTTCAAATGTTTTAATATTAAAAACAAAGAGGTTTATTGCTCGAATCAAAGATTTGGATCGCACCCACTTTGCGAACAAAAAATAAAACCGCTGATCAGCGGTTTCACTAAGTGATTTGACTTTGATTTTTATAACTTTGAGTCTGGTTGTCTCTATATTCTTTAGGGGTCTGGAAGTACACTTCATTAAATTTTTTATAGAAAAAGGACAAACTCGAATAGCCAACCTCTTCCGAAATATCAGGGATAGGAAGATCTGAGTTACATAGATATAAAGCAGCCTTATTTAATCTTTGAATCTGAAGAAGGTCCTTAAAGGATTTACCTGTTGCTTTTTTAAGAACAGCAGAAATATAGTTAGGGTGATATTTGTAGTGATCCGCCATTTCCGTTAAACTGCAATCCTTAAAACGGTCATCAATATACTTTAGAAATTCTAGGACGATTGCATCCTTTTGCTTCATATCGTCTCTCTCTTTAATGTTCGAACTATTACTGTGACGGATTAATTCTGTAAACAATATGAAAAGATAGGCATCAATCATTTCCGTAGTAAAAACATCTTTTTCAAAATGTTCGCACATAATTTGCTCCATGATTCCAACAACTTTTGAACGTACTTCGAAAGGAAAGTATAAATAGTTATTTGCTCTTCGGCTATCAATTACGGAGTCAATCAGAAATTGGGAGATAATACTTTTATTGGTGAATCGGCTTAGGAACCCTGTTGATAAGTAGTCATGCTTTAGCTTCATCTCAATAACGATATCAGATTTTGATATCTTCTTTATTGTATGAGGGGTGTTTTTATCAATCATGATAAATCCGCCCTCAGTCATGTTTATTTCATGATCCTCCATGATAACCGAACATTTCCCCTGATAGACGTAGATAAGTTCAATATACTGATGAATATGCATGGGGACGAACGCGGCGACTGGAGCCTGAGATATGAAAATATTATCTTCAATCGGGTTAATTGTCGGATCAAAGATCATATTAAAATTGTAAACAGGCTGTCCTTCTATCACATTTACCTGTTCTGGATGATAGGTGTTTTTTACAACATCCCAATCTGGTGCCTCTCTAGTGTTATTGGCTTGTAGGAAAGACTGTAATTCAACACGGTTCATGTGAATCCCCCTATCATAATGAATAGAAATGGAAGTATTTTTATAGATAACGTAGAATAACTTAAAACTTCGTAGAATTCTTCTATTTAGTGTAAAATCCCTTCCTTTAAAAAGATAACTCCCAAAAAAGAAGACCCAAAAAGGAGCCTATAAATCTCCTCATTGAGTCTTCCCCTAAAAAAATCCCATCTATCTTTTTAATAAAACCTCTTGCTCATACGCTTTTACTTCCTCTAACCAAGATTCTCTTACTGGTACACCCATTTTTTGGCAATAGTAATCCCAAACCGCCCCAAATGGATAAGTCTTGAATTCTTCCATTAATGCTAGTCTTTCAGTGAAGTTTCCTTCTTCTTGAAGCTGTTTTAAATACTCATTTGGTACTAACATAGCTGATAATAATGCCTTGATCATATTGCGAGTTCCAATGGTCCATGCAGCAACACGGTTGATACTCGCATCAAAGAAGTCAAGTCCAATGATAACACGATCTAACGCATCATTACGTACAATTTCTAAAGCAATTTCTTTTAATTCATCATCTAAAATAACAACATGGTCACTATCCCAGCGTACTGGTCTTGAAACGTGCAGGGCAAGCTTTTCACTGAATAAAAGCATGGATGAAATTTTATTGGATACTGTTTCTGTTGGATGATAGTGTCCTGTATCTAGTAAACATAATTTATCATTTTTCATGGCATAATTTAGATAAAATTCATGAGAACCAACCACATAAGATTCTGATCCAATACCAAATACTTTACTTTCCACTGCATCAAGATTATATTTTTCATCAACTTCCACAGCAAAAATCTTATCTAATGATTCTTTTAATCTTTTTCTTGGAGTGAGGCGGTCACTTGGAATATCCTTATAGCCATCTGGAATCCAAATGTTTGTTAAGGCTTGTGTACCTAATTCCTTTCCGAAATACTCACCAATTTTCCGGCTGCCGATACAGTGATTAATCCAGAATTCCCGGATATCTTCGTTTGGATGAGATAGTGTTAAGCCATCATTTGCTTTCGGATGGGAAAACAATGTTGGGTTGTAATCAAGCCCTAAACCATTTTCCTTTGCCCATTTCACCCAGTTTTCAAAATGCTTTGGTTCTAATTGATCTCTTTCTACTACTTCTCCATTTGTTTCCGCGTAAATGGCATGCAGGTTAACACGATGTTTCCCAGGAATTAGAGAAAGTGCTTTTTCTAAGTCTGCTCTTAATTCTTCAGGTGAGGATGCTTTACCGGGATAATTTCCAGTAACAGAAATTCCACCAGATAATTCATTCGGATTTACTTCAAATCCCCCGATATCATCGCCCTGCCAGCAATGAATCGAAATCGGAACATTTTTTAATTTTTCAATGACTTCATCAACATTAATTCCCCATTTTTCATAAGCTTTTTTAGCAAGTTCGTAGTTTTCTTGAACAGACATGTATTTCTTCCTCCTCTATGTTTAGTTAGTAATAGGTGCGGTTGGTAGATACTTCTTTACTTCAAATGATTTTTTTACAATAGTACGTGCTTCTTTAATATCATTGATTTCATCAAGCGCCATTAACTGAGCCACGATATTGCCGATGGCAGTCGCTTCAACCGGTCCTGCATATACTTCTTTCTTCGTTACATCCGCAACCAATTGGTTCAACATTTCGTTCTGACATCCGCCGCCGATGA
This sequence comes from Neobacillus cucumis, assembly GCF_002860255.1. GTDB lineage: Bacteria > Bacillota > Bacilli > Bacillales > Cytobacillaceae > Neobacillus > Neobacillus cucumis_A. The sequence goes on from NZ_PGVE01000064.1 coordinate 66,665, forward strand.
CATTGATTTTTTCAAATCTCTTTTCAAAGATTTCTTCAATTTCGTGTACGGCATCTTGATAGCTGACTGCTAAACTATCATATACGCATTTTGCGACTTCTCCAGGTGTACCTGGAATCGGCTGGCCTGTTTCCACACAGTAGTTCATGATTTCCTGGATCATGTTCTCTGGTTTTAGAAACCGGTCATCATTGACATTAACCACTGCCTTAAAGTCTCTTGCTTCTCTAGCAAAATCAACCAATTCGGCAAAAGAATATTCATTATTGTAGTTGCGTCTTACCTCTTGAATCATCCAAAGACCCATAATGTTTTTTAAGAAGCGGTATTGATAATCGATTCCGCCCTCATTCGTAAAATTATAATCAAGTGCTTTGGTAACACAGATTGGGAAGTAGTTTTCTACTCCAATCAATGACCATGTACCTGAACTGATATAAATCGTTTCATTTTCTTCAGGAACGGCAATAACGGCTGAACCAGTATCATGAGTTGCCGGTAGTATCACTTGAAGATCAAAACCTAACTCTGAAACTAATTCTTCTTTTAATGTGCCAAGAACAGTCTTTGGTGTCTTTATTTCGTGGAACATTTCTTTATTAATTCCTAACAAATCTAACAAGTCATGGTCCCATTTTTTTGTAAAAGCATTGACAAGTTGAGTAGATGTCACGTTCGTGTATTCGTTTGCTTTTTTTCCGGTAAGTAAATAATTGAAGTAATCCGGAATCATTAAGAATGATTTTGCTTGATCTAAAATTTCCGGTGTATTTTGTTTTATCGAATATAATTGATAGATAGTATTAAACTTTTGGAATTGGATCCCTGTTTCTAGATACAGACGTTCCTTGATGATTTTTTCAAAAACCTGTTCCATCATTCCGTCTGTTCTTGGATCACGATAAGAAACCGCATCCGTTAGTGGTTGGTCCTTTTCATCCAATAACACAAAATCAACGGCCCAAGTATCGATTCCGATACTGTCAGGCTTGATGCCAAGTTCCTTGCACTTCTTTAAACCGTTTTTGATTTCCTGAAAAAGTTTATCGGCCTCCCAGCAATAAGAGTCACCTTTTTGGATGATTTTGTTTTCAAAACGATGTATTTCTTCGAGTTTTAACAATCCATTTTCTAACCAGCCTAAAATGAGTCGGCCGCTTGATGCACCAATATCAACAGCAATACTGTATTTTGTCATTAACATCACCTCTCGGTTGGAAACGCTTACTGATATATTTATATAATACTAGAAAATGAGGATTTTCCTATAACTTGATTCGACTAAATTATTGTCCTTATTTGCATTTACCTCTCATTTTTTTATAAAAGGCTCTGTTATTATTCATTGTTGATTTTGGTGTAGATATGAGAATTCATAAGCGGAGAATTTCCGGCTAATTATAAAGAGGAAGCTTAAGAAGCAGAAATAAGAGGAGCTATTCCGATTAACTGCTCTAAATAAGACAAAATTCAAAGATTTGGGTAATATAAACGGAAAAACTTCCTTTACTTTTAAGGAAATTTCTATATTTCCGATTTTAAACGGAATTTTACCGTTTATTTTTTAAACACAGTGAAATCAACAATAAGTTCCAAGAGAGCAAAAAAAACATCACAGAATCAGCCTGTGATGTTAAATGATTAGCTTTTATTTTTCAGCTGATGAACTCCCCAAACAATGAACCCTAAAACAATCATTATCCCTCCGGTTAAGCAGACTCCCTGCCACTGCCATAGGTTCCAAGCAAAGCTGCCGAGTGAGGAGCCAAGTGAACCACCAAGGAAATAGGTCACCATATATACAGTATTTAACCGGCTTCTAGCCTCTGGAACTAAACTGTAGATTCTTGCTTGATTAGAGACCTGTGCACCCTGTACACCTAAATCTAAGAGAATAACTCCAAACACTATTCCCCAGACAGCAGAACCGAATAGTCCAAAGAACATAAAAGATAACAACGTAAGAATGATGAACATACCAACCATCGACTTCGGACTAAACCGATCTGCTATTCGCCCGACAAACGGAGCAGCGGCAGCCCCAACTACCCCGACTAAACCAAATAATCCAGTTACTTGACTTCCAAAATAAAACGGTGCACCCTCCAAGTAAAATGCAAGAGAGGTCCAGAATACACTAAAACTTCCAAACAGCATGGCTCCAACTAATGAAGCCTCTCGTAACGTTGGCTGCGTTAAGATTAATTCTCCTAAAGACTTTAAAACTTGACGGTACGTCAAGTTAGCTTCAGGATGACTTTTAGGCAAAAAACGATTTAAGATGATCGCTAAGGCTAGCATTAACACTGCTGCAACCCAGTACATCATCCGCCAGCCAAAGCTGCCTCCTATAACACCGGCTACGGTCCGAGCAAGAAGAATTCCAAAAAGTAATCCTCCCATCACACTACCAATCACTTTTCCTCTTTCTGCCGGCTCAGACATCTGTGCTGCTAGCGGTATAATTACCTGCGGTACAACCGTAGTGATTCCAACAGCCAGACTCGCTGCATAAATCCAAAGCAGGTTTTGTGCTGTAGCAACGCCAATCAGTGCAATTGTTACGGAAGCTAATAAAACGGTTATAAGATGACGGCGTTCTCTCATATCTCCCAACGGCACAAACAAAAACATGCCTACTGCATACCCAATTTGGGTAAACATCGAAATATTGCCCACTTGATGGGAGTTAGCATGAAATGTCCGTCCCATATCAGCTAAAAGCGGCTGATTGTAATAAAGATTGGCCACTGCCAGACCACATGTAATGGACATTAATAAAACTAAACCTTTTGTCAATGTAATCCCTTTGGATTTATTCATTTCCATTCCTGTAGAATTATTTGTCATTTTTATTTCTCCTCTATTCTCAATGCCGTTTTGTCATATGTTTATCAGGGGTTAGACTAATAAAAAAAGTCTTCCCTGAGTAGGAGACTCTTTACATTGCCGCTTTATTTGACCCTGTTGAAACGACAGTTTTAACCGATGGCATATTCGCAATAAATACGCCTAGCAATACCAAAATACCGCCAAGGATTTGATTAAGCGAAATATGATTTCCTAAAATAAAATGGGAGGCTAGGATGGCGACAAATGGCTGGATATTCATGAACATCGAGGCTGTACCTGCGCCAACTTTAGCTACCCCTTTATTCCACCAAAAACCGGCAACTCCTTGAGCGATAATCCCAGCAAAAATTAACAATATCCACATAAACAGAGAATGACTGATGACAGAGCCGCACACCAAATTTTCAACTCCCGCGGCAGGAATCATCAATACACTTCCTAGTACGGTTGAAAAAACAGTAATAATAAAGGTGTCCATTGTTTTCGCTAAACCTCGGATAAATAATATACTAATCGAGAGGCAAAGCATGGCGATTAAAATGTTAAAATCTCCCCATGAGATTCCCAAAGCGCCATTTGCAACGCCAATAATTGAAAAAACACCGATTAAACTAATAATGGCTCCTGCAGATTTTTTAATGGTAAACTTGACCTTAAAAATAATCCGTTCCAACAAAATGGTGGCTATGGGTGCCAAGGAAATAATTAATGAGGCGTTAGCTGGTGTTGTATGATGGAGACCCGTAAAGTAGAAAGTTTGATTTAACAGGGTTCCAAAGATTCCAACACCAATGAGATATTTCCACTCTGAAATGGTGGGACGCTTCATCCCCTTATGAATCAAGGCACAGATAATCAAAAAAAGTGAGGTAAAGCAAATTCGAACGGTTGATAATAAAACAGGTGAAAATCCTTGAAGTAAATAGGCACTGACTGGATAATTACACCCCCATAAAACAGAAACCAAAAAGAGACTAATAAAAGCTTTTATCATACTACTCGACATTTGCCATAGACAACCCTTCTCAAAATGTTTTGTTGGTGACTTTTAATAGTATAGCATGGTACTTCGCTTATCGAAAGAATATATTTACAGCAGACTATCCCACGTATTACCTCTTTTTGTACTATATAATAGAATAAGAAATTGATAAACTATACCTATGATAGAATTCATCTACTAAGGAGGGTGAACTTACATGGATACTACACTGATTGAAAGACAATTGAGGGAAATGAGTGACTATGAAAAAAAGTATTCAGGCACACTAGAAAATCCTAAACATTACTCCCACTTAGAAGATTTAGAACTTACTTTTTCGAAAGACATTCAAACACCCAACATTGTACTGGTAGAATATTTTTTCAAACCTGAGCAAAATGTTGTATTTTTAAAACACCGTCGTTTTATCAATTTCACCGAACATAGACATTCATTTATTGAAATGAACTATGTTTTTTCAGGTACTTGTACACAGTACATAAATGGCAAAGAGGTAATTCTCAATGAAGGAGATCTCTGCTTACTTGATACAAATGTTACACACGGAATTGAAAGCGCCTCCGAAAATGATATTATTATTAACATAATGATTCGAACTAGTTATTTTGATTCAGCCCTGCTTCAAAGATTATCAGGAAATGATTTATTAACCGATTTTTTCGTTAATGCCATTTACCAACAAAAGAAAGACAGCCGCTATATTATTTTTCCTAAAGGCCCAAACAATCGACTGAAAGAAATCATCTTCCAAGCTCTGGGAGAATACCTCCAACCACAGCTATGCTCGACTGAGGCCCTCAATTCCTATATGATTTTAATGTTCACGGAGCTTTTAAGAATTTATAATAGCTTCTCTAAAGAAAAAGAAGAACCAACCTTTAAAAAAGCTATTATCTCTGAGATTCTAAGTTTTATGGAACAAAACTTCCAAACCATGACATTAGAAAAAACAGCGGAGAAGTTTCACTTTCATCCAAACCATTTGACAAGACTGCTTAAGATCAATTTAGGCAAAACATTTATTGAATTATCACATCAATTAAAAATAAAAAATGCCTGTACACTAATTGAAAATACGGATTTAACCATTGATCAGATTGCTAATAAAGTTGGATATACCAATATTACGTTTTTCTATAAATCATTTAAAAAGATTCATGGAGTTACCCCTGCCGTATATCGCAAAAAGAACCACGAAAGCCCTACTTTGTAGACTTTCGTGGTTTTTTATTAGTTTAAGATTTAATATATGAACTTTGTGAACATTCTGTGACCAAAATCACCAAAAAGAACGATATAACCAAAACATTGTCAGACTATTCTCTAAAATCTATACTTTCAATTAGAGTTTACAACATCTTCGTGCACCTTACATTGTAAGTGTTTACAATTTTATTAGATTGGGAGGATCGGAAATGAAAATTAATTTTAAAGGTCTTACAACTCAGGTAGTAATCGCAATCGTACTTGGCATTATCTTTGGTGCTTTATTTCCTAAAACAGGAGCCGAATTAAAAGTTTTATCGGATATCTTTGTTAAAATGATTAAAATGGTTATTGCCCCAATTATTTTCTTAACCATCGTCGTTGGTATTGCTGGCATGGGTGATATGAAAAAGGTAGGCCGGATTGGTGGAAAAGCATTATTATACTTTGAAATCGTTTCCACTATTTCACTGGCAATCGGGATATTATTTGCTACTATCTTCAAACCAGGTGCGGGTGTAAATGCACACAGTGCAAAGGGTGACATTACCCAATTCACCAAACAAGCAGCCGAGGGAAGCCATAGTTTTATGGATTTTATCATGGGAATCATTCCTGATAACTTCTTGGGTGCAATGGTAAACGGTCAGCTTTTACCGATTCTTTTCTTAGCCGTTCTGTTTGGAATTGCCTTATCTGGTCTAGGTGAAAAAGGAAAATCAGTCATTGATCTTTTTGAAAAACTATCTGAAACTTTCTTTCGAATTGTAAACATTATTATGTACTATTCACCTATTGCTGCGTTTGGTGCAATCTCTTATACGATTGGTGAATTCGGTATCGGTTCCCTTGTATCTCTAGGAAAACTGTTTGGATTAACTGTCTTAGCCATGGTCGTGTTTATTGTTGTCATTCTAGGCGGCATTGCTAAATTCTATCGATTTAATATTTTTCAATTTATACGTTATATCAAAGATGAAATCTTTTTAGTACTAGGTACATCTTCTTCTGAATCAGCACTTCCTAAAATGGTTGAGAAACTTGAGAAGTACGGCTGTTCCAAGTCGGTTGTTGGTCTCGTTGTTCCTACTGGATACTCTTTTAACCTAGATGGCACATCTATTTATCTTTCAATGGCTGCCTTATTTATTGCTCAGGCCTTTGGGGTTCACCTAAGTTTTGGCCAAGAAGTAACCTTACTCGGTGTTTTAATGCTTACCTCCAAAGGGGCTGCAGGTGTAACAGGTTCAGGCTTTGTCACTTTAGCAGCGACATTGGCCGCATTCCCGAGTGTTCCTGTTGAAGGAATTGCTCTTCTTCTAGGAGTTGACCGTTTTATGTCAACGGCACGTGCCCTTACAAATCTAATTGGTAATGGTGTAGCAACTGTAGTAGTTTCAAAAATGGAAAATGAATTCGATGAGAATGTTAATGTGAAGGAATCTATTAGCAAATCGGCATAACATCCTGTGATAAGATAATAAATGAGTACAGCCACGAAAACGTGGCTGTTTCTTTGGTGATAGAAAAAAATATAAGCTATAATGACAGAAAAGAGATCAAAGGAGCGAACTTATGGATCCTATCAGAGTCTTAATTGTCGAAGATGATCCAATGGTCATGGAAATTAATGCTCAATTCGTTTCAAGGTTTTCTGGCTTTGTCTTAGCTGGAAAAGCATTTTCTGGTAAAGAAGCTATAACATTAATTAATCAAGTAAATCCAAATCTAGTTCTGCTAGATTACTTCTTACCAGACACAAACGGACTTTCCTTGTTACAGACCATTAGAAATAAACATTACCCTTTAGATGTTATTCTGTTAACTGCTAATCGAGACCCAAATCATATCCAGGAAATTTTCCGATCCGGTGTTGTAGATTATATTGTCAAGCCATTCCGATTTGATCGATTTCAATCTGCACTAGAACAGTATCGTTCTACATTAAAGAGATTCAAGGAAAATAGACCTTTTGAGCAGGCGGACTTAGATGGATTAAAAGGAGCAAAACACAAGTCATCCGTGTTGGAAGAACACTTGCCAAAAGGGTTGAATGACAGAACATTACAGCAAATACTTCAATTTTTAAAAGGACAAGCAGAACCACTTTCCTCTGAAGATGTTGCCATTGGAACAGGCTTAGCACGCGTTACTGTTCGCCGTTATTTAGATTATCTAGAGAAAAAAGGCGAAATTGTGATGGAAATTCAATATGGTTCCGTAGGCCGTCCAATGAATAAGTACAGGTTATAGCCTTGAAGAAAAAATGAAAAGAGGTGTTCCTGTGCGAAATAAAAGACCAAGGTTTCGTCTTCAAACGACTATAACCATTCTAGTCTGCGGAGTGGTGGCACTAGCTTTATTTGTCACCGATTTACTTATAAGTAACGAAATTGGACAAACGACTGAAAAAAATCAGTCAGAGAAAGCAATGAATATTGCTAGGATGATTGCTCATTCCCCCATAGCTTTGAAAGCGCTGCAACAAAAAAAGGATGAGCCTGAAATCCAAAAATATACGAATGAAATGACTAAAATAACGAACGTCGAATTTATTGTTGTCATGGATATGAATGGAATCCGAAAATCACATCCTAGTCCAGATAAAATTGGACAGCGGTTTGTTGGTGGCGATGAAGGCCCCGTTCTCCATGGCCGAGAAAAGACCTCTATCGCAAAAGGGACATTAGGTTACTCTTTAAGAGCGTTTACTCCAGTATTTTCAGAGTCTGGAAAACAGATTGGCGCCGTTGCCGTAGGAATTTCTCTTAATAAGGTCAAACAGGATGTTAAAAACAGTAAAAAGGTCATTTATTTAGCGGTGATTTTCGGGGTACTAATTGGAGTTATTGGAGCTATTATTTTAGCAAAAAAAATAAAGAAAAGTATGTTTGGACTGGAGCCATTTGAAATTGGTAAATTACTTGAAGAAAGAAGTGCCATGCTTCAATCAACTAAGGAAGGGATTCTAGCAGTTGATCAAGATGCCCGCATCACACTCATTAATAATGAAGCACTCCGCTTATTTGAAGAAGCGGGAATTAAAGAGAACCCTGTTGGCCACTTAGTTGATCAATACCTCCCTCAACTTCCATTGAAAAATGTCTTGGAAACAGGGAAACCCAGCCTGAATGTCGAAATTGATTTATCAGGTATTACCCTATTTGCAAACCAACTTCCGATTATTGTTGGTCATCAAATGGTTGGTGCCATTACAACTTTTCGAAACAAAACAGAAATTAATAAGTTAGCTGAAGAGCTTACAGGGGTCACGCTCTATGCAGAAGCCTTGAGGGCCCAGTCACATGAATTCATGAACAAGCTTCACGTTGTTTTGGGATTAGTTCACCTGCAGCAGTATGAAAAACTGGCCGATTATATTGACCAAATTTCCGACCATCTTCAAAATGAAGTCGGCTATATTGTCAGTAAAATAAAGGACCCCGCTCTAGCAGGGTTCATACTTGGAAAAATGAGCTATGCCAGAGAAATGGGTGCAGATTTGTCTTTTTCAGGAGAAGGGATTTTACCTGAACCTGCCCTACCTGAAACGACTCATGAATTAATCACCATTATCGGCAATTTAACTGATAATGCTTTAGAAGCTCTTTCAGGCCAAGACAATAAAAAGGTATTCATCCATTTTGATTACTATGATCATGAGCTTTTAATTGAAGTAGCGGACAATGGTCCAGGAGTAGTGGAAGATATGGTCGATAAGGTATTTTTGAAAGGGGTTTCTACAAAAGGAAATGACCGGGGAATAGGTTTATTTCTCGTTAAACGCAGCCTTGAAAAGCTTCACGGCAATATCGAACTTTCAACCGAGGCTGGAAAAGGAACAAGATTTACTGTTACGATCCCCTACTTAATTAAAGGGGATCGCTAACAATAATATATAAAAAATATATGCATCAAGGGAGTGGGTCTTTATGTCAATAGGTACAGGTACAAGTACACATATCATCATGCGTTTACAACTGGATGTAGAAGTTTTTTCATTTGGTGAAATTGCCAGCTGTATTAGTAATGCAGGCGGTGATATTATCGGGGTCGATGTCATTTCATCAAACAAAACACATACGGTCCGCGATATCACGGTCAATGTTCATGGTTTAAAACATAGTAAGCTTCTTGGTGATCTGATTTCCAAACTTAAGGGAGTCAAGGTTCTACAAATCTCTGACCGTACCTTCTTGATGCACCTTGGCGGAAAAATAGAGACCGCACTTAAAACAAGAATTAAAAACCGTGAAGATTTGGCAAGGGTTTATACACCAGGAGTTGCCAATGTTTGTACAGCGATTGCAGAGGAACCAGAAAAAGCCTATTCACTAACCATCAAAAGGAACACAATTGCGGTCATCTCTGATGGAACAGCCGTCCTTGGTTTGGGCAATATCGGTCCGGCAGCAGCCATGCCTGTTATGGAAGGAAAATCTATGCTATTTAAACAACTTGCAAATGTGGACTCCTTCCCTATCTGCCTTGATACAGAAGATACCGAAGAAATTATTCGTACGATTAAAACCATTGCACCCGCTTTTGGCGGTATCAATTTAGAGGATATTTCCGCACCTAGGTGTTTTGAAATAGAAGAAAGATTAAAGAAAGAGCTTGATATCCCTGTTTTTCATGATGATCAGCATGGAACCGCCGTTGTCCTTCTTGCAGGGCTCTTAAACGCGCTAAGAATCACGAAGAAAAATATTGAAGATATCAAAGTTGTATTTACCGGAATTGGGGCAGCTGGAATTGCCTGCACAAAAATTCTCCTGTCAGCAGGGGTTCGCAATATCATTGGCGTTGACAGAAACGGCGCAATCCACCGAGATGTTCAGTATGAAAATAAGTATTGGAATCAGTATGCTGAGATCACCAATCCGGATAATCTGAAAGGATCCTTATCTGAAGTGATCGCCGGGGCTGACGTATTTATCGGTGTCTCTGCCCCTGGAATCTTAACCGTTGCAGATATTAAAAGCATGGCAAAAGATCCAATTGTGTTTGCCATGGCCAATCCAGAGCCTGAAATCGATCCTGAATTAGCGGAGCCATATGTAAGAGTTTTAGCTACAGGCCGTTCTGATTATCCAAATCAAATCAATAATGTTCTTTGTTTTCCTGGAATCTTCCGAGGTGCTTTAGATTGTCGTGCTAGTGAGATTAATGAAGAGATGAAGGTTGCTGCCGCTAAAGCTATAGCTTCCGTGGTTTCAGATGAGGAACTTAGTGAATCCTATGTTATTCCAAGTGTGTTTAATGATAGAGTAGTAGAAAAAGTCCGGTCAGCAGTTGTCAAAGCAGCTCATGAAACAGGTGTTGCACGCAAAGAACTTCGGGCTGCAAATTTAGTCAACCTATAAGCTATAATAACCTATTATAATAGAGTTAAGGGACCGTCTATGATAAAAAGCGGTCCCTTTTGCATAAGCTGGTATGAATTTTCTCCTTTTAGCTCATTTGCTCATTTAATCTACATATCTCTATTATTTTGAATTCTATATTCATTTTTCCAGAAGATGCAGTGAATTCAACTTTACCTTCCTTTTCGAAATATTGGCAATTTGTGTATCCCATTTCGGTCAGATAATCATTCAAATCTTGAATGCAGTCTGGATCGACATTTGTTAGTGAAATAACAGCAATGGTATTAGCTGGTACCATGACTTGTAGAAACATTTTCTTTTCTTCATTTATCTCCCATTTCACCTTCATCTCTCCATACACCGACTCATATTGGGTTTCGGCATATGTTAATCGGTCACAGTAATGCGGTTCAACCTTAAACTTACTGTATCCCGGTCCAATGGGAGTTAAACCGCCAATATGGCGGACAAGCCAATCCCCAATACAACCGAATGCATAGTGATTAAAAGAGAAAGCCCCCACAGTACCGTCTGGTTTAATTGCTTCCCATGATTCCCAAATAGTCGTTGCACCTTTTTTAACTTCATAAAGCCATGAAGGGCAGGCTGTTTGGAAGAGCAGCTTATAAGCAATATCCTCATAGCCATTTTCACATAAGACATCCATAATAAACGGAACAGATAAAAATCCCGTATCAATTTTATAATCATTTTTCTTGATTAACTCTACTAATCTTTCGATCGCTTTTTTCTTTTGCTCTCCAGAGAGTAGGTTAAATGCAAGAGCAATTGTGTACACGCCCTGGTAATCAGCTGTCATTAACCCTGAATCATTCACATATGCCATTCCAAAGGCTTCTTTCACCTTACCATAAAGATTATGAAAATAATCAGCCTTGTCTTGTTTTCTGAGAACCTTAGCAATTTCAGCTAATAAGCCAGCAGAATATGCATAGTACGCAGTGGCAATTGGATCCTTCGTGGCAACCGCAGATGCGATTGGCCCTCGCGGTTTTTCACCAAGCATAAAACTTGGAATCATCCAGTCGCCAAAATGGAACTTTGTATCCCATAAGTATCGAGTATAATCATCTTCAGCATTTTCTTTGTTCTGCGCTGCACTTTTTTGAACATAATCAAGCCATTTTTCCATTTCCGGGAAGCATTGTTCTAGGATTCTCTTATCTTCATACCTCTGATATAGAACCCACGGAACAATAAGGATAGCATCCCCCCAGCCCGCTGATGAAATGGTACCAGTAAATTTCTTATCATTCCAGATATCCTTAGGTGCAGGGCAGTAATTAAGAATTTCGCCTTCTTCTGTTTGCTCCTGCTGGTGCTGTATTTTTAAAAGAAGCGATGAGATTGTTGAAAAAACTTCAGGAGCGATTGAAAAAGCCCAACAAACGGATGCGGGGGTCATTGGCAGTCTTTCAATCGGTTTCTTGAGTGTTCATGTGCGCAGTTTTTTACCAGAGGTTATTAAACAGTTTCGTGCACTCTATCCAAAGGTTGAACTACATTTAAACCACTTCCCAAGCAAAATGCTAAAGGAGGCATTGGAAGAAGGCGAAATAGATATTGCTCTAACGCTGCCATCCGGATGACATAGGATAGAAGAAATCGAAATTCAAACGGTCACAAAAGAGAAATATTGTATTGTTATGCATGAGAATCATCCCCTCGCTAATAACCAAAAGATTAAGCTTGCCGATCTAGCAAATGAGCCGTTTATTATCCATAACCGTCATGATTCTCCTGTAGGCTCCTATGACTTTATTGTCCATTTATGTGAACAAAGCGGACTTACTCCAAAAATCGTGAGTCAGCCGCGATTTGTTGATACCGTACCAATACTGGTTGAATCAGAAATTGGTATCTCGGTTTTGCCAAAAAGTTTTGAAGCTGTATCAAGCCCATCGCTCCGTTTTATCGAAATTGACGGACTGGAGGGGCATGATTTTGAACTCGTTATGGCATGGAAGAAAAACAATTTGAATCCATCTATTTCTATGTTTTTAAATGTCTTGTCCGAAAAAAACCCTATAAATAAAAAGAAAACCTGTCAACTTTGACAGGCTTTCTTAACTAACTAATTATCTTGTAAACGCAGCAGGTACTCCGCCGTCTACAGTTAACATACAACCAGTTGTTCTATCAGATTTTGAAGAAGCAAAGAATGCAATCGATTCAGCAATATCACTTGGGTAAATGTTTACAAGTAATGTAGTACGTTTACGATAGTGCTCTTCTAATTGATCAGGGTGAATGCCGTAGGCTGCGGCACGCTCTTCACGCCAGCTTGATCCCCAAATCGCGGAACCTTGAAGAACAGCATCTGGAAGAACAGAGTTGACGCGGATTCCAAACTCGCCGCCTTCTGCTGCGATACATCTTGCTAAGTGAGTTTCTAGCGCTTTTACAGAGCTATATGCAGCTGCATTTTTACCAGCATACACAGAGTTTTTAGAACCGATAAATACCATGTTCCCGCCAATGCCTTGTTCTTTCATTTGCTTAAATGCTTCGCGGGCAACTAGGAAATAGCCTGTTCCTAAAACATTCATGTTTAAATTCCACTCTTTAAGTGTTGTTTCATCGAATGGGCTAGATGTAGCAAGACCTGCATTGTTAACAATAATATCTACACCGCCATATGTTAATGCTGTTTGATCAAAGGCAGCTTGAACCATTTCCTCACTTGTTACATCCATCTTTACAGCAAGAGCGCGGTCAGCACCATATTGTTCGTTAATTTCGGCAGCTACCCTTTCCGCACCTTCAAGGTTTAAGTCAGCTAGAACAACGGCAGCTCCTTCTGATACAAGACGTCGTGCTGTTGCACTTCCAATTCCGCCTGCTCCACCAGTAATAAATGCTACTTTTCTAGAGAATTCTGCTTCAGCTGGTGCAAGAGATAATTTATATAATTCTAATGGCCAGTATTCTACATTGTAGGATTCGTTTGCACTAAGAGAAACAAAGTTTCCTAATGTTGTAGCGCCCTTCATGACAGCAATGGCACGGTGGTATAATGCACCGCTGATTCTTGAATTTTTAACGTCCTTACCAGTGTTCACCATACCAAGACCAGGGATTAAGATAACACGTGGTGCTGGCTCAAACATTTTGTCGCCTTCATTTTTATTTTGCTGGAAATATTCTTGGTAAGATTGCTTAAAGCTAGCAACTCCTTCTTTCACACTGGCAATCAAAGCTTCCACATCTTGTGTTTGTGGATCCCAATTTACATAAAGTGGAATCATTTTTGTATGAACAAGGTGGTCTGGGCATGCTGCCCCGATTTGTGAAAGTTCTGGTGCATTGTAGCTGTTAACAAATTGCAGTACGTCTTCACCACGGTCGTATGTTAAAAGCATTTTCTTCTTATCACTTACTGCACCGCGGATCACTGGCATTACTTTTGCCAGAATGCTAGTTGCTTCTTCTTCAGAAAGAGATTGATATTTTTGTCCGCCAAATACAGCAGCCTCATCCATTCTTTCATTAATATATTTTTCTGCTTCATTAATAATTTGAATCGTTTTTGCGTATGCTTCTTCAGAAGTTTCTCCCCATGTTACAAGACCGTGTTTTTCCATTAATACTAGTTCTGCATTTGGGTTATTTAAAACTCCCTGTGCGATCATTTTTGAAAGAGTAAATCCTGGGCGAATATAGGGTACCCAAACAAAACGATTTCCAAAAATTTCTTCGGCTAATTGCTTCCCATTGTCTACACAGCAAAGGCTAATGATAGCGTCAGGATGTGTGTGGTCTACATGTTTGAAAGGTAAGAAGGCATGCAATAATGTTTCAATTGATGCTCTTGGGTGTTTGCTGTCGATCATACAATGCGATAGATAGGCTACCATTTCTTCGTCTGTCATTTCGTCCCGTTCGAATAATGGACGAATGTCTTCTAAATTAAGTCCAGTAAAATTGCTTGCTTTCATTGTTGCTAAATCCGAACCGCTTCCTTTTACCCACATCACTTCAACTTCACGGCCGCGGAAATCCTTTTCAATTGTCTTCATGGAAGTGTTACCGCCGCCATAGTTACATACCGCACGATCAGATCCAATTAAATTTGAACGATATACTAATTCTTCTACCCCTTTTGTTACACGTGAAGCTGTTTCTTGATTGAAAAGATTCTGTACCATCCGAAATCCTCCGTTTGTTTTGTTTTTATGTTTGTTATCTTCTGTTTTTATTATAATATATGTTTGTTTATTTTTGAATAAAAAGTTCAAAAATCTTTCATTTTTTTTGTTTTGTTGTATCATCCCAAATATATGGGCTGCCCGCTGATGGCAGATTGATTGGCTGCAACAGTTATACGATGCGTTTTTAAAGCATCTTGATAATTTGATAATATTTTTGATGGGTCTCCGGATTGGACAGCATCAAGAAAAATCTTATTCTCTGCTAGGTAGGGATTTGTTTCTTCTTTGTATTCTTCTACTCTACTACCTTTCATCACTCGCAATAGATCATTTCTGAGTTCAATAACCCCTTCATCTGAATAGATATCAAGTCCAACCTTACTCGAGTTTTGAAGGATACAGGTATTAGATATGGTTGCTATGATTCCATTGGCTAATTTCATCGTGACACTTCCTACATCTGACACCGTTGTTCCCTCTACCTTCCCCTCCATGATTTGATTATTATAGACTGCGTACACCTCTTTCACTTCACCACAAAAGAAGCGTAATAAGTCGACGATATGGGTGGTCTGTTCTATAAATTGTCCTCCTGATTTATTTACGTCTCTCCACCAAGGAACCATCGGCATGTCTCCCATCCAATAGCCAAGTGCCATCCCAACTTGACGGTCTGAAAGCAGAGATAATGCTCTTTTTGTTATATCTTTGTAACGCCAGTGGTATCCAACAGATGTAATAAGACCCTTTTCCTCTATTTTTCTAACAATTTCATTAGGCTCATCTTTCAACCCGATTGGCTTCTCTACAAAAAATGGTATATTTCTTTCAATTAGTGCATATTCAATGGGTCCATGTGCATGTGGAGGCACACAAATGTAAACCGCTTCAAGTTTCTGTTTGTCCAACATTTCTTCTATTTTGGTATATCCAGTTGCATTAGAAAAATTTCTGGCTTCTTTTTCTGCCTTATCTAAACTAGTTCCACAAAATGCTGTGACTTCTACCCCATTTATTTTTCCTAAAAGACTGGCATGTGTTTTGGTAAACCATCCGGTACCTACAAAACCTACCTTCACTAAAATCTCTCCTTTTATAAAACTATCATTAAATTCAAACGCTTACATTCAATCTAATAAAAAGCAGCTAAATTCCTATAAAATAGAGCTGTTCCTTTACAAACCTTTTACAAGATCTTAGAACAGCTCACATTGTTTTATAAATCGTTAATTACGATATAAGTCGCCTTTACTGGCCCATGTACACCTACAACGAGATTTAACTCAATGTCGGCAGAATTACTAGGTCCAGTAATAAAATTAATACAGGATGCCACATGACCTGTATTTTGATGGATTTCTCTCATTTTTTGAGCGGCTTGAGTCATTCTTGGGACAATGGAGCTCTTTGGAATTAAAGCAATATAGGTAGCTGGTAAAAAGCTTACTGTCCTTCCTTTATTCTCATCACTAAATAAAACAACTGTTCCCGATTCCGCCAGTGTAATTTCACTGATAGTTATACCCACATTAGCCTGCTCTGCTTTAGCGATGTTTTCTTCGCCCTTCGTATGATCCCATTCATACACATGGATATCTTGGTTTGGCCATTCTTGCTTCATTAGTGAATCAAGTCCCCAATGGGAAAAACGCTCATCCTTCCAAGTTACAATAGGGCCACCGCCGTAATTTGTGACGACTTCATTAAGTACAGATGATAACTCGCTGTTATCTGTCGTATAAATAGTCGTATGGATTCTCTTACATTGTTCTTTTAGTACTTCTAACAATTCATCTTGTGTAGCACTTTTTAAAACCTCATCCTGGGGGCGGAAATTCCAGTTTGGTCTCTCAACAGGTTTAGTGATTCGCGGCCGCCCAAGTCTTTCGGCGATTTGATTTAGAAAAGCTTCACGATTTTGTACAGTTCCTGCCATCCTCATTTGCCCCCTTTTTCACGATTTTTAAACCAATCTCTGAATCTTTCTTTATTTGGCGCCGGGAACTCACGAATATCTGTCCAGGCTTTTAAAGGTCCTGGTCCTTTGGAAATTTTATCTCCCACAGTAAAAGGATTCATTGCGGTTGGAGCAATTTTAGAACCAATTTTATAGAGTGTTGGTGAGGCTGCACCTAGTCCAAATGCCTTCATGGCTAATTTTTCTGAAATCGGTGCCTTTCCTTCTTTTTCTACTATTACTTCTCGGTGTTTATGAAGAAGATTGTGCAACGGAATTTTCACCGGGCAAACTTCGGTACAGGCACCGCAAAGAGTCGATGCATAAGGGAGTTCCTTGTAATCATCATAGCCGCCTAGTAATGGTGACAAGACTGCGCCAATTGGTCCTGCATAAATTGAGCCATAGGAATGTCCTCCAACATGACGATAAACTGGGCATACATTGACACATGCTGCACAGCGGATACATTGCAAAACGGATTGAAACTCTCCGCCCAGAATGTTGGACCTGCCGTTATCAACAATGACAAGGTGGAATTCTTCGGGACCGTCCACATCCAATTCCTCTCTAGGACCCGTTAGGACGGTGATATAACTGGTTAACTTCTGTCCAACCGCACTTCTAGTTAATAGCGAGACGAGAACTTCCATCTCTTCAAAAGTTGGAACAATACGTTCCATTCCCATTACCGTAATCTGTGTCTTCGGTAAGGCGGTAACTAAATCCGCGTTTCCTTCATTTGTCACAAGACTGAATGACCCTGTTTCAGCTACAGCAAAGTTACAGCCGGTAATTCCAATGTCTGCTGTCAAGTATTCTTGACGCAGCATTTCCCTGGCATGCCAAGCCAGTTCTTCTGGTTTAGAGGTTTTGGTATAGCCTAGCTTTTTGGTAAACACATCCCGAATTTGCTCCTTATTTTTATGTAGAGCGGGGACGACAATATGAGACGGAGGATCGTGATCATCCACTTGAAGGATGTATTCTCCAAGATCGGTTTCAATTACGTCGCAGCCTTCTTGTTCCAACATGGCATTTAAGCTAATTTCCTCGGTAACCATTGACTTTGATTTAACAATTTTTTTTGCATTTTTCTGCTGAACGATGCCTCGAATATAATCATTGGCTTCTTCTTTTGTTTGAGCAAAAAAGACATGTCCGCCCCGTTTTGCCACATTTTCACTTAATTGTTCTAAATAATAATCTAAGTGTTCTAAGACGTGCTGGCGGATTTCTTCCCCATGTGAACGCCAGTCTTCCCAATTGCCAAGCTCTTCAGCGGCAACAAGTCTTTTTATCCCCATTCCGTCTTGTGCTCTAGCTACCGCCCCACGCATAAAGGAATCGTGAATCCCCTTATCCACACGGTCCTTGAATTGCTGGTCGCTGATTTTCATTGCCATTTAAATTTCCCCCATTCTAAGCAATCTCGTATTTAGACACCATCAATCTATTAGCGGCTATTCAATACTTCAGCAATATGAAGAACCTTAATCGGCTTTCCTTTGCGATCAATCCGTCCACCGATATTCATCAGACAGCCTGCATCTGCCCCGATTAAATAATCGGCCTCAGTTTCTTCTACATGGCAAACCTTTTCATCGACCATTTGTTCAGAAATTTGAGTCATTTTAACAGAGAAAGTTCCTCCGAATCCACAGCATTGTTCTTTTCCTGGTAATTCAGTAAACTCTAATCCTTTAACATTATTTAATAGAATCATTGGTGCCCTTTTAACACTTAGTAATCTCGTCATATGGCAGGAGGTATGATAGGTAGCTTTCCCCTCAAATTTTGCTCCCACATCTTCTACTTTTAATACATCCACAATGAATTGAGTGAGTTCATACGTTTTCTCTGCCAGTTTTTTGGCCTTCGGTTCCCAAACAGGATCTCCTTTAAAAATATGAGGATATTCGTGGAACATAAAAGTACATGAGCCTGATGGCGATACCACATATTCAGCATCTTGAAATGTATCAATCATCCGCTTTATAGCCTCTTTAGATTCCTTTGTATAACCACTGTTATAAGCTGGCTGGCCGCAGCATACTTGTGACTCTGGGAACTCAATCTCACAGCCTAATCTTTCAAGCAATTCAACTGTGGCCTTTCCTACATTACTCTGGAACATATCTACAAGGCATGTTGCAAATAAGCTAACCTTCATAAATTCTCCATCCCCTTTAAATAAAGCTAAAAATTCTAAATAAACTCGGTTATAGATTTTTATTTATTTTTGTTTTAATTATATTACATGTTTGTTTACTTTTGAATAGTTATCTTCTAATAAAAAAATAAATCGACAGATGCAAACAGCAACTATCGATTATTTCATCATACTTAATTTTGAATACCAGGATTTTATGAGAATTTACTTTATCGGCAGTTTTTTTGGGGTTATCGGCACCTTTTGGGAACTTATCGGCACTTTTTCAAACCTTACCGACACTTTTTGAGAATTTATCAGCACTTTTCATAACTACGACTAAACTTTTCAAAAAAGCAACCCTTCAAACAGAAAGCTAAAAATTTTGTTTCCTTAACCATTTTTCACATAGTCTCGTCCACTCTCTAGCCTCTGGATGTTCCTCAGCCAAACCTAATCCGTGCCTGCCGCTTTCAAAGATATGTAAATCAAATGGAACCTTATGACGGCCTAAGCCCGCTGCAAACATCAAACTATTTTCTACAGGTACGGAGGCATCGTCGGCTGTATGCCATATAAAGGCCGGAGGTGTAAGCTCTGTAATTTGATTATCATTGGATAATTCATTCAATAACTCTTGAGTTGGATTTTCACCAAGTAAGTTCAATCTACTTCCTTCATGCGTATATTTTCCCATTGAGATAACTGGATAACAAAGAACGATCACATCAGGGCGGCTGCTATACCGCTCAATCGGTTCTGCTGTTTCTGGGCTTCCGAAATCATAATGAGTCCCAGCACTGGACGCTAGATGCCCTCCGGCCGAAAAACCAAGGATTCCAACACGATTCGGATCAATATTCCAATCTGCCGCTCGATGTCGAACCAATCGAATCGCCCGTTTTGCATCATTCAATGGGACAGGATGTTTGTAAGGGGCAACCCGGTAGTTAAGGACCACTGCTGAGACTCCAATTGAATTTAACCATTCTGCCACCGGGTAAGCTTCATGTTCTGCTCGTCTGGCATATGCTCCGCCTGCAGCAACGATCATAACAGGAAAGGGGCCAGGCCCTTCTAGTAAAAATGGCTGAATGCTTGGAGCATTTTGATTTGGTCCATTTTCTTCAAGCTTTATATCTTCCCAAAGTGGTAATATTTCTGTCATTCTTTCACCCTCCGACTTATAAATCTAATTGTGAACATGAAAGGGAGAGAACGCCTATTAAACCGCTGTCTCTCCCTTTCCCCATCTTATTTTAAAGTTAATTCTGCCTTCTCAGTAAAGCTTTCCCCATCGAGTAAGAACTCGCTACTATTGATTTGAATAGTTCCATTATATCCTTTTAAGGCTTCTGAAACTTGCTGCCTATCAAATTTAACCATTAATTGATTCGTTTTCTCCCCATTTACCCACGAGTGAGATTCTGCAAAGATTATTTTTCCATTGACAAGCATTTTTATAGTAGCAGAATTGATATCCGCAGCCTTATATTCCTTGTCTAATTCAATATTCACAGTTAAAGGAATATTTCCGTTTGTCTGCTTCATCCTTGTCGTTCTAATTCCAAAAGGCGGGTTTTCATTTCTAAACCGCCACGATAACCAGTTAAGGACCCGTTCTTTCCTACCACACGATGACAAGGGACGGTTATTAAAACAGGGTTCTTACCAATTGCCGTACCTACAGCCCGGACTGCAGCGGGCTTATTTATAGCATTCGCTATTTCTGAATAAGATCTAGTTTCTCCGAACGGTATTTCACACAATGCCTTCCATACAGCCAGTTGAAAGTCCGTTCCATTGTAATCAAAAGGTAGGGTAAAAGACTTTCTTTTACCCTCAAGGTAGTCAGCCAATTCCCTCTCATACGCCATGAGCTTTTCCTTACTTTCAACAAGAGGGCTTCCGGGAAAGCCCTTTTTTGCCCATGCTTCTAATTCTTCAAAAGGCCTATTTTGAGATCCTACAAAACAAAGTCCCTTTGATGTTGCCGCAATGTACATCTTCCAATCCTTATAATCTAACAATGACCAATAAATAGCTGGCTTAGTCTGTGTTTTCACGTTTCTCGTCCTCCGAGTTCCTATTTAACATACGGTATTGTGCAGGTGTTTCTCCCGTCATCTTTTTAAAGAGTGTAGTAAAATAAGGCTTATTAGGTATACCTGTCTTCCTTGCTATTTCGCTAACGGTGAAGTTAGAATCTATTAAAAGTTTTTTAGCCTTGTTTATTCTAACTTCCTGTATATATTCTGCGGGTGTCAGCCCGATCATCTTTTTAAAGGTCCTCTGCAAATGATAAGGACTTCCATGACTGATTTCAGCAAGAGTTTCAAGCGTAAGTTTATCATCATAATTTTCATCGATAAAGTTTGTGATTTTGTTTATCCATACTTGCTCCGGTAAGTTCTGCTCAGTGGGCTTGCACCGTTTACAAGGGCGGAAATTTGCAGCTATTGCTTCTTGAGCACTTTGAAAAATTCTTACATTCTCTTTTTTAGGGACCCGTGATTTGCATGATGGTTTACAAAAGATCCCCGTGGTCTTAACTGCATAAAAAAATAAACCATTATAAGATGCATCGTTCTCGATTAGTGCCTGCCAGTGTTCATCTGATATAATTTCCTTACTCATTTTCCCACCTCTAACGTATTATAACGCACCATCAAACAAAATAGCTGTTACTAAAATAGAATAGCAAGATTACAAAACCAATTTTTGTGATAATTAGAGAAAATGAAGGCAGGTGCTTAACTTGACAAACACCAGTGAAATATATTGGCAACATGGTAATGATGATTCAATGCTTATTAATCTTCCAATCGACTTTAATATGAATGCAAATCTTGGTTATTTAGGACGAAACAAGAATGAGTGCATGTTTGAAATGGATAATGGATTTATTACAAGAGTAATCGATACTGGAAAAACATATAGGCTTGTCCAATTACATGCAAATAAACATAACCAGATGATTGTTCAATTCATCGATTCTAAACCTACAAAAGAAACAGAGCAGGCAGCAGTTGTTCGTTTTGTAAGGGAATGGTTTGATTTAGATCGAGATTTATTCCCCTTCTATGAAATGGCAAATGTAGACCCACTCTTAAAGAAGCCAGTTCAAGATTTTTATGGATTACGAGTTGTTGGAGTGCCTGACTTATTTGAAGCACTTTGTTGGGGTGTCTTGGGGCAGCAAATTAATTTAGCCTTTGCTTATACTTTAAAAAGAAGGTTTGTTGAAAAATTTGGCACCTCCATCGAACACAATAGTAAGAAGTATTGGATTTTCCCCACCTTTAAGCAAATAGCTAAATTATCGCCTGAAGACTTAACTGACATAAAAATGACATTAAAGAAAAGTGAATATATTATTGGTATTGCCAAGCTCATGGACAATGGCGAACTTTCTAAAGAAAAACTTCTAGCAATGGATAACTTAAAAGACGCTGAAAAAAGTTTAATAAAAATTCGCGGGATTGGTCCATGGACGGCAAATTACGTCTTAATGCGCTGCCTGCGTCACACCTCAGCCTTCCCCATTGATGATGTCGGCTTGCATAACTCCATTAAGTTTTTGATGGGGTTAGATAGAAAACCTTCAAAAGAAGAACTTCTAGAGCTTTCATCCAAATGGTCCGGCTGGCAAGCTTACGCAACATTTTACTTATGGCGGGTTCTCTATTAGTTATAGATAACGGGTTCCGTTTCCTATCGCAAAACGTCAATTTGCACAGGAAAATGCAGGACAATTAAAATAGCAAGGTTTTATACCCTTGCTATTTTTGCTTTTCATTACTAATTGCGAAGTATGAAGTTTGCAAACCATTTCCTCCTTCTCCATATCGATTTCGTGTAGGAATGAGAATTCATAGGCGGAGAATTTCCTGCTAATGTAAATTGGGGAGGCTTAAGAAGCGGATATTAGCGGAGATATTCCGATTAACTGCTCTAAATAAGACAAAATCCAAAGATTTGGATCATATAAACGGAAAAACTCCCCTAAGTTTTAGGGAAATATGGGGATTTCCCAATTTAGCCGGAATTTTACCGTTTATTTTTTATACACAGTGAACTCAACATTCAGTTATAACAGTGCCTAACCTTAAATTTTTTTAAAAAAATTTTTCTGTTTATCAATTTGTAAGTAAAAATGTTGTGTATTTTGCTGCGGTACACTAGCTATTGTATCCTCACATTTTTAATATACAAGTTCCCCTACAAATTCTCCCAAAATAATTATCGAAATCCCTTTATATCAGAGGCGTTTTTTTGATCTATAAAACAGATCAAGGAACTCTCTATTAATAATTCACAAATTTTGTTAAATATTTTTTAAAAAAACTAGTTGATTTAAGAAAATTTTTTTCGTATAATTCGATATATGAAATCGCTTTCATGTCAAAATTATTTCATTTATTAACAGGAGGATTTATATGTTATTACTTATTATTTTTGCTGCTGTGGTTGCTTTATTGCTGCTGATTACTTGGGCAAAACTAAACCCGTTTGTAGCTCTAATCATTACGGCAATTGGTGTTGGACTGGCAACAGGAATGCCGCTCGTTGCTCCAGATCCAGAACATCCAGGCATTATTGATTCAATTAAAACAGGTATGGGAAATACATTAGGGTTCCTTGCAATTGTTCTTGGATTAGGTACTATGCTTGGTAAGATGATGGCAGAATCAGGCGGGGCAGAACGTATTGCCCAAACACTTATTAGCCGCTTCGGTGAAAAGAGAGTCCATTGGGCAATGATGTTCGTTGGATTTATCGTAGGGATCTCGGTTTTCTTCCAAGTAGGGTTCGTTCTATTATTACCGCTAGCATTCACAATTGCTCGTCAAACAGGTGTTTCACTTGTTAAAATCGGTGTTCCACTTGTAGCAGGACTATCTGTTGTTCATGGCTTAGTTCCTCCCCACCCTGCAGCAATGGCAGCGGTAGGAATCTTCAAAGCAGATGTAGGTAAAACCATTTTTTACTCAATCATTGTAGGTCTACCAACTGCAATCTTAGCGGGTCCAGTTTTTAGTAGTTTCATAGGAAAACGTATTAACAAAGGTGTTCCGAAAGAATTAGCTGCGCAAATGGCTGCTCCCAAAAATTTAGATGAATTACCAGGGTTCGCTAATACAGTGTTTACCATCTTAGTTCCCGTAATCCTTATGCTTGCTTCTTCTATATCAGAATTAGTTTTAGAAAAAGGAAGCTTCGGATATAATTTCTTTCACTTCATTGGGGATGCTGTTACTGCATTATTAATTGCAACCGTTTACTCATTCTTTAGCCTTGGATTCTTCCGTGGTATGAATCGTGAAAAAATCTTGAAATTCACTAATGAGTGTTTAGCTCCAACTGCTTCAATTATTTTAGTAATCGGCGGCGGCGGTGCATTCAATAAAGTGTTACTAGATTCAGGTATTGGTACTTACATTGCCGAATTAGCTAAAGCTTCTCATGTATCGCCTATTCTTCTTGGCTGGGGAATTGCTGCAATGATTCGTATTTGTACTGGTTCCGCAACTGTTTCTATGATGACAGCAGCAGGTATTGTTGCGCCAATTGCCGCTTTGGTTCCTGGGACAAATCTTGAACTTCTTGTACTTGCAACTGGTGCTGGTTCATTAATTGCTTCACACGTAAATGATGCAGGTTTCTGGATGTTCAAAGAATACTTCGGACTTTCTGTAAAAGAAACATTAATGACATGGACTGCTTTAGAAACCATTATTGCAGTCGCAGCTCTAGGATTTATTGAGATATTAAATATCTTTGTATAAAGTAAAAAATAGAGCCTCTACACGGAGGTTCTATTTTTAATTAGATACCTTTTAGCTAACATTTTTACTATTATTACTAGTAATGAACACATAATAAATCCCAGTCAGTGTTTGAATAAGTAGAAATATCGGATATGAATACGATAATTGATAATTATTTTGATAAGTAAGGATATGAAGAAGTGTAGAAATCCATTGAAATGTAATACCAATAATAGACCATGCCGTAATATAAAATATAAACGTTATTTTATTAATACGTAACACGTTGTAAAAATACATAAAAAAATATCCAAACGGTGCAAATAATGAATAATAGACCAGATCAAATAGTTCATAGTGATTAGTATCATTCTCCCTGTAAAAATCCAGGAAACCACCACCAAGTGTAAAATCAAACATCATACCAGTTGTTAAACCTAAAAGTACACTTATACAAGTTACTTCCCTACTAAGTTTTTTAGGTAAGAAAAACATTATTGAGTAGGCGATAACATTAAAAATAATTAATGATATTTCGTTTAAGCTAAAATTTCCGATCCAAATCATTTATTGTCTCTCCTTTTAAAACAAATGACTTATAACAATATAGAATAAAATATCCTAATAAGTGTAAGAAAACGTAGTATAGATAGTCATAAATCAAATTCCATTGATGGAAATTGACAACATTAAATTTTAGCATAACAATTTTTATTAGAACTAAAACAAAGGAAGAAATAAGGATAGCTATAACTTTCTTTAACAATGTCGAGTTTCTAGGTATACTATTAATGCCAATTAATATAAGAAATGGATTAATAAAAGTGCGATGAATAATATATGCTGTATAATTTAGTGGAACTGTAGAATATGTAATAAATTTCAATTCATCATTTGTGATCCAACTCCGGTTAATATCAAATATAAAAATGCAAAAGATCAGAGCGGAATTTTCAAATTTTGAAAATGGTTTCTTCATAGCATAAAAAATTGAAATACATAACCACGCAATATAAACCATAATTGAGAATGCCATCGTGAGTTCACCTCTATTTTAATCAGCCTATATTTAGGCTTTGAATAAATAAAAGGATCTATGCATTATAAATGTTAAGCTTTAACACTAAATGATTATGTTTGGTAGGTTGCCTTTTTAATAAATTATGCTACAAAAAAGTCCTAACACCATTTTGATGATGTTAGGACTCTTTTTAGATCCGTGATGGAGTCGAACCTCTTACTCCCCCCCCTGTAAATGATTGATATAGTTAAATTGAAAAATGACTTTGACCAAGGGGAAGTTGGGTTCTAACATAGAAAGTCACCCCAATTTATAAGCTGTTCATCATATTTTTACTATTCATTTCCTTTCCATCTGTTCCATCCATCATCCCATTTTCTTCATGACAAGCTTTATACATGTCTTTTAGTTCAGTCTTTGTTGAATCTGGATGCATCTTTTGCATAAACGGCAACATTTTTTCAAAACTAGCATCAGCATTAGAACTCCCATTCGCGGCTGCAAAAACCGCAGTTCCAGCTCCCAGAACAAATGCAGCACTTAAAATTCCAACAACAAACTTTTTCATAAATCTCCACTCCTTTCTTTTCTTATCTATAGAATAAATAAAAAGTTTGCAGAAACTAGGGAGATTTAGTGGTAATGTTATGAAGATTTCCGTTCTAATTTATTTTTCGAATAAAGTTATTTACACGAATTAAACATTTAACCTCATACTGAATAAAAAAGCCGTAATCCCTAGGGAAACGACTTTTCAGATTACTTAAATTTTATCAATTCGAAAATTTTCTTATCATACTCACCTCTACAATTTTACTTTTTGTAAACGTAATGCATTGAGAACAACAGATACCGAGCTGAATGCCATTGCGGCACCTGCTAACCAAGGTGCCAGGAATCCAAGAGCAGCGACAGGAATACCAAGAGTATTATAGGCAAGGGCCCAGAACAAATTCTGCTTAATATTACGAATCGTCTTCTTACTCATGAAAATGGCATCTGCAATACTATTTAAATCCCCGCGAATAAGTGTGATATCTGCTGCCTCCATTGCAACATCGGTACCTGTTCCAATAGCCATTCCGATATCTGCAATAGCAAGAGCTGGAGCATCGTTGATTCCATCACCGACCATTGCAACCGTCTTCCCTGCTGCCTGCAATTTCTTTATTTCATCGGCCTTTCCTTCAGGAAGTACTTCAGCAATAACCTTTTCAATACCAACCTGTGCGGCTATAGCTCGTGCTGTCTGCTTATTATCCCCTGTAATCATGATGACTTCGATTCCCATATCTTTGAGGCGACTTATCGCTGATTTGGACGTTTCTTTAATCGTATCTGCTACAGCTACCATCCCGGCGTATCGGGAGTCGATAGCGACGAGCATAGCTGTTTTACCAACCTTTTCCAACCCATCCATTTGACCATAAGCCGCTTCTGCAGCTACATTGTATTTACTCATTAATTTCCTAGTACCCACTAATAGCTCTTTGCCATCGACTATTGCTCTAATACCGAATCCAGGGATTGCTTCGAACTCCGTTACAACCTTTAAAGGAATCTCTTTATCCCTAATCCCTTGAACAATGGCTTGTGCTAATGGATGTTCTGATTGTTTTTCAGCAGATCCAACCAATGATAGAAATTCATCTTCTACTTGTGATTGGGCTGTGACCACATCTGTTAAAACTGGTGTCCCGTTTGTAACGGTGCCTGTTTTATCTAAAACAACTGTAGAAATTTTGTGGGTCATTTCCAAATGCTCTCCACCCTTAAACAGGATGCCATATTCGGCCGCACGGCCAGAACCGGCCATAATGGATGTTGGTGTGGCTAACCCTAATGCACAAGGACAAGCGATAACTAAAACGGCAATCAATTTTTCTAGTGCTTCTGCAAAATCGCCAGGATCCACCCAAACATACCAAACGATAAAGGCTAATATCGCTAGAGCAACCACAATAGGAACAAACACACCGGAAATTTTATCAGCAAGACGTTGGATTGGTGCCTTTGAACCCTGCGCTTCTTCTACTACTTTAATAATCTGTGCTAAAGCCGTATCGCGGCCAACTTTTGTTGCCTCAATTAATAAAAATCCATTTTTATTGATTGTAGCTCCTATTACCTCATCACCAACGGTTTTATCAACCGGAACACTTTCACCCGTCAGCATTGATTCATCAATGGCCGAACGTCCTTCCAAAACTTTGCCGTCTACCGGGATCTTGTCACCGGGTTTAATATGAACCATGTCGCCAACGATTACGTCTTCAATGGGGATTTCTTGCTCTACTCCATCTCTTTCAACAATCGCAGTCTTTGCTTGAAGACCCATCAGTTTTTTTATCGCTTCTGAAGATCTTCCCTTAGCCTTTGCTTCAAAAAGCTTTCCCAGAATAATTAGCGTAATAAGAATCGAACTAGTCTCATAGTAAAGTTCTACGGAATGGTTCATACCTCCGATAGACATCAATGATAAATATAAACTGTAAAAATAAGCTGCCGATGTTCCCAAAGCCACTAGAACATCCATATTGGCACCTTTATTTTTTAATGCTTTATAGGCCCCAACATAAAATTGTTTGCCTATAAAAAATTGTATCGGGGTAGCTAGCGCTAATTGCACCCATGGATTCATAAACATTTTGGGGACCCAAATAAATGAGGTGAATGAGAAGTGCCCTACCATTGCCCATAAAAGCGGGAAGGACAGGATGGCCGAAAAGATAAACTTCCCTTTTTGCTTTTCAATCTCCTTTTGACGATGGTCACTTGTTTCTTTTGCATCTTCCTTTATTTGAGCACCATACCCAAGGTTTTCTACCTTCTTAATGATTTCCCCAGAATTCAGGACCACACTGTTATACTCCACAGTCGCTCTTTCAAGTGCCAAATTCACATTTGCTTTTACGACCCCATCTAACTTATTTAAACCTTTTTCGATTCTGGTCGCACAAGCGGCACAGGTCATACCGGTTATGTCAAACTCCGTTTTTTCATTAACCACATCGTAACCTAGATCTTTAATCTTTTTTTCAATGTCTTCAATCTTTATTTTTTCTGGGTCATATTTAACATTTGATCGCTCTAAAGCGAGATTAACATTTGCTGTTTCCACGCCTTCTAATCTTTTAAGACCCTTTTCAATTCTTACCGCACATGCGGCACAGGTCATTCCTGAGATTTGTAAATTTGTTTCTTTTACATTTTGACTCATATAAAGCCAACTCCTTATACCCCATATAGGTATATTTTTCTTTTAAAAGAACGTGCTATCAACTAGCACGCCTTTTCAATCTATTTATTTCACATCATAGCCTTGATCTTCAATCGTTTCTTTAATTTGATTTAATGAAACTTCTTTGTCATTAAACTCAACTTCCACTTTAGCGCCCTTTAAATCAACCTTAACGGAGCTAATACCCTTAAGAGCACCAACACTTCCTTCGACAGCCTTTACACAATGACCACATGACATTCCTTGAACATTTAATGTTACCTTTTCCATATTAAACGCCTCTCTTTTTAATATTTATTTTATCAGTCTTTGAATGGTAGTTAGCAGTTCATCCACTACTTCATGGTCGCCTTCTTGAATTCTCTCGACCACACAACTTTTCATATGGCCCTCCAAAAGAACTTTCGCAACACTATTTAAAGCTGCTTGGGTTGCTGCAATTTGCGTAATCACATCATCACAATAGGTATCTTTTTCGATTAGACCTTTGATACCCCGAATCTGTCCCTCGATGCGATTTAATCTTGAAACAAGATTTTGTTTCGTTTTATCTGAATGATGACTTTTTCGCTCTGATGTTAAGGAATCACTGGAAACACAGTGCTCATTAGAATGATTCAGGTCAACAGGATCGTGATTATTCATTCCCATCCCTCCTCGCTTTAAATTTACCATACCCCCCTATCCTATGTAAATAGGCATTCTTGAAAATTTTTTGTTTTTCTATTCGACATTCACAATTTGTCCATAATTCCTTTTGATTGGTCAAAGTAGTAATTTGGATTTCACAAAAAGAGGACGAAACATTTGTCCTCTTCTCTGTTTTCTTAATTTGTGGCTCGATTACTTCCTCTTAGTTTGTTCCAAGAGATTACTAATTAGAATAATCGTAAAAGCCATAATTTATCAATTAAGGATAACTTTAGTTATTTCTTTTAAACCCTATGCATCATTGGAAGTGAGAACAAATAAATGTTTGCTACTGCAAGCAATACCATTAATACATAGTATGGAGCTAATGCTTTAAATGACCCCTTATTACCGATACGGTAAGCTGTATAAATGGATCCAATCATTCCTATTACAATAATAATATACTGCAACAATTGAACAGATGAAGCTGGCGCAAATGCAAGGTCACCCCTTTTTACATTCATACCAAATAATACAGCGGAGTTGTACCAGATTGCTTTTCCTTCAGTAATGATATGGAATAAGTTGTGAGCAAGGTGGCCAGCTAAATCCAATGGAATAATGGCATAACCGAATCTAACAAAGTTTTTCTTTACTTTCTCTACAGAACCACCTGTTAAGGTAGCAAGTTTAGCTGTTCCATATAAGAGTCCAACTGGGATTGCCATTGCAATAATGAAAGCTACGGTAAAGTTTACATTATAATTGTCCGTTCCTGTTACAGTCCCAATTGCGTTTAAAATATCCTGCCATATTGTTACCATTGTGATGTTTTGAACAAATACAATACCCATAATGACCGCTGCTAAGAAGGTATGCTCCAACATTGGTTTTTTAATTCCCCATAATTCAGATGTAGGTACACGTGGGGAAATACGAATAGAGTTATTTGGGCAATTCTTCACACAGTTTCCACATAAGTTACAATCAGCTGCTGTCTCCATTGTTCGAACAAATTGAAACATTGGGCAACCTTCCGCTTTTTCACTACCCTTAAAGCAAGATTGTGTTTTACAAGTCTTACAAATGTCAGGTGTCCCTCGAAGTTCTAATGATCCAGAACGAGAATAGTTACCTGAAAGTCCCCCTAGAAAACATAGGGTTTTACAAAATGTTCTTCTTTCGTAAAAAATTGATGTTCCAACTACCATTGTTACAAGTAAAAGAAGTAAATAACCCGATCCTCTCGGTGATTCAACAATACCCCAAATATGATCGCTATAGGTAATAGCAATAAAGAAAAAGTCAATCATCCAGAGTCCGTATTTTCTTAAGAACTTTGGCATTGGACGATTACTGCCTATCGTTTTTCGAATAATATCACTTACTTTACCAAATGGACAGATCGTACACCAAAATCTACCGATGACTAAGAAAAAGATTGGTATTAATGGCCACCATAACACCCATGTCAGTGAGGTTCCAACATTTCGAGTTGGATCAACTGTTCCTGCCACCAATTCATAGACAATTACTGAAAAAACAGCAAGGACGATCCATTGAAAAATTCCAGGATACCATTTACTTTGAATGAATTTCTTAACAACTGGTATGGATAATAGATTATAAGGCTTCTTTTCTTCCATTTGTTTTTTCTCTTTAGATAACTTGTCTTTTGGAATTGCCACTGGAACCATCCTTTCTTCTGAACCATTTATTCCAAACGCCAATTACTATAAAGGAAAGATTAACCGCACCAAAGGTTCCTAAAACCTTAAGGTTTGCTGGTTCTTCTTTGACAGGTTCATGACTATGACCACCACTGCCCTCCATATCCATACCTTCCATGTCATGGCCATCACTGGCGTTATGATTACTACTTGTGCTTTGCGTATCATGATTTTTTCCCCCACTCATGTCCATGCCTTCCATATTATGTTCCGATTGGCCATTTAGATTAGAAGTGGATGGAACCTTACTATGATCACCATCTGCTAAAGCTATTCTTCCACCTGAAAATACAACCACGAGGATAATGATTAACACCCATTTTCCCTTCAAAGCCTTCACCTCATTCCAAAGTATGTGTAAGTCCGATAATTGATTAACAACTTAAACTTTAATGGAAAAGTTTGCAGAAACTTTGGGTTTTTCTTGTATAAATTATGTCATCTCTAAAAATATCTATATATGACACAAAATTGCAATAAAGTTTCCTTATTCAAAATTTTATAAGTGAAATTTTTTTAGAAATATAGAAAAACTATTCAATCTGCAAAGTTTCTTCATATTTTCCTTCTTACACCGAAAGAATTTTCTTTAATTGGTTTGTTTCTAAAAAATCCTCAAAAAGTTTATTCGCGTGATCACTTATTGTCATCAATATGGGGACTTCAATCAAATTAAATATGAGATGAACTTTTAGCCCGAGACATAAATAAAAGCAGTGATATCAAAATGATAATCACTGCCTTTTATCGTTATTTTAGCTTTCCAGTTATGATAACTTGATCCCAAACTTCGCCACCATCTTTTGTTTCATACAAAGATGTTGAAAATGTTGAAACCGCAATTTGTTTTTCGTCCTTTTGGTTTACTGAGATTGAAGTAGCTGCATCCTTACTACCAAGATCTAAACCTAAACTTGTCCAAGATTGTCCGCTATTTTTAGAAATCATTACTCCTGAGGCAACATTGTCCATTGAGTAAGCAATAATGTCTTTTCCATTAGGCATAAGTGTCATAGCCGTGATAAGACGAGTGTTGTCAAACATTTCCCAGTTTGCTCCACCATCTTTTGATATCATAACTCCATTTTCTGTACCAGCTAGCAAGTTATTTTGATCTTCCGGGAGAACAAGTAAGGAGTGCACCTTCATAAGGTCACTTGGTAGTCCTTTCGGTTCTACCTTCGTCCATTTCTTACCGCCATCTGTACTTTTATAAATCCCAGCACCGTATTGTCCAGTACCCATATCATTTAGTCCATAAATGACGTTTGGATCGTGACGAAAAGTTGTTAAAGTATGGAAATCGATTTTACCTACATACTCTACCTCTTTCCAATGCAACCCTTTGTCTTTACTGATTAATATTCCCATTGGATTCGGGTATTCAGAGTTTGAACCAGGGTGTCCACTTGATAACATGGTACCGTCAGAACGTAAATGGAATCCCATAAAATCATCTCTTGCGGAACCTACTCTATTCCAACTATCACCTTCATTCTTGGTCGAGAAGAGACCTTCATGAGTTGCTATATAGGTTGTCCCATCGTTAGAAATACCTACTCCATGTATATCTTCAATCTTTTTCCCGCTTTTTACTGCGGTTATCTTTGAATCCTCATTTGAACTACAAGCTGAAAGAATTAAACTCAAAGACAATACTGATAATACCAATACCTTTTTCATGACCCACCTCAAACATTCTTTTTTCAAACATATTTATATTGCTTATGTGAATAATCTATCAAATAAATATCCAGAAACTGTGCATTTTTTGCTATTATCATCATTTGGTCTAATGGCATTCATCATTTTTCGCTCCGCCTTTCACCAAAACTTTAGATTTATTGCTAATACTTAGTGTTTTAAATAACTTACTTAAAAAGCTTTGTGACTGATTTTCTCTTTTTAATGCTGCCTTTCTTTCCATCTCCATTTGGTGGAGAGTAAACTTCATAGGTTTCTGACACATAAGGCTCCTCCTCAGTATTCCTTAATAATCATACAGCATCTTTGTCTGCTTTGAGTTTAGTAAATAAGTTTGCAGAAAGTGACAAGTTTTTATTACAATTTACAGAACTGTAGATTAGTGGTTTGGAATTCTAGCTGGAAAGTGGACATCATTCCGTTTTAAAATCATTAAAAAAATACTAAGTACTTTTATAGCTTTTACAAAAGGAAAAACAAGGATTGAATCCTTGTTTTCCTTTTGTATCTTATTATAAAGACCAATATGTAATTGTATCAAAAATACCTAAAATTAACATTAAAACACCGGCAATCCTTTGAATAATCATACCAAACTTTCTTCCTTTTTTCATTACAACACCACTTCCACCAAGATACCAAATTAAAAATATAACGATCAATAATGGAATGGCTGTTCCAACTGCAAATATTGGGGGGAGAATAAACCCATAGGAACTAGATAACACAACTGGCATTAATGTTACAAAAAATAGGATAAACATAGTAGGACAGAATGCGAGAGAGAAGCTAAGTCCTAAGATTAAAGAAGCAAATGGCTTTTCATGCTTATAATCTTTTGATAGTTTTAATAAATTTAAATTTCCCTTTAATCTAATGAATCCCAACATAAATAAGCCTACGAAGATTAATAATGGTCCCATCATCTTCCTAAGCCAAGGAAAAAATAAAGGCAGATTTTGTTCAAATCCTTTGCCTAGCAGCCAAACTAAAATACCTAATAAAGAAAAGGCAGCTATTTTCCCCAGTGTGAAATACGTAACATCCTTCCAAGCTATTTTCTTTTGAATGGAACGATTCCCATAAAGTGTTACTGCACTAATATTCCCAGTGAGCTGACACGGTGCAAGTGCTCCTACTAGTCCCAGAATTAAGGCAAAGACAATTGGCCAGGATTCCAAACTATTTGCCATACTAAAAAATGGTTTACTTAATACGGAACTAATTTGATTTAATAAATTGTACATAGAATCACCTTAAAAACAAATTTATTAGCATAAGGTTAACATAAAAATTTGCAAAAATTGTGGAGGTTTCATGACAGCTTATTATAAAACCCTACGATGTATACCTAATTTTGACACACCATCTTCTTTGCTCTTTTTTGGAACAAAAAAAGGGTGCAATGCATCCCTTTTCCTGAACAACTAGGTGTTTTATTTAGCAGAAAGCTCACTTTCTGTAACCCATTTATGATTTGTCACTTTTTCTCCACCAGTGGTTGGTGTGTAATCAACCATATATACGGTTGTTTTTTCTGCTGAATCAATGGTTCCCGTTGCACCATTCATACCTTCCATGTGGTCTGCCTGTAAGGTAACTTTTGTTCCAGGTTCTAAGACTTTATCGCCAGCAGCTTTGATTTCTTGCTGAATTACCCATTTATGATTTTTTACCGGCTCTCCTCCGGTAGTAGGTGTATAGGTTACAGCATAAGCTGTTGTATCATACGCACCAACAATTGTTGCTTCGGCTCCGTTCATACCTTCCATATGGTCAGCTTTCATAATGGCTTGACTTCCTACCTTATATTTTGGATTCTCTGCTACTTTTAATCCTTCAGGAACCTCACCTGATCCAGAATGATTCATTTCACCCATGTCCATACTTTTATCATCCGAACTCGAGCTTTTTTCATCCATCTTCATGTTTTCATGATCCATATTTGAATTCTTCTCAGAACTCTTATCCGTACTATTACTTGAACAAGCAGCTAACATGAACATTAATACCAAGGTGAAAATCCCTACCAACAGTCTTTTTGTTTTCATATTAATCCTCCTTACTTTTGTTACAAAACCAATCCTACTATAAAAGTTTGCAGAAAGTATGCATTTTTAGAAAAAGTGATTGATTTATTAAAATTAACGGAAAGAAACTAATAGTACAAAAAGTCCTAACAAAATAACTACTATAGTTAAATAATTTCGATACCTAATTCCATATACTTGTTTAAATTATGACTTAGAGGACCGTCCTCCGTAATTAAGTAATCAAGTTCTGAAACAGGACCAACCAAGTAATTGGAAATTGTATTAAGTTTACTTCTTGTTACCAGGGCTGCGATTTTATTTGAACTTTTAATCATCTGACGTTTAACATGAGACTCTTCTATATGAGGGATGCTAATACCAAAGTCAGGGTGCAAGGAATACACTCCTAGAAAACAGAGGTCGGCTCTAATATTTTTAAGCACTTCAATTACATCTAATCCTACAGTCACAAAAGATTCTTTAAAAAAGGTTCCACCCAAAAGAATGATATCTGTATTTGGATGTTTTGATAATGCCAAACTAATAGAGGGACTATTCGTAATAATGGTCCCTTTAAACTCCAATGGAATTTCTTGAGCCAGAAAAAGATTAGTTGTACTTCCATCTATTAAAAGAACTTGTCCATCTTTAATAATTTTCACTGCTTTTAAGGCTAGTTCTTTTTTTGCATCTATATTTTCTTCCGTTCTTTCGGAGAAGGTTAAAGCGCTCGCAGAGGCAGGAAATGCCCCGCCGTGTACTCTTTTGAGAAGACCAAATGAATCCATTTCCCTTAAATCTCGTCTAATTGTGTCCTCGGAAACATCCCATTTTATGCTTAATTCTTTAGCAACAACTTTCCCTTCTTTTTCAAGTATTTGTAAAATTTTGCTTTGCCGTTCTGTTTTAAGCATAACATTGATCAGCCTCCGTGTGTTTTTGCATGGTTTTTCTTATATTATATAATTTTTTCTTGAATTTCTCCAATTTTTACAAATTTCCGGCAAATTTTTTCTTGTTTTTTCTCGTTTACAAAGATAAAATATAATTAAATACGTAAAAACTGGCTTTAAAGTGCAAAAACAAGAAATTATTTAAAGCGAGAAACTTTACACTTACATTGTGTACCAATTTAGAAATTACACGAAATAAAAGGAGGAAAAAAAGATGAGTAATAGTATTGAAACACTTGCTGTAAATACGATCCGCACCTTATCAATTGACGCGATCAATAGTGCTAATTCCGGCCATCCAGGCTTACCAATGGGGGCTGCTCCAATGGCATACGCACTCTGGGCGAATCATCTAAATCATAATTCTGCAAATGCAAAATGGTTTAACAGAGATCGGTTTATTCTTTCTGCCGGACACGGATCTAGCTTGTTGTATAGCTTGCTTCATTTAGCTGGGTACAATGTATCTTTAGAAGATTTAAAAAGTTTTAGAAAGCTTAATAGT
This sequence comes from Neobacillus cucumis, assembly GCF_002860255.1. GTDB lineage: Bacteria > Bacillota > Bacilli > Bacillales > Cytobacillaceae > Neobacillus > Neobacillus cucumis_A. Next base: position 102,968 of record NZ_PGVE01000064.1, read on the forward strand.
AAAACACCTGGTCATCCCGAATTTGGTCACACAGATGGTGTTGAAGCGACAACTGGGCCTTTAGGGCAAGGAATTGCAAATGCAGTTGGAATGGCGATGGCTGAAGCGCATTTAGCTGCAAAGTTCAATCAAGATGGATACCCTGTAATTGACCATTATACATATGCTTTAGTTGGCGATGGAGACTTAATGGAAGGCGTCTCTTATGAGGCCATGTCTATGGCCGGTCATATGAAACTAGGAAAATTAATTGCATTATATGACTCCAATGATATTTCTTTGGACGGTGAATTAAACCTTTCATTTTCAGAGGACATTCAAAAACGAACAGAATCTGCTCATTGGCAATATTTACGAGTAGAAGATGGCAATGATGTAGCAGAAATCTCAAAAGCTATTACATTAGCGAAACAAAATACAAACCAACCAACCTTAATTGAAATTAGAACCACTATCGGTTATGGAAGTCCCAAAGTTGCAGGAACAAACAAAGCACATGGAAATCCACTTGGAGCAGAAGAAGCTCGTGCAACAAAAGAGGTATATGGCTGGCAATATGAAGAGGATTTCTTTGTACCGGAAGAAGTTAAAGCCCATTTTGAAGAGCAAAACCAAAGAGGAATTAATCAAGAACAACAATGGAATACATTATTCCAGTCTTATCAAGAGACATATCCTGAATTAGCGAAGGAACTACAAAATGCCATCACGGGGGAAGTTTTAATCAATACGGAAGACATCCTGACATTTGATACAGGAAAAACCATTTCAACTCGTGTAGCCAGCGGAGAAGCCATTAACCATTTTGTAAAATCAGTTCCTTCTATTTTTGGAGGAAGTGCGGATCTTTCTCATTCCACAATGACAGATATAAAGGAAGACGCAGCATTCGCGGTAGAATCATTTAGAGGACGGAATATCTATTTTGGTGTCCGGGAACACGCAATGGGCGCGGCTGGAAATGGTTTGGCTCTTCATGGCGGGGTAAAGCCATTTGTAAGCACATTCTTTGTTTTCAATGATTATCTCAGACCATCCATACGTCTGGCAGCCTTGCAAAAGCTTCCAGTCACTTATGTATTTACTCATGATTCGATTGCGGTTGGTGAAGATGGTCCAACTCATGAACCAATTGAGCAGCTAGCTTCTCTTCGTGCGATCCCAGGGCTAACCGTCATTCGCCCATCAGATGCAAACGAAACGGCAAGTGCTTGGGCTTATGCACTAAAACAAACAGACGGTCCTGTTGCCATGGTGCTGAGCCGTCAAAACCTGCCTGTGTTCGATGAAACACAAGCCAATTTAGACAACCTTTCAAAAGGAGCTTACGTATTAACGCAAACAAATGACCAACCAGAGGTTATCTTGATCGCAACCGGTTCGGAAGTGTCATTAGCCATTAACGCGAAAGCTGAACTTGAAAAAGAAAATGTATCGGTTCGCGTTGTCGCTATGCCAAGCTGGGAACTATTCGATCGTCAACCGAAAGCGTATAAAGAGCTTGTTCTACCTGCTTCTGTTACAAAGCGTGTGGCACTCGAAATGGGTATCTCTCTTGGATGGGAGCGCTATGTAGGCTTAGAAGGAAAAGTATTATCGATTGAAACATTCGGTGCTTCTGGAACGGGCGCTGCAGTTATGGAGCTATTTGGATTTACTACGGAAAATGTGGTTCGGACGGTTAAAAGTCTACTATAATTTTAAAATGGAGGAAATATACGATGAAATTATTTATTGATACTGCAAATCTTGTTGATATTAAAAAGGCATATAAAATTGGCGTTTTATCTGGTGTTACAACCAATCCTTCCCTAGTTGCGAAAGAAGGAGTAAAATTCGAAGATCGCATTACAGAAATTTGCCAAGCAGTTCCACGAGTAGAATCTGTTTCCGCTGAAGTAACCCCAGATGCCGTTACAGCTGAAGAAATGATTGCTCAAGCTGAAGAGCTGATTAAAATTAACGGCGGAGATGAGAAAATTACAATCAAGCTTCCGATGACTTTAGCTGGCTTGGAGGCTTGCCGTTATCTTGCTGATAAAGGTGTGAAAACAAATGTCACCCTTATCTTTACAGTAAACCAGGCACTATTAGCAGCTCGTGCCGGTGCAACGTATGTATCTCCATTTTTAGGCCGCTTAGACGATATTTCCGAAGACGGTGTCCAATTAGTATCAAAAATAGCTGAATTGTTCCGCATTCATCATTTCGACTCACAAATTATTGCAGCTTCTGTTCGTCATCCGGATCATGTAACTCGTGTAGCAATGGCAGGTGCACATATTGCAACCATTCCTTTTTCAGTCATTGAGCAAATTTCTAAACATCCACTTACTAATCAAGGAATTGAAAAATTTGCTGCTGATTGGGAAAATTCTCTTAAAAACTAAGTTAAAAAAATAAATAAATAAAAAACACGACAGGAGAAATTCATCCCTGTCGTGTTTTTTACATGCTTCCACTTTCTTCTGCCCTTTCCATAAAGGAATTTAAAAAGCAAAAAGTCCTAACATCAATTAGATGTTAGGACTAGTTATGACCTGTGAGGGGTTCGAACCCCCGACCTCAACCCTGTCAATGATGGATATATTTTTTGATTATAACAGTTAAATTAAGAAAGTATTGTTGTATCGAGGATTTTAATAAGTCTTATTATGATTGACTTGTTGTTATTGGAAACAGTTAGCCCAAATTTGTCCCCAAAGTGTCCCCCATTGTCCCCTGTAAAACAGTAAGAAAATTGCGGGTGGAACAGCGTCCTTATTAAACTCTAGCACCCGTTTATTTAAGTGTAGTTCTTCACTATCTTACCTTTTAAACTTAAAAAACCGACATAGACAGTACAGAAATCTCAATGGGAAGGATCAAGTGATCCTTCTCGATTGATTTTGTTATTCCTGATTTTCGGTACACCCCAATTAGTTTTCTTTTGATATTACCTTCTACTTGAATAAACCACCGGGCTCATTATACAACCAGGTGGTAACTAAAAATTCTATCTTTGAGTTTTTTGATACTTTTTTCTATAGATGCTTTTTTGCATTTATTTTTCAAATAATCATGGGATCAAACTTTGGTTTCCGATCATAGGTGTAAAGTCCGTTTGTTTCTTGTTCGACATCATAAAGTTGCGTATAGCAGAAGCCAAACATTTGCGAATTGTTAAGCAGAACAGAAACCAAACCTTCATATCGAGTTAAAAACTCTTCCTCCGATTTAGGTCGATCCCCATTCCCATCAGCCTGGTCAGGTATCCACCAGATACCGCCGAATTCACTAACGAAATATGGCTGACCTTCATACTTTTGACTATGAGGAGATGTTGTAAATACTTCCCCACCTGTATTCATTGGCTCATATCTTGCTGCAAATGTTTCAGGGTTTTAAACATAATCATGCACATCAAAAATATCAGTCACGACATGAAAATTGCCGCTTGTATCAATAACAGGCCGGATAGGATCAACCGTTTTGGTTACCGAATAAACGATCCTAAGTACCTGATTATTTTGTTTTCTTCCATCTATATCCCATGTCTCATTAAATGGGCACCAGCCGATGATGGCAGGATGATTAAAGTCTCGTTCCACCACTTCCAGCCATTCCGGCAAGAATCGCTCTAATCCCGTCGCGGTAGTAATATCGAGTCCCCAGTTGGCGTGTTCACCCCAAACTAAATACCCGAGCTTATCTGCCCAATAAAGAAAACGAGGTTCAAAAACTTTTTCATGTAACCTAGCCCCATTGAAACCCAACCCCATTGAATTTTCAATATCATTGCGAAGTTCTTCATCAGTCGGGGCTGTAAAGACTCCCTCCGGATAAAACCCTTGGTCGAGAACCAGCCGCTGGAAAATTGATTTATAATTAATTTTAAAGGACATTCCATCCAACTTAATGCTGCGTATACCAAAATAGCTATCAATAGAATCGAGTTTTCTGTTTCCGTGAATTAAAGATAAGGTAATATCATACAGTTCTGGATTCCCGGGTTCCCAGAGGTGAAGCTCAGAAAGTTCAACTGTACATTTTACAAGTCCCCCAAAAACAGAAACTTGTTTGAAACCGAAATTTTTCCCTTTATACCCTACATTCACTTCTAAAAGTAATTCCTCAGGAATGTTGCCGTCTATTTTTGTTTCAATATACACACCATCTCTTTGCTTCCTGTTGTTTTATGCCATTTGAAGTCAAAGCCCACCAAGACCTTTCGAGCATAATAATCAATAGTATTGACACCAGAACTCCCAGGATCTTGTTCCATAAAGATTGGAATCCCTCTACCTTGAAATTATCTTTAGTTTGGATTTTCCCGCGGGTTTTCAATAAAATAATCGTCCACATTAATAAACTCAGGTGATGTATGGATAGCCATGATGCCGTGATAGCTAACATCCAGGCCAACTTCCTCTTCTTCATCTGTTGATCGGATTGGCACCCATTTATTGATAAGTTTCAGAGCAAACCAGGTCAACACGAATCCCCAAATACATAAAACGGTTAAGCCAAGGAGCTGTATCCCCAATAGGTGCCATCCGCCACCAGTGAGAAGACCTCCATCACTGGCAAATAAACCGACGGCAATTGTTCCCCAAATTCCGGAAACAGCATGAACAGGAAAGGCTCCAACCGGATCATCAATGCGCTTTGCTTCCAGCCAATTCGTAGCTGCCATCATGAACAGTCCGGAAACAATTCCGATTAAGATTGCTGCACGATCACTAACAAATGCACATCCGGCCGTAATGCCCACCAGCCCGGCTAGAGAACCATTAATGACAGAAGGCGCATCTGATCTTCCATAACGGAATAAGGTATAAATCAAGGTTGCAGCTCCACCGGCTGCAGCCGAAAGCATCGTGACAATCGCAATATGGCCAATACGTACATCCGTAGCTGTCAAGGTGCTCCCAGCGTTAAAGCCAAACCAGCCAAACCATAATAAAAAGGCACCAACTGAAGCCAAGGGAAGATTGCTTGGCAATGCAATTGATGAGGTATTATTCGGCATAAATTTTCCTTTTCTCGGGCCAATTAAAATGGCTGCAGCCAATGCGGAGAAACCACCCAATGCGTGAATAACAGCTGAACCGGCAAAATCCTGGAATCCCAGTTTCCCCAGCCAGCCTCCTCCCCATACCCAATGCCCGGCAATAGGATAAATTAGTGCCGTCATTAATACGACATAAAGGAGATAAGCCCTGAAATTAACTCTCTCCGCCACAGCCCCGGAAACAATCGAAATAACCGCGATAACGAACGCCCCTTGGAACAGCCAAAACGTATCTGTAGAGATCGATAGTTTCAAATGTGATAAATCGCCATTTAGCATGAAACCATTGGAACCGGCTATTCCAAATAGGTCAGATCCAAACATGAGACCAAACCCAAGTAAAAAATAACATAGTGTACCGATGGTAATATCAGCAAAAACCTTCATGATAATATTGACACTGTTTTTGGACCTGACAAAGCCTGCCTCCAATAAAGCAAATCCGCCTTCCATCAATAAGATCATCGCAGCAGTCAGAACGACCCAAATTGTATCTAATCCCGAATGTAAAGCATGAATGGTCATTGCCTAATCCCCTCCACTTCAATTAATCGTTTTATTTCATCCATTAAAGTCTGAGATAAAACAAACTGGTCAATATTCGGTTCTTTCCGCACTAAATCAATTATTTTGTTCAATTCGGCAATCCTCTTTTTCATTTCTTCAATATTGTGGAACCGTTGTTTAACATTCACGAGATATTCGACGGCTTGGTGATGAATGGGAGGACGCCCGGCAAAAAGTTTTTTAAATGTCGATAAGGATTGGTACCATGCTTCATGTGTTCTTCTCTTCTCTTCATATTTGATGATCTTATCCTTTAAAAGGAGAATTTCTTCTTCTTTTTTTATGATTAACCTTTGCAAGAGATTTACAAATTCTTCTGAAGAAAAACGAAATACAGTAGTTTGATAGTATTCATCCAAAATATCCATGTCATATCTCCTCGCATTATACACGTCACGTTAGCTTACATAGTATATGTTACATCTCCTAACATGAATGATTATTTCCTGATTATAGGGAGAATTTCTTATATAGTCAATCTAATTTTTTGAATATCCAGTTATTTCTTTATGTAAACCAATAATAAAAAGCCGCAGTTTTCAGGCGGCTTTCATTTTAGTGTTTATTATTTTCTTTACTTTCATACAATCTATCTTTATAGATAAAATCATTTTATTCCTGTATAGATGCGAATGGCGTCTTTAAATAATTTTGCCGTAACGGGTTGCCTTTTTCTCCGGATGTTTAATGGATACAATGTTTATGAAAACCAATGACTCTACCATGAAACTACTACAATTAGCTGGCTGTGAAATTGTCATTCCGACTGAGCAGGCTTGCTGTGGTGCCCTTCATGGTCATAGCGGTGAAAAAAATGGAGCAAAGGAATTGGCTAAACGGAACATTTTAGCGTTTGAAGAACTTGGCGTTGATTATATCATTACAAATGCAGGAGGATGCGGAGCTTTTTTAATTGAATAGGATCATCTTCTAAAAGATGATCCTAAATGGGCTGAGAGAGCTAAGCACGTTTCTTCTAAATTAAAAGATATTTCAAGTATTCTTGTAGAAATGGAGTTTCACAAGCAGGATTTATCATTACCGGTACAGATTATTACCTACCAGGACTCCTGTCATTTACGTAATGTAATGAAAACATCTTCTGAACCTCGAATTCTGTTAAAGGCAATTAAAAATACAGAGTATCGGGAAATGAAAAACGCGGACAGCTGCTGTGGTTCAGCGGGAATTTATAATATTGTGAGTCAGAGATGTCGATGCAAATACTTGACTCTAAAATGAAAACAGCAAAAGCAACAGAAGCGACAACGATTGTTACTGTCAACCAAGGTTGCCTTTTGCAAATGAAATTGGGTATTGAGCGTGAAGGCTTATCGGATCGAATACGGGCAGTCCATATTGTCGATTTACTGCTTGAGGCAGCACAGAATAGTAAGGTCAATGGTATATAGGTTTACCATTATAAAATCGAATTTCAAGGAAATATGCTTTGGTTATTTCTCCGTCGGCATGGAATTTCTTAATTTATTTATGACAAAATGTGAAATAGAAGGAAAGATAACTCTTCCTTCTATTTCACTTTGTATATTTCACAAATCCCAATAATTAAAATTGGTCCTCATTTGGATAAAACTTCTTTATCGTAAGCCATCCTTTGATATAACCGATGGCTTGACTTCAGAAACAGTGGTTTCCAACCTCACGACCGCCAGCCCGGATAAAACCAAGGTTGTGCTAAAGATCGAATGACTACTGATTAATTGACTTTTTGAGATATTACATCTGGCTGTAAAACATAATCTTTTGTTACTACTTCAAAATTTCCTTTTTTTAAAATTACTTTTTCTACAAGCCTGGCTAACATCTGACTTTTCTCAGTTAAACTAGACTCGTTATATCTTCTTTCCCATTCAGGTAGCTCTTTAATTAATAACTCAATTGATTTTTCTTTACTCATTAATTCAACTGGTCTATTCTTATTATTCTCAGCCTTCAGTTTTTTTCCGCAGTAGCCACAATAAATTAAATCACTTAACAAAAATGAATCTTTTACTTTTACGCCTGAATAAGAATCATGTGGTATTCTTTTATTCACATAGCCTTGCGTTTTATCAAAAACTTCCTCATTTAATATAACCAATGATTCCTTTTTAGGTTAGAGTTTCCATTCTGAGTATTTAAGTTTACCTAGTAACCTACTGCTTTTGTTATAGGCTGGATAACCAATATATATTGGATTTCGGAGTATCCGAGTAATTGTACTAGATATCCACTGTTTTCCGTTTCTTGTGGGTATACCTCTATGATTAAGTTCCTGTGAAATCCTACTGCATCCAAAACCATGATTTCCAGCAAGATCAAAGATTAATCTAACAACTTCTGCTTCTTCGTCAGATATAGCCAATTCTGATTTCCCAGCATTTTTTACAATTTGGTACCCTAAAGGAGGAGACCCCCCCAGTAAAAATTCCTTCTTCATTCAGCTGTTCAAAACGTTTCTTAACTCTTTGTGATGTTTTTTCCACTTCTTTCGAGCACTGACGATAATAGTCGGCCTCTTGTTCTGTATAATCATAAATCTGACCTTCAGAAATTGACCAAATTTCAATATTCTCTTTCTTCAAAACTTCAAAAATATATTTCATTTCTTCAGGTTTCCGACCTATCCTATCTCACATAAACACAAGTAAAACATCAAATTCTCCTAGCTTTGCTCCAGTTAATATTCTCTTGAAGCCATTCCGTTCTTCCAATTTTACACTACATCCAGAAACTGCCAGTTCCTCAATTTCTCTTTCAATTTTCCAATTATTAAAAATTAGATATGTAATTTATACATGCTTTTTTGTTGTAGAGTAGTATCATGGTGAAGGACCTGATTCCTAGTAGAGACGCGGTAATAAGCCCACACTTTTTTCACCTGAATATTCCTCCTTTATTGTTACTTATCCCTATTATAAAACGCATGTTCGTATTTAGCGAATATAACTGTTAAGTTCGAGTAAATATTTTTCGCAAAAAAATATAAAAGCCCTAACACCATTTAGATGCTAGGACTAGTTATGATCCGAGAGGGATTCGAACCCCCGACCCCATCCCTGTCAAGGATGTATTCTCCCACTGAACTATCGGATCGCTATGTAAGTTACAAATTTAATTATAGTTAAATTTCTAGTATTGTCAATATATTTTTCATCTCAAATCAAAATAACCTTAATAACAACTCCCCCTTCCGCAAAAAAAGAAACATATGTTCCTATTTTACTTGAATAAAGAACGAACGTTCGGTTATAATGTAACTATAAACCCAAAGGAGTGATTAGCATGGATGGACTTTTAATTCGTTCGATCGAGGAACATATACCTATTGAAATGATTTATCTTGCTGAAAACCAGGAACTCTCCCAAAGAAAACTAATTGTCAAAGAAATAAATGACGATTATATCCGCGCCTATTGCTTGCTTCGCAAACAAATGCGCACATTTAAACGTGAAAATATATTATCAATCATGCCGGATTCTCGTTCCAAAAAAACAAACCTCCATTAATCCTATTCCTCCTCCCACTAACAACTTCCTCAAAAGAAATTCCTCCATAGTTGTGATAAAATTCAGTTGTATGAAACGAAGCACGGGAGGCTGTCGCATGAAATATCCAAAAGGCACAATCAAAGAATACACCTTTCAAAGCGAAGAACTACAAGAGACCATGCAGCTGCTCATTTATCTGCCTGCAAATTACTCACCCTTATATAAATACTCGCTGCTGATCGCCCAGGACGGGAAGGATTATTTTCAGCTTGGCCGAATCGGACGATTAGCAGATGAGCTACTTTTTCAACATGAAATTGAAAATTTAATAATTGTTGGGGTACCCTATAAGAATGTGGAGGATAGACGGCGAAAATATCATCCTGAGGGTGACCAAAATCAGCCATATATTCGATTTCTTGCACATGAATTAGTTCCTTTTCTAGAAAAGGAGTTTCCCACCTATCAAATGGGTTCCACCAGGGCGTTAATTGGTGACTCTCTCGGGGCAACTGTGTCTTTAATGACCGCGGTTCAATATCCGCATACCTTCGGAAAGGTATTGCTTCAATCGCCGTATGTTGATCAGCATATACTTAATTTAGTTAAAAATTTTAAAGAAGGGCAACTGATCGAAATTTACCATGTGATTGGCACACAGGAAACGGCCGTTTCCACAACGGACGGAAAAATAAAAGACTTTTTAAGTCCAAACAGACTGCTATCAGAAGAAATAAAAGCCAAACCCATTACATATTTTTATCAAGAGTTTGATGGCATTCATACATGGACCTACTGGCAGCCAGATCTAAAACGGGCGCTTAAAATGTTTTTTTAGAATTTTTATAGGAATTTTAATTTATTTAATATATTTAGAAAATTTGCTATAATAACAAGAAAGCGTTTTACGGATATTTTCGTGAAATAATTTTAATAATGGAGGTAACCGCATGAAATTTGGTGTTGTCATTTTCCCGTCCAAACAGCTTCAAGATATAGTAAATTCTTATCGAAAGCGCTACGATCCGCATTATGCTCTTATCCCTCCACATTTGACATTAAAACATGCTTTTGAAGCAACAGAAGAGGATGCAAAGAATTTTGCTGATAAATTAAGGAATATAGCTAGTAACACAAGCCCATTTTCTTTAAAGACAACCAAAATCAGTTCTTTTAAACCGGTCAATAATGTGATCTATTTTAAAGTAGATCCTACCAACGAACTTAATAACCTGCATGCGGAAATTAATCGAGAATTAAATGATCAAAAGACGGAGTATGCTTTTGTCCCACACATTACCATCGGCCAAAAGCTGTCTAATGATGAACACTCTGATATTTTTGGTTCACTCCGGATGACAAAAATCGATCATGAAGAAACCATTGAACGCTTCCATCTGCTTTATCAATTAGAAAATGAATCGTGGACCGTATATGAAACATTTCGTCTTGGAAAGGAATAATGAAACGTGAAAGTGAAAGTTGTTGAAAATCAAAAAGAGCTAGAAGATGCTTTTTCCATAAGAAAAATTGTATTTGTAAAGGAGCAAAATGTTCCGATTGAAGAGGAAATAGACCAATACGAGGATGAAGCCGTCCATTTTGTGATGTACGGTGAGACACACAATCCAATCGCTGCCGGAAGATTCCGCGAAGTGGATGGTTATGGAAAAGTCGAACGGATATGTGTGGCAGCAGAAGCCCGCAAAACCGGAGCAGGAAAAAAGATGATGAACGCAATCGAAAACTATGCTCGTGAAAAAGGGCTGCACAAATTAAAATTAAATGCCCAAACCCATGCCATTCCCTTCTATGCAAGACTTGGCTATGAAGTCGTTTCCGAAGAGTTTTTGGATGCAGGAATCCCTCATAAAACCATGGTAAAACAAATTCCTAAAGAAGCACTTGCCGAATAACGGCAAGTGCTTCTTTTTTTGGATAATTAATCAAACACTTTCCGTAGCTTGCTGGTTTTGTTAAGATAGAAGATGTGTTATTTTCGCGAAGTAGAGGTTTTAAATATATGAAAACAGCTATCTATCAACAACAACTTATTTCACTCTCACATATACCTCGAGATCAATATCAAAATATTTTTCTAGCTGGGAAAAATGGACAACTTGAATGTCCCACCTGCCAGGAAAAGGTAAAAATGTTTCTCGGGATTGAGATGGAACCGCATTTTTTTCATGTCTCATCACCTGAAAAACTATGCCCTGATCAGGTCGTCATTGAAAATTCGGATGATACTCCAAGCTATATCGAGCGAAATGGTTTCAAAATACCTCAGGGACGTACCATCACCGTTACGAATACAAATCTAGAACTCTTTCAACCTGCAAAACCAATTGCATACTCTGTTCCTTATACACCAACTAAGAAAAGTATGGGACAGGAACTGCCGCCTTACCTACAATTGCTTGCTGAAAAGGGAGTAGTTCTCGATGAAAGCCAGGTAAGTGCTGTCATGGAAACGGAAGGATCGTTATTAGTCCTAGCAGGCGCAGGGAGCGGTAAAACACGTGTATTAACAGCAAGAACTGCCTATATGCTTGATGAGAAACAGGCTGAACCAAGTTCCATCATGCTTGTTACCTTCACCTCGAAAGCTGCTGCAGAGATGAAAAACCGCTTATCATCCTATCCAAATATGCAGCGCGGAAAAATAAATCAGCTTGTTACCGGTACCTTTCACAGTATTTTCTATCGGATTTTAATGTTCCATGATGCCTCTAATTGGTCATCTAATAATCTGCTGAAGAAAGATTGGCAGCGCGATAAAATCCTCAAAGAAGCGGGAAAAGAACTCCAACTTTCTGAAAAGGAATTTGCGTATGATTTAGCCCTCCAACAAATTGGGCTTTGGAAAAACTCACTCCTTATGCCAAACGATATAAAGCCTGCATCAGATTTTGAAGAAAGTGCCGTCTTTTTATATAAAAAATATGAAGAACATAAACAAAAACAAAGATTATTTGATTTTGACGATATGTTAATTGGCTGTTATCAGCTTTTCATTTCGTCTCCTTCCCTTCTAGAGCATTACCAAGACAGATTCCAATATTTTTTAATCGATGAATTTCAAGATATCAACAAGGTTCAGTATGAGTTAATTAAACTCCTATCTGGCAAAAATAAAAATGTATGTGCTGTCGGTGATGATGATCAGGCAATTTATTCATTCAGAGGCAGTGATCCAAGCTATCTTTTGGATTTTGAAAAAGATTTTCCAGACACCAAATTAGTGATACTTGGGCAGAATTATCGTTCTTCACATGAAATTGTTTCAGCCGCTAATCAAATGATTGCTTTAAATAAAAAACGCAGATTGAAACGAATGGAAGCTCAATACGCTTCTGGTATTCAACCTCAGCTGTTTTTTCCATTTGATGAAGAGGAAGAAGCTACGATGATTGTAACAGATATCCAGGAGAAAATTTCAAAAGGTGCGAAACCTGGAGACTTTGCCATTCTTTATCGAACTAATGTCAGTTCACGGGCGATCTTTGAAAGATTAGCCGCCTCGAACCTGCCTTTTAAAATTGATCAAGATGCTGAAGCCTTTTATGATCGATTTATTATCCGAAGTGCCTTAGCCTTTTTAAAGGTAAGCTTAAATGAAGATGACCCAAATGCACTGAACGATTTATTACCTTTATTATTTTTAAGACAAACCGTCTTAAAGGACATAAAGGCTGAGAGTATTCTAAAGGATTGCAGCCTCCTGGAGGCACTTTCACATATAAAAACGGCGCATGCTTTCCAAGAGAAAAAATTAAAAAAAGCAGTCGTGCTCATACGTGGGCTGAAGCATTTATCCCCTGCTGCTGCCATTGAACAAATTGAGAAGGAAATTGGATTTCTTGATTTTATAAAAAAACGAGGGAATGAATCGAACAAGCTTGAAAAAGGTTCTGATGACCTGAAGGATTTAAAAGTAGCTGCCAAAAGTTTTACAGCCATAGAAGCATTGTTAGAGCATGCTCAGCATATGTCTGCCATGAATAAGGAAATTAAGAATATGAGCAGGCATTTCGCCGATGCCATTACACTTAGTACGATCCACCGTGCTAAAGGCCTGGAATATCAAGCCGTTTATCTAGTCGGAGCAGTTGATGGCAGTTTGCCCCACGATTTTGCCCTTGAATCTTACCGCGCGGGGGATGATGCCCCGCTTGAAGAAGAAAGAAGATTATTCTATGTAGCAATGACTAGAGCAAAGGAGAAGCTATTTATTTCTATTCCGAATTATAGACGGGGAAAAAAGGCTCATCGCTCCAGATTTTTAGCTCCCATCAATAAAAAGAGAAAGACCAATTTGTAAGAACAATTGGTCTTTCCTCTTTTTATTTTTTATTCATCATATTGGCAATTGTATTAAAATCAAGCGACTTGCCATCATTAACGATAGATTTTACAATTTGGTCTTCCATTTCTTTGCTTACCGGTTTATTGGCGATTTGCGATACCCTCTTAATGACATTACGGACTGTTTTCTCATCTTTGAAATTCGCGTTTTGTAAGGAATTAGCTAAATCAAAAATATCTTTCATATTTACGCCTGTTTTCTTTTCAATGTTCTTAAAGAACCCATTATCCATGTTAAATGTTCACGCTCCTTCATAAACTACTTTATTCTATGAAGGATGAGAAAAAATGTGATGAAATGGAATGAAAACCCTGTTTATGGTACAACAGCTTAGATCCTAATAAATAATTTACATATGTACAGAAAGGGCTGGCCTGACTAGGCCACCCCTTCCTTATCATTGTCTATTAATAGAAGCTTGCGCCAACAATGATTAGAAGGATAAATAATACTACGATAAGCACGAATGTGGAACCGTAGCCATAACCTCCGCCGTAGCCATAGCCGCAATATCCGAAGCCCATTGACTGTCACCTCACCTTCGGTAATCTCATTAATAACATATGAAATTACCTTATCATGTGTACTAGGCATGACAGCCTATTGGGAATATTGGCTATAAAAATGAGCATTTCACCCTTTTGGCTTAAATATAAGTGCTCCGATAAACCCAAATATAATGGCAGCGGAAATTCCGGAACTTGTCACTTGGAACATTCCTGTTAATACGCCTATAATCCCGTGTGCGTCAGCATCCTGTAGCGCTCCATGAACAAGTGAATTTCCAAAACTCGTTATTGGAATCGTGGCCCCAGCACCGGCGAAATCCATTAGTGGCTCATATAAACCAAATCCATCTAATACCGCTCCCATTACTACCAGCAAGCTCATTGTATGACCTGGTGTAAGTTTAGCAACATCAAATAACAATTGACCTACAACACAAATTAACCCGCCAACAACAAATGACCAAAAAAACATCGCAAGCATGGACTCACCTCTTTTCACCATTCATCTCAATTGCGACCGCATGGGCAATACATGGAATAGATTCTTTTTGCTGAAAGCTTAGCGGGGACAATAACGCTCCTGTTGCTGCGACTAATATACGTTTATATGTGCCCTTTTTCATTTCATTTAGTAAATGGCCATACAAAACAGTTGCAGAACACCCAGCTCCGCTTCCACCTGATTGAACAGGCTGATCACTTTTGTACATCATTAATCCACAATCCTGAAATTGATTTTTCTCCAATTTCAAGCCGCTTTTATTTAGTAATTCAAAGGCAGTATTATGACCAATTCTTCCTAGGTCTCCAGTTACAATCAAATCATAATAAGAAGGATCTATTTGCAGGTCCCGAAAATGTGCAAGGATGGTATCTGCAGCAGCAGGAGCCATGGCCCCGCCCATATTAAATGGATCTGATAATCCCATATCAATGACTTTTCCTATCGTTGCGGAGGTTGTAACCGGATGATTTTTTCCAGGTTGATTCGGTTCAATAAGTGCGGCACCCGCACCTGTAATCGTCCACTGTGCAGTCGGTGGCTTCTGACCGCCATATTCAGTTGGATAACGGAATTGCTTTTCCACAGCAGAATTATGGCTAGATGCACCAGTTAACACGTAGTTGGCGCCTTGGTGATTAACAACAAATGACGATAGTGCTAAGCCCTCCATGGAAGTGGAGCAGGCACCAAAAAGACCAAAGTAGGGTATCTGCATGGTCCTTGCAGCAAAGCTGGTTGGGGTAATCTGATTAATTAAATCACCGGCAAATAAAAACTGTACTTGTTCTTTTTGAATATTCCCTTTTTCTAAAGCCACCTTCATCGCTTCTTCTAACAATAAACGATGAGCTTTTTCGTAGGATTCCTGTCCCATCCATAAATCATCGTATAATAGATCAAAATCTTTCGCCAAATTCCCGTTCGCTTCAAACGGTCCCCCTGTTACACCTGTTGCAGTAATCATTGGCCGATTTTCAAATACCCATGATTGGTGCCCCTTTAACAATTACAAAACCCCCCACATGACAAGTAGCGTCCTAATTAGTGCAACAACAAAAGCAGAAAATACTCCGAATAAAATAACTGAGCCAGCAAGTTTGAACATATTTCCTCCTACACCAAGGACAAATCCTTCCGTCCGATGTTCGATAGCTGCAGAAATGACTGAGTTACCGAAACCTGTCACAGGTACTGCACTCCCTGCACCGGCAAACTGGCCAATATGGTCATATACACCTAACCCTGTTAAAATCATCGAGAAGAAAACCATTGTTGCGACGGTTGGGTTCCCAACATTCTGCTCGGTAAAATTAAAGAAATATATGTAAAAATAACTAACAGCTTGGCCAATCATGCAAATAAGACCGCCAACCCAAAATGCCTTGATACAATTTTTCAGAACTGGACGCTTCAGTTCATGTTTTTGTTGAAGTGTTTGATAGCTTTTCTGCTGAGGGGTCATTTTTTTCTGCTTGTTAGCCATTCTGATACATCCTTTCTTACTTCATATCATCTGTCATCTTAACAATTTCATTTAATCGTTTTTCAGCTTTTGAGTGAGATAAACGTCCGGATTTCATCCCTTCATTCAGCCTCACGGCCTCCAGGAAGATCTTATAGTCGCTAGAAACCGTAAAGTTTTCCTTCGAATATTTTTCTTCCAGCTTTTTATTTATACTCTTTTCGATACTTTTCATTTTAAAGCGGTGCAAGTGCTTTACCTTATAGGCAACTAAAGTATCTTTCTTCCCTTTTACGACCGCGACGTCATACAGTTCCGGTAAAGAACTTACATCTTTTTTAATATCCTCTACCTCATCAGTATTTTTTTTTCGCTCCGTACTTAGTGGGGCCGGATTTGTTGTTTTCATTAATGCCATTTGGCTCTCTTTATTCGTCTGGTTTTGCGAACATGCCGTCAAGAATAATAAACCCAAACATACAATCAATTGATATGCAGCTTTCATATGCTCACTTTCCTTGTCCCGTTAAGTGTTTGAATCCTATATTAGTTTTTTCGATATATAGCAAAATTATGACTGAATAACTTTTTGAACCTAATGAAAAAAACTGCCAGATTTTCCAGCAGTTTTTTTTCGTTACTTTGTTGTTTTTTTTCCACAGCCGCAGCCTTTATTCTTCTTAGTAGTAGTAGCTTTTCTTACAGGCTGTGTCATTTGTTTGCTTTGTTTTTTATTGTTCATTTCTACCATCTCCTTTAATTACTATACTACTAGTTAGAATATGAGCCGATTATCAACCTTGTCTCCACGAAAGTATTATTTTTCGATAAAATATTGGACAAATAATTCTAACAAAGATGCCAAACCTGCAACAGCTAAAATTAAGATAATTAGTCCAGAAAAATCTGGGCAGATATAATAAAATCCAACAATAAAGGCAGATGCCCATACCCCGGTACACCAATAACAACTAAGCAGTTCACCTATAAACTTTTTAATCCCTGTTTTCTTTGGAACGTAATAGACGTCCACCTCTCCATCATGTTCCTCTTTTACTTCATCAAAAAATGGTTCTCGAATAAACTCAAAAATTTTATCAAATACAAGCAATCTCGTCAGCCGAAAACTTGCTAGTGATAAAATGAGCAAAGTTAAAAAGGTTATGCTCATATCGGCGAATATCCTTTCTGAAAGTAATTAGATAGTTGACCAGCCTAATTTTGACAAACAAGGCGTTTGTCCGTTACCCAAAAGTACACTTTGCAATATGTTATTACTGTAAGATATATCACGGATTAAGGAGGAAAAAATTAATGGGTTGTGGAAAACATAATAACAACTTTAGCAGTGAAAACTGCGTATGCGAAGTGGTTCGTGCGATTAAAGATATTCAAGATAATGCAATTCAGCCAGAGGAATGTACTGAGTGTACCAGCTGTTTCACTGAGCCGCTAGGATCGATGGTGTCACCAACAAGGAGAGATCCAGTTGATACGCGTGTATTTGTTCTAAGTACTGCTGATGGTACTCCATTTCATGCATTCTTAACGGATGAATGTGATGCATGTGTATCTATCTTCTTCCGCGTAGAAGAAGTATTTGATAACTGCTGTGCTACCCTTCGTGTGTTAGTACCTGGTCATCGTGACAATAACGGCCAATTTGCTCCAATTAACCTTGTTTCAAGTGGAGACAAATGCTGCATCGATCTTAAAAAGGTTTGCCAAGTTGACAGATTCCGCGCAACTAGAGATTGCATCACTGTTGACCTAAGCTGCTTCTGTGCAGTACAGTGTATCGCTGATGTTAACCTTGGAATTTGCAATTAAGAACGTAACACAGGTCAAGTCTATCATTAATAAATTTGGAATAAGCATATAACAAATGAGCCAGTCGTAAAATCGGCTGGCTTTTTATTTGTTTTTAGGTTTTTAAGTTTTAATACCTATCATGATCACATTAGTTAATTGCTCTAATGGGATTGTATTATATGTTTGATCGTGGAATCGTACGGTTACATGTTTGTCAGTGTATTCTGTTAAATAACCTTGTATATTCCCTTCTGTAGTATAAAATACGCATGGTACAGGTGGAAGAACTTTTGGAAAGTTAATGAGATAGTCTAAGCGTTCGAACAGGTCCATCTCTTTAAATGGTTTCACCCTTTTTAGTGAAGACCTCTTATTTCCCTTAGGTTTAACAGTTGGGATCACTTCTTTGGGTTCAGGCTTAACCACTTCTTCAAGAATAAGCTCCTTTTTATCAAGGGATATCGTTTTTTCACTTTCCTCTTCCACGGGCTGTAGCTGTGGCTGCTCCTCTTCGGTTATTTCCAGCTCCCTTCGACTTGTATACACTTCTTGCATATTATTATTAGAAGGAGCTCTATTAAACGCTTGATGGATATATAACAGAGGACCCTGACTTTTCTTCGTCGACAAGCATATTCACCTCCTCGTTACGTAATCCCACACGTTATATATATGGAGATATGCCTATCTTGGTTCATTTAGAAAAACAAAAAAGCCTGCTAAAAAGCTAGCAGGCTTGGTTTATTATAGAATATGGTAACCGGAGTCAACGTGGATATTTTCACCCGTAATCCCGCGGGATAGATCACTGAATAGGAATAGAGCAGTGTCACCGACCTCTTCTGGAGTAGTCGTTCTGCGTAATGGTGCTTTTTCTTCAATCTCATTTAAAATTGAATTGAATTCACCAATAGCCTTAGCAGATAAAGTACGAATCGGACCTGCTGAAATAGAATTCACACGGATGCCTTCTTTTCCTAGGTCAGAAGCTAAATAACGGACACTAGCATCCAAAGAAGCTTTCGCAACACCCATAACATTATAATTTGGTATAGCACGCTCACCGCCAAGATAGGTTAAGGTTACGATGCTGCCCCCTTCTGTCATTAACGGACGTGCTTCTTTAGCAACAGCTGTTAACGAGTATGAACTGATATTTTGGGCAAGAAGGAATCCATCTCTGGATGTGTTGATAAATTCACCCTTTAAATCTTCAGTTTTTGCGAATGCAATACAGTGTGCAACCCCATGAATTGTACCCACTGCTTCTTTAATCTCTGCAAAACAGGCAGCTATCGCTTCATCACTAGTTACATCACAGGGCAGAACTAAAGTTCCCTCGGCCTCTAAAGAGTTAGCTAAATCACGAACACTGCTTTCAATTCTTTCTCCTGCATATGTAAAAATTAATCTGGCCCCTGCAGTGTGAAGCGAACGGGCAATTCCCCAAGCAATACTGCGTTTATTTGCTACACCCATAACAACAAATGTTTTTCCAGAAAGATTCATATTGGAATAGTCCTCCTACTATAATTACATGATATTAGTACTTGGTACTAATTTTACACTAATTCACTATAATTGAAAAGGTTTCGATACTATTCTTTCCCAAACTCTTTAACAGATCTCACAAAATTCCAATTCCCTTTTCAATTCATCCACATACTCTTTTGACCCGGTTACAATCAAGCGGTCACCCATTTGTAATTCTGTATCACCATGTGGAACAATGGAATCTTTTCCTCTAAATATACGAACAAAAATGACATCACCCGTAAAAGGAAATTGACGTAACGGCATTCCACTAAAGTGTGTATTCAGCATAATAATTTCATACAATCCTGTCTCTTGATTCGTTAAGATATTGATCACCGTTGGCGATTCAATTAACGCCCGAAGTAAGGTCTTAGTTGACATAAAGGAAGAGAATACTTCAATATTTTGTTCGCGTAAGGATTGCTCTAGTTCTGGACTTTCAATTCGGGCAATCACCCTAGAAACACCTTTATTCTTAGCCGCTATGGATAAACTAGCATTTTGTTTTTCATCACCTGTTAAAATGACAACAATCTCTGATTGAAACACATTCGTTTTCAAAAGGGTTTCAAGGGAATAATCCGGTATTTCTACAACCTCAAAAAGTGAATCAGCAATCTGTTTATCCGATTTTTCCATTATCGTATGATATAGAACAGGATCATACAGTCCCGACTTTAACTCTTGTGATAAAGACATGGTGACCGTGTTTACTCCTAAAAATGCTACGCTAACCTTTCTATTTGCCACCGCCTCCATTGGAAAGAGCTTTTTAAAGACCATCGGTGTAAAAATTGACGTGATAACAGCAACTAATATCAAAGTACCGCTCATTTGTGGTGTAATTACTTCCATCCTTTCACCAATGGTTGCAGCAGCAATGACAAGGGAAAGCGTAGAAGTAAGCAAAAATCCGGAAGAAATTACTGTTTTAGTATCATACCAAATTTTTAAAAGATAGACTGGAACAAGCTTTGATAACAACAGTCCAATCAATAAAAGCGGTATAAGTAAAAGCAGCTTCTTATCGCTAAAGAGTGACCAAACATCTAGATTCACACCGATCATAACAAAGAAGATTGGAATTAAAAAACCGTAGCCAAAAGAATCCAGTTTATGAACCAACTCCTGATTCGGAGAGAGTAAAGAAACTAAAACCCCTGCTAAAAAAGCCCCAAGAATATTCTCTGCACCAACGGTTTCCGACAACCCTACTAATACAATAATGAGCGTAAAAACCGCCCTTGTACCAATTTGGACAGTCCCGGTTGATAATGTTTCTATAAAGGTCCTTGTTTTGAACATCTTTCCAATAAAATAAAGGATTACCCCCGCGCCAAATAAAATTAAGAGCAGCCAAGTGTTACCATGTCCAGCCTCATAAATAGAAACAAAAACGGCTAATAAAATCATCGTGACCAAATCCGCAATTACTGCCACAAGTAAAATAATTTGTCCAATCACCGTTGTCATCAAATGAGCTTCTTTTAAGGTTGGAACCACCACTCCTAGGGAAATGGTTGAAATAATCAAGGTCATCAAAAAGGCATTGTCAATAAATCCTGCAAGGACAAATAAATAAGACAAACCTAAAGAAAATATAAAGATTCCAGAAAAAATGGCAGTAGCCGCAATGAAGGTATTAGGTTCCTTTTTTCCATTCGCAGGTACTTCCCGTTTTTTGCTTCCGCTAAAAGCGGTAAAATCAATTTCCAGGCCGCTTAAAAACATAAGGAAAATGAAGCCAAGAGTCGAAAGGGTAGACAGCCAGGCATCCTGATGGACTATATCTAAGCCGCTTTTTCCTATAATAAGACCCATAATAATTTCAGCGACTACTACCGGAATAAAATTTAATTTAAATCGATGCAATATAATAGGAGTTAAAAATGCGGTCGTCACAACTACAAGCAGGGAAATAACTGAAACATGTTGTTCCATTGTTTATACCACCTTTCAAAACTAAACTAGAGTTTCCTTCTTATAAAAGAAATCGTTTAAACTAAAAATAAACACGAATATACAGAGGGGGCATTCCTATGAAAATTGATATTATCGGTGACATACACGGTTGTTTTAATGAATTTAAAGAACTAACTAAAAAGCTTGGTTACAGCTGGGAGACTGGTGTACCAGTCCATTTGGAAAATAGGACACTCGGCTTTGTTGGTGATTTAACCGACAGAGGCCCCAATTCACTTAGGGTCATTGAAGCTGTCTGGGAACTCGTCAATCACAAAAAGGCCCATTATACACCAGGAAATCATTGCAATAAGCTATACCGTTTTTTTCTCGGTAATAAAGTCCAAGTGACACATGGTCTTGAAACAACGGCTGCCGAATATGAATCATTATATAAGGGAGAACAGCAATCCATTCGTAAAAAATTTATGGAGTTGTATGAAAAAGCACCACTTTATTTAGTATTAGACAATGGGAAGCTAGTTATTGCCCATGCTGGAATTAAAAAGGAATATATTGGCCAAACACATGGAAAAGTAAAGGAATTTGTCCTTTATGGAGATATTACCGGTAAGAAAAATCCTGATGGAACACCTGTTAGGCTGGATTGGGCAAAAAATTATAATGGTGATGCCTGTATTGTCTATGGTCATACCCCGGTGAAAGAACCACGTGTTATTAATAATACGTACAACATTGATACAGGAGCTGTTTTTGGCAATAGGCT
The DNA here is from genome assembly GCF_002860255.1 of Neobacillus cucumis. GTDB lineage: Bacteria > Bacillota > Bacilli > Bacillales > Cytobacillaceae > Neobacillus > Neobacillus cucumis_A. The sequence goes on from NZ_PGVE01000064.1 coordinate 124,962, forward strand.
GACGGCTTTACGGTATCCAGAGATGGAATTAGTGTCTGTTCCTTCTACTATGCCATACATTGAGGAAAAATTTAAACAATTTGATTGATTGAAGAGTATTTTTCAGTAGGGACTAAAAAGGCTGACCCTTATCAATTCAGGTCAGCCTCTAAGATGTTATTCATATCTTCTGGAAATGAAGCCGAAAAAGACATTTCCTCATTATAGAAGGGGTGATGAAATTGAATCTTTTTACAATGAAGGGCCTGCCGCTTGATTAACGACGGATCACCCCCGTACAAATCATCTCCCAGTAAGGGATGTCCCATGAAGGACATATGCACTCTAATTTGATGGGTCCGCCCTGTTTCAAGTTGGAGCTCAATATGGGTAAAAGCAGAATGCCTTTTAATTACCCGATAATGAGTGCAGGCATATTGACCATCTGAGCGTACTTCCCTTTCAATAATGCTATCTTCTTTCCGGCCAATCGGTTCTATTATGGTACCTCGCTCTTTAGCTAGTACGCCGCCCGCTAAAGCCTCATAAGTCCTTTTTACCCGCCCTTGCTGCTGCATTTTACTAAATAAATGATGAACATGACGATGTTTGGCAATCAATACGATCCCAGACGTGTCACGGTCAAGCCTTGTGACAATATGGGAGGTAGCCTGAATTCTCTTACGTTGATAATAACCAACCAAAGCATTGGCAAGACTTCCATTTGGATGTTCACGAGATGGGATTGTATTCATGCACGCTGGTTTGTTTACCACCATTAAAAATTCATCTTCATATAAAATTTTTAATGGGAGTTCCTCAGCTCTTACTCCCTCACTCGGAATTTCAGGAGGGAACTTCACTATCAACGAATCGCCTGCAATCAGCTTATACCTAACATTAACTTCCTCATTATTAACAAGAATGGAGCCGCCTTTAAATTTTATATCTGTTAGAGCAATTCGCGATATCTCTTCTTTTTTTAAAAAGTCCTTTATTTGTAACCCTGAATTGTTCTCATCAATAATCCAGTTTAATTTAAAACGTGCTGGCATTTAAAAAATCCTCCGGCCTAATCAGAGATAAATGAATCATGGACCCTTTTCCAGAAAGGAAACGGTCTAAAGCGGGCAAACCGAATTTTTTCTTCCGGTACCCTATATTGAATCGATTTTACATCCTTATGAAGCAGTGTCAAATGATCAATAGTAACCTGAAAATCAGATTTTTTTACAGGTTTTAACATACAGGTATGATGTGACGGAAGGATTAGCGGTGAACCCACAGTTCGAAATACCCTGTTATTAATCGATGCCATTTCAGCCACTTGTATGGCTGAAATAGACGGATGTATTATGGCACCGCCAAGAGCTTTATTATATGCGGTACTTCCTGATGGAGTTGATATACACAGTCCATCACCACGGAATCTTTCAAAATGCTGCCCTCGTATTTCTACATCCATAACAAGTGTTCCCTCAACACTTTTAACAGTTGATTCATTAAGCGCTAAATAGCGGGACTCTTTTCCAGCATGCGTGTAACGGATAATAACCTCAAGAAGCGGATACTCTACAACCTGGAATGGAGTCTTCGCAATCGCAATCACCAATTTTTCAATTTCATCTGGAATCCAGTCTGCATAAAATCCCAGGTGCCCCGTATGAATTCCGACAAAAGCTGTTTTACTAAGCCGGCTGCTATAACGGTGGAACGCATAGAGAAGTGTTCCGTCTCCTCCTATGGAAACAACAATATCAGGTTGGTCTTCATCATAAATGAGATCAAAATCGAGTAGATAGGTCCTCATTTTATGCATTAATATATTGGACTTTTGATCTCCTTTTGAAGTAATCGCAAATTTCATTTTATTTTCTCCTTACAAATGAACTTTCAAAGGCGGACTTCTTGTTATTTTTTTTCTTCTTTGGTTGATTCTTTTTTTCTAGTAAAAAATGCTTGAGCTTCTTGGATTTCACCGCGTATTAAAGACATTTCCTCATCAAGACGAAAAGCGGCTTCGGCAGCTCTTTGTAATCTCATTTTGATATCTGAAGGAAATACCCCTTTATACTTATAATTAAGCGAGTGTTCAATTGTCGCCCAGAAATTCATGGCCAACGTTCTTATTTGAATTTCTGCGAGGATTTTCTTTTCCCCATGTATGGTTTGAACTGGGTATCGGATAACCACATGATAGGAACGGTACCCGCTCGTTTTTTCGTGAGAAATATAATCTCTTTCTTCAACAATTTCAAAATCGTTACGAATTCTTAATAAATTTACCACGGTATGGATATCATCGACAAACTGACACATAATCCGCATACCTGCGATATCCTGCATTTCCTCTTCTAGTCTTTCAAGCGGAATCCCTTTTTGGTTTGCCTTATCAAGTATACTTGCAATTGGTTTTACCCTGCCTGTTACAAATTCAATCGGTGAATGAGTAGAATCTAGCTCATACTGCCCCCTCATTCCTTTTAATTTAACCTTCAATTCCGAAACTGCCTGTTTATATGGGGCTAAAAATTGTTCCCAATGCTTCATGATTCCACCTCGAAGAACTTTATTGTTTAGAAAGGAGAAAAATTTTTTCAGCTTATACTAAACAGATAAGAAAAATCCCTCTACTTTGCTTACAAATTCATCACCATAATTACTGTTGCCTTTAATATTGCTTAGCACATATTCTAATTCATCGTGAAAGTTTATAAGTTCGATTTGTTCCAGATTCGTTTTAATTAGTACAGGTAGTTTTTGATCAAGTGCAGCTTTTAAATAGGACCAGAGATTTTCTGGTAAAACAATATATGTATAGTCATCCTGGTCCTCCATTAGATAAACAAATGCACTATTGTCTGAATCAACAAGAATTTGTTCTCTTGGCATTAATCCTTTAATGGAATCATCAGTTTCAAAAATTAATTTATTATCGTTCATGATTGCTGTTTCAATTATTATTTTCTTCTTCATTATTAAACCTCCATCTTTCACCTTCCTATTTTAGCATAATCAGACCATTTCTCCCAAGGATTGCATTTTTAAAAGTAAGCCCATTATCAGAAACTAGACAGCATCTAAAGCTCGTAGGTATGATTAAATCATCATTAGTTGTAAAGGGAGATTTAATATGACACAAAATATTGAAATTGAGTTTAAAAACATGCTCACAAAAGCAGAATATGAAAGAATTTTATCGGAATTTAACATTGTAGAAAATCAAATCATTACTCAGGAGAACTTTTACTTTGATACACCTGCTTTTGCATTAAAAAAGGCCAAGAGTGCACTAAGAATTCGAAAAATAGGAATGAACTATATGATGACCCTCAAACAGCCAAGAGAAATCGGACTGTTGGAGACGAATCAAGTGTTAACTAGCGAGGAAGCATCTGAAGCAACTAATAAAGGCAGACTGCCTAATGGCCAAATTAAACAATTAATCGAACAAATCCATATCCCTTTTGCCAGCATTGAATACTTCGGATCTCTAATTACCAATCGAGTAGAGTTTCCTTATAAAGATGGGATACTAGTGTTGGATCACAGTCTCTATCTTCAAAAAGAAGATTATGAAATGGAATATGAAGTAGTAAACTATCAAGAGGGACTTAAAAACTTTCAAACATTACTTGAACAATTTGGGATTCCAGAACGAAGAACAGAAAATAAAGTTCACCGCTTCTATAATCAAAAATATAGGCAGAGTAAAACTTTCTAAAGTAAACTTTGCCATACATAATAATTGTATCTAACTTAAAAATCAGTCCTTTCAAGGCAATTCATTTGAGATATGAAAATGGCATTGTTAAAATATGAATACAATATAGATGAAAGGAGTTGTCAACATGAATGAGAAAAAGCTTACACCATTTGAAGAGATTGGTGAAGAAAAGCTGTACCGTCTTGTCGACACTTTCTATAGCCTTGTTGCACAACATCCTGACCTTGCACCCATATTTCCAAATCAATTCTCAGAAATTGCCCGAAAACAAAAGCAATTTTTGACTCAATATTTAGGAGGTCCTCCTCTGTATACACAAGAACATGGTCATCCAATGATGCGTGCACGTCATTTACCATTTCCCGTTACACCTACTCGTGCAAGGGCTTGGTTATCTTGTATGAACCAAGCAATGGATATTATTGGATTAGAAGGGCTGATAAGGGAAGAATTTTACGCACGGCTATATCTTACAGCCCAACATATGATAAATACGCCAGACGTCGGTGAGATACCGGGTGAAAATCGTGAATAATCCTTCATCACCTGTTCCCAAGAAACGATCTAACGGCAATGATAAAAAACCTATCGAAATATATATGTTTATTGATCCATTATGCCCTGAGTGTTGGGCACTTGAGCCAATCCTAAAAAAACTGCATGTTGAGTATGGCAGATACTTTTCCATTAAACATGTATTAAGTGGACGGTTAGCTAACTTAAATTTAAGTAAAAAAAAGAACTATGAGAATATCGCTCAAGTTTGGGAAAAAACAGCAAGCAGGTCGGGAATGTCATGTGATGGCAGCCTTTGGTTAGAAAATCCGATTGACAATCCTTATATGGTCTCCATAGCGATTAAAGCTGCGGAATTACAAGGAAGAAGAGCGGGCTTACGTTTTTTTCGCAGAATTCAGGAAATGTTATTTTTAGAAAAACAGAATCCCTCAAATTTTGAAGTTTTAAAGGATTGCGCCAATAGTTGCGGATTAGATGTAGGAGAATTCATGAAAGATATACATTCCGACAGTGCTGCAAAAGCCTTTCAATGTGATTTAAAGATAACTTCAGAAATGGATGTAAATGAAATCCCTACCCTAGTATTTTTTAATGAAAATATTGAAGATGAAGGGATTAAAATTGCCGGTTCCTATCCGTACGAAGTATATGAACAAATACTTGAAGAAATGCTCTCTGAGAGACCTGAAAAATCATCACCGCCTCCATTGGAATCATTTCTAAAGTTTTTTAAATTTGTCGCTTCCAAAGAGATTGCTGTTGTTTATAATATGTCAATTTCACAAATTGAACGGGAAATGAAAAAGCTTTTGTTGAAGCAAGTAGTCGAGCAGATACCTGCAAAGTACGGTACTTTTTGGAGATATATTGATGAATAGAGAAATGTCATTAATGTCGATTGACATTTCTCTACTTCAATACCAAGAAATTAACGGATAAAATGAAAATGCCTTACAGCTCCGGAGCTGTAAGGCATTTTTCTATTAATACGAACAAAGGGGATGGGAGAAATTTTTCACGGTCAAACAAAGGGGTATATGTTTGTTGTGATCAACTTCACGTATAAAATATATCATGCGAAATAAGCAATTGACAATAAGTTTGTGTTTTTTTTCACAATATTGTCATAAAGTAATAAATCCACCAAATGGACAATAGACTTCTAATAATAAATCAAAAGGTGGAATCTACTTTGATTAAATTACCTTATATTCTCATGTGTCTTTTTATTCTTATTGCCTTTTTTCTTAACCTTCTAGCATTGATGAACATTTTCCCAATGCTGTTGAGTGCCCCCATTTTGTTTATATCTATACTCATCTTAGCTATTTATTTGAATGACCGCAGACGTTTCAAAGGTTTTTAAAAGGATGAAGCCTAAGGCTCCATCCTTTTCATTTTAAGAGGCTCTTTTCGTAAACTTTGTTGCTTTTGAACCATGGTAAGAGACCTTTTACTATGTTTCAGGGCAATTTTCGCAAAAGTTCTTACGAAAAGATGCCACGAAGCATATAGTTATACGGGTCGATGAACTTTTACGAAAAACAACAATTTATGCGAAAATAGCCTTAAGATAACAGCTTTTCTAGTTCATTTAATTTTTCTTCAAATACTTTACATGCATCCTTGATTGGAGCAGCACTTGTCATATCTACCCCTGCTTTTTTCAGTACTTCTATTGGATAGTCTGAGCTTCCTGCACTAAGGAATTCTTCAATATAACGCTTCACAGCTGTTTCTCCTTCTTCGAGAATCTGCTTGCTTAATGCGGTTGCAGCACTAAATCCGGTTGCATATTGATAGACATAATAGTTGTAATAAAAATGAGGGATTCTTGCCCATTCTAGACCGATTTCTTCATCAAGGACAATATCTTCTTCGCCATAATACTTCTTGTTTAATGCATAATAAGCATCAGTTAAAGAATCAGCCGTCAGTGCCTCGTTATTTTGAGCTTTTTGATGGATTAAATGTTCAAATTCAGCGAACATAGTTTGGCGGAATACAGTTCCCCTAAAGCCTTCTAAATAATGATTCAATAGGTAAATTCTCTTTTGCTCATCATCAATTGTCTTTAATAAATAGTCATTGAGAAGTGCCTCATTACAGGTTGATGCAACTTCCGCCACAAATATCGAGTAATTGCCATATGGGTACGGCTGATTTTTACGTGTATAGTAACTATGCACAGAGTGGCCAAATTCATGAGCAAGTGTAAATAAATTATTTACATTATCCTGCCAGTTCATCAAGATATATGGATGCGTACCAAATGCCCCCGATGAATAGGCACCACTGCGTTTTCCTTTATTCTCGTGGACATCCACCCAGCGGTTTTCGAAGCCTTCTTGTAGAATGTTCGAATATTCTTCCCCTAACGGCGCAAGACCCTTTATAACCAAATCCTTTGCATCCTCATACTTGATTTCCATCTTTACATCTTTCACTAAAGGTGTATATAGATCATACATATGAAGTTCTTCAAGTCCGAGTACCTTCTTCCGAAGCTTTACATAGCGATGCAGCAAGTGAAGATTCTCCGTAACGGTGTTGACTAAATTATCATAAACACTTTCTGGAATGTTGTTCGCTGAAAGTGCGGCATGTCTAGCAGAGTCATACTTACGAATTCTCGCATTAAAATTATCCTTTTTAACATTGCCGCTTAAAGTACTCGCAAAGGTATTTTTAAAAGCCCCATATGTCTTGTATACAGCCTTAAAAGCGTCTCGTCTGACACGTTGGTCAGCACTTTCTAAAAAGCGGCTGTAACGTCCATGCGTCACTTCCACCTCTTCCCCGTTTTCATCTTTAATGGTAGGGAACTCTAAGTCTGCATTATTGAGCATACCAAATGTATTACTCGAAGCATCCATTACTTCACTCGCTTCAGCAAGTAATGCTTCCTGCTCCGCACTAAGTACATGCGGTCTTTGTAAATTAATTTCTTCCAGTGCATGTTCATATAATTTTAGTTCTGGTTTCTCATTTAAAAAACTATTTACTTTTCCCTCATCAATTGATAATATTTCCGGAACAATAAATGCCAGTTGACTCGCAGCTTGGGAATAAAGGTTCTTCATTCTATCGTCTAAGCCCTGGTAAAAAGAGTTGGTCGTATCTTGGTCATAGCGCATATGTGAATATGTATAGAGCTTGCCGATTCTTTCTAATAAATGGTCCTGAAACTGAAGTGCTTTATAAAGAGTCTCAGCACTTTCTCCTAATTTTCCTTCGTATTCTTTTATACCAGAAATTTGATTTTTAACCTCTTGAAATTCTTTTTCCCACTCTTGATCACTTGCAAAGATATCTTCTAATTTCCATGTGTCTTCAACAGAAATTTCGCTTCTTGCCGGCAGCTGCTTTACTTTTGTTTCATTTGCCATCATTCATCCTCCATTCATTTCACTTGGAAAAACTTACTATTAATTTATTCTCCCTTTTTGGCTCATTTCCTTTAAAAACCTCCTCCTATATTATACCCATATGTTGATTATTAGTATTAAATTCCCCCTTCTATCACTTTAATAAGGTACAACGATGCTGAGTTAAGAAATTCTTCTTATCTTCTTCCCTTTCACTATTAGACCTTGGGATTTTGATGGGTTTCTGCAGTATAAAGCCCCTATCACTTTTCCTAGTTAGGATGTCTAACTTAATAAGAAGCTGTAGATACTCCAATAAAGCTGTTATAGGTTGTATATTCTTCAGTTGTGGAAGGTTTCGAAGGATGATCTGCTTATTTTGAATCCGCTTTTGTAATGAATCATTAACTTCCTTTATCGTGATTAAATCAAAAGGAGTCTTTTTAGCTAAAACATCAAGAAATAAATAGGTTTGCCATATAAAAGGAGGGGTTTGAATAAGGACGGAATGTTCGACAGGGAGGCCAATTTCAGGAGGCAGAAGAAAGAGGTTTAATCCTCGATTATAGACTTCTTGGAAAAATAACTTATGCTGGGTATGCGGATGAAGTGCCCAATTAAAAATAAATTTATCCATCTCTTTATTCCAACTATTTAGGGAAGGGGGATGGTTTTTCATAGGATCAAGAATGGAATCTAGTTGAATGGTTTGAAGTGGAAATGAAGATAAATGTACAAACGAATTTTTGATGGAAAAGGAGGTAATCGAATCTACTATTTGAAAGTGACGATTTTCGGAGCAATAAGCGGGTATATATAGTCTCCCAGCTGGTGAACTTCTTAAAAATGAATATTGAAAGTTTGACAAAGAGATAAGATCTTTCCGTTTTTGATGAAGGTGTTTACTAGACATTACCCATAAGGGAATGTAACTATTCTCAAGATAGACACTGGTTCTTTTACTAAAAATCTTATCTGGTAATAATGAACACTGATACTCTAACGCATACCTTTGACCTTTATATTGAAACATAATGTCGGGGCGTTGCTGAATAGTAGGGTCATAAAACTCTAAAATGGAAGATATCTCTTGTTTAATAAGCCATTGAAAAAGCTGGCGTTTTCCTTCTAGATGTTCATAGGTTTCATTCTCGTAAATTTCACCGCATTGGCTGCCCTGATGATGGGCAAAATGGAAAATTCTTTGATCACCTAATTTTAACACCACTTTTTCCTTACAGACTGGACAAACAAATTCTTCCTTATTACGTAATAACAAAAGGGTTTCTTTACTATAATCGTAACCAAGGCAAATCTTTTTACCTGTTTTAGTTATTGCGGTTAACAATTTGCTCCCCTCCTTTTACATATATTAATTCGACTCACATCTACCATATCCCTTTTTTAAAAAAAGAAAACCCGCCTTTTTCTGACGAGTTTCTACATTATTGCTATTAAAGCAGTGGTGATAATAATCTAGCAGTTGATTCTAAAATTCTAAATCCAATATGCCTTTGTTGGAAGGTATCCAAATCAAGTTGTCTTGCATATTTTAAATCATTGATGTACTCATCAACTAACTTTTGAGTACTATTTGTTCGGTACAAAAACGCATTTACTTCAAAATTTAAGTGGAAACTCCTCATATCCATATTTGAAGTCCCAATTGAAGCTAATTCGTTATCAACAATAACAATTTTACTGTGCATAAATCCACGTTGATATTCATACACCTTCACACCTGCTTCAAGCAGTTCCGGAAAATACGATCTTGATGCATGAAAAACGATTCGTTTATCAGGTTTGTTTGGCACAAGCAATCTCACATCAATCCCACTTAGTGCAGCCACTTTGATCGCAGAGAATATATCTTCATCCGGGATAAAATAGGGGGAAGCAATCCAAACAGATTTTTCAGCGGATGCAATCATAGAGAAAAAGATATTTTTAATAACGCTCCATTCATTATCAGGGCCTCCAGCAATTAGCTGTACACCACCATGCCGTATGTTATCTATTTGCGGAGAAAGATACTCCGCTGTTAAAAAACTATGATTGGTCATGTAATACCAATCCTGCAAAAAGATTAGCTGTAATGTTCGAACGGCTTCACCTTTAAGCATTAAATGCGTATCTCGCCAAAAGCCGATTTCTTTATTACGGCCTAAATATTCATCACCAATGTTCAAACCGCCAACAAAGCCAATCGTCCCATCAATAACAATAATTTTCCTGTGATTACGAAAGTTAAATTTGTTATTCAAAAAAGGAAGTCTTACTGGCCCAAACGTAACGGCTTCGATACCTGCATTCCTTAAATCATTAATATAACTTTTAGAAAGCTGCCAGGAGCCAACGGCATCATAAAGAAACCGAATCCTTACTCCTTCACTTGCTTTTTGAATTAATATTTCTTTAATTTCCTGACCAATCCGATCATGGCGGACAATATAGTATTCTAAGTGTATGTGATGTCTTGCCCTTTTTAATTGTTCCACAATATGGTGAAAAGTTTCATCTCCATTGGTTAAAACCTTTGTAGAGGTATCAAAGGAAATAGGACTATTCCCTAGTTTTTGAGCCAAGTGAAATAGTTTTCCCTGATGCTGGCCCATTAAACTCAACTTCTCCTGGCTTCTTGGATCATCCTCACCTTCCACTGTTAAAAATGCCTGCTTATCAAGAAAGTACTTTTTTCTGAACATCCTTTCCTTCCGATAATTACGCCCAAATAAAAGATAAAAAATAAATCCAATAAGCGGAAAACTGCCTAATACCACTAACCAGGTAATAGTCTGTGTAGGGTGACGATTTTCAAGGAAAATGACAAACCCGATAAAAATGACAGACAAACTAATTAAAACACTCAAAAATCCGAAAATGCCGCTTTCCAATTGATCTTTAAAGAAAAACAATAGTCCGGATAAAACTGCTAAAAATAATAACACCCTTACCGTGTTTTTCAGTGTACTCACCTGCCAAACAATCAATTGTAACATAAGATAAAAAGACCGATTTCAAATGTGAAATCGGTATAATTATTAGCTAAAATATTTACGTAATTCCGTGAAAACATTCTTTGGAATAATCTCTTTTCCATATTCTTGAATTCGATGAATCGTCAACTGTGTTTCATAGCCGTATTCCAGTAGGACACTGAGAATATCATCAATTTCATCTTCTTCATATAAATCTTCTGGAAATTCAGTATATAAATAATACTTTCCTTCAAAGTGATAAAGCTTTGTATCTAAATTATCTAAACCTTCTCGATTCGATAAACTAATAATATCCTCAAAATCCTTAAAGGCAAGAAGGAATTCCAAAGTATCTTCCTCAAGCATTAATTCATCTTCATCTGAATGATGAGGTGTAAAATGTTGATCAAGCAACTCTTCTATTTTATCATCAACGGGAATGTCCTTTATTTTGTCATTAGGGATAGGGAGCTCAAACTTTTGTCCGTCTTTTGAAAGTTGGGCCTTTGTAACAAGAACCTCTAACCCTTTATCAAGTGCTTGGACTTGAATCCATAGTGGGCCTTCAACGACAAAATCCTCCTCACCATGAACTTCATCCATCATTTCCCAAAAGAGTTCCTCACTGCGTTCCCGATTGTACCAAATTTCTTCGCGATCAAAGCCTCTCTCCTCAATATCACCATAGGAAATGTAGAATTTCACAGTATATTCGTCAATTCGTTCAATCTCCAACATAACCTCTCCCTTCCGTTTCCATATTGAAGGGACTAAATACCCCCAAGCAGATAATACTATTATGATTTACATCTAAAAAAGGAAATACTCTTGTACTTTCATTTTATGACAAAAGTACTTAGATGGGAAATAAAAAACAATAAAATCTTAAAAACCGTTAGTTAGCCTAATGATTAATATAAGATATTCCTTTTATAATAGCAAAATGAGTAATAATTTACAAATTTAATGCGTATGACAAAAAAAGACCTTCCTAGAGAAGGTCTTAGTATTTAGTTAACCATTTTCTGCGCTTCACGCAATTGAAAAGTTCTAACTCTTCTAGGCAAAAAGCGTCTAATTTCATCTTCATTATAACCAACTTGTAAACGTTTCTCATCAATAATAATTGGTCGGCGCAATAAACCTGGATTTTCTTTAATTAATTTAAATAAATCTTGCAGCGGCATTGCATCTAAATTTACATCTAATTTTTGAAATGTTTTTGAGCGAGTTGAGATGATTTCATCAGTACCATCTTCTGTCATTCTTAGAATTTCTTTAATCTCGTCCATTGATAGTGGCTCAGAGAAAATATTTCTTTCTTTGTATGGAATTTCATGCTCTTCTAACCATGATTTTGCTTTTCTACATGATGTACAACTTGGTGAAGTGTATAGTGTTACCATCCGTTCTTCACACTCCTCTTTAATTTACATACTTGTAATTTCTTATATAGTCATGTACCCAATTTTATTGTGGAAGAAACCCTTTTCGTAATTAAAATAATTATAAATAAGTAATTTCTATCATAAATTATACACCACTGTTTTAAAAAAAGGTATCCCTTTTTAAAAAATAATATCGACAAGGAGCTCTTCCAATTCATTAGATTTTCATTATATTAGACGAATATTCTCCTAAAAAGTTTCATATTTTTTATTATAGTGCATGCAAATTATAATAAATATTACTTTCAATAGTAAAATGTTCGTAATCAGCATGTATTCTCTGTGGGTATTTTAGAATATAAAAGAATGATTCCTTTTACTGCCTTCATTGTATTAGTCATTTCTTAATTTATTCTTAACATCCATTCTCAATTAAACGCCATTTAGTGAAAACGTATTCATTTTAAAATAACTTTCTCTTTTTTTTACTTTCATTAAAATGTAAGTTCTTTTAAAATATAGGTAAGGGCAAAAATATAAGTTAAAACTTTCTTTCATCACTCACAACTGGAGGGTTTATAATGGGAGCATACATAACAGATTTAACAATGGTTGCCATACTAATTATAGGTATTACTGCTTTTATGGGAGTAATAACCAACGGCATAGGAGAAAAAATCTTTGGCGGTAAGAAAAGAACTCAATTTACCAGTGAAAGTGCAAAATACCAAACTGGCTGGAAAGCAGTCGGAGGTAAAAAGAATTAGATACTAAAAAAACGATCTCAATTATAAATCGAGATCGTTTTTTCTTATTTCTTAGAATTAGCTTGATATTGTTTAAATTCTTTTTCTGAACAAAGGACAAAGTGACCAGGCGTGACTTCCCTAAATTCAATAACCTCATTGTCAGCATAATTGTGGCTTGCTGGGTCATAGGTTTTTCGTTTTCTAGTCCGCTCACTAATTGGATCTGGAGCTGGAATAGCAGATAATAGTGACTGCGTATAAGGGTGAAGAGGATTCTTATAAAGCTCATCTGCAGGTGCAAGCTCTACCATCTTACCGAAATACATAACACCGATCCGATCACTAATATATTTAACCATGGATAAATCATGCGCAATAAACAGATATGTTAACCCTTTTTCTTTTTGAAGCTTTTTCATTAAGTTAACAACCTGTGCTTGAATCGATACATCTAATGCAGAGATTGGTTCATCAGCAATAATAAATTCAGGCTCAACTGCTAGCGCTCGAGCAATTCCAATCCGCTGACGCTGCCCGCCACTAAATTCATGGGGATAACGGTTCGCGTGTTCTCTGTTTAAACCAACTGTTTCCAGTAGTTCATAAACACGGTTCATCCGATCTTCCTTGTTTTTTGCCAATCCATGAATATCAATCCCCTCGGCAATTACATCTGCAATTTTTAACCTTGGGTTTAATGAAGCATATGGGTCTTGGAAGATCATTTGCATTTTTCGGTTAAATTCTTTTAATTGCTTTTTAGATTTTTTCCCATGGACATTTACACCATCGTATAACACTTCTCCACCTGTAGCATCATATAATCGAATAATAGTTCGACCAGTAGTGGATTTTCCGCAGCCTGACTCACCAACAAGGCCCATTACCTCACCTTTGTATATATCAAAGCTGACATTATCAACAGCCCTTACTTCATTTGGTTTTCCAGGATTGAAATATTGCTGTAAATTTTTAATTTCAAGTAATTTCTCACTTTGTGCCATCTATTTCTCCCCCTTTTTCCCAGGGAATTTACCTGCTCCAACTGTACCTACATATTGACTCTGACGTCTCTTAACCGCTTCAGGCGGCTCTACCTTTGGTGCATCTGGATGTAATAACCATGTAGCTGCATAGTGTGTATCTGAAACTTTAAAGAATGGAGGTTCCTGCTCCAAGTCAATTTTCATCACATATGGGTTACGTGGTGCAAACGCATCACCTTTTGGAGGGTCCAATAAATCCGGTGGAGTACCTGAAATTGAAAATAATTCCTCATCGTCTGTATCCATATCCGGCATTGAACTAATAAGTCCCCATGTATAAGGATGCTGCGGATTATAAAAAATTTCATCCGCTGTACCAATTTCAACTATTTTACCACCATACATAACTGCCACACGGTCGGCGACATTTGCCACTACACCTAGATCATGTGTAATAAAGATAATGGAAGTATCAATTTTCTTTTGTAGATCCTTCATTAATTCTAAGATTTGCGCTTGGATAGTTACATCAAGTGCAGTTGTAGGTTCATCAGCGATTAGAATCTTAGGGTTACATGCTAATGCAATGGCTATAACAACCCTTTGTCTCATCCCGCCTGAGAATTGGTGTGGATATTGGTCAACACGAATTTCAGGTTTGGGAATACCAACAAGTTTTAAAAGATCGATCGCTCTTTCTCTTGCAGCATGTCTGCTCATATTTTGATGTTTAATAAGCGGCTCCATGATTTGGTTACCAATTTTCATCGTCGGATTTAACGAAGTCATTGGATCTTGGAAAATCATTGAGATATCTTTTCCGCGAATTTTTTGCATCTCTTTATCTTTTAACTTGGTTAAATCCTTGCCTTCAAAAAGAATTTGGCCGTTTTTAATTTCTGAATTGTGTTCAGGAAGTAAACGCATGATTGATTTGGTGGTTACAGATTTTCCGGAACCTGACTCACCTACAATGGCTAACGTTTCTCCATTATATAAATCAAAACTTACGCCGCGGATAGCTTTAACTTCACCCGAAAACGTATGAAAAGAAATATTCAAATCCTTTACTTCTAAAACTTTCTCCATTTATATCCACCTGCCTTCTAATCACGCATTTTTGGATCCAATGCATCACGTAATCCGTCTGCAACAAGGTTGAAGCATACCATGATTAACGCAATCATAATGGAAGGAATAATCATTTGATATGGAAAAGCAATCATTGACTTAAATCCAGCATTTACTAATGTACCTAAAGATGCATGTGGTTCTTGTAATCCTAACCCAATAAAGCTTAGAAATGCTTCAAAGAAAATAGCATTTGGGATGGAAAACATCGTATTTATAATAATGACACCAAACATATTCGGAATCATATGTTTAAAAATAATAGACGAATCTGAAGCACCTAAAGTTTTAGCTGCCAGAACAAATTCTTGACCTTTAAATTTTAATACTTGTGCACGAACCACACGGGCCATACTAGTCCATCCCGTAATGGTTAAGGCAATTATAATTGGGATAATACCCGGTTTTAATACGAGAATCATCAAAACAACCACAATTAAGTTTGGTATGCCCACTATAATCTCGATAATCCTCTGCATTATACTATCTGTCCGACCACCCAAATAACCTGAAATGGCTCCATAGGCAACCCCGATGGCCATATCGATTAAAGCTGCCATGAAGGCAATAAATAACGATACTTGTGTGCCTTTCCAAACACGTGCAAATTGGTCACGACCTAAATTATCCGTACCAAACCAATAATATTCATCCACCTTACGGACTTCGTAGGCGTTATATTTAGTTCCATCTCTTCTACTCAAAGTACCGTCAAACGGAAGCCAGTGAACATTTTCTAATCCTTGAATGCGTGGTGGCAAGTTATTATGTTTAGTGTTTTGCGTATCGTAGGCATATGGTGTAATCATCGGTCCCACAAAGGCCATAATAATCATAATAACCAAAATGATCATGCTGACTACTGCACCTTTATTTTTCCTGACTCTTAACCATGAATCCTGCCAGAAATTCAAACTAGGTTTAGCGATTTTTTCACTTTTTGATGGATCTATATGGGCAGGAGCGAACATATCTTTTGTGAGATTTAATTCTTTGTTGCTCATTTAGATTTCCCCCCCGATACACGAATACGTGGGTCGATGATTCCATAAAGAATATCAACAATCAAGATAACAACGATAAATAGTACAGCAAATAAAATATTTGTTCCCATAATGACTGGGTAGTCGTTCATATTAATAGATTTAACGAACTGCTCACCAATTCCTGGAATCCCAAAGATTTGCTCAATAACTAGGGAACCAGTCATTAAGCTGACTGCTAATGGCCCTAAGACAGTTACTACAGGAATAAGGGCATTTCTTAATGCATGCTTAAAGCTAATTTGCCAACGGCTTGCACCTTTAGCTTTTGCCAAGGTAATATAATCAGACCCTAAAACCTCAACCATTTCCGTACGCATAAAACGTGCTGCGATTGAAATAGGGAACATTGCTAATGCAATAGTAGGAAGAATGGTATATTCCGGACCTTTCCATAACATTACCGGAAGCCAGCCTAATTTAACCGCAATATAATATTGCATTAATCCTGCAAAAATAAATGAAGGAATAGATTTTCCAACTACTGCGATAAATGTAGCACCATAGTCTACCCATGTATTTTGCTTTAAAGCCGAAACCACACCTAATAAAATACCTAAAATTGAACCAACTATCATTGCCTGCAAACCTAATTGAGCTGAAGGTCCAAGACGATTAGCAATAAGTTCTGTTACTGGGGTATTATCAAATTGGAAGGAAACTCCTAAATCCCCTTTTACCAAATTCACCATATAATTAAAATATTGAACAGGCACGGGGTCGTTCAAGCCATATTTATCCAACAGAATATTTCGCTGAACTTCAGTTAGTTTTTCGAAGTTATTAAAAGGACTACCAGGAATTAGCTTCATGAGGAAAAAAGTAAGCGATGTTACAACAAAAAGTGTAATGATCATATAGCCAACACGTTTTAATATATATCTGACCATGCCCACACCTCCTAATTAGTTAAATTTTCGACATTTTACGACAATTCTCGTACAGGTAAAAAGAGAGTATATTCTTTAAAATATACTCTCTTTTTATTTAATTATAGTTACTATTTTGAGATTTTAATCCACTGGTAACTATAGTCAGGTCCAAATGCATGGTGAGCAAAGCCTTTAACCTTTGGATTGATCAAGATGTTAACAGAACGTTGGTAAAGTGGTGCAATTGCTGCATCGTCCTCTAACAAGATTTTCTCTGCATCTTGAAGTGCTTTCCAACGGTCTTGTGGCTTAGCAACAAGATCTTCGTTAGCTGCCTTGATTAACTTATCAAATTCAGGGTTGCTATAGCTCATGTGGTTTTGTCCACCGCCAGTAACCCAAAGATCCATGTAAGTCATTGGGTCAGCATAGTCTGGTCCCCAACCACCCATTAATAGATCATAATCTTCAGCATCTTCACGAGCGATACGGATTTTGAATGGTACAGCCTCAATTGTAATCTTTAGTCCTGGTAAGTTCTTTTCTAATTGATCTTTAATAAAAGCATCAGTAACTTTTGAAGTTTCAGTATCTTGACCAACATAAGTAAACTTTACTTCTTTTAGACCAGTTTCAGCAAGTCCTTTTTTCCAAAGTTCAGCTGCTTTTTCTTTGTCAGTTTTTAAGTAAGTTCCTGCAGTATCACGGAAATCTTTACCATCTAAGTATGAGAAACCTTTTGGAACTAAGAAGTCAGCAGCGATTGAACCGTTTGCTAATACATCATCAACTAAAGCTTTTTTATCAACAGAAAGTGCAATAGCTTTACGGATGTTAACATTTTTCAATGCTGGGTTCTTTTCGTTCATTTTTAACCACCAGATGGATGGCTCTTGGTAACGAAGTAAATCTTTTTGTCCTTCAAATTGTGAAAGGATCGCAGCTTGTGCTAATTTTGGTGTAATATCAGCTTCGCCAGCAGTATAGGCATTTGCAGAAGCTTGTGGATCTTTAGATACGTTAAAGTTAATCTTTTCTAGAGTAAC
Organism: Neobacillus cucumis; assembly: GCF_002860255.1. GTDB lineage: Bacteria > Bacillota > Bacilli > Bacillales > Cytobacillaceae > Neobacillus > Neobacillus cucumis_A. Next base: position 142,748 of record NZ_PGVE01000064.1, read on the forward strand.
AGTTTTCGCATCCCAGTAATCAGCGTTCTTTTCTAATACCCATTCAGTTCCTGTAGGGCCATCCCACTTAGTCATTTTAAATGGACCATTGTAAAGTAAGTGAGCAGCATCCTTCGCATAATCTGCGCCTTGTGCTGTAACATACTTTTCATTTTGTGGGTAGAATAATGGGAATGTTAAGTATGATTCGATATATGGAAGAGCTCTTACTAGAGTAATTTCTAGAGTATTATCGTCTAATGCTTTAATACCTAGATCTTCTAATTTAGCTTTTCCTGCAACGATTTCAGATGCATTTTTGATCTTGCCTTCCATGAAGTATGCGCCATATGGAGCAGCTACTTTAGGATCGATTGCACGTCTCCATGCAAATACAAAGTCATTAGCAGTAACAGGGTCACCGTTAGACCATTTTACATCTTTTTTCAATTTGATAGTGATAACTGTTTTGTCATCATTATAAGTTGGCATGCCATCAGCAACACCAGGAATAACTTTTTGATCAGGATCCAAACGATATAGACCTTCGTTTGTTGCATTAAGTGTTGTAAAACTTAATGTGTCTTGAGACATTACACTGTCCATAGAAGGAATTTCAGCAGATTCCAAAACATTTAGTTCTTGTTTATCTGCTAATTGTTCTGCATTACCAGTGTCTTTGCCGTCAGACTTACTTGTGTCTTTCTTATCACCGCCAGAACATGCCGCTAAGAACATGCTAAGTACTAGTGATAGTACTAAAAGTAGTGAAAGTTTTGATTTCTTCACTAGTAGACCTCCCTTTTCTATTATTCTGAAAAATTACTACATTCTCTATTATACATATTTTCAACAAATTGTACATTACTTTTTGAAAATTAATTTTCATTATTGAAACAATTATTACGTAAGCGTTACATTAGCCTATAATATAATTTAGACTTATACGGTAATTTCTTGTATACTATTCATCAGTTTCACTTGATACATCAAGCATCCCAGGAGGTTATAAATGAGATTTAACTTCAAGAAAAATCTAATAATTTTCTCTATTACTCAGGCAATAATTGTAATAATTTCATTAATTTTCCACCATAATATTACACTGATTCACTATATCGATATATCTTTTTTTATTACAGCAGGGTTAATTTTATTATCTTTACTGCTCTATACCATCCATAGTGGATTTTACGATGTCATTTCTAAATCCTTTAATCTTGCCTTCTCCCGTGGAAGGGATAAAAGGAGATTTGATGACATACCTGGTTTATCTGAGTTAATTACTTTGGATGAAAAGCCCCTCCTTCTTCACGGAATTTTTAATGGCCTTTTAATGGCAGCTGCCCTTGTTGTCTATTATGCTCAACTAACTTGAAATAAATGTTTGCTTTCAGATATAATGTGACTAAACGCATATAATTTTTAAAAGCACTGATAAAGAGTAGTACGTATTTCCCTTCGATTCAGAGAGTTTGTGGCCGGTGAAAACAAACGCGAAAAAATACGGAATGGACTTTTGAGCTTCTGCCTGAACCTTTTATCATCTGATAAAACAGTAGGAGCAGACGTTTCCCTTGCGTTAAAAGGCTGTCAAAACATTTATAAAAGATGTTTTGACACTGAGTGACTCTTTTGAGTAATTAGGGTGGTACCGCGAACCATTCGTCCCTATAATTTTGGGATGAATGGTTTTTTTTATATATTTTTAGGAGGAAAAACTCATGAAGACAATTTTTTCTGGAATTCAACCTAGTGGAACTATCACATTAGGGAACTATATCGGAGCAATGAAACAATTCGTGGAATTACAACACGAGTACAACTGCTTCTTTTGCATTGTGGACCAGCATGCCATAACAGTCCCACAGGATCCGCAAACACTTAGAAAAAATATCCGCAGTTTAGCCGCATTATATCTTGCTGTCGGAATTGATCCGGAGAAAGCAACGTTGTTTATTCAATCTGAAGTTCCTGCTCATGCACAGGCTGGATGGATTATGCAATGTATTTCTTATATCGGAGAATTAGAGCGGATGACACAATTTAAGGATAAATCTTCAGGTAAGGAAGCTGTTTCGGCAAGCCTGTTAACTTATCCTCCACTAATGGCAGCTGATATCTTACTATATAATACAGATCTTGTTCCTGTTGGCGAAGACCAAAAACAGCATTTAGAACTAACAAGAGATTTAGCTGAGAGATTTAATAAGAAGTATAATGATATCCTTACAATCCCTGAAATCAGCTTACCAAAAGTTGGGGCTCGGATAATGTCACTGCAAGAACCGACTAAAAAGATGAGTAAGTCGGATCCAAACAAAAAAGCGTTTATCACTCCTTTAGATGAGCCAAATCAAATTGTTAAGAAAATTAAAAGTGCTGTAACTGATTCGGATGGTATCGTTAAATTTGATACTGTAAATAAACCTGGTGTTTCTAACTTGTTATCCATATATTCCATCCTTGGTGGAAAATCTATAGGAGAACTTGAAGAAATGTATGCTGGAAAAGGCTATGGGGATTTCAAAGGGGACCTTGCGGAAGTTGTCGTTGACTTCTTGAAACCCATTCAAGAAAGATACTTCAATTTGTTAGAATCAAGTGAACTTGATGACATTTTAGACCGTGGAGCTGAAAAAGCAAACCAAGTAGCCTTAAGAACTCTGAAAAAGATTGAAAATGCGATGGGACTTGGCAGAAAGAGAAGAAGATAAGAGAATCAAATGAGTTCTTGAACAGGTTCTGGAGATTGACTATTCTCAAAGTCAATGCTTCAGGCGCTTCGCTTTCCCCACACTTACCCGTAAGTGTCCTAACTAAGGGGTATTGATAGTAAAAGCTAGAGGTCATCTGCTGGAACTGTCCTCAATGAGGGCTATTAAAGACAATAGTTAGAGGATTTTCGCTCGAACTGTCCTCAATGAAGGCTATTAAAGACAATTGTCAGAGAAAATCTGTTGGAACTGTCCTCAATGAGGGCTATTAAAGACAATTGTCAGAGAAAACTGTTGGAACTGTCTTCAAAGAGGGCTATTGAAGACAATTGTTAGAGGATTTTCGCTCGAACTGTCTTCACTGAGTCTATTGAAGACAATTGTCCGAGGATTTCGGCTCGAATTATCCTCAATAGGGATTCTTAAAGACAAAAGTCAGAGAAATTAACTGGAACATCCTTAATAAAGGCCATCAACTACAGCTAAAAGCCTGACGAGCAAAAGGTATGCAGGACATCCTTTTGCAGTCAGGCTTTTTTAGTTTACTTTTGGACCATGCTCCATCTCCCAAAGCTTTTCAAAGAAGGGCTGTCCTTTTATTAAGTTTTCACAGAAAGTTTCATGCCGTTTTGACCAGCCGTACTTTGTTTGTTCCAACAGTTGTTCCCAGGCTTCTTCAAAATTCATTTCTTGAATGATTGAATATTGCTCCGGACACCATTCCGTGTACCAATAGCGGACCTCCGCTTCATTATTAGATGTTAATAATTGATCGAGAGCCATAAATAGCAATTGTTTTAACTGTCGTTCTTTTCTTGTCAAACCTCTCATCAAGTCTGGTTCTGGTGATAGGATATGAAAGTCCTTTATTTTCGGCTGAGAGTAGAAATTGTATGGTTTTGCTTCATGCTGACTTATCATTTCGTAAACAAGCTGTTCCTGTCTTGGTATTAGTCTGCTTTTCCGGATTGGAATATTATAGCCGATCGTATCCACTGCTAATATTCCAGTACCATCTGTTACAACAAAGCAATAATCAAGTTGAATTCTCTCATGGTTTTTCCTTAAATATGCTTTTTGATAAATATCATCAAGAAGCTGTTGAGGTAACTCAGATAGATCATTCTCAATATAATCAAATAGAAGCGGCTCGACTTTAACCAGCGGGACTTGATCTAACAGCTCTACTCCGTCATCCTTCCGCCATTCATGAAAGTGGCAAACATTATATCCGTTTTCCTCACCTTCAAACCAATTTACCCAAACATCATGAAGATACAACATTATACAACCCCTCACTTCAAGAAACTGTTTGTCAATCAGTATGGGCAGACATCAGTTAAATTATTCCTTTATATATATTTTGCTCCAATCCTTTTAATATTTGGTCATCAAGTTAAGCTCTTCCTATAAAAGGTTTTACTTTAATTCAATATTTTTAAAATCATTTATATAACTATATGCAGATGTGGAAAATGATAATTTGGTAGAATAATGATTGTTTTTGTAATAATTTTCAATAATATAAAACCCTACTGCATATCCTAACAATTTAGGAATCCTGCCCCCGCCATATAGCAGTTCATCGTGTCCTCTCTCATTTTTCCTTTTATCAAGATCATTTTTTATATATCTATTCCAAAACTTTAATAACTCTTTTTCCGTATACATCCTGCACCACGCGGCTAAATATTCCCGTCCGCAATTTCTTAATACAGTATATTCTGCTAGTCCTTCAATTATTAAAGAGTCAAGTAAAGTGTAATCTTCTATCTTCTTATTTAATTGATTCATCCTGCAGGCGTGATGATATTCATGAACAAAAAGTGCTTCAATGTCCTTTAAATCATCGAGATTCGATAAAAATAAAAACAGTTTATCAGGGAACGTTACCCCTGCTTTTCCTTTTTCTTCTCTCCTAAAAAAACCTCCAGCCTGTGCGATTGGGAAAATAAAAATAGGGATATCCGGACCATTCCAACTATTTTTATATTTTGAAAAAATCTGTTCTACTTTTTCCCATGCCTGTTGTTGGATTAGCTTCATTTGACTATTTCTTGCGTATCGGGAAGGCTGGTACATACCGAAATTTATTAGTTCATGATATATTTCTCTCTTTGTTTTACCCTTAAAATAAGGAAGAAGTCTTTCACAAATTTTCAAGGGATTGTCAACATCCTTTTCAAGCCATGCATCAGTCCTAATGATCCCCATTCTTTCACCCCATTACAAAGTCCTTCTTTTGGTCAGTTTATGAAAAATGTTTAAAGAAGTTCTAAGATTAATGAGGAATAAGCTATGTTGATACTTACTCTAATCACATAGTAAAAAATCAACAATGTCTTTTAACACATAAAAAAAATCGGCCAGACATAATGTCTGACCGACTTTTTTTTATTCGTATTTTTTAAATACAATGGTAGCATTATGACCGCCAAAACCAAGGGAATTACTCATTACAGCCTTAATTTCCTTCGGGCGAGCCGAATTAACTACATAATCCAAATCACATTCTGGGTCTGGTGTTTCATAATTGATTGTTGGAGGTAAGATGCTATCCCTAATTGCCAATACTGAAAAGATTGCTTCTACTCCACCTGCAGCACCCAGAAGGTGGCCTGTCATGGACTTTGTGGAACTCATGGCTAATTTGTAGGCATGATCACCGAATACCTCTTTCACTGCAAGCGTTTCGAATTTATCATTATATTCAGTACTTGTACCATGAGCATTGAGATAATCAATTTCCTCTGGAGATAAACCACTATCATTAATGGCCATCTTCATTGCGCGGGCACCACCTTCTCCACCTGGCGCAGGAGCAGTAATATGATAAGCATCCCCTGTTGCCCCATATCCAACAATCTCTGCATATATTTTTGCACCGCGTGCCAAAGCATGCTCTAACTCTTCTAATACCACAATTCCAGCACCTTCACCAATGACAAATCCATCACGGTTTTTATCAAATGGTCTGCTGGCCGTTTTTGGGTCTGGGTTTGTGGACAGTGCCGTATTCGCACAGAAACCTGCAACGGACATCCTTGTAATTGGGGCTTCTGCTCCACCGGTTACCATAGCATCAGCATCGCCACGCTGAATAACTTTAAAGGCGTCTCCAATGGAGTTTGTTCCTGTCGCACATGCCGTTACCGTACATGAATTAAAGCCTCTTGCACCAAGTGTAATAGACACTTGACCAGTGGCCATATCTGGAATCAACATAGGAACAAAGAATGGACTGACTCGCTTATAGCCTCTTTTTTGGAAGATCTCAAATTGCTGTTCGAATGTTTCCATCCCGCCAATACCAGAACCAATCCATACCCCCACTCTGTGAGAGTTTTCTTCATTTATCGTTAAATTAGCATCCTGCACTGCCATTAAGGCAGATGCAACAGCAAATTGAGTAAAACGGTCCATTTTTCGTGCATCTTTTTTATCCATAAAAGCTTCCGGATTAAAATCTTTTACTTCAGCAGCAACTTTTGCCGGATATTCGTCAGCATTTACTCTAGTCATTGGACCAACGCCGGATTTTCCTTCAAGAATTCCTTTCCATGTGGTTTCAACATCGTTTCCAAGCGGTGTAACTGCTCCAATACCTGTAACAACGACCCTTCTCTTTGCCATTTAGACATCTCCTTTTCTAATCTTTATCCATTAAAATTATTAATACGATTTTATTTTCCCCAGCGGATTGCAATGGCGCCCCATGTTAAGCCTCCTCCAAAGCCAACCATTACAACTAGATCATCATCTTTAATTCTTCCTGCTTCTACATCTTCTATCATTGAAATTGGAATCGATGCAGCTGAAGTATTTCCATATTTGTTAACAGTCTTAGACATTTTTTCCACTGGTAATTCCAATCTCTGTCTTGATGCCTCCATAATTCGGATATTAGCCTGATGCGGAATTAAGAAGTCAACATCTTCTTTTGTTAAACCAGCTTTTTCAAGTACATTTATACAGCTTTCTCCCATTTGCCGAACCGCAAATTTAAAAACCTCACGGCCATTCATGATAATATATTCGTCTTGATATAGGTGTTTTGCGCCAGTTCCGTCCGCACCTAACTCAAAAGATAATATTCCGCGATTTTCGGAAACAGGTCCAATAATGGCCGCACCGGCACCATCACCAAATAATACAGCCGTATTTCGATCATTCCAATCCGTAATCTTAGAAAGTTTTTCTACGCCTACAACAAGTACGTATTTGTATACCTGTGACTCAATAAATTGTTTAGCTGTAACAATACCGTACATAAATCCAGCACAAGCTGCACTAATATCCATAGCAGCAGCTTTATTTGCTCCCAGCCGTTCTTGGATTCGGCAGGCCACAGATGGAAAAGGAGAATCTGGCGTAACCGTTGCTACTAATATTAAGTCTATATCCTCCGCTGTTATCCCGGCATCTTGGATTGCCTTTTGTGCAGCGGCAAATGCCATGTCGGATGTATTTTCATCATCCGCAGCTATTCTTCTTTCTTCAATCCCAGTTCTTGTTCTAATCCACTCATCAGAAGTATCCATCACCTTTTCTAAATCTTGATTGGTGATTACTTTTTCAGGTAAATATCTTCCCATTCCAACAATACCAGCTCTCATGATTCCATCTCCTTTAAGTTTGGTCAGACCTTATCTATTTTTTAGGATTAATATCAATTATTATGACTTGGTACTAATTTTATCAAATAAGTCCTAATTTAAGCAACTGTTTCTTCTCACTTATCATCCGCTAATGTACATACCTTTTATGTGTTTATTCATATTCTACAATAAGAGATATTTCTTTTGGGGAGGCAGGAAAAGGATGGCAGAATTTGAAGAGAGGAAAGGCTCTGATAAACAGGAAGAATGGGAAGAACAGATAAAAGAAGACAGGTTTAATAGTTTAATGTTTGGACCTAGTCGGAATAACAAAGGGCAAAGACCTCATCATGGTGAAGAATCAAGACAAAACCAATCAACCATTGATTATGAAGAACTTATGATGAATATTGATTCCTTGGTGGATTCGGTCCGAGGACTTAAGCCGCTATTTAATAAAGTTTACCCACATATTCAACAATTATGGAAAAAAAAATAAGCTGCCCACACATGGCAGCTTATTTACTTAAACTTTCTTTTAGAGCATCTGCTTTCCCTAGTTCATAAGCTTCCTGCATCACTTTTGTAAATAGATTCATAAAGGGCTGAATCAGGTCCATGGATAATTCGACCCCTGCTTGGTCTAATTGCTCTTTCGCTTCAGGTAAGTATTTCATCGCAATCTGCATAAATTGCAGTGTATTGTCTTGATCGTTCACAATATGTACTCCTTTTATAAAATTATTTAGGCAGCTCTCCTGTTTTCTTATAATGGTTAATTTGCCTATTCATTTCGTTAATAAATTCCTTTGAGACCAATGGACTGAATTTCCCGAGGGAAATAACGTTGTCTTGAAAATCATATGAGAGATTACCGGAATGTAACTTCCCATTGTTAAATTGCTCCGCAACCTTTACATACAATTTGTCGACCTGTTGGATGGTACTTGTTAAAACTGTTGACTCACCTAAATCGGACTGTTCGGAAACATAGCCAATTACATGTAACCCGCGCTCTTTAACCTGCTCAATAACTGGTACGTTAAATCCATCCCCTGCTGGGTAGATGACATCTACACCGTCATTCATCATTTCACCGGCCAATTGAATAGCCTTTTGCTTGTTATCCCAATTTCCTACATATTCAATGTTAACTTTGATATCTTTATCTTCTGCCATTGCACCTTGGTAAAATCCTTCAATTTCAGGCTGCCATTCATATGCGGCCAACACACCGACCTTTTTAGTATTAGACATATGGGCTGCAACCATTCCACCGAAAAAACCCATGGCATGGGATTTAAAGTTAAGACTTGTCGTGTTCTTGTGTTTTGCGTCACCATTAAAACTGACAAAGTGAATGTTCGGATAATCTTTTGAAATGTTATTAAAATATTCAGCGTACTCGGAACCATGACCAAATATAAGATTTACACCTTTTTGATCAAATTCTTTGACTGCCTGTTCCACAACTGCCTGAGAATTCATTCCTTCTTTATAGAATACTTCAACATTAAATTTTGATTGAATTTTCAACAGTCCTTTAAACCCTTTGGTTCCCCATACCTGGTCATTAACAGTTTCAGGTACTAATAAGCCAACCTTTTGTAACTTTCCTGTAGTTTTTGGTTCTCCACATGCCGCCAGCAGGAGAAGGCATAAAAGAATGATACAGAAACGGTTTAGCATTTATTGCAGCTCCTTTGTACGACACCCTTTCCATTATATACCTCAAATAGTAAAAAAACGTGTTTTTTCTCTCTATTTTAACCTTTGATGTATTAATTGAAAAGTCCTTCATCCCAACTTTTCAGTATATATAATAGGAATTAATTATTATTCAAACCCTTTACTTTATTTAATTAATCGCTCTATATTATTTAATTGCTTTTTTATAGAATCTGTGAAAGGTGTTATGTTTTTGATAGTAATTCGGTTTAAGGTTTTATCTACTTCTAATGGTTCGGACCGTATAGTATCTATTACCCCTTCATCTAGTTGTAATTGTGCTGCACACTGAAACCAGTAATTTTCTTGACCGCTTTCAATTAGATAGTTCAAATTGTGTTCCGTATTTGCGTGTTCGATTAATTCAACAATTTCACCTACAGCATCGTCTACAAATAAGATATCTCCAGTCCATTCCCTTTTATCTGCCCTAATTTCACCTTGGTCAAATTTTGCATTAAGCGCTTGTTGGAACATAAACACGGAAGGCTGCCATGGTCCATAAACAGCCGGTAAATAAAAAAACGTGTTACATTTCTCCAAATCATTTACTTGATTCATAATTGTCTCCAGTGTCTGTTCCTTATTCGGTTCAAGGAGCTGAATTGGCAGAATACATACAATCTGTGTCACCTGTTTATTTCTTTTTATATATTGCTGCAGTGATTTTATAACTGAATCCCGTTGTAATATGACTTCCTTATTCAACACATATAAATCGTAAAGTGAAAGAATGAACGTGGTATTAGCCGTGTCCTTTTCGCTGTAATCATCCAAGGCTGACAAAGCAATTTCTTTATAGTTAGCATTCCTGCCTACCTCTAGTCTTTTCTCTTCTAAAAATGGGGTATGGCTGCTTTGATCTATATGAATGCCAATAACCTCTAATCCCTTGTTTAAGAGCATACTCCCTATATGAAAACTTATAAAATCATACATACCAAAAATAATAGCCTTGTCCATAACATCTTCCTCCCCAAAATAACCTTATTGAATCCTATGCGGTTTCAAAAGGAAATATTTCTTTTGGGGAGTCTTAGCCCTTAAAGTACTGCTTCATGATTGTTAAAGCACTTGATAAACATTTTACCTAGCTGCGGTTTTTTTTCAGGAAGAATGAAGGTTGGATTAATTTTAGGGGATTTTATTATCTTTTGATAAAGTTTGGATTGAGTATATGATTTGCCGCCTGCTAAAACCTGTATAATCGTAACAGGACAATCAAAATCAAGATTCACAATTTCATCCATGTTAAAAATATCGTTTTCCAATGTCGATTGGTCCATTTTGTGTGCTTCGGTTAATTCCCTCATTAATTTTTTATAAAAGAATTTATGTTCTTTCTCTAATTCTAAATGGTGTTTTAAAGAAAGAATTGGATTTAGCAGGACTACTGATCGGATGCTTCCCTTCATCTTTTCCAATAGCTTAACTGCTACTAATGCCCCCATTCCTTCTGCCAGCACGTGGATTTTATTATTAAGAATTTCACTTCTGATTACATGCTGATATAACCTTTGAGCAAGCTCGACAGCCTTTTCGCTACCCCAGTGTCTCCCATACAGATTTGAGGAAAAAATGGTGTACCCGGCATCCTTTAATTCATCGATAATTGCCAGTTTCCCTTCGTTTTGAGTCCAAAAGCATTTGCTTTCGTCAACAAAATGCCTTTCATCTCCAATAATTAAGATCCCAAATCCTGTAGGCTTTTCGGGGTAATGAACGATATTCCATTGGGTATCCATCTGAAAATTACGATTCTCCATCGCTAAATCTCCTTTTACAAATTTCCTCAAGGTATTGTATGCCGTTTCACAAGAGATGAACGGGAGTTTGCCCATATTTTTAGAACTTGTAAACATAAATCAGAAAATTGTTTTTATATATATTTTTTCAGCATTGTATGGTAGTATTTAAAGTAATGTATAATAAGTAAGAGGTGAAAATCGGTGCGTATTTTTTGGACTTTTTTCTGGTCTTTTCTTTTAGTACACATGCTTACATATGTTGTGAGTTCAATGACAGAAGGTGCAAGTTATAATTTTGCACAAGGTTCTATTTCAGCTGTTGTAGTAACCGTTTTAATTCTTATTGTTACTTCAATCATCCCAAACGAACCTGTACAAAAGCATTAATAAAAAAGGTCTTCCAAATGAGGGAGGACCTTTTTTCTGTTTTTACAACTTCTCTCGTACCTTTACAGCTACTTCACCATTCTCCACTGTAATTTCTACTGTTGATTGATCGTGTACCCTGCCTGCAATAATTTCACGGGCAAGCTTGGTCTCAATATTTCTTTGAATATACCTTTTTAATGGTCTGGCCCCATATATAGGATCAAATCCGTTAAAAGCAATAAATTCTTTTGCATCCTCACTTATTACAATATCAATTTGCTGCTGCTTCAATCGATTTTGCAGGTCATTTAGCATCTTAACAACAATATTTTTTATCTCTGCTAAAGATAACGGCTTAAAGAGGATCGTCTCATCAATACGATTTAAGAATTCTGGACGGAAGTGAGACCTTAACTGACTCATTACCTTGTTTCTTGTTTCATCTGAAATTTCAACCTCATTTTCGCTTCTTTCTAGCAGGAAGTGAGAGCCAATGTTAGAAGTCATGATAATGACAGTATTTTTAAAATCAACTACCCGCCCCTGGGAATCAGTGATTCGGCCATCATCAAGTGCCTGCAGAAGAATATTAAATACTTCTGGATGAGCCTTTTCTATTTCATCCATTAAGATAACAGAATACGGCCGTCTTCTAACTGCCTCTGTTAACTGGCCCCCTTCTTCATAACCGACATAGCCCGGAGGTGCACCAATTAAACGGGAAACAGCGTGCTTTTCCATGTATTCCGACATATCTATTCTTATTATATGCTCTTCACTATCAAATAAGGACTCAGCTAAGGCCTTAGCAAGTTCTGTTTTTCCTACGCCAGTCGGTCCTAAAAATAAAAATGAACCAATGGGGCGATTTGGATCCTTAATACCAGCCCTTGCTCTAAGGACAGCATCTGATACCAGGTTAACAGCCTCATTTTGACCTATTACTCGTTCATGAAGAATGGATTCTAATCTGAGCAGCTTTTCTCTTTCCCCTTCGACTAGCTTAGAGAGCGGGATTCCTGTCCATCTGGAGACAATACTCGAAATTTCATCCCCTGTTACTTCTTCCCGGAGCAAGCGCTCATCCTTTGCAGCCTTTTCCTCTAACTCTTTTAGTTCTTTTTCCACTAGCGGAATCTGTCCATGTCTTAATTCAGCGGCCCGGTTTAAATCATAGCGGTCTTCAGACTGCTGGAGCTCCCTACGTAGTCTTTCAAGCTGCTCCCGTTTCTCCTGTAACTTTTGAATACTTTGTTTCTCCTGCATCCATTTCGCCTTCATCACATTTGCCTGCTCTTTTAAATCTGCGAGTTCTTTAAATAGTACTTCAAGTCTTACTTTACTACCTTCATCACTTTCTTTACGAAGTGCCGCTTCTTCTATTTCGAGCTGCATGACTCGCCGTGTTACTTCATCAAGCTCGGTTGGCATGGAATCAATTTCAGTACGAATCATCGCACAAGCTTCATCTACAAGGTCGATTGCCTTATCAGGTAAAAAGCGGTCTGTTATATAGCGGTCCGATAATGTGGCAGCAGCCACCAAGGCATGATCGTGAATTTTCACCCCATGATGGACCTCAAAACGTTCCTTTAGTCCCCTTAATATGGAAATTGTATCCTCAACATTCGGTTCCTGGACCAGTACTTGTTGAAAACGACGTTCAAGCGCAGGATCTTTTTCAATATATTTCCTGTGTTCGTCAAGAGTTGTAGCACCGATACAATGCAGCTCCCCTCTAGCAAGCATTGGCTTTAACATATTTCCGGCATCCATTGCACCTTCAGTCTTACCTGCACCAACAATGGTATGAATTTCGTCGATAAACAGCAAGATACGACCTTCGCTTTTCTTAATTTCATTTAAGACCGCTTTAAGGCGCTCCTCAAATTCGCCTCGAAATTTTGCACCGGCAATTAATGCACTCATATCTAATGAAAAAATAGTTTTATCTTTAAGTCCTTCAGGAACATCTTTTCTAACAATTCTTTGAGCAAGTCCCTCAACAATTGCAGTTTTCCCTACCCCAGGTTCACCAATTAAAACCGGATTATTTTTTGTTTTCCGTGATAAGATCCGGATTACATTGCGAATCTCCGTATCCCTTCCGATTACAGGGTCAATCTTACCGGCTTTTGCATCGGCAACTAGATCACGGCCATATTTTTTTAGCGCATCATATCCTGCTTCTGGATTTTGTGAAGTCACCCTTTGGTTCCCCCTTATTTCTTTTATTGCATTTAAAATTATTTCAGGTGTCAGCCCATTCGCTCGAACGATTTTATTCATATTTGAATCATTTGCATAAACGGCAGCTAATAGCACGTGTTCCACAGAAATATACTCATCCGAAAACTTTGCTGCAAACTCCTCAGCACTTATGAGTAATTTTTGCAATTTTGCCGTAATATACAATCTTCCTTGTTCCACACCGCTCCCGGTTACCTGCGGCTTCTTCGCCAATTCTCCCAATATCAATTTCATTGCCTTTTCTTTTGGCAAACCGGTTTTTTCTAATATAGCCGTAATTAAACTGTCTTCCTGTTCAATCAGAGACAGAAACAGATGAAGTTCATCAATTTCTTGATGATTTTCTTTTATCGTTAATTTTTGTGCGTCCATGATCCCTTCTTGTAATCGCTCTGTCATACGGTTTAGGTCCACTTCCAACACTCCCTTTTGACCATTTTTGACCTATTTAAATATATTATAAAAAAATCTAATGAATAAGTAAAATATGACAGAAGAAAAGCCATCTTAAAAGATGACTTTTTTTAAAAATATTAAGGTTTACGAACATAGGTCCAAACACGATCATCGTTTGAATTCTCAGGAAATGGGTCCCCTGCTTTAAGTTTAATCTTTTTAGGGTTTGTTACATCGCTTCCTGAGTCACCCATTTCAATATAAAAGCCATTGTTAGGTGCTTTTTTACCTGCTTTAAACTGGTGATTTTGTCCCATACTTATCCCCCCTTTTCATTACATTCTTTATTATCTCCTTTTCCTGCATGAGCATTTAAGGGAATTTCTTTCAAATTCGTCATTAGTCGACACTATTTCCCGAGAAATACAACAATCTCACATCCATTTTTTGACGATTATATGAACTTATTCCACAATTATTGATAATTATTCTTTGTTAACAATATAATTATAGTATTATCTAGGGAATCTGTTTAACCTTGACTTGCATTTTTTGTAAATCAATTTTGTACCTTTAAAGGTGGTTATAGTATGCAGTCAGTAAAAGAAATGCCTGTTACGTTGTCACATCTCTTTGAGACGGTTCACCATATAAAGAAAATTGAAAAAGGTACATTTCTGTTTCGAGAAGGTTCTCAAGCTGATGAAATGTTTATTGTTCAAAGCGGGATCCTTCAAATAAGCAAAATCATTCCCGATGGAAGAGAGCTAACGATTCGAATGTGTTCCAAAGGAGATTTTGTTGGTGAATTAAATTTATTTTCTTCTTCTTCAAAGTATTTATTAAGTGCGCGGGTTGTAGAAAGTGGCGAAGTTGCTGTCATTATGAAAGATGTCTTAGAAGAAAAACTTTCCCAAAACACGGCTCTATCCTTTGAATTCATCCAATGGATGAGTCTGCAATTTCGAAAAACCCAAACCAAATTTCGTGATTTAGTGCTGCATGGTAAAAAGGGGGCATTGTATTCAACCCTAATTCGCATCAGCAACAGTTACGGAGTAAAAACAAATAGAGGTATTTTGGTGGAATTACCATTTACAAATCAAGAATTGGCGAATTTCTGCGGTACTTCACGAGAGGTAGTCAATCGGCTCTTAAGTGAATTAAGAAAGTCAGATGTTCTCTCTATCGATAAAGGGTCCATTACCATCCATGATATTGATTATTTAAAAAGGGAAATCGATTGTGAAGATTGCCCGATTGAAATTTGTAAGGTAGATTAATTAAGCAAAAAAAATCGGTCAAGCTGACCGATTTTTTAATGTAATATAATAATTTGAATCCCAAGTATAATAAAAATAATAGCTGAATTAATGATTTCATATACGCCAATCTGCAGTGGAGATAATTTTTTACCATAAAAGAAATAAGCACGAAGTAAGCTTGGTAGATAAGCAATGGACACTATCCAAAATCCGCAAATCCCCCACCCTGCCACTACAAGAAGATGATATGCCCATGAAATCCATTTGAACATATTATTTTTCTTCTCTCTTATCATGGTTTTCACATAGAACGTACAGCCCATAAAAAATAAAATAGAGGTTAGAAACGTAAAAACTATCGTATCGATGTTTTGAGAGCCTTCTCCTAAGTAACTGCTAGCAATCCCCGCAATAGAAAATGCAAAAATAGCACTCACATCATTCAAAAAGTCCCGATCTTTATTTTTGGATGTATAATATGCATTTATCACAAAAAATGGAAGCATCATTAGTCCAAACAGTACGATAGAAGGCCTTTTAAGAAGCGGGAACAACATCAGTACTAAAGCCGGAACGATATAAATAATAGTCCACTTAGTATAAAATTGAATTCTTTTCCTCTTAAATAAAAGGAGCATAGGGTAGGTTGCTAAGTATAAGAAAATCCAGCCAATAAAAAATGGTATGTCCTGCCATACAAATCCACCATTGATAACACCAAGCCAAAAAGGGATGATCAGCATTGCCCATGCTCCATGTTGTTTTGGTATAAATAGCTTCATATTTCTCACTCCTTTTTCCTTATAGCCCTACTATAAAAGAGCAGACCGAAAAAAAAAGTGAAGAGTATCACATTAAATATGAAAAAAAGAAGGCAATTTACCTTCTTAATTATTTTAACAAACAATATAACCCCTAAAAATATTATAATGAAACCCCTTAGGAATTGCTGTGATAAAAGTAACATAATTGACAATTTTAATAACTTTTTTCATCATTTTTATGAACAAAACCAGTAATAAATTCAGCTGCCCGCTTTATTATT
Source organism: Neobacillus cucumis (assembly GCF_002860255.1). Lineage (GTDB taxonomy): Bacteria > Bacillota > Bacilli > Bacillales > Cytobacillaceae > Neobacillus > Neobacillus cucumis_A. The sequence continues at coordinate 158,843 of NZ_PGVE01000064.1, forward strand.
GTTTTATCGTTAATAGAGAAGGCTGGATACAAGTTTTCAGTAATTAGGTCTTCATTCCAATAAACAATAGCACAAATATTGGTTAAAGATTTTAATAAATGCAAGTCCTCTTTTTCTTTTAATAAAAGTAGTTTAGGGTAATTTTTCTGTTTATACCCTTCAATTAAAATAACGTCGGGTTGAAAGAATTTCAGAAGTTCTATTTGGTCTTCCAGGCATAATTTCAGCTCGTCTGCCTGAAGAACCATTCTTCCACTTCCTTCAACAATTGAGGCAATCGCTCCTGAACTAATATGCCTTGTGGAGTCCTTTTGCTCAAGGACATCCGGCTTTCCACCATGTCCATGATGTTTGATAGTGACAGTTTTTATTCCTAGGTTTGTCAACGTTTCAATCAGTTGAGTAGTTATTGTCGTCTTGCCGCTATTTTGAAATCCTACCACTTGAAATATAAATGGCGCTACCAAGGCCAGACACTTCCAACTTGATCTTCAAGCAGCAATACTTCCACTTCCGTTCCTGCCATAAAGCCCCTTGTTCCTCCCGGAAGAATCATTAATGAATTTGCACCAGATAGGCTCATAATGATATTGGACTTGTCCAAACCACTTGGTGTAGATTTTAATCTACCTTCATCAATAAAGGTAGAACTTCTGACAAACCTTGTAAACGGATTTGCTTTAGGAAAATCAACCTCAAGTATTGTCTTTTCTTTTCGTAAATGAGGTTTTTTTGAAAAAAGTTGAGTCCTAATAATTGGGCGAGCAAACAGTTCAAACCCTACATAACAGGCTGAAGGATTACCTGATAGCCCAAAAAGGATTTTTCCATTGTAAACCGCCACAGTGGTTACACTTCCAGGACGCATGGCAACTTTATTAAATAATACCTCGGCTCCAAGTTTTTCGTAAATTGCTGGCAGGTAATCAAAGTCCCCAACTGAAACTCCCCCGGTTGTTATAAGAATATCTACTTCATTTAACGCATTAAAAACTGCTTCAAAACAAGTGTCAAACTCATCTGGCAGCTTTCCATAATAATGAACGATTCCTCCTGCACGTTCAATTTGAGCAGCAATCATATAAGAATTGCTATTACGTATTTTACCGGGTACTAATTCTTCTTCTACTTCTAGCAATTCCGTGCCAGTAGCAAACAGCCCAATAAGCGGTTTTTTGGCAACAGGAACTTCTTTATATCCAAAGGTTGCAAGCATGGCTTGTATACCTGGGTTTATTAATGTTCCTTTTTCTACGAGGACTTCTCCTTGTTTTGCATCTTCACCAATAAAAGAAACATTTGTCCCTTTGTCAATTTTTCTTTTAATTGACATATATGGAATTCCATTTTTTTCGTAATCCTTTGTTACTTCAAACATGACAACGGCATCGGCTCCATTTGGCATCATTGCACCAGTCATGATACGGACTGCTTGTTTTTCTCCGACTATTTTTTCGGAAACCATGCCAGCACCAATATGATCGATGACTTCAAATTCGACTGGATTTGATTGTGATGCTTCAAATGTATCGACTGATCGAACCGCAAAGCCATCATATGGGGCCCTGTCGAAGTGAGGTACATTGCTGGTAGCAATCAAATCTTCTGATAAATAACGACCATAGCTTTCATTTATAGAAACGTATTCTGTAACACCATTTAATTGGTGCTGCATTATTTGTTTTACCGCTTCTCCGATTGGAATGGGGTTTCTTCTTTCTAGCAAAAAAATCAGCTCCTGCCTAAAACGAGTAATTTTGTTAATTAGGCTATTTTCGCATAAATTGTTGTTTTTCGTAAAAGCGATCGACCCGTATAACTATATGCATCGTGGCATCTTTTCGTAAGAACATTTGCGAAAATTGCCCTGAAACATAGTAAATGGTCCTTTATAAGGTCTAACAACAACAAAGTGTTACGAAAAGAGCCTTTATTATAATGGATTATATCAGCTAATATTCATTATAGGTCTATAGAAGACTTGCAAACGTATCAAATGTCACAAATTAAGAGAAAAAGTAAAAAAACATAGCTGAAGTGTGATACAGGTCACCTAAAAAATTCCGTATTTCCATTATGCTTAAGTCAGAAACCATTCACTTTATCAAGGAGGATTTAAGCATGACTTTCACTATAACATCTGATTCATTAGTTAGAGATATTGTAAACGAAATTCCAAAAGCAAGTGATATTTTTAAGAAAAACCGCATAGATTTTTGCTGCGGCGGAAACATCCCACTCTCACAAGCAGCCGTTCAAAACGGTCTAAACCTAGAGAATATCCTTGAAGAATTAAAGATTGTTTTTGAAAAATATGAAAATACAGAGAAAGATGTAGAGGTATGGACAGATTCCGATTCCCATACCATCATTGATCATGTAATAACTAATTACCATCGTACTTCTGAGGAAGAATTAACCATGTTAAGCCCATATGTAACTAAGGTTGCACGCGTGCACGGTGCACATCACCCTGAGCTTGTGAAAATGAACGAATTATTTTATGAGTTCAAAAAGGAATTGCTTGAACATATGGCTAAAGAAGAAGAAATCGTGTTCCCACTAATTAAACAGCTTGCTGATGGTACTGCCCCAAATCCTGAGGAAGCCATCCGTATGATCGACGAGCTTGAAAAAGAACATGACCATGCCGGTGAACTCTTGCGACAAATTCGTGCCGTTACATCTGATTATGCCCTTCCAATCGATGCCTGTGGCACTTACAGACTAGTTTATGCCCGCCTTGAATCATTAGAAAGCTTGACCTTTATGCATGTGCATCTTGAAAACAATATATTATTCCCAAGATATCTAAGCTAATTTGATCACCCCGCTTTCATAGCGGGTATTTTTTTACAGAAAAATAGCTCTCTTTTAAAAGAGAGCTATCCGCCTATATAGGACATTTCGATTTTTTTGCGATTATTATTCGTTTCCGCGGTTCTTTCATCTGAATATCTATCATCCCGGCCATTCCATATTGCCGTAATCCGTTCTGTTATTTGTTCATCTGTCGCCCCATTTCTCATGAAATTACGAATATCATGACCGTTTCCATTAAACAAACAGGTAAAGATTTGTCCATTTGCAGACAGACGGGACCGAGTACAGCTTGAGCAGAAAGACTCCGAAACAGATGTAATAAACCCGACATTGACAGCCTTATCTTTATATTTGTAAAGTTTGGCTACTTCACCAAAATAAGCTGGTCCTACCGGTTCTAGCTCAAACCGTTCTTTCAATAAATGATATATTTGTTTTTTAGTTATCACATCATCCATTTTCCAGCCGTTTGTTGAACCTACGTCCATATATTCAATATAGCGAAGCTCTAAACCATGTTCTTTACAGTATTCGGCCATTGGAATAATTTCTGTATCGTTTAAACCCTTTTTAACAACCATATTGATTTTGACTCCGAGTCCAGCCTGTTTGGCTGCCTCAATACCCTCGAGTACAGGGGTGGTACCTACTCCTCGCCCATTAATTTGACCGAACAATTCATCGTTTAACGAATCAAGGCTGACATTTACCCGTTTAAGACCAGCATCTTTTAATTCTTTTGCAAATTTTGGAAGCAAAACACCATTAGTTGTTAGACCGATATCACTAAGTCCTTCAATGGCTGAAAGCTTTTCCACTAATAGAGGCAGGTCCTTTCGAAGCAGTGGTTCACCGCCTGTTATACGTATTTTTTCAACACCTAAACTAACAAATATTTTCCCCAAGCGTTCAATTTCCTCATAAGTTAATAATGCACTTCTAGGCAGAAATTCAAAATCAGGACCAAATTTCTCCGCAGGCATGCAGTACTGACAACGAAAGTTACAGCGGTCAATAACGGAAATTCTTAAGTCATGCAGGGGTCTATTTAATTTATCTTTAATAATGGTTCTCTCCAAAAATATCAACTCCATTATATTAAAAGGAAGCTATATGGTTAGTGTAACAGGTTTTCAAAGTAAAGACTGTTAATTTATTCACTATATACATTCATATTAACTACTCTAATCTTAACAGATGTTTATCTTTGAATAAATGATTGTTTTGGAAAGTATCTCTTCGTAATGACCTTATATGAAAAGCAACAATCTATGCGAAAATAGCCTTGGAAGTGATCTGTCGCTATTTCTTTCATTCCCTTTGTTTTAAAATACAAACGGTTTTAGAAAAAAATCCCTTTAGGTTTTCACTATATTGTCATTGTTTACTCCGTTTTATGAACCTGTCTTAAGTTAGAATAAGATTACAAATAAAAATGCGGATATTGTATATAAATATTACGAGGGGAAGAAAATGACGTTGACTATAAAACCCACCCATTCAATTGAAATAAAAGAATTACTAACGTTTGCTGATCGGAAGTTTAGAAGTGAGAGGGGAACTTTTCTCTTTCAAGAAGGAATGGCAGCAGAAGAGCTTTATATTATTCTTTCCGGCAAAATTCAAATCAGTAAAATTACTTCGGATGGACGTGAACTTTCGTTACGGATTTGCGGAGCAAACGATATTTGTGGTGAATTAACTTTATTTACTGACAATCCCAAATATTTGTTAAGTGCAAAAGTTCTTGAAGAAGGCGAAGTGGCTGCCATTAAAAAAGATATTATTGAAAGTGAGATATTCCAGAACAGTAAACTTGCGTTTGAATTTATGAAATGGATGAGTGACCACTTTCGTAAAACTCAAACTAAATTTCGTGACCTTGTATTAAATGGCAAACGAGGTGCCTTATTCTCAACACTAATTAGAATGTCAAATAGTTATGGCATCCAGAAAAATCAGGAAATTTTAATTGACCTTCCTCTTACCAATCAAGAGCTCGCTAATTTTTGTGGGACCTCCCGTGAAAGTACGAACCGAATTCTAAGTGAATTAAAACGAGACAAAATTATTTCTGTTAAAAAGGGGAAAATCTCCATTTTAAATTTACAATATTTAAAGGACGAAATTGGCTGTGAAAACTGTTCGGCTGTATATTGCAATATTGAATAGTTATAATTATTTTATATACAAGGCTGTCTCGCATTCCGAGGCAGCCCATTTATTTATATTAATTTTTTTCCTGTTTCTCTCTTAATGCTTTTGGAACATAGACGCAGAATGGTTCACTCTCAAGGTAATCTCCTGTCATTGCATATGCTCTAGACCTAGAACCACCACAAACGTAACGGAACTCACACACACCGCATTTTCCTTTAAAGCCGTCTGGATTTCTTAATGCCTTAAAAATGGGTGATTCACGATATATTTCTGCTAATGGAGTTTCTCTAATATTCCCAGCTTTGACTGGTAAAAGTCCACTTGGATATACATCCCCAATATGGGATATAAACACAAAACCATTTCCATCATTCACACCTTTAGGAGCCCTTCCAAGACCGTCAATCGAACCAGTTAAACCTTTTTCAGTTAAGGCACTTAAATAATCAATCTCATTGTTTTTTTCCTTTGCTTCACGCATTTTCTGCTGAATAACAACACGGCGGTAGTGCATGGCCTCCGTTGTTTTTATATCGAAAGAAACACGTTTGCTTAAGTCATATAGCCATCTTAATACTCTTTCATGATCCACAGGTGAGATCATATCGCTCACTTGGCCTCGGCCAGTTGGAACTAGAAAAAAGACACTCCATAGTACACAATTTAAATCCTCAACCAATTTAGACATTTCTTCTAAGTAATCAACATTATATTTAGAAATAACCGTATTAATTTGAATAGGTATTTTCAGCTCATGCAGGTATTTTATTCGTTCCATTGTCAAAGCAAATGAACCAGCCGTTCCACGAAAATGGTCATGAATTTCAGCCGTTGGCCCATCAATACTGAAAGCCCAGCGTGAAAGTCCAACCTCTTTTGCCTTTTCAATTGCTTCTTTTGTAACATTCGGGGTAGCACTTGGAGTCATCGATACCCGGACTCCCTTTTCTACCGCATATTTAGCAATTTCAAAGATATCGTCCCGCATTAAAGGGTCTCCTCCTGTAAATACCAGGATAGGGTTATTCATATCATAAATTTGATCTATTAAGTTTTTGCCTTCTTCAAATGTAAGTTCACGTGGATCACGTATGTATTGGGCATCCGCACGGCAGTGCAAACATTTTAGCTGGCAAGCACGCGTTAATTCCCAAATTACAATAAACGGATCTTTATTAAAATCACGATTAAAAGACATTTGAAACGCCTCCCTAATCAGTCATTTTCCATTTCAATTAGCCTTGATTAACTGTATTATAATGTTGTTTATATATAAAAAAAGTGAATTACCTCACATGCTAGAAAATATTTATGTATCTTTTGTGACGAAAAAAACAGCAGATGAATGTATCTGCTGTTTTCATTATTATTATTTTTTTATCCTTAGCGAATTCCTAAAGCAATTTTTGCATAACGGGACATCATATCTTTGTTCCAAGGCGGGTTCCAAACGATGTTAACATCGACATCTTTAATTTCAGGAATATCTGCCAAAGCTCGTTTTACTTGGTCTACAATGGTACCAGCCAGCGGACACCCCATTGCCGTTAAAGTCATGGTGATCGCAGCTAATCCTTCTTCGTTCATATCAACATCGTAGACTAAGCCTAAATTAACAATATCTACACCCAACTCTGGGTCGATAACAAGCTCTAATGCGCCCATTATATTCTCTTTTAACTCTTCATTCATATGGTAACACTCCTTATTGACCTTTATTTTAATAAACGCTTAAACCTACCTTGCACTGCTTTTGGTTGGCCTATTCACTTGTGGTAAACTTTAACCTAAAGCATTTCAGTAAAATAAGTATATCTTTTTTAACCATTAGCTGGTGTGAATTTTTTTACAGCCTGGCTATTAAATTGTTAACATAGTAAGTACAGGAATATTTATCCGATACTTCCAATGAAACACTTTCGTAATGGTAGTGTATCATGTAGACAAAATTTTTTCTAAACCCAAGCATTATATAATTAAATTCTTAAAAAAGAAGGTGTCCAGGTGGCAGAAAAACATTTAATTGCATTAGATTTAGATGGGACATTATTAAAAGATGATAAAACCATTTCCCCTAGAAATAAGAAAATTATTGAAAAAGCGAAAGCTAATGGCCATATCGTAATGATTGCAACAGGAAGACCTTTCCGCTCTAGTGAGATGTATTACCGAGAGTTGGAATTAGATACGCCAATTGTTAATTTTAACGGTGCATTTACACATCATCCCCTCGACCAAAATTGGGGCTTTTATCATGAACCTCTTGATGTTAAGGTAGCAAAAGAAATTGTAGATGCATGCAGAAGCTTCCAATTTCACAATATTATAGCAGAGGTAATGGATGATGTTTATTTCCATTATCATGATGAAAAGCTATTAGAGCTCTTCAGCTTCGGAAAACCGAGGATCACAACAGGTGATTTGGCGAATTTTTTAACGGATTCACCTACAAGCTTGCTTATTCATACTGAAGAGGACCAGTTAAAGAAAATTCGTGATCACTTATCCGAAGTTCATGCTGAAGTCATCGAACAGCGGAGTTGGGCTGCACCTTGGCATGTAATTGAAATTATTAAGACCGGTTTGAATAAGGCTGTCGGGCTGAAAAAAGCAGCTGACTATTACGGGATTCCTGCCGATAGGATTGTTGCATTTGGTGACGAAGACAATGATTTAGAGATGCTGGAATACGCTGGTCATGGGATAGCAATGGGGAATGCCATTGCTCAGGTAAAAAATATAGCTAAAGGGGTTACTCTCAGTAACGAGGAAGACGGCGTTGGAGAGTATTTAGCGGATTTGTTAAATTTGTAAAGTTGAAATCATGTTTCATACAAGGAGTAAAAAAGTTCTTAATTTCGCCATTGTTTACCTAAATGAACCGGGAACGAGATGCGCATACTAGAATTGAGGCAGCAATGCTGTTTCAATTATAGCTTTGAGCATATTGGAGGGATTCGAATGGGTAAATCAAACAAATCAAAACGCTTTGTCCAACAAGGAGTGGATACAGTCAGCAAGCATGACGCTCGTATCCCATATCACATGACCTACGCTGAAGCGGAAGCTCAGAAGATGGCCAATGTGCGCGAATCCTCACTTGGAGGAATATAAAATGGGAAACCAATTGTTCCAGGAAGCCAGACGATTTGTTGAGATGGCGAAATCCGCCAGCCCTAATGACCTTGATTCTGCGGTAGCAAAGGCAAAGAACTCATTAAGTTCAGCTTATGCCAATTCCACTGTTGCAGAACAAGCACAGCTCCGACAAATGCAACAAGAGCTAGATCAGATTAGATAGGTAAGCAAAGCGCCCGTTTTAGCGATATCATCATCGCTAAAACGGGCGTTTGCTCATTATCGGAAGAATTTATTCCCTTCGAAAGAATCCATAGACTGCTGTGGTTTGAACGATATTCGTAAAAGCATTAGGGTCTACTTCTTGAATTATTCGTTCTAAATCAAAGAGTTCATATCGAGTAATGACAATCATCAGCATATCTCTTGTTTCATTGGAAAATGCACCTTTTGCAGGGACCATTGTAATTCCCCTGACTAATTTGGCATGAATGGCTTTTTTCATTTCATCTGCCTTTTTTGTAATAATCATAGCTGTTAACTTGGCGTGTCTGGTATGAATGGCATCAATTACCCTGGTAGAAGTATATAAGGTAACAAGAGTATAGAGTGCTTTTTCCCAGCCATAAAGAAAACCAGCCGTAATAATGATAATCCCGTTTAGGACAAACATATAGGGACCAACGGGTTTGTCCTTCATCCGGGAAAGGACCATTGCTATAATGTCAACTCCACCTGTTGAGGCACCCCATTTTAACGTGATCCCCACCCCAATAGCTAGTATAACCCCTCCAAAAACAGCATTAAGTAAAATATCATGCGACACTTGCTTGATGGGAATCATAGAAAGAAATAAGGAAGTAAGCAAAACACTAATAAAACTGTAAACTGTAAATGATTTCCCGACCTTTTTCCAGCCGAGAATGGCAACTGGAATATTTAATAGTAGTAATAAAAAACCCATGGAAACATGAATTGGAGTATAATCACTTAGTACCTTTGAGAGTAATTGAGCAACACCCGTAAAACCGCTGGAATAAACATTCGCCGGTATAAGAAATAGATTCATGGCGACAGCATTTATTAATGCACCGGCAATAACGATGACGATTTTTTTAGTTTGGAGCCAAAGCAATGGAACTCCCCCTCACTTATTGATTTACAAACTGAATGGTTCTTCATTAAAAAATTGTAATTTAAAGATGAAACCGATAAACTGAAATTAAATATGATTGGAAAGCAGGTGAGCTTTATGACAGTAAAAATACTTGCTGACAGTGCATGTGATTTACCGTTAAGTTTTTATGAAGAAAATAATGTTGTATTATTCCCACTAAAAGTACAAATTAATGACCAAGATTATGAAGATGTAAAAACCATTGATCCTAAAACTGTTTATAATGCTATAAAAAGCGGGGTTGTACCAAAGACATCTCAGGTTTCTCCCCTTTTATTTGAAGAAGTTTTTACAGAAATGGCTGAAAAGGATGAAGATGGCATTTATATCGCCTTTTCCTCTGGATTATCTGGTACATATTCAACCGCTGTTATGATTCTTGACCAAGTAAAGGAAAAATATCCAAACTTCCAATTAACCATTGTTGATACAAAGTGTGCATCGCTTGGAATTGGTCTTATTGTTTTAGAGGCGGCAAAACTTGCGCGTAATAATGCTTCTAAAGAGGAAATTCTAGCTGATGTAAGATATAGAAGCGAACATATGGAACATATATTTACTGTAGAGGACTTAGGTTATTTAGCAAAGGGGGGCAGAGTTTCTAAAGCATCTGCATTTTTAGGCGGCTTATTAAATATTAAGCCGATTTTAAATATGGAGGACGGGAAACTTGTTCCAATTGAAAAAATAAGAGGTCAAAAGAAAGTATTCCGTCGGATTATTGAAATTATGAAGGAACGGGGCTCAAACTTGAATGAGCAAATCATCGGTATCAGCCATGCAGATAGTGAAGCAACTGCACTAGAAGTAAAAGAGATGATTGTTAATGAGTTCCACCCTAAGGAAGTTTATATCTCTTCCATCGGCTCGGCAATTGGATCCCATACCGGTTCTGGAACTATTTCTATTTTCTTTTTAAAATAAATATTAGGTAAAAAAAAGAGCGGGGGTCCCCCGCTCTTTCATTATTTATGATCTGTTTTCTTTGAGTATTGATTTTTTCCTGCTTGGCGATTTTTTTCTCGCATCATATTTTTTTCATGCCGCAAGGCGTTATTGTCCTGTGCTTTTTTATCGTTATCAGAAGTGTGTGGCATATCCTTACTCCTTTCTAAATCTCTTGCAAGACTATTGTCTGTCATTTAGAAAAAGAGTATGTAAGGAAACCTTAATCTTTTTTTGCGTAGGTCCAACTGCCTTCCTGATAGATCTTTCCTTCTTTCATTAACTTGCCTAATGCCCGTTTAAAAGCTCCTTTACTGAGACCAAAACGTTCTTGGATATCTTCTGGCATACTTTTATCATTATATGGCATCGCACCATTTCGGCTCATCAAGTATTCATAGATGTGAGCTGAATCTAGATCTTGGGATTCCTCTTTTCTTGCAAGTAAGGATACATTGATTGTCCCATCTTCTTTAACATCAATAATCCGTCCTTCAACTTTTTGACCTAAACGAGGCTCGACCATCCGTTGTGATTCATGGATAAATCCTTTGAACCCCTCAATTGTGTAAACCCAGCTGCCGACCTTGGCAGTTCGATAAATATGCCCTTGTATATTCTTGTTAAAATCCTTTCTGGTTGCATCAATCGAGATGGATTGAATTACCTGGTCACTCGCCAACCGGGCATAAAGCAAGTTACTCCGATTTACCCTTAAAGTAATATAAACCATATCCCCTTCGTTCGGCCATACTGACTGGTGAGCAGGGAGATCGTCTGCACCTAACAAAATGTCCTTAGGAAGACCGATGTTTAAAAATACACCGATTTTCGGATTCGTATCTGTCACTTTGACCCAGGCATAAGTACCAACAGAAAGCTCCGGTATTGTCATAGAAGCGGAAATTCTTCCTTGAGAATCGGTAAATAAAAAGACCTCTACCTCGTCCCCTTCCGCCAATTCTTGCTGCGCTTGGTTTTTATGCAATAAAACATCCTCATTACCATCTGTTAAAAAATATCCGAAATCCGCAATTCGAGCGACGGTTAATATAGTAGTTTGACCAATATGTTCAGTTAAAGACATTTTTTCTAACTCCTTTTTTTCTATGTTAAGGCGCTTCCGCTTTTCTTCTTGTCTAGCTTCAGCGCCTAGGGGCTCGGGGTCATAAGCCAATCCGTCAAGAAGGTTAAAGAACAACCTTCTCGCCGGCTCGGCTTATGCCTGTCGCCCCTAATCAAGGCGCTTCCGCTTTTCGTGCTTGTTTGACCTGCTATATTTTACTATAATGTACCCGTAAAGGGAAACTTTAGCAGCAATGTATCAAAATATTGGAGGGATGGCTATGTCTAAAGACAGCTCATTTGATATTGTATCCAAAGTAGACTTTTCTGAAGTCACTAATGCTATCACGCAAACCATGAAAGAAATTGGGACACGCTATGATTTTAAAGGTAGTAAAAGTGAAGTAACGCTCGATAAAGAAGAACTTGTTCTTGTTTCCGATGACGAATATAAAATGGACCAGTTAAAGGACGTCTTATTTAGTAAATTAATTAAGCGTGGCGTTCCGGTTAAAAATCTCGATTACGGTAAAATTGAAAAAGCTTCTGGAGGCACTGTTCGGCAGCGCGCAAAGCTTGCCCAAGGAATCGATAAAGAAAACGCAAAAAAAATTAATACTATTATTAAAAATAGCGGCGTAAAAGTAAAAAGTCAGGTGCAGGACGACCAAGTCCGGGTAACCGGCAAAAGCCGAGACGACCTGCAAAAAATTATTTCTTTAGTTCGCGATGCTGACCTAAGTATTGACGTTCAATTTATTAATTATCGATAATAAAAACTCAGGACAATGACGTTTTACTGCTCATTGTGACGGGTAATATTAAAGGCGTAAGGAAATCATCCTTCGCCTTTTTTATTTTTGACATGAATTTGGCTATTTTTTCTCACACTAACAGTGAATAAACATTGGGAGGTTAAGAGAATGAGTAATAACCAACAGCAACAAAAAAATACCTTTCCGCCACAGCATCAGAATCACCAGCCTGGGGTAGAAAGTGAAATGAATCCTCGTCCGGTTTCAGTAGATTCTAATTATAAACCGGGCGGAAAATTAGCAGGTAAAACTGCGATTATTACGGGTGGTGACAGCGGCATTGGAAAATCCGTTGCTATTTATTTCGCAAAGGAGGGTGCTGATGTCGCCATTGTTTATCTAGAAGAACATCAAGATGCTGAGGAAACAAAGCAGCTAATTGGAGCAGAAGGCCGTAAATGCCTGCTATTCTCAGGTGATATCGGTTCAGAAGATACTTGTAAGGAGATTGTCAACAGTACCATCAACCAATTTCAGAAATTAGATATTCTTGTGAACAATGCTGCTGAGCAGCATCCACAGGAAAGTTTGTTAAATATTACATCTGCCCAGTTGGAAAAAACCTTCAGAACCAATATTTTTTCCTTCTTTTATATGACAAAAATGGCTCTGCCTCATTTAAAAAAGGGAGCATCAATTATTAATACTGCTTCCATAACAGCTTATCATGGAAATGAACAATTATTAGATTATTCAGCTACTAAAGGAGCGATTGTCTCCTTTACACGATCTTTAGCAATGTCTCTGGCAAAACAGGGAATACGTGTAAATGGGGTCGCTCCAGGTCCAATTTGGACTCCTCTAATTCCTTCCACATTTCCTGAGGATCAAGTAGCGGCTTTTGGGTCAAATACACCGCTGGGGAGAGCAGGACAGCCTCATGAATTAGCACCGAGCTATGTATTTCTGGCCTCCGATGACTCTTCGTATGTAAGCGGCCAAATGATCCACGTAAATGGCGGTACTATTGTGAACGGTTAAAAAAATCGGCGGAAGATCTTCCGCCGATTTCATTATTCTGCTTTTCTACCGCGTTTAATAATTAAGAATACGAAGATTAAAGCCAAGATAACCACACCGACCAAAGCGGCTATGAAGGGGAAGTTCAACCCGCTTTTTTCAGTGAGCACATAGATTTCTGAATTATCACGGTCCACAATTAAGATATATTCATTATTGTGATTTCTTACCAGATCACCTGCAAGTAAACCGCGAAGCTCCTTATCGGGAGCTAATTGTTTGTCCGTTAACATCACCTTTTGTGATTTTGTTGAATTGTTTATCGCAATAATAGACGTTTCCCCTTTATAGACACGCTTATATACCACCATTCCTCCTTTATCATAAAGCATGTCCATTGTCCCTCTTGTTAAGGAAGGCAGCTGGTTTCTTAGTTCGCCAACCTTGGTAGTATAATCAATTAGATCTTTTTCAGTTCGGAAGTTCATTTGCCTGCGATTATCAGGAGTTTTCCCACCTATTAATGCAATATCTGTCCCATAATAATAAACTGGAATTCCTGGAGTTGTATAAAGGTATGTCAAGGCCGTTTTCCAACGAGAACCTGGAAATTGCCGATTATCCACTATATCCGTTGTAAAGCGAACGGTATACTCATTATCAAAGAAATTTGCCATTAATTCAGGTTTGGCAGCCTTAACTGAACCTGAGTTTACATTTGAAAAAGACTGATTAGTTGTGGCAAATGCCTTTCTTAATTTTACACTTTGGGCATAATTAAACACGCTGTCAATCCCAGTATTCTGATACTTTACTGCATCTATATCAGTATCTTCTGATGGCACACCCATTAAGAAAAAGTTCTTTTTCTCTTTCTTAACTGCTTTTGAAAAATCAGTCCAAAAGCTTAATGGAACTTGATTAACCGCAGGCAGACTATATCCGTCAATATCTGTTTTGTTAATCCACCATTTTGCAGACTCAATCAGATATTTTTTTACTTCAGGGTTGTCCTGATTCAGGTCAGGCAATCCATCCACCCACTCGTTTTCCCCATCAGACTGATTCTGTTTAGGATGATACCAGTTCTTTTTGCTAGGATCATTTACCCAAGGATGATCGAGAGCGGTATTATTTGTTACAAAATCAATAATTACCCTCATCTTCCGCTTATGTGCTTCTTTGACAAGCTTTTGAAAGGTATTGATTGAACCGAAATGCTCATCCGTTTTATAAAAATCCTTTATCCAATAACCATGATAGCCATTTTTGGTATTGTCAAAGATGGGAGTTAAACGAATGGATGTAAAACCCATATCATGTATGTAATCTAATTTGTCAATAATCCCCTGAAAATCACCGCCATTATAAGCAAATGGATCTTTTGCATTTACATCCATATCATCTTTTATATCCCCATCATTAAATCGGTCTACCATTATCGAGTAAATAGATTCATCCTGCCACAAACGATTTTCCTTTTTTACTGCTGCATGGGCAGGCAGAGACGAACATAGTAAAAAGGTTAAAAATAAAAGCGTTATTTTTTTCATACGTTTTCCTCCTCTAAAAAAGGAAGAGGTAGGCTCCCTCTTCCCAATTCTCATTTTAATCTAATAGCGTTTTTATTCCAAATTTTTATAATAAATTTTTGAATAATAGAGCTTTGATCTTTGAATTAATTAACCATATTTATATTATAATTTTTAAACCAGGTATGGAACTGAATCAAATAGGCTATTAATTGCGGCCCCGTCATGAGCTGGCCGAACCACGGTTCCTTAAATGAATCCCCGCCTGATTCTACGATACTTTGTAATTGTTCCTTTTGGAAAAACTCATGCAATACCGAGGATTTATCCTGTAAGATTGCTTCCATCCATTTTTGGATAGCAGCTGTATATTCAGGATTATGTGTTTTTGGATACGGGCTTTTCTTACGATAAAGAACTTCTTCTGGTAAGATCCCCTCAAAAGCTTTACGCAGAAGTCCTTTTTCCCTGCCTCGATACATTTTCATATCCCACGGAATATTCCACAAATATTCCACAAGCCGATGATCCGCAAATGGCACCCGTACCTCAAGGCTTGCCCCCATACTCATCCTGTCTTTTCTATCGAGTAAGGTGGTCATGAACCAAGTCATATTAATATAAAATAATTCTCTTCGCTTAGCTTCTTCAAAGCTTTCTCCTTCTAGTTTAGGAGTTTCTGCAATGGCTTGTTGATATTGCTCCATGCAAAATTCACTTAATTTTAATTTATCACGCCAATAAGGCTTTAGAAGATTCTGGCGTTCATTAACGGAACGCATCCATGGAAAACCTGGCCTCTCTAAATCCTGTTTTCGATGAAACCATGGATACCCCCCGAAAATTTCATCCGCACATTCTCCAGACAAACTAACAACGAAGTCCTTTTTAATTTCTTTACAGAACCAGAGTAAGGAGGAATCTACATCCGCCATTCCAGGGAAATCTCTAACGGTTGTGGCTTCTACAAGATCATGAACTAATTGTGCTTGTGAAATGGTCTTATTGTGGTGTTGAGTAGCAAACGTATCTGTCATCATTTGTATGAATGTTCCGTCTGCATCTGGCTGAAATTCATTCGAAGTGAAATACTGGTCATTACCTTCATAATCAATCGAATAAGTATGAAGCTGCCCTTTTCCTTGGTCCTCAAATCCTTTTGCTGCAATTGCCGTAATAATACTTGAATCGAGTCCGCCAGATAAAAAAGTACATAGTGGTACATCGGAAACTAACTGTCTTGTCACTGCATCCGTCACTAAATAACGGACCTTCTCTGCTGTTTCCTCCACACTTTCTTTATGTTCCTCACTTTTTACATTCCAATAACGCCAAATCTTTAAACCGTTTCGTGAAAAAGTTAAGGCATGGGCAGGGCGGAGTTCTTTCACCCCTTTGAAAATACCAGACCCCGGTGACCTTGATGGGCCTACCCCAAGAACCTCGGCCAGCCCTTCACGGGTGATCTCTGTTTTCATTTCCGGGTGAGCTAAAATAGCTTTTATTTCCGAGGCAAAAATGATTCCCTTTTGATGTTCTGTGAAAAATAAAGGCTTAACACCTAGGCGGTCTCTTCCAATAAAGAGCTGCTCCCTTTTTGGATCCCAAATGGCAAAGGAGAAGATTCCATTTAAATGATTTACGCACTCTTCCGCCCATTCTATATAGGCAGTTAACAGGACTTCAGTATCAGAATGACCTTTAAAAGAATATCCTTTAGTAAGAAGGATTTTGCGAAGATCTTCAGTGTTGTATAATTCCCCATTATAGCAAATGGTGTAATCAAAACCTTCTTTGTGTTTGGTCATTGGCTGTCTTCCCCCTTCAGGGTCAACCACTATTAGTCTTTTATGACCAAAGCCAGCATGTATATCATGCCAGATATTTGTTTCATCTGGACCTCTTTTTGCCAATGTATTCGCCATTTTCACAAGGGTTTCTGTTTCGTTCTTTATTGCTTTATTAAAATCTACCCATCCTGAGATTCCGCACATTCGCATCTCACTCCCTTACAAATAAATAACTGAACAGGTATTACATGCTCTATACTATTCAGCCCAGATTAAATGGTTAATTGTCCCAAATAGAATGGTACAAACACAACAAGGAAACACGGTTTCTTAGAAATAAAAAATTTTTATACTTAAGTTTTAGAAATAACCAGGTTATAAAAACACAAGAAGATGTCTAAAAAGAAAAATGAAAGCAACTGTGCACGGAGGTTAGTGATGAATCGACAACAGCGATTAAGACTATATGATTTTCAACAGCGAGCTTACAATGTAGGAACAGTCGAACAAATAAATGATCAATGGATATTTTTCGATGAAGAGTCTGAAGAAGCAACAATGTTAGATGACTTTATTCATCAAGAGATAGAGGTATTCCGGTTAAACCGATGGAAGAAAGGTATTTTGAGTGAACCCGGAAAAGTTATTTGTGGGAAAGAAGCGATTATGCTTCGTGATCACGACACCATTAGAATGAGAAAACACTTAATTTACTCTCTTGAGAGACTTCTGGATGGGGTGAATGATGACGCCTTTTTTCAGTTTGTAACGACCTTAAATTCTTTAAACTTTTCCATTTACGATTGCATCTATTGTTACAACCATTTATCTTTTTTATCGGACGAAAATCGAAAAGATGGGGTAAATTTTATGGTGTTTGATAACCAAGAGCAAATTTGTAATGTTCAGCATCATTTCTGTTATTTTGAAAAAGTTAATGACCGGTTTGAATTCACGTTAAACACCGGAAAACGATTAGTCATTGAAAAAATGATTTCATAAAAAGAAGGCTGGGACACTCCCCCAGCCTTCACTTATTTAACTACCTATGTACTTTGAGTATAGCTGTTTGGCTATAACAATATCATTAGTCCCATGGATGAGGACACGGCCATCTTTAAAAACCACTATAGAAAGTTCTTCATTCGGAGAAAAACGAAGTAAAAATTCATTAAATGATACTTTTCCACTTTTTTGAAGGTTTGCAGCTGTCCTTTTTAAATCTAACTCGCCTTTATGTTTGGGACTGATTTGGACTGTATCACGCCCGCAAAGCGTTGTGTATGCAACCTGTTTGCCGGAAGAACGATTTATAAAATCAAATTGGCCTTGCCCGCAAGCAGGACAATTTGGATTCTTTCCTTCTGAAATTTCCATTTGCATAGTTGAATGGTCCCAAATATCAATTTGCTCAAGATTAGGTGTTGTTTCGGCTCCTAAAATTACTTTAATGGTTTCCATTGCCTGATATGATCCTATGATATCGGTTAAAGGTGACAATACCCCCACTGTATCACATGTCTCTCCATTGCTGCTCGGAACATGTGGGAAAAGACAACGGTAACAGGGGGTTACCCCTGGCTTGATAACAGCAAACATTCCCCGCGAACTTACCGCGGCTCCATGTACCCATGGAATCCTATGCTTTACAGCTACATCATTTATTAAAAAACGAGTCATAAAATTATCCGTTCCATCGACAATTACGTCCATTCCAGATAATAGCTCTTCGGCATTGTCAAGATTTAAATCGGCAATAACCGCATCTACCGTAACAGCAGAATTGATCTCCTTTAACCTTTTTTGAGCGGCAATTGCCTTCGGAAGCTGCTTGCGCGCATCCTCCTCCGTATAGAGCATTTGCCGCTGCAGATTGGACCATTCTACTAAATCCCGATCAATCAGCCTTATGTACCCAATCCCAGACCGGACCAGATGATTAGCAATTACAGTCCCAAGTGCACCGGCCCCAATAATGGCTACCCGGCTCCCCAGCAATTTTCTTTGCCCTTCTTCCCCAACTGCTTGAAAAAGGATTTGTCTTGAATACCTGTCTAAATCATTTTTCATGAGCTCCCCTCTTTTCTACCCACAATCCAGTCAGTTTAATTTTATCTTAACAAATAATTGTCTGATATAACTAAATATTTTAATTTTAATAAAACTAGAAAAATTGTATAATAGAAATTAAATAATTAGCAAATTTTGGAGAAATCTCTTGACTTCCTAAGTTAAGAGATTCAAATAAAAAGGTAAACAGAAAAGAGGGGAATTTATGAGTATTGGCGGTTTCAAAAACAAAGAGGTTCTAGTTGATTTAACAAGTGGAACAGTAGACTACAGAGCTATCAATGAAGAGGATGCCAGAAAATACATAGGCGGCCGAGGTCTCGGTGTCAAATATGTATTAGATAACGGCCCGGAAGTGGAGCCATTATCTGCTGAAAACATCTTATGTTTTATGACAGGACCGGTCACCGGAACACGTTCATCCATGAGCGGACGTCTTTGTGTTGTAACCAAATCTCCACTTACGGAAACAGTTACAGACTCACACATTGGCGGCTGGACCGCTGCACGCTTAAAATGGGCAGGCATTGATAACCTCATTTTTAAGGGGAAAAGTGACAGACCCGTTTATCTTTATATTGAAGACGGTAAGGCCGAACTTCGGGACGCCTCTAATTATTGGGGAACTAGCACAAGAGCTTTTATTCAGGCTATGAAGGATCAATATGGTGAACAAGACTTAAGTGTAATGACCATAGGTCAAGCTGGGGAAAATACTGTTCGTTTTGCTTCCTTTATTAATGAACACGATCGTGCAGCCGGCCGTGGCGGTACAGCAGCAGTGGCAGGTTACAAAAAATTAAAAGCAATTGTTATTAAGGCAGCGCAAAAGGGAAATATGCCGGCACCTAAATTAGAGGCCGAATATAAAGAAGCCAATAAGAAAGCGGTTAAAGCGATATTAGACGGAGGTTTGACTGCACCAAATAAAGGTGGCTTATCTGTTTATGGTACCAACGTGTTAACAAATTTGATTAATGAAGTTGGAGCTCTTCCTACTAAAAACTCGCAGCTTACTCATTGGGATGAAGCGGAGAAACACAGTGGTGAATTTGTTAACACACATCTTCGTGTCGCTAACAATACCTGTCATGCCTGTCCGGTAGGCTGCAAAATTGAAGTGGAAGTAAAGACAAGCAAGTATAAGACACGTGTTGAAAGTGTGGAATTTGAATCTGCCTGGTCACTTGGCTCCAACTGTCTTCTAAGTGATGCGGAGGCTATTTCTTATTTAATTGACCGCTGTAATGAATACGGCCTCGATACGATCGAGCTGGGTCATTGCTTCTCAGTAACAATGGAAGCGTTTGAAAAAGGAATTATTTCTGAAGAATTAATCTGGGGTGACGCCGACTCCATGATTGAGTTAACTAAAAAAATTGCTCTTCGTGAAGGTTTTGGCGGCATTCTTGCTGAAGGTCCTGCACGCGCAACAGCTTCCTGGGGGGCACCTGAGCTTTCGATGTCTGTTAAAGGTCAATCAATTCCTGCCTACGATCCTCGAGGAATCCAAGGGATTGGGCTTGGTTATGCGACTAGTAATCGCGGGGCCTGTCACTTACGAGGTTATACAGTAGCCAGTGAAATTGCAGGTATTCCTGAGCCAACTGACCGTTTAAAACCGGAAGGAAAAGGTGAACTATTAAAAATATTCCAAGATATGCTGGCCTTCTCAGATTCTATGAATATTTGTAAGTTCTCATCATTCTCCGAAAATGCTGAGCATTATGCTGAACAATACAGTACGATGACCGGAATCCCAATGACGGCTGATGACGTCATGAAGGCTGGGGAAAGAATTTATAATCTTGAGCGTTACTATAATAACCTTGCCGGTTTTAATCAACGCGAAGATGATTTCCTTCCAAAACGATTTACAGAAGAACCAGCATCTGGGAACAGTGCAGGTCATGTAAGCCGGATGGATATCATGCTAGAAGAATACTATCAAGTCCGCGGCTGGAAAGATGGTTTAGTACCAGAGCAAAAGCTTCGGGAATTAGGAATTATTGATTCTGAGAACCAGTTAGTTTAGTATATAAAAAAGCATCTGCGATGAAATGATTCGCAGATGCTTTTTTAACCGCCAATTCGAGTGGTTTTATACCGATAATGCATAATAATCTCATTTAGTTTATCTTCATTTTCCGCTATAAAACGGACTTTTACTGCATTAACTTTAAAGATGGCCGTAAATGAAATTTCTTCTTCCGATCTTATCTGGCCGCTCCATCCCACAGCCTCAAATATATATGGAAATGTATCCGTTACCCTTTTTGCCCCAAGTTCTTCAAAATACATGCCGAGATGGTCTATATTTATACCACGGAACTCTAAGTCTCTTTCTGCCATTTTACCCACCGGCAACTGGCGGAAAGAGGGCAAATTGATCTTCTTCTTTCACTCTTGTTTCAACGTCTTCAAGATGGATAATATTCCTTCCGTTCACGTACACATGAACAAACGGTAGCAGCGTTCTTTCTGACGTAAAAATTTCGGCCTGTAGATCCGGAAACATGTCTACCATTTTATCTAAAACATCGATTACTCGATCACCTTTCGGCTTGACCTCTACCGTAACCCCTCCGCAAATTTGCCGGAGATTCGCAAACACCTTGACAAGCATATGTATCTCCCCTCCCTATATTTAAATATTAAAACCAAACTGGGATGTTGTCACTAGTAGAGCATAAAGAAGCCAATTAAAATAACAAATTTCTATTCCTCAGCTTTCTTTACTGATTTTGTCCCTTTAGATAATAATAAAACTGCCGAAAATTCCACTCCGGCAGTTTAAATCATTATGGATGTAAAAATGACATTGGTAATTTTACAAATCCTAAATATAGTACTAATAACCATGCTACAACAAACTGAATCCAAAAAGTTGAGGTTCTCCGATTATTAGCAACGCGGCCAAGGATCATTTCGAATAACCCGATAATCCATAATCCAACAACCGCCTTTAAAATGTACCATACATCAATTTTGTAGACTGAAAAAAGAAGACCTGCACCTGTAGCGATAATCAATAAGTATAGTACTCTTAAAATCATTTGAAGGATTTTAGCGCCCTTTGTTTTTCCCTTTTTAAATAATGAAATGGCCACAAAGAATAGGATAAGTGCTAAAAACCATGCGGTAATATGTGCATGAATCACAGTAATTCCTCCTTATGTATGTCCTGCTCGAACCTATCATACCATAGGAGAACTCAAAATACGAAATTAAGCTAACTTACTTAGAAAGTTCGATTTATTTTTCAATCACATTCCTTAATGTTCCAATTTTCTCAATCCGTATTTCCATTTGATCTCCCGGCCGCAAGAACTTAGACGGCTTAAAACCCTTGCCAACGCCTGCCGGTGTACCCGTCGCAATAATATCCCCAGGTTCAAGTGTCATTCCTCTTGATAAAACAGAAATTACCTCTTCAATCTGAAAAATGAAGTTTTTCGTATTAGAGGTTTGTCTAACTTCTCCATTGATCCTTGTTTCAATATCTAGTCCATTGGGATTCGTAATCATACTTTTATGAACAATCCATGGACCGAATGGACAGGTAGTATCCAGACTCTTTCCAATAAAAAATTGTTTATGCCGTGATTGTAAATCCCTTGCTGTAACATCATTTATAATACTATAACCAAATACAAAATCTAATGCTTCTTCTTTTTTTATTGCTCTTCCCCTTTTTCCGATAATGACGGCTAGTTCCCCTTCATAATCAAGCTGATTTGTTACATTTTGATGGTTTAAAACTAGCTCATTGGGTCCAACAACTGTTGTTGGTGCTTTTGTAAATACCATTACATGTTCAGGGATATCCTCTACGCTTCCCATTTCAATTGCATGTTCGGCATAATTTTTTCCAACACAAAAGATATTCTTCTCTGGCCTTGGAATTGGTGCTAATAGGGTCACTTCTTTTAGCGGCAGGTACAATTGACTTGCTGCTCCTTGCTTTTCAATCCAGGCAAGCAAATCATTTACTTTTTCAATAAACGTATCCCCTAAAGCAATACACTCCGTCATAGATGCAGGAAAATCACTTTTCCCACCTCTTATTTCTTCTGCTTGATTTAATAAGAGCACACCTGTTTCCTCATAGTCTACGATTCCAACAAAGGTTTGATCTTTATAAAATGCAGTTACAAACTTCATAAATATTTCCCCCTCTAAGAATGAACCATTATTTATATAATAAAATAAACAGAACTATCCAACAAATATTTTGGGCAACTGATTCACATTACAACTGCCTAGTCATAGGATAATAAGAGCCTATATGGGCAAAAGCTTAAACTCTGCCATAATTCTGATTTAAAATTTGAAATGTAAAAGGGTGTTGTCTATGCCAGCGATTGTTGGAGTTGCACAGGTTATTACACTTGGGAGCAGCTCTGTTTTTCACATTGGGGATGTCTATAAAATCATGCCATTTGCTACTGCAAAAACATTTTCTGGGGCTGGTTCGTTTAATACGGGGGAACAATTAAACGTTAATAACCAATTAAGTTCAACAAATACAAGTGATCCAGATGTCATTGATCAAAACAATTTCCTTAATATGTAATGAACGGAGGATTAAAAAATGAACTTTTATATCCAACAGTCCATTCATATTTATTTAATTAAAATAGGAGGTATTACTAACTCCTCTGTTTTACAAATCGGCAGTGCTGGTATTATAAAACCTCAAGCCAATCTGTTTAATACCGGGGGATTTACACAACCTGCACCACCTGGGATAAAACCCGAAGGAGCTGGTGGAGTTCTACCTTCTTCACAAATATTAGCACCTTCAGTACCTCTCCAAGCCGCTGTAAGAACTACTTAAAAAAATGGGATAATAAGATAACTTGTCCCTAATGAACTTATTTAAATTATGCAAATCAAGTTGTGGTTGTGCATATAGTTAAAAATAAGGGATTAAAGTGGGCGAGGTGAAGCAAATGTATCAGGATTGTTCCCAATATCTACAATGGATGCAAATGAGTATTCAAGCCCAGGAAAAAAGAATTGCTGCATTAGAACAAGCAATACAAAAATTACAGCAAGATTTCCAGCAGGTTAAAGAAAAACCTACGATTCATGTAGATCGAATTGAATATAGCTTTGATCAATTGAAAGTAGAGACCCTTGAGGGAACCTTAAATATTGGTTTAAATCCAAATGATTTGTCTAATATCGAGGACTTTGCTGTCCAAAACCAGTCATTAAATACTCCAAGCCCCAATCCTCCGAAA
Organism: Neobacillus cucumis; assembly: GCF_002860255.1. Taxonomy (GTDB): domain Bacteria; phylum Bacillota; class Bacilli; order Bacillales; family Cytobacillaceae; genus Neobacillus; species Neobacillus cucumis_A. Next base: position 182,507 of record NZ_PGVE01000064.1, read on the forward strand.
GAGCAAATGCAGCGATCGATAAAAATTGAAGAAGCTATTTATCAATATTTAGAAACTGAATTACCACAAATAATTTATGATGCTCAAAATAGGTTAGCCATTCAGCCAAACGATTCTTACCTAGCTTTCATAAAGGAAGATATTATTCGACAGCTGCCTAGCAGAATTGACCACCATCTAAAAGTGAATAGTGCAAAAGTTCGATCGAATGAGAATGATCATCCTTCAATCGATGAAGTTGTCATTCATTCAATCAAGCAGGAAATCCAAAATGGAGTATGGACCTTTTTAAATAACCTGCCTGAAAATATGAAAGGAATGAAGCCAGAATGAATTTCGAAGTTTATAATCACATCCTTCATGTTGAGAATATTAAAGTTATCGGGGTTGCGAGCTCCTCGTTATTACTGGTGGGCGATGCAGAAACCATACAGTTGGCCTCTGTTTTTGATACCCCCGCTGAATCACTAATTATAGGGCCATTTGTCCCTCTAGAACAGGACGTGACGCCTGGCTATGCTAGCCCGAATCTCTAGTGTCGACACTTTCAAGAACACAATTGCTTCGTTCTCATCTGTTGTTCAACTTGGTGATTCATGCATCCTGAATGGATTTTCACGGGCACTTGCTGTTCAAAGGGAAGCTGAAGTATTTTTCGGGAACGAAGGAAACTTCCCTTCTTATTCCATTTTTAGAATGCCGCTCGCATTCCCTCCTATTACTGAGACTATCTCTTATATAAGACACAATCGAACTCCAATCATTAAGGCAAATAATATTTATGTTACTGCTGTTTCCAACTCATCGATTGCCCATATTGGAAACACAAAACATGTATCGATGGAAGTAAGGATTAAGCATATCCGACAACTCCTGCCACATGGACATGAACAAGAAATGACATAAAGCATATGTTAATGTATGGCCTATCACTGTAAGTTAAAATAGAAAAGGATGTTTTTCATGCCAGCAATTCTTGGTCCAGTACAAATTGTAAATGTAGGTGGAGGAATTGTACAATTTGGTGATACTGTTTATATCTCCCCGAAAAGCAGTTCTAAAACAAATGCTGGCTCGGGTGCATTTAATACTGGTGGAATAATTGTAACGAATAATGGCTTAAGCGGAACGAATGTACTTGATACCAATTTAATTGATCAGCCAATAGCGGGGAATAATTAAAAATGACATAAACCATAATGGTCTATGTCATTTTTTATTTAATCTACTTTTAATACGTGTGCACCATCAAAGAAAAATAGATATCTTTCGGCAACATCTCTTTTCCAAATCTGTTCAATGGCTTTAGTATATAAATTAATTTGCACTTTGTAACGATCTTCAAGGATTGATTTAGCCTGTTGGAAACCGCCTTTATATCTGTCTGTTATTCCGTCTGATTTAAAGTCTATTAACACTAGACCATTTTCATCCTCTAAGATACAATCAATAATCCCTTGTACGAAGACAGATTCATCTCCTTCATTCCAATCAGGATAAACCTCTCTTGCAGGCAAGGAAACCGTAAAGGGGACTTCTCTGTGAACGGCTTTTGCATAAAAAAACCTTTGTCCCAATGATGAAGTAAAAAATTGGGCAATTAATTTTGCATCAATGACTTCACTCTGTTCTGCTGTTAACAGTTCATTGTTAACCATCCAGGCTAACTGTTCCACGATGGCATTTTCATTGACTTCTTTTGTCAAATCCACATGCTGCATAACCATATGCATTGCCGTCCCCCGTTCAGCAGGGCTTAATTGTTTTTCCTGCATAAACTTCGGCCGTTTCAAAATAGATTTACTGAATCGCCCTACGAGTTCTTTACTGCTATATTCATCCGTGAATTCCCGGACGCGTTTAATTTCCGATACAGTTTGCTTAGAACGGTGGCTTGCGGATCCTGGGAAAGGATATTCCCATGTAAGCCGTGCATGAATTTTTTCTGCTAAGTTCGATTCAGATGGCATTTGCTCAAAATTTTGAACCCTATTTAACCATTCATCTTCTTCATTCTCTATTGTAATAGCCTCTTTTTTTATTTCATCCGCATGCTGAAGTGTTATTTTCCAAATTGAAGGATGGTTAGAAATTTCCTGTGGAATCTGTAAACTTCTTTCTCCTTCATCAAGGAATTCATGGGAAGTTTGATGGCGCATTAACGATGGTCCAATCCAGTCAATATAACTCATTGCACCGGCCCGTTCATAGTCTTTTAATAGCCACTCGGTATTTGTAGAAACATCTCGCCATTTGTCAATTTGTTTTCCTGCATCTTTTAATGTTGCAGTTATATAGAGCTTTTCCTTAGCCCTCGTCATCGCAACATAAAGAACGCGCATCTCTTCGGCCAGCATTTCCATCTTCTTCTTCTGTTTAAAGGCGATTTGAGGTAAAGAAGGATAGGAGATACGCTTTGAAGCATTTACATATTTAGATGCAAATCCAAATTCTTTATCAAGCATATATGGTTTACGAATATCAGTCATGTTAAAATTCCGGGCCATCCCAGCCATAAAAACAACCGGGAATTCTAATCCTTTACTGCTATGGATAGTCATAATTCTGACAACATCTTCTTGCTCGCCCAGTGCTCTCGCAGCCCCAAGATCATCTCCTCTTTCCATCATCCGCTCAATAAATCGTAAAAATCGAAACAATCCACGGAAAGAAGTCTGTTCATACTGACGTGCTCTGTCGTATAAAGCTCGTAAATTTGCCTGACGCTGCTTACCGCCAGGCAGCCCGCCAACAAAGTCATAAAATTGAGTATCACGGTAAAGCTGCCAGATTAGCTCAGAAAGTGAACCTTGTCTTGCCAAAGAGCGCCACTCTTTTAATAGGTCAAAAAAGATTCGAACTTTTTCATAATATGGTTCATTCACTTCATCGGTATTACTTAAACAAAAGGAAGAAACAGCCTCCCAAAACGACCCACGCTTTTTGACTATCCTTATCTTTGATAATTCTTCTTCATTTAGTCCAACAATAGGGGAGCGGAGGACAGAAGCAAGCGGGATATCTTGATATGGATTATCAATAACCCGTAGAAGAGACATCATGATGGATACTTCTGTCGCCTCAAAATAACCAGTAGATAAATTTGCATAAATAGGTATTCCTTGCTGTTTGAACTCCTCCATAAATTGCGGTGCCCAGGTCATAGACCTTAAAAGAATAACTACATCCCGATACATTAATGGTCTTTCCTTTTTTGTTTTCGTATTATATACAGGTGAACCACTCGAGATTAATTCTTTAATTTTTGCTGCAATAACCCTCGCTTCAAGTTGAGACTGTTCAAGGTCCGCTACATCGAATTCAACCACTTGTGTATCATTTTCTGGTTCTTGTTCTTCAGGGGTTTGACTTTCAGCATTTTGGTCAATTAGTATTAACTCTACCGGATATTCCCTCTCTTCAGAATATGGTGCACCGTTTCGGAGTTCGGCCGCCTCGTCATACTGAATTTCTCCTACTTTTACCCCCATTATCTGCTTAAATAGGTAATTAGTGGCATCAAGTATCTCTTTCCTGCTTCGAAAATTTTGAGCAAGATCAATCCGGAGTCCTGACACGGAACCGTCCACAGTGAAACGATTATACTTGGAAAGAAAAAGCTGTGGTTCAGCTAAGCGAAAACGATAAATTGATTGCTTAACATCTCCTACCATAAAGAGATTACCCGTTTCCTCCTCATCTTTTGCTACCAGCTTCAAAATGGTCTCCTGCACCATATTCGTATCTTGGTACTCGTCGCAGTAAACCTCTTTAAAATGACGGCGGTAAGCAAGTGCCGCTTCGGATGGAAGGAATTCGCCATTCTCTTTGACTCCTTCTGTTAAAATAGCAAGACAATAATGCTCAAGATCGTTATAATCTACTAGACCCTTTTCCCGTTTAGCTTTCGCAAAACGTGTTGAAAACTCTTTTACTAAATAAACAAGGGTATCAATTAATGGACGCATTTCTTCCATATCCCGCAGAAAGCTTTCAGGCCGGCGAGAAAAAAGTTCGTCCTTTATACCTTGAATTTTTTTCTTTGCTTTGTCCCGAAGTTTTTGCGCCTTTTCAGTTAATTCCTTGTCATAGTGATCACCTTTTACCTGTTTAGCTCTAGAGAAAGACCATGTTTGCATGGCCTGGTAAAGCGTGTTCCATGAATCCTGCTCTGCTGACATCAGAGTATCAATGACTTGCAAATCATCTAAAAAGTTTTCTGCACGTGGTGCCGGGCCATTTGGAAGTTTGGTGAGTTCAAGAGCTTGATTAATCATTTCTTTTGCAGCTTCTAATTGCAATTTAATATCAAAAAGAAGTGCACCGATAAAGGACAGCTCCTCAATATTTGATACTTTCTCCACTTGATACATAGAAACCATCGTTTCTAAGTAACTATCTGGAAGAGGATTGGACTGAGCAAAGTCATAGATGGAACGAACGATATCCATTAAGGCCGCATCACTGCGATCACTTGTAAAGGAATCTACTAAATTAAAAAATGCCTCATTTTCCTTTTTTCCATATTCCTCTTCAAATAATTCTTCCATTACTTCATCCCTAATTAATTGGGCCTCTGTTTCATCAGCGATTCGGAAGCCAGGATCGACATCGATTAAATAATAATACTTACGGATGACTTCCATACAAAAAGAATGCAGAGTGGATATGGTTGCCTTATTTAATAAACTAAGCTGTTTGCGTAAATTTCTTGACTCAGGATTTTGATCAATCGCTTTTTCAAGCGCCTCACCAATTCGATGCCGCATCTCGGCGGCAGAAGCACTTGTAAACGTTACTACTAATAATTGGTCAACATCGATCGATTCATCTTTAGAAAGGATTTTTTGGATGATCCTTTCCACAAGAACTGCCGTTTTACCTGAACCTGCTGCTGCGGCAACAAGAATATCCTTATCTCTGGCTGCAATCGCCTTCCATTGATCATTCGTCCAGGTAACTCCTTCTGGCTTTGGAGGAATCACAATACTATTCATTTCCAGAAACCTCCCCTTTGATCAATTCCATCACCTCATCCTTAGAATGGGGTGTAAGAATCCGATAATGATTGCTTTCAATAGATTCATCAAATTGACAAACCGATTTATAAGAACAAAAAGTACACGGTGTTTTATCCTTTAATTTAAATGGTGATATATCAATTTTTCCGTTAATAATGGCGTTACCTGTTTGCTTATAGATCGACCGAACGTGGTTTCTAAGCCGGTCAAATTCTTCTAAACTTGCAACTTTCGATCTTTTAGATAAGTTACCATCTTTCTTGATTCCAGCTGCTACAATTTGTGAGTCCCCTGAATCAAGAGATTGGTCCATCAGCTGGATGACCTTTTGATCACTTAGCATTAACCCATTCATTTTAAACTTTTTCATTATTTCCTTTTCAATTTCATCAATAGTGAGCATTTTCTTTGTATTAATAAAAGGATTATGAACATGAAAGTAAAGGACTCCAGCTGGGCTGGCTTTCATTTCAACCAATTCATTTGAATGTGTCATGACGATGTCAAGGTAGGTCAGCATCTGCAAAGCTAAACCATAGTATACTTCTGTCATATTTACATCTTTTTCACTTGATTTATAATCTATTACCCGTAAGAAGACATGGTCATCTTCTCCATTCGCTTTATCAATCCTGTCAATTCGTCCAGCTAATTCCATTCTTTTTCCATTCTTTAATGCAAAAGTAAGAGGGGGCAATTCCCCATTCGGTCCAAAACCTAATTCTAAACCTATTGGAGAGAATCCACTTACCTTTGCATGGTCACTTAAAACGATAGATGCACGGGTAATAATTTGTTCTAGCTTTCGCTGAATATAATGGTGCCTCTCGGAGCTTAATAAAATTTCATTTTGCAGTTTCGGCGCCAAGGTTTTGACAGCTTCTCTTGAAAGATGTTCACATTGCTGACGAGTTAACTCAGCCCAAGAGATATTTTGTTGGTTTACTGTTTCGGCAATTTGTTTTAAAGCTGCATGGAATAATTCTCCAATATCCGGTGCTTCTAAACGGAAAATTTGCCGTTCGCGAAGCTTTAGCCCATGCTGGGCAAAATGCGAAAAAGCACAGCCATTATATAATTCCATTCTTGAAACACTTGCTTGAATAACATCCCCATATAATGCATCCGCAACTTCAGAGGATAACTGGACCGTGCTGTTTGTATAAAAAAGACTGGATAATACTTTTTTGGCCTTATTTTTCCATGGGCTATTTAGATAGTAGTTATACACATCCCACCACAAATCAGCGATCGGATAGTTTCTCTTTTTCAATTGCAGTTGTGTGTTTAAGTAGGATAAGGTGGTTGTAAAATTAGACACAAACCCCAATTGCCCCTCCTCTTCAAGTTCTGAAGGGTCTGCAACATAATAAGCTTCTTGAAGGTCAGGAAACATATCCTTAAGACGTTTAATATAAGACGAAGGAATTAAAGCTTTACCTTCATCGTTGGCAAGCGGATAGCTAACATAAAGAAACTCAGATGGTGCCGTAAAGGCTTTATAGGCAAGGAAATTTTCATCTAGCAGGCGGGTACGGCTGCTTGGCGCTACATTCATTCCTGCTGCTAACAGCAGTTCTCGGTCCTCATCCGAAAGAATGCCGTCATCAGAGATTTTTGCTGGTAACACTCCTTCAGTGACACCAACAACAAAAACAATCTTTATATCATTTAATCTCGATTTTTCAAGGTCCCCTATTAATACTTGGTCGAGTGCAGGCGGAATAAGTGAAAAATGTAAGGAATCAAAACCCGCTTCTAAAACTGCAGCAAAGTCTTGTAAACTAACTTGCTCATTGCCTAATATTTCTACATATTGATCGAGAAGGTCAACTACAGCGTTCCACACTTGTTCGTGTTCACGCATTCTTACAAGATCACCATTCTCCTCAGCAGCTATTTTCCAATTTTCAAGTTTATCTGGTATATCCAATTCTTCCAAATATAAATAAATTGCCTCGCAAAGCTTACGTCCAGTATCAGCTTTTTTCAAGCGTCTGGACAAACGTAATATGGGTGCTGTAATGAGAAGTTTTAATTCATTTAATTCATTCTCAATTTCTTTTTCGGCGTCCGTTTGGGCACCTCCCGTTGATTCCAGCCCTCTTATCCTCCGGTATAACCAACGGTCCTTTTTCGTCCATTTGCTGCCATTAATGCCATAGGCTAAACAATAATTCTCAAGCCTGTCCATCTTTTCACGCATTTTAGAAGCATTTTCCCTTAGTGGATACAGCAATTCTGTTTTTACCGCTCTAAATACTGGTTCATAACGCCAGAAAGAGTTAATGATTTCAAGCGTGGAACGAATTAATTCAATTAAGGGATGATTGAGCATTGTCCTTTTCTGATCAATAAAATAAGGAATTTGATAATCGTCAAAAACCGGTTCGACAATTTCATGATAGTCCCCGCCATTTCTGATTAACAAAGCGATATCTCGGTAACGGTATCCACTTGATTGAATGATATGACGGATTTCCCGTGCAATTCCTTCAATTTCTGCCCTTCTATTAACAGCCTGGCTAATTTGAATCTCAGTTTTCCCGTGAAGTGGTAATGCTGGACGAGTATCAAAATATTTTTCTAAATGATGTAAAGAAACAGATGTCCATTTTCGTTGTTCCGTTAGTGTAATTGGATCTTCTATATCGATACCGTTTGTTTTAGCCATATCATAAAGGCTATAACAGGCATCAGCCGATGCGCGGAACAAATCGAGTTCATCTGGTGTAAAATCAAAAGCCATTCGGTCTGTAGTCATTGCAATTGATACACGTTTACACTGTTTCATTAATTCTGAGATGATTTGATACTCCTGCGGCGTAAAGCTGTAAAACCCATCTATATAAATTTCCGCTTCTTTAAGGTAGGATGAGACTGAAATTTTTTCTGTCAAAAGGCGGAAGTAATCTTCTGAATCAATGTATTTACCAAAGACTTCATCTTCAAATTTGGAATAAACCTTTTCTAAATCAGTTAATTTATCATGCAAGGCTTTGGAGGAAGTGCTATCCATTTCAAGCTGAGCTGATTTTTGAATTAACTCCTCCGGACTGATACAGTACCGCTTAAATTCAGTAATCATTTGTTCAAGCTGCTGGACAAAGCCATTTTTATCAGCCGACCGCTGAAAAATGTTTAAGTTTTCTTTTTGTTCATCTATAACTCTACGAATTAACATGTTCATACCAACACTGCTTAAATGAGTACGGGTTATCCCGCCTGTCTCCTGTAGAATTCGCCATGCTAAACGTGAAAAGCTGAATACCTGGGCCCGAATCATTCCGCCGATACGTGAGTCTGTCGCCAAACGATATTCCGTTAAAAATGTCATTTGTTCTGGAACTATATAAATAATTGGGCTGCCTTCCGGATTTTCTACTAGACGGTCACGTATTTCATTAAGTAACAATGCGGTTTTTCCACTTCCAGACCGGCCGGTAATCATTCTTAATGCCATAAGTAAACCTCCTTTTCGCAAGTACTTTGTATCTCTCATTCTATCACAAAAGAGCACAAATGTTTGGATTTTCACCAACGAGTTCAATCCAAAAGTGGTAGAAAAATGTAAAATAAAAAAACACGATTTATCAAATCGTGTCATCTGAAACTTATTTAAAAATGTACGTTTATTTCATTCAGTGGCCAATAGCGTAAATCAACTTTACCGACAACCTGACTAGCGTTTATAAAGCCAAATTGCCGGCTGTCCCAACTGCCTAGGCGGTTATCCCCAAGAACGAATAATTTCCCCTCAGGTACAGTATTTTCACCAGTTATTTCCTTCAAACTAAAATCTCCTGTTAACTTTAAACCAGGGGATTTCTTTCTATAAACAGCTAAGAATGGCTCGTCATATTTGTGACCGTTAATATATAATGTATCCTCGCGATATTCAATTTTATCACCCGGCAGCCCGATAATACGCTTTACAAAGTCTTCTTTAGCATTAGCATGAAAAACAATCACATCAAACCTGTTTAACTCGCCTACCTGATAACCAAGCTTATTGACTACGAGTTTGTTCCCGTCCTGGAGAGTCGGCATCATTGATTCGCCTTCTACGATATAATTAGAAAAGAAAAAAGTTCGAATAAACGCAAAAATAATGATTCCTATCGCAAAAGCCTTAACCCATTCCATACCTTCTTTTTTCCATTCAATCTTCATGGACGCTCCTCCGTTTCTCCTTCTCTTTCTTTCTATCTATTTCACCATTATGGTCAATTTCCACTCGATTATTCATTCTACTTTCAATTCTTTTCCCTACTAACCAGAGAATAAACATTACAAGCAAAACAATGACCGTTCGAAGAGGCTTAGTAATCAACGAATTAAGATCATAACCGATAAAGCTCATTGTAAAAATCATTACCATCTTTCCAATACTCACTGCCAGCATGTACTGAGCAAAGCTAATTCTTGAAAGACCAGCAACAATGTTTACAACCGCTGATGGGGTAAATGGAAAACACAATAGTAAAAAAAGTGGCCCAAACCCATGACGTTCTAGCCAATCCATGAGCTTACGGACTTTAGGATGCCTGGGTAAAAATGATAATAACTGTTTTTGACCAAACCTTCTGACTAGAAAGAAAACTAGCATAGCGCCTGAACAGGCCCCTAGCCAGGAATACAAAAAACCAAGCCAAAGTCCAAAGGCATTGGCATTTGCCATGACAAATACAAATAAGGGGAGAAAAGGAAGAAATGCCTCCACTACAACCAACAATATGCCTGGAATCGGTCCTAGAGCCTTATACTCTTGTATAAGGCTCATTATATGTTCAAGTGTAAACCAAGCTTTAAGTGATTCGAAGTCCATCACGCTTTCTCCTTTTTTTATCTTACTTTGTAATAAATTGATGAAGAGCCTCTTTATTTTTCTCCACATCAATATCAAGTACCGCCCCTTCTCCGCTGATTCTCTCTTCAGTAAAGCTATTATCAACGGGAATCCGAAGGGTCTCAATATTTTGGTCACCTGAAAGGAAATCCTTGGCCATAGATACCCCATCCGTCGTAGCCATATTGGTATTTATATAAGGTGTAACTACCCCAATTAGTTTAGGGAGTTTAGCAATGGTTTTAAGACCACTTAATTGATCCTTTATAGCCTTTATAGCTTTCTGTTGTCGTTCCACACGACCAAAGTCACCAATTGCATCATGACGAAAACGAACGTAACTCAGCATTTGGGCTCCATTTAGTCTTTGCAGTCCTGGTTGTAAAGGCGGATAAATATTGGTTGACATTTTCTTTTCAACATTCATCTCTACGCCATTTGGAAATAATTCATCAATCAGCTGTACAAAGCCTTGAAAGTCAACAATAGCGTAGTACTGTAAATCTATATCAAAGTTGTGCTTGATCGTTTGTCGCATTAATTCAGGGCCGCCGCGTGCAAAAGCAGAGTTAATTTTATGCTTAGTATGACCTGGAATGGCGACATAGCTGTCTCGCATAATCGATGTTAATTTGAATGTCCCCTTGTCTTCGTTATAATGTAGAATCATAATCGTATCAGAACGGGACTTTTCATTTCCTCTAGCATCACTTCCAAGCAGAAGAACATTTGTATCTCCGTACTGATCTTTCTGCCCTGCAAAATCATAAACCACCTTAGCAGTTTTTTTATCTTGATTCATTTTTTTCAATGACTGATTAACGCCTTGTTTGTATTGATAATAAGCGTAGCCTGAGACTGCTGCAATCAACAGCAGGAATACAAATAAAATGGACGGCCATCTCTTCTTTTTCTTTTTCTGATGTCGATCAGCTCGCATTTGTTTATCATCCATTCGTCTAATTTCCCTTCACTTAATATGACGATTTTTTCTTTTTTAGTTTTCTCATTTTAATTCATTTTCCCCTATCGAATATCCTTCTATTAATAAAAACTTTCTCATAACTTGCCGTATTTTTGCAACAAAGAAAGCTCGTCTAATGACAAGCTTTCATAAATTGATCCCTATTGCATTTATTAGTCTGATTTTGTTAAAATTAACAAAGAACACTTGTTCGTTTTTTTAGAAAGGATGGAGTAAACATGACAAGAATTCCTGAAAATGACCGGGACATCATGGAAAAGGCTATATATTTACCGATGGTTTTAATTGTCCTTAACCGAGATTTAGCTGTTGTAGAAAATAGTCCTTTTAAACTTAAGAAGCCTTATTTGAATTTAATTGAAGAAACGATGAAGGAAATCCAACGAGAATTAGCCGAGGTTAAACAATACATGCAGAAGAATAAAATGAAGGTAGTTGAAATAAAACGGGATGATGCTTTTACGATGTACATGTTTATCTACAAGGGCTACGAAGAAAATCATAATTATTTTAATCCGCGGATTCGAAACAAAGTCCAAGAATTATTAGAAACATACTTTTCAAAAAGACACCTATCCCGATAGGTCATTTATTTTCTTTTATTCAAATAAAGCTCACTGCTTTCTGAAGCCTTTGAATTCTTAGGACCGTGAAGAAATAAAATTAGTTTTTCCTTATTAAACTCGACCCTTTGCATTAGCTTCATTTGTAAATAGGAAGTCCTTAACATTTGGGTATTAAATGTATTATAAGAAACAGGAAAAATGTTGGAATGATTATTTCGGAAAATGACCATTGTTTCCCGTGCGGAAACACGCCGATAGTCTTTGATATGCTCAGCAAAAAACCAAATACATTTAGGGTTTTCTGGAGAAGCCGTACAAAATGTATAGATGTTATTAATGGGTTCTATCACGATTGGGAGTTTTCGTGAGTAGTCGATCAATAGCCTTGTTCCTTTCCTTCTTCCTTCATAATCAACACCATAATATGCGCAGCCTTTTTGAATAATACTAAATGGTTTTAATGGACAAAGAATTTCCTCTTCGACTTCCCCAATTAGTGAGTATACTCTATTCCCATACTCCTGGGGTTTTATATACATGGTACAGGAATTCACTATGTAATCACCGGTTTGTTTCTGCGTCAAAATCTCAACTCCTTTAATACAATTCATCATCGACCATATTTTACCACTCTTCTCCTGTTAACTTCCTTAATTTCTTTAAATGTTCCTAAAATATTCACAATCATTTGTCAAGAAGAAAACAATCAGAAAATTATAAAAAGTATTGATATTATGCAAAAAACCCCATATACTTTAAAAAAGCTCAGAGGTGATTTTCATGAATGACAAGTCATACTCAGAATTAATGAAGAGTGGTGCCATGAAACGAACTCGCATGAAAGAAAACTTTGTCCAGGATTTATACATTGATATGTTGTTATCAGAAATCCAATTGAATGTTGAAAAAGAAAAGTTACTTCGTAAAATTGACATGGCCATTGACACCCGTGATAAAAAAACTTTTCAGGTCCTTTCTATTGAGCTTAAAAAAATTAATAAACGATTCGGAACTTAAATTGTTAACCGCCGATTATGGCGGTTTTTTATGTGCAAAAAAACAGCCAAAGAAATACTTCTTTGGCCTTAAATACTTATTGATTGCGGTGCTTAATTTCATATTCTTCTAACATGGAAATTCTGTCTAGCATCGATGGATGTGTATATCGGAATATCTTCACCAGAAACGGCGGGTTAACCTCGCTTAATCCAGATCGGGTTAATTCTTGGAAAGAGCTGATTGCAGCCTCTGGATTTTTAGTCATCTCGATGGCATACTTATCAGCCCGCGTTTCCTCATAACGTGAAGCGAGATTAGTCAGTGGACTGGCTGCAAATAAAAGCATAGATAAAATCATAAAGAATAACGGCAATGAACGTATGTCTCTTACATCGTCAATTTTAAGTTCCTTCCCCCACTTCCTTACTGCCCAGTTCATTATTTTATAAGTTAGATAAAGTCCCAGCAGTGAAAGAAGTAAATATCCCGCTATTCCAAAATAAATATGTTTTTCGACGTAATGGCACATTTCATGAGCCATGATAAATAAAATTTGATTATCATTTAACCTGTTAAGTGTGGTATCCCAAAGGACAATTCTTGCATTCGAGCCAATCCCTGTGACATAGGCATTTAAAGCGTTGGTTTTATCTGCCATGTTCACCTCAAACACATTCTTTGCCGGAATATCTGCTTTCTCAGCTAAGGTTAAAATCTTTGTTTCCAACTCCTTATTTTGCAAAGGATAGAAGTCATTGTACAAAGGGTCAATGACTACTGGCTGCAGAAACATCATAAATAAAGTAAAAGGAACAGATAACAGCCAGCCATATAGCCACCAGCGCTTTTTGCTTTTCTTCATTAACCAATAAAGGACTGGAACAATAATAAGCCATGTCGCGTAGTTAATCCAGAAGTCAATTAATTCATCCTTCATCCAACTAGTGAAAGTTTGGGTTGATATATGATAGGTTCTAGATAAAGAATAACTAATATAGCTCAAAGGAAAAGTAGCTAAAAATGCAAACAAGGATAACCATATTAGATAAATCGGCATTCGCAGCATCTTGTACTTTGCAGACTGATCAGCCCAGCGCTTAAAGGCCTTTGAAAAACCAAATAATAGAATGAGAAAATAAAAAAGCCATTCAAACGGAGTGGATAAAAAGAACAATAAATTTCTTATTTTTGAATACTCTCCACTTAGGTCTAGCTCCCTCCCATTAAGGAACGTTGATGGGTCTGCTTTTGAGCCTTGATATTCAAACGGTAATGAAGCATCCGCAAAGTAAAATAAATACCAGTAAAAAAACAATCCATATAAACAAAAGGCCAAAACTGCATAGACCCCCATTTTTCTGACCATGTTTTGTCCCCCTTTTTGTACAGCCTCTCTATACCTAGTTTAGTTTAAAAAGTTGGATTTAGAACTAGAGTTAATGAAAACGTACTTTATGACTGTTATATAAGTAGTCTTTGAATAACGAAATAAAAAAACACGGTGCAGAGGCACCATGTTATTTACCTTGGAACAATGGTTTTCTTTTCTCAGAAAAAGCTTGTAATGCTTCAATCCGATCCTTTGTTGGAAGTGTAACCTCATATGCCTTTCGTTCAATTTCCAGACCGGTATGTAAATCTGTATTCATTCCATTTTTAATAGCAAACTTAGCCTGCTGTATGGCAATCGGTCCATTAGCTAAAAGCTGTGAGCAAAAAGCAAAACATTCACTTAACAAATGGTCGGATTCTACAACATTTGTTAAAATTCCATAATCACGTGCCTCTTTTGCTGAAAGCCTGCGTGCAGTAAGAATCAGTTCCAATGCTTTCGCCTGCCCAATTAGTCTTGGCAGCCGTTGTGTACCGCCTGCCCCTGGTATAATCGCCAGACTCGTTTCAGTTAATCCCATGACTGCATGATCAGCAGCGATCCGGAAATCACAGGCTAGTGCCAGTTCCATTCCCCCGCCAAATGCAAAACCATTTATCGCCGCAATAGTTGGCTGAGGCAGCTGGTCAATTTCATTAAAAACTTCATTAATTTTATATAAATTTCGTTTTACTTGACTTTCCGTTAAATGTTTCCTTTCTTTTAAATCCGCTCCTACACTAAAAGCTTTCTCTCCTGCTCCGGTAAAAATCACTGCTCTTACTTCTTGATTGACCCGGATGGTTTCTATTTTTTCTTTTAATTGGAGTAACGTGTCATGATTAAACGCGTTAAGGGATTCTATACGATTAATGGTGATTACTGCGATATGATTATGAACCTCAAGTAATATTTGCTTCATTTTTCTACCTCCCCTATTAAAGAATTCTAAAAAGGCAGGTAAAATGCCTGCCTTTACAAGAAAATTTTAATGATTAATGATTAACCTTCTGTGAGAGTTGATGTTTCAAAGCCCGTCTTAGGATTTTTCCTGTCGTATTTTTTGGAAGTTCATCTAAAAATTCAATGGTTGTTGGCACTTTATATTTGGCAAGATGCTCTCGGCAATATTCTAGAACCTGTTCTTTTGTTAATGCAGGATTTTTGCTGACAACATAAGCATTAACTGCCTCACCTTGGTTAGGGTCAGGTACACCAAGTACAGCCACCTCGACTACATCGGAATGATTGTAAATGACTTCCTCCACTTCACGAGGATAAACATTGTAGCCGCCTACAATAATTAGATCCTTCTTCCGATCCACGATATAAAAGTATCCTTCCTCATCCATTCTTGCCATATCACCAGTGTGAAGCCAGCCATTTCGAATCGCAGCAGCAGTTTCCTCAGGCATTTTATAATATCCTTTCATCACATTTGGTCCACGAACGATCAGCTCTCCCACATGACCTGGAGGTACATCTTGCCCCAGTTCATCGACAATTTTATTCTCAACCCGGAGTATAGAAGTACCAATAGAGCCCGGCTTCCGCGGCCTGTCAAGTGGATTAAAACAGGTTACAGGTGATGCCTCCGATAATCCGTACCCTTCTGAAATGAACACATTAAATTTTTTCTCAAAATTCTTTAATAATGCAACCGGAAGGGATGCCCCACCGGAAATACATAAACGTAAGGAATTAAAATCTGCTGGATTACCTTCAGGATATTGATATAGGAAATTATACATGGTTGGAACACCAGCAAAAATTGTAGCGGTAAAATCCTTAATTAGTGAGAAAACTTCTTTTGGGCTAAATTTAGGTAAAATTACTATTGAAGCTCCGCTTAGTAAAGGAGCATTTAAAGCAACAGTCAAACAAAAAACATGAAACATTGGAAGAACAGTAACGACTTTGTCATCTGGATTTATTCTTAAATAACCTCCCACATCTCTAGCATTGCTATATAAATTTTTATGGCTTAACATGGCACCCTTTGGTTTCCCTGTCGTACCCGAGGTATAAAGAATAATTGCAACGTCCTCCTCTCCAAGAACAGGACCTTGGAATGAAGACTCACCAGAGGAAATTATATTTGTAAACGATTTCATTTTAGGGTAAACTGACAGCTTCTCTATCTCTAAATGTATTTGGCTATCTGGCTTTGTTTCACAAAAAATATAGTGTTTGATTTCGGGTAATAAGGAATGCATTTTCTCCGCTAATGGGATGGCTAAATCAAGTGCAACCACTGCTTTTACGTCTCCATTTTTTAAGATATAGCCAATTTCATCTGCAGTGTAAATAGGATTAACAGGAATAACGGTTATCCCTAGCCGCAGGGCTCCATATAAACTTATAACAAAATGTGGAGAATTTCCAAGCAACAGGGCAATGTGATCTCCCTGTCTTAATCCTAATTTTTCTAAACCCGAAGCAAACTTTTGTACTGCATCATCTAATTCAGCATAAGTACTCATTTGTCCCATAAAATAATAAGCTGGTTTTTCGGAAAATTTCTTGGCTGTTTCTTGAAGCAGAGCTGAAAGATTCATCGTTTCCCTCCCCATGAATGAATAGTCATTCATAATAAATTTTCTAAATATATTATATTGCCTGAATTTTACGTATTCAAGTAAAACTTTGTAAAAATAAAGCGATGTCTAAACGACATCGCTTTAAGTTAATAGATTAAATCAATGAACTCTTCTTTTGATACATTTCCAAAATAGTGCCTCGTATCTACAACTGAAAGAGTCCGCTCAATTTCCCTTTTGTCATAGCGGCTCCCTGTTAATTTATTCTCAATTTCACTTACCTCTCCTACACCAAAAAAGTCACCATATATTTTACAGTTCTCAATTATTCCCTTATTCACCTCTAAGCGGACATCAATCGATCCTACAGGGAAACGATGTGAATGTTGGAGGTTAAACTTTGGAGATTTTCCATAATTCCATTCCCAGTTTTGGTATCGTTCTTTAGACAGTTGGTTAATTTTCTCCCAATCATTTTCAGTTAAAACATATTCTGGTATATGATCTTGTTCGCCAAAAATATTCTTTAACAGCAGGGAACGGAATTCTTCAACACTAATCTTTTCAGTTAGAAACTCAGCTATGTTCGCTACACGGCTGCGCACAGATTTAATTCCTTTTGATTCGATTTTATCTTTTTTAACTTTTAAGGCTGATACCACGTTTTCTAATTCAGAATTTAGCATCAAGGTACCATGACTAAACATTCTCCCCTTTGTTGAAAATTGGGCATTACCTGAAACTTTTCTGCCCTCAACTTCCAAATCATTTCTACCGCTCAACTTTGCGTTTACACCTAATTTTTGAAGTGCTTCCACCACTGGCTCCGTAAACTTACGGAAATTATGAAAGCTTTCTCCGTCATCTTTCGTAATAAAACTAAAGTTTAAATTTCCGAGATCATGGTAGACTGCACCACCACCTGATAATCTGCGAACCACATGAATTCCATTTTTTTCAACGTATTCCGTATTGATTTCCTCAATCGTATTTTGATTTTTCCCAATAATAATGGACGGCTCATTTATGTAAAACAATAAGTAAGTTTCATTTATATCAAGGTTCTTTAAGGCATATTCTTCAATCGCCAAATTAATGCGAGGGTCAGTCATCCCCTTATTATCGATGAATAACATCTTCAACTTCCCTTCTTTATAGTGAAATAGATTGAAATTCCTCTGCAAGTTTTATTATACCGCTATATTGAACGGATGCCTCTGTAATAAGCTCACCTAGGCTTCCATAATGAGGCAGATGGGTCAAAATTAATTGTTTAACCTCTGCCTTTTGTGCAAGCTGCCCTGCCTCAACACTATTCATATGGCCTGCCGACCTGCCATTTTGATTACCGTAGAAGTTACATTCACATAAAAGCACATCAGCGTTGCGGCTAAAATCAATAAATTCTTCTTTAAATGAACTATCACCAGTATATACAAGAGTCTTCCCTCCTGCCTCAATTCTCATGGCGTAGCAAGGAACCGGGTGATTAGTCTTTAAAAATGATAGTTTAAATGGTCCTGCAGTAAGTGTGCCTTCCGGGTCATAGGCATGCCCTTTTGTAATGGTTTTATAGGTGAGTTTGCTAAATTCATGCTCATTAAATGAATGCCCATAAATAGGAAGAGTGGGAAGCTCATTACCAAGGAACCCCTGAATTAATCGAGCATGCTGCAAAACCCCAATATCTGCAGTATGATCTGGGTGATAATGAGAGAGAATCACGGCATCCAATTCCTGTGGTTGAATGATATTTTGCAATTTTGAAAGCACCCCGCTGCCACAGTCAATTAATAGTTGAAACCCATCATGTTCTAATAAGTAGCCTGAGCTTGCTTCATTCTTTTTTGGATAACCGCCCCAATAACCGATAATTGTTAATTTCATATTTATTTCCTCCAATTCTTAGTCTAACTTTAATATACTCAAAAACCTCCAGGATTCACGAGATAGAAAAAAGAAGCTGACCTTATTGAACAGCTTCTGGATTGATTATATTTACTTGTAAATAATTTAATACGTCTTGAACAGCAGCTTCTCCTTGATCTATACAGTCAGGAACCCCTACTCCTCCATAAGAGGCGCCAGCTAAGAAAACCCCGGGTAGTTCCTTTTTTAATGACTCCTGTAACGCTGTTAAACGTTGTTTGTGTCCTACAGTATATTGCGGCATTGAGTTTTTCCAACGTGAAACAATTGTAAATTCAGGATTCATTGAAATATTCATTATCTTTTTTAGATCATCAAGAACAGTTTTTAAAATCTGGTCATCTGATAAATCAACGATTGTTTGATCCCCAGCTTTCCCCACATAACAGCGGAGCAGTACCTTTCCTTTTGGAGTGGAGTGTTCCCATTTTTTATGAGTCCATGTACAGGCTGTAATTGAATAATCACTATTCCTTGAAACAACAAAGCCTGTTCCATCGAGATTATCAGTAATAGCTTCCTCAGGAAACGCTAATGCAATCGTAGCGACTGATGTAGATGGTACAGATTTTAACGGATCAAAGAATTGATAGTCAGAAAAAAAAGATTGCGTAACCTGATGTGGTGTAGCAGCAATAATACAATCCGCTTTTACCAATTCGCCATTGTTAAGAAATATTTCGTAAAAATGCCCTGATTTCGTTATTTTATCAACACGATGCCCTTTTAAAATGTTCTTGGAATCTAGCTTAGCCTCTAATGCCTCGGCAAATGATTGAAGACCTGTTTTAAAGGTTAAAAAGCCGCCTTTTTTCTTCTCCTTTGAATCCTCTTTTTTTATCTGGGAGGGGGCAGATTTTTTCATCCCAATAATCAGGCTGCGATATTTTTGTTCTACCTCATAAAATTGAGGAAAGGTAGACATCAGACTTAGTTGATCAATGTCACCCGCATAAATGCCTGATAATAATGGTTCAATTAAGTTTTCAACTACCTCATCTCCCAACCGTCTTCTGAAGAATTGTCCGAGGGATTGGTCTTTTCCACGTACAGAACGCGGCAAAATAAAATCTGCCGCTGCTCTTACTTTACCGGGAATGGAAAAGAGGCTGGTAGTAATAAAGGGTCCAATTTCCGTTGGTATTCCCATAATCGATCCGCCGGGCATGGGATGAAGTTCTTCGTTCGCAAGAACATAGGATTTACCTGTAGAATTAGGGACTAATTGATCCTCCATCCCAACTTCCTTTGCCAGCCTAATGATACTAGTTTTTCGCGCTAGAAAAGAGTCAGGACCTCGTTCAATTATATAACCGTCTTTTATGACGGTTTGTAATTTGCCGCCGAGACGGTGTGAAGATTCAATAAGTTGAATTTCGATGGGGAGCTTCTGGTCTTGAATCGTTTTTTGCAAATAAAAGGCCGAAGTTAGCCCAGCTATTCCTCCACCCACAACTACAACTTTCTTTTTATCCTCCGCCACGGACGTCACCTACTTCCATATAAAATCCTATCTGAAGCTACTCCGCTATCCTTTTTAAGATAACTGTTGCTAAGCAATCAATAAATTCCTCTTTCGCATTAGGCATTTCAGGACGATAATACTTTGCCCCTAATTGATCCGTTACTGTTTTACATTCTATATCATTGTCATAAAGTACTTCTAGATGATCACATACAAAACCTACGGGTGCATAAACGAATGATTTGTACTGTTTCTGGTTAAACAGTTCTCTTGTTAAGTCCTGAACATCGGGCCCAATCCATGGTTCAGGTGTATTGCCTGCACTTTGCCATCCAATTTCATAGTTTATGACTCCTGCTTGATTCGCAATTAAATCAGCTGTTTCTTGAAGCTGGCTTGGATACGGGTCACCAAATTGAAGAATTTTCTCCGGTAAACTGTGGGCAGAAACAATTAATACTGCCTGCTCCTTTTCAGCTTGCGGCATTTGGTGAAAAATTTGTGATATTTTTTCGGACCAATAGTTAATAAATTTAGGTTCCTTATACCAGCTTTCAATTGTCCTAATTTTAAGATCACCCAATTTTTCAGCCTCTTCGACCGCTCTTCCATTATAGGATTTAACACTAAAGGTTGAGAAATGAGGGGCAAGAACAATACTTACAGCCTCTTTAATACCATCTTCATGCATTTTTTTTACGGCATCTTCAATAAATGGTTCGATATGTTTTAAACCTAAATACATTTTAAATTCGACTTCATCTTGAATGTGATTCAGATGTTCTTCAAGCTTTTCAGCTTGATCTAAAGTAATCCTAGCTAAAGGAGAGATCCCCCCAATTGCTTCGTATCGATTCCGAAGATCGTCGATCAATTCAGGTGTTGGCTTACGGCCATGGCGGATATGGGTATAGTATGGTACTAAATCTTCTAATGTATATGGGGTACCATATGCCATAACTAATAACCCCATTTTTTTCTTTGTCATCTATCGCACCTCATTTTAAGTCCTAAAATTTTCATTTTTATTTAAAAAGGCATTATAGGCTTTGTACCCTTTAATGCCTTTTAAAACACTTATTATATTGTGCCAAAAAATTGGTTAGCTTGCCATTTTTAAGATTCATTTAATAATCAGCGGCTTAATTTTGAAGCTGAATACTCGTGAATAAAGGATGTTAATCTTTTCAATGTATCTGGATTCACTGAAGGAAATACACCATGACCTAAATTAAAGATATAACCTTCTTGAGCCATTCCTTGGTCTAGAATTTCTCTTGCCCTCTCTTCAATTACTTCCCAAGGTGCCAAAAGAAGGGCGGGATCAAGGTTGCCCTGTACGGTTTTATGAATACCCATTTCTCTCGCCTGGCGAATTGGCAAGCGCCAGTCTAAACCAACTACATCCAGTGGAAGATCATTCCATTCTAAGGCAAGATGACTTGCGCCTACTCCGAACATAATAAATGGAACATTCTCCTCTTGTAAGGATGTAAAAATACGATTCATGATAGGTTTGATGAAATAACGATAATCTTCTACATTCAAGGCTCCAACCCAGGAATCAAAAATTTGAATAGCTTTTGCCCCAGCCTTAATTTGTGATTTTACATATGTAATAATCATATCCCCTAGTTTATCCATTAGAGCAAACCAGGCCTTAGGCTCAGAATACATAAATGCTTTTGTCTTATTATAGTTTTTGGATGGACCGCCTTCAATCATATAACTAGCTAGTGTAAACGGCGCACCAGAAAAACCAATTAGTGGAACAGTTAACTGTTCTTGTGTTAATAATTTAATCGTATCCAATACGTAAGGAACATCTTCTTCTGGATGTATTTCGCCCAATTTTTCTACATCAGCTAATGAGCGAATGGGTTTATCTATAACCGGTCCAACCCCGCCCTTTATCTCTACATCTACACCAATGGCTGGTAGCGGTGTCATTATATCTTTATATAAAATGGCAGCATCAACGTTATATTGCTCAACAGGTAAGCGTGTTACATAGGCACATAGCTCGGGCTGATGAGTTATTTCAAATAAAGAATACTTTTCTTTAATTGCTCTATACTCCGGCTGCGAGCGGCCGGCTTGACGCATATACCATACAGGTACGTAATCTGTCTTTTCACCTCTAGCGGCTTTTATGAATGTTTCATTAATTTTTCTTGTCATGAAGAATGTCCACCTTTCAAAGACTGTCTGTTTTCCATTGTAATATAATGACCATAAAAATTAAAACGATTGGAATACATAGCTGTCTTCACTATATCCATTTATCCTCTTTCTGTATAGCGTACGATATAATCTGTCAAAAAAAAGTCGTTTTTAAATTAGTAAATTGGTCTAAATAATATAGAGAGCATACTGTAAATGAATATGTATAGAATAATGAAGATTTATTTTTAGGGGTGAAAAAAAATGAATGTTTATATTGCAACAGGAACATTAGACTTTTTAAAGAAGATTGAAAAAAAATATGCCAATGAGCAAATGTTGGCTATGTTGAATGAAAATGGGGCAATACTTCTTCATGAAACCAATGGTCAGACTGTCTTTAACGAACCACGCAGGTTTGAGGTTCTGGAATCTTATGGGTTGCTAAAAAAAGAGGGATTTGTTGTAATGAATAACATTTCCGTTACTAATGAAGGGCGTCCCTTATTTGAGCACCAGTTTAAACAAATCGCTGGAACGGTAGTAAACACTCAAGGGTTAACCGCGCTTCGATTACTTCGCCCATTATCCTCTAATCCGTATATTATTATGACCGTATGGGAAAACAAAGTCTTGTATCAGAATTGGCAAAGTTCCAATAAAACTTTTGATCAACTTAAAGTAGCTTTCGACGGGCAGCATAACATATTCACAAGCGTACCTAATACAAACAAATATACCATTGCAGAAAATGATTGATTTTTTATTAAAATGGAGTCTTTGCTCCATTTTTTTTATTTCTCCATTTCACCACTTGATATGAATTACATATTCTGTATTACATCACAAAAAAGGGCTATAGCCCTTTTTAGATTAGAAAGGAGGATTTAACATGCTTATAGAACTTACAGCCCTTCATTGGATATATGTTGCCTTTATTATTCTAATCATAGGTTTTATGGTCATGAGAAGGGACACAACCATTGTTTGTATTATTGGTA
Organism: Neobacillus cucumis; assembly: GCF_002860255.1. GTDB lineage: Bacteria > Bacillota > Bacilli > Bacillales > Cytobacillaceae > Neobacillus > Neobacillus cucumis_A. The sequence continues at coordinate 205,397 of NZ_PGVE01000064.1, forward strand.
TATTCATAATTGCTCTGACAGCTACAGGCAGTTTAAGCCATTCCGTCAGCAGTATCTTTAACAGTTTTAGTTATGCTATTACAGAACTATTATCTACCATTCTTGTTATTTCGATTATTGTTGCGATGAGCCATACACTAACCTCTACCGGGATTAATGATGTGATGATTTCACCCTTTCGAAAATTAATCCGCAATCCAGGTCTTGCCTATTGGACCATTGGGATATTAATGATGGTTATTTCTTGGTTCTTTTGGCCATCTCCGGCGGTTGCCCTGCTAGGCGCTGTCCTGCTACCAGTGGCAATAAGAGCTGGACTTCCTGCACTCGGGGTAGCCATGGCCATGAACTTGTTCGGACACGGGATTGCATTATCAGGTGACTTTGTCATCCAAGCAGCCCCTAAACTTACGGCGGATGCTGCCGGACTTCCTATCCAGGATGTCATTGATGCCAGTATTCCATTAGTCTTTATTATGGGGGCAGTGACCACAATTACAGCCTTCTATTTTTTAAAGAGGGATTTGAAACGTGGAACCCTTCAAACATCTTCTTTCATAATAAAAGATTTGTCCGGAGAGGACGGTAACAAACCCGCTCTTTTAACACTCAACCAAAGACGTTTCTTCGCCATATTGGTCCCAATTTTATTTGCCGCAGACGTAACATCCATGTCCATACTTGATTTAAAAGGTGGAGATGCAACTTCCTTAATTGGTGGAACCTCTCTCCTTATTCTTCTTCTTATTTCCCTCACCACACATAAAAACAAAGGTCTTGAAAAGACAACTCAATATTTAATTGAAGGTTTCCAATTTGGATTTAAAGTGTTTGGACCTGTGATACCAATTGCAGCATTCTTTTATTTAGGTGATAGTGGTTTCACAACTATCATTGGAGATTATTTACCGAAATCTTCTCAAGGAATTGTTAACGATTTAGGGATCGCTCTTGCAAACATTGTTCCACTAAGTAAAGAAGTGGGTGCAGTTACACTCACCACAGTTGGGGCGATTACCGGTTTAGATGGTTCTGGATTCTCCGGGATTTCACTCGCTGGGTCCATTGCTAGTCTGTTTGCAGCAGCTATTGGAAAAGGTGCCGCAACACTTACTGCCCTTGGTCAAATTGCAGCTATCTGGGTAGGCGGCGGAACCTTGGTGCCATGGGCCTTAATCCCCGCAGCCGCCATTTGTAATGTCGACCCGTTTGATTTGGCTAGACGAAACCTCATTCCTGTCGTAGTTGGTCTAGTTGTTACAACTATTGTCGCAATGTTTCTTATCTAAAAATAAGAAGGCCCGCATCAGCTGGGCCTCTTTTTCGTATAGCGCTGTTTAAAGTTTTTATATAAAATGATCCAAATAGACGCCCAAATAAAGCCAAAGGCATACCCTCCTATCACATCAGAAGGGTAATGGACATGTAATATAATTCTACTTGCCCCGATCAAGAGTAATATTACTGACGCTAAAATTGAAAACAGCCATTTGGCCTTTTTCATTTGGATAGCTTCACTTAGTAAATAAACGCTCGTAAAGTAAAGCACCATTCCCACCATCGCATGACCGCTGGGAAAACTATAACCTTCAGCCGGAGCTAGGTACTCTAATTCAGGCCTTGGACGGACAAACAAATCCTTTAATAATTTATATGCTTCATTCCCTAAAGCAAGCGATAATGCCAGCATGGCCGCCCCGGGATAATTCCTCTTTTTTAACAGTAACCACACTAACATAACCAACGCTACAATGCCAATCCCTATCTTATCACCCATCTCTGTCACTGCACTAAAAAATGGAATAAACTTAGGAGGTACATGTGAAAACAACCCAGCTATAAAGGCATCCATCCAAAAAGTACTGTGTAAAGCCACCTTAATAGATATGTACAAAACAATTAAAACAGCGATTATTAGAAAAATAATTGATTTATTTTTCATAAACATCCCCCACCCCTATGACTCTCTTTTTCTGCATACTTTTAAAAGTATAAAAAAAATCACTTTAAAAATCTATATAATGATATTAAAAGTGTTAAAATTGTTTGAAAATACATTCTTATATTTTACTTATAAGGGGGATGACATATGTTGAAAAATCTATTTACTAAATTAGAAGGTTACTATGATGAAATGATCTCCATTCGGCGCTATCTCCATCAGCATCCTGAATTATCCTTTCAGGAATATAACACGGCTAAATTTATTCAAGAATATTACGAGAAATTAAATATAGAAGTTATAGGTCAAGTCGGCGGTAATGGGGTGGTGGCAAAAGTTTATGGTAAAAAACCCGGCAAAACAGTGGCATTACGTGCAGATTTTGATGCTTTACCGATCCAAGATGAAAAGGATGTTCCATATAAATCCTTAGTACCAGGTGTCATGCATGCTTGTGGACATGATGGACATACAGCCACCCTTCTTGTTCTTGCGAAAACAATCTATGAGCTTAGGGATGAACTGGAAGGGAACTACGTATTTATTCATCAACATGCCGAAGAATATGCACCAGGCGGGGCCGCGAGCATGATTGAATCAGGCTGCTTAGAAGGGGTAGATGTCATTTTCGGTACACACCTATGGGCAAGTGAACCGACTGGTACGATCCAATACCGAACAGGCCCAATTATGGCAGCAGCAGACCGTTTTGAATTAGAGATCCAAGGAAAAGGCGGTCATGGAGCACAGCCCCATAAAACTCGAGATGCCATTGTTACAGCTTCACAGCTTGTTATAAATCTTCAACAAATTGTCAGCCGCAAGGTTAATCCAGTTGATGCAGCGGTTGTAACGGTTGCCTCATTTATAGCTGAAAATGCCTTTAATGTTATTGCTGACAAAGTAAAGTTAACTGGGACAGTTCGTACATTTAATGAAGAACTAAGACAGTTTATTGAAGAAGAAATGGAAAGAATTATTCATGGTACATGTTATGCATCAGGAAGTTCCTATCAGTTTGACTTTATTAGAGGTTATCCTGCTGTAGTTAACCATGAAAAAGAAACCGAGTTTCTCATCCGTTGTGCACAGTTTGTTTCGGAGGTCCAAACAATCGAAGAAACAGAGCCGCAAATGGGTGGAGAAGATTTTGCTTATTACTTAGAAAAGGTTCCAGGCACTTTCTTTTTCACTGGTGCAAAACCAAAACAAGGAGAAGATGGTTACCCGCATCATCATCCAAAATTTGATATTGATGAGAAAGCCATGTTAATTGCAGCTAAAACACTAGGCTCTGCTGCATTGAATATCCATAAAGAGTAAATATTTAAAGCCCCTAACTTTAAAGTTCAGGGGCTTTCTGCAGCAGTCTTAAGCGGTAACAATTCATTGCTGTTTCTCCTAATGTTTTTAAAAGATTATTATTTGCATAGGCTCCCACAAACGCCCCTATTCCTGGAACAAGCTGAAATAGTTTGGCAAGGTCAATATAATCCCTATATTCCTGCTGAAACTTCCGCCAATCCATTTCTACAAGTTCTTTCTTCCTCATTTCCCATTGTTCAATTTCTGTTAACGTATTTTTACGAATTTCATTGCTAGAAAAAGCTAATTGAAATACATGAAGTATAAATAATCTCTCTTCATATTTCCTTGTATCAAATCCATAAATCGCAGCTGCCTCAAACAAAAATTTCATTTTAATTGTTAAGAGTAAAGGAAAATCGGCAAGCCCCAACAAAATCCCGCCAGCCCCTGTTCCCGCTCCTTCTACAACAGCTGTTTTTTGATAGACAGCTATCTTTTTTCGAATGAGTTCATCTTTTTCCATTAAGCTTAACCCGTTAGCCTGGTCTTTATTGGTCGTGAGCTGCGATCCCAATAATGTAGCCTTTACCATAGCCTTTATGCTTTCTGTCATCATTTCGTGAACCTTTTCAGGTATCCATTCATTTATTTTGACTTGGGCTTTTTTCGATAACCGATTCATCATCCCTGAACGTCTTATTAGTCTTCTTTTCCATTCCTGTACCTCTTCGAAGACATTTACTTCATATTCATTCAATCGGCCCCACTCCTCTCTATTTATATTTATGTTTGAATACGGGAGTAACCAACCAATAGTTTTAAAAAAAATCCCCATTAAGGGGATCTGTTATTTTTTCAGACGGCTTTTACTGTAAAAATAGACGAAGAGATAGCTAAACACCAGCCCTAAACCTAAAACAAGCAGAGAATACAGCCACTCTCCCTTTAGCAAAATCGATAAAGCAAAAATAAGAGCCTGAAACACTAAAATGATCAGTAAAAGAAAATGAAAGGAAGCAGTCTTTTCTTTCTCTGAAACTGGATATAAATCAACCCAAAGCTTATTTTGATGGTGATTCCATAAAGGCAGCAACTGAAATCCTGTTAGGTATAAAAACAAAATGGTAAGTATTAGTTGTCCGATTCCAAACGAAAGAAAATAGATGGAAAGGACTCCAATGATTGTTAAACGGACAAACAGTCCAAGATAGTCCGACGACCGCAAAAATGTCCTTGAGAACAGATACAAATAAGTTTTTTCTTGTCTAAATGAAATTTTACTGATAAACAAATCAAGGTATTTTCTTCTTTTAACCGTAGCCTTTAATTTTGGTACATCCGTAAACAAATTGGCCAGCCGATAAAAAGAGGCCATTCTCTTTTCTTCTGCCTCTATTAGCAGGTCCCATTTTAACCCCATTTTCCGTGTCCTAACATGAAAGGAATAATAATAAAAAACCATAATTAATCCGATTACCAAGAGTATTATAAGATTTGCCTGTTTAAACAAGAGGTAGGAAAATACGGCATTTGTTAAATATCGGACAAGAAAATCCCATCGATGAACAACAGAGTCTACATAAAATTGGATTTTCCAGGCAGCCGCTAAATTCCATGCTTTTATCAGCAGCAAAACAAGAAAAAAAGGAATAAATAATCCGAAGCCATTCCCGCTGACGTGCGCATACATTGGCATTAAGACAGCGAAAGCCAATAATAGGATATATCCTTGAAATACGAAGCTGGCTATCCCGGAACGCAGGAAATACCCTTTTAAGTTATCCTCTAGCGGTAGTAAAAACACCTTGTCCGCTTCTAGTAAAAAATTGTAAACAGGACTATGCGTTAAAAATATTCCGAGTATGACTGCTAGTATCAACGCTGCCGGGAAACTAGATGAAAGCGTCTTAATCCATTCTTGGTAATAAAAAGCGGCGGACCCAATTAAAAAAAGTAACACAATGACAAGATGACCGTTGAAGATGTAACGTAAATATCTTCCTAAATCCTTCATTCGACCGCCGGCGCGGTCTCTCCACAGCTTATTTTCATCAAACATAATTTTCTTCCTTTGTTAATTGAATATACAAATCATCTAAAGAGGCTGTCGGCATTGAAAATTCTTTCCTTAATTCGGAAAGTGTTCCTTTGGCCCGAATTTTCCCTTCGTGTAAAATAACGAAACGATCACAATACTTTTCAGCTGTCGCGAGAATATGGGTGGACATTAGTATACCTGCACCGTTTTCTTTCATTTTTTTCATTAAATCAAGAAGTGATTGAATACCTAGCGGATCAAGGCCAACAAATGGTTCATCTACTATATAAAGGGATGGCTGAACCAAGAAGGCACACATAATCATCACTTTTTGTTTCATTCCTTTTGAAAAATGGGCTGGAAACCAATTTAATCGTTTTTCCATCCGAAATTCCTTTAGCAATGGGGCAACCCTTTCCTTATATGTGGATTCCTCTAATCCATAAGCCATGGCTGTTAACCTCAAGTGCTCCTCCAAGGTAAGTTCCTCATATAATACTGGGGTCTCAGGAACAAATGTAAATAAACGGCGGTAGGCTTCTTTATTATCTAGAAATGACTGACCATTAATTTTAATGATACCTTGATGTGGTTCCATAAGCCCTATAATATGTTTAATGGTGGTACTTTTCCCTGCCCCATTTAAACCAATAAGGCCGACGATTTCATTTTCGCTTACTTCAAAGGAAACATCCTTTAAAACGGGATTTCTCGTATACCCGCCAACAAGATGATCAATAGTTAATAAAGCCATATTTTAAACGTCCTTCCGTCACAGTTTATCGCTTTCACAAACAATTCTTTCACGTACGATGATTTATAACCGTGGATTCCATTTTTTCTAATTTTATCAAATAACTCCTGATAAAAATAGGAATTCAATTTTTCATAAACTTTTTTGAATAAAACTTTATGAAACGGACATCATAATATTCGAAGGGGAAATAACTTATTCCGATGAAGTGATTTCATCAAAATTTGAGATGAGGTGTCTGTCAAAGACAATTTCCTTTCAAACAAGTGAGCTTCTATTCGTTTTAAAAAGGGGATGGTTGTTTTGTACAATGTGCATGGTAACCATTTAGAGTTCAAGTAACACCAGCTGTTTATCTAAAATAAACTGCAAATGAGGTGTTTACCGCAGATCACGACCCGTTTTTAAAGGTTAGGTAACCAATAAAAACATATAGGGGATGGTCAGCTTGAACAATGATGTATCTTTATAAAAAAACACTTTACAAAAAATGAGGTGTTTATCAAAGAACATTCCTATTTAATGAACGCAGTTTGAAGCATTCCCCTTCGGGAAGGCAGGATTCCACGCGGATCCTGTCTTTTTCTTTTACGCTTAATTATGGTAAAATAATACAAACATTTTTAAAAGGGGCTGTATTTATGAGTAATTGTATATTTTGTAAAATTGTTAATGGAGAAATTCCAGCAGCAAAAGTTTTTGAAAATGAACATGTTTTGGCGTTTTTAGACATCAGTCAAGTGACGAAAGGACATACTCTTGTTATTCCAAAAGTACATAAAGAAAACCTTTATGAGCTTACACCTGAAATTGCCAGAAACCTTTATGAAGTGGTACCTTCTATTGCCAATGCCATTAAGCAGGAATTTAATCCCATTGGTTTAAACTCCATTAATAATAATGGAGAGCACGCGGGACAATCTGTTTTTCACTTCCATTTACATTTGATTCCGCGCTATGGCAAAGGTGACGGCTTTGGGGCAGTTTGGAAAAATAATCAAAGTGATTATACCCCACAAATGTTACAAGACTTGGCTGCTAAGATAAAACAACAACTTTAGGTCAATTTTTTCTATCTAAACAATAATTTTCTGAAAATTATTTCTTTATCAATATTATAGTAATATGGTATAATGAGTATAAGTTTTTCGCTGTAGGCAATGAGTGCACTGCAGGAAAAACCAAATAGTTTAGAATAGCAGAGGAGAGATGAGAAAATGAATACAAAGAATCTGGTGGTTTTAGCACTTTTGGCGGGAATAGGGGTCGTTTTGCATACAGTAATGCCTGCTTTTCTTAGTATTAAACCGGATATGATGCTTGCCATGATGTTCTTAGGAATTATTCTTATTCCGGAAATTAAAAGTGTCATGCTGCTTGCAATTGTAACTGGTGTACTTTCTGGCATCACAACAAGTTTTCCTGGTGGTACAATACCGAATATTATTGAAAAACCGATTACTGCATTAATCTTTTTTAGTTTATTCTTAGTACTAAACAAATACCGTAATTCAATTATTAGTGTCGGGGTGTTAACAGCAATCGGTACATTGATCTCAGGAAGCGTGTTTTTAGGAGCAGCCTTTTTTATCGCAGGCTTACCTGCCCCATTTACAGCGTTATTCGTTGCAGCTGTATTACCGGCAACTGTACTAAATACTGTCGTTATGGTTATTTTGTATCCAGTAGCTCTATCGATTGTAAAGAGAACTAAATTAACGTCAGCTTCCGTGGTTCAAAAGTAATACACGGGACCTTTTTAAGAAAAGAACCCGATTGGGTTCTTTTCTTAAATTCCTTCTATTAAAAATTAGAAAGCATCAAAGCAATTAACAAAAAAATTGCGCCAAATCCGGCGAGTCCCGCTGCCCTTTTCTTTAACACTTGTTTAGGTGGATACACACCAGGTCTTTTTAATTTTACTAAATAGTTAAAAGTACTCAAAAGCATCAAAGCACTTAATAAAAAAAACACCACAGATGCAGTTTTCATTCCTTTGCCCCCCCTGTAATAATCAATTTTCGAACAATAGTTGTAACTATTTATATGTTTTACCGTCCATTCATATGAAAATCTTGATTAGGGGAAACGTAAAAGGGATTACTATACAAAAAAACTATATCTTAATTTAAATTTAGTTGCCTATCTGGAGGAAGTAAGTAAAATGAAAGCAAAACCTTTTCTATACGGATTTATGACCGGAGGACTTGCTGCAGGAATTAGTATCTTACTAGCTGCACCAAATTCAGGCAAAGAAACCAGGGGTAAGATCAAAAAGAATTCCCGGCTTGTTCTTGAACAACTACAAACTCTTAAGAACAACTTATTAGACTTAAAGAGTTCTGCCTTACAGGCAACAAAAGAAGGGCGTGCACAAATTTCTACTTTTTTATCTGAAGTTAAAATTGCTCTAGCTGTTTGGGAAGAAGAAATTCGTCCTCAACAGCAACAGATTCAGCGAGAAATTTTTGAAATGAAAGAAACCATAGAAGAATTAGAAGAACAAATTTTAGATAATAGTAAATAAAACTCTAGTGTTTACATTCTGAAAATTCTTTTATCAGTAGATAATTCACAAAATTTTTAAAAATCAAGATAAAAATTGCATGATTTCTAAAAATTTTGTGAATTTATACTTTATTAATTTTTATTTTATTGGCATAATGAAAATAGAGAAATTAAAAGTAGGTGAAAATGGGGATGACTGAGAAACAATATACGTTAAAGGAAGCGATGATTTTTAGTCAGCGAATTACACAATTAAGCAAAGCGCTATGGAAATCAATTGAAAAAGATTGGCAGCAATGGATTAAACCCTATGATTTAAATATTAATGAACACCATATTCTCTGGATCGCTTATCATTTGAATGGAGCTTCCATCTCAGACGTTGCAAAATTTGGAGTCATGCATGTCTCAACAGCTTTTAATTTTTCAAAAAAGTTAGAAGAACGAGGATTGCTGAAATTTTCAAAAAAAGAAAATGACAAGCGGAATACCTATATTCAACTTACAGACAAAGGTGAAGAGATTCTTCTTAAATCAATGGAAACGTATCAGCCAAACGGGAATGCAGCTTTTTCAGGGGCATTACCTCTTCGGGATTTATATGGCAAGTTTCCTGATATTATTGAGATGATGGCCATTGTCCGCAATATTTATGGTGAAGATTTTATGGAAATCTTCGAGCGTTCCTTTCATAATATTGAAAGTGAGTTTGTTGAAGAAAATGGCACATTGAAAAAGGCTAACAAAACGGAACAAGAACTCGTTTAAAGCTCCTGCCCTATAGGTACTTCTGTAACTCCTGAAAAAGAGGCTCAAATAATTTTTGCTGCAAGCATGCCTTTACGACTTCTTCTATTCTTAGATTAGCTGGCAACGATGCTGATAAAGCCTTCAGAAGCGGATGGAAATAAACATAACCCTCCGCTTTTTGTTCTGCCAGTTTCATGCTTATCTTTTCACACAACTGATAAAAACCATTTACTTCCTGCTCCGAAACCCCGTTTTCAATAATTAACCTATAAAAATGATTGTTTGGATTGTTTAGCAAATTTACTAATAGCCTCTGATGAAATTCAAGAAGATTTATCCTGTGCAACAGTAAATCATGTTCATTCATATTTACCGCCTCTTTCAATTCCTTACTTTATCTATGTTCATTATTCACCTTTTGAAGAGATGGGTAAACCTTTTTTTACTCAAGAAGCAAAAATAATTTCCAATTCTACAAAACTTCCATTCTTTTTTACTATCTTTTTTTAATTTTTTTTGTTATTGTATATAGAAAAGCGGAAGCAATCAATTAAAGCCATTTACCAGTGATATTTTTTAATTTACATTGCTGGGAAATATAATAGTAAACCATCTGGGAGGGAATCATCGATGATCTCCATTTTTATTGTCTTTGCCATCTTTATTTTATTCTATGTAAACAAAATGACCAACTCCCTTTGTATCCAAAAAGAGATACCAGAGGAGAATCAGCATAAGGTTTTCCGTACCATTAATGTACTTATAACCATTTTATTAATTTCATCCTATTTGGAAATCTTATATACATAATCCAAAGAATGAATGTTGGATATGTAAATAATAAACCTGTAACGAAAAAAAAGCGAAGCGATGAGTAAAGGCTCATCGCTTTTTGTTTTATTATACTTTCTTAGTAAATCCAAGAAGCACCAATGATAATCAATAAGATGAAAAGGACTACAACTAATGCAAATCCTCCACCGTAACCTGCACCACCAGACATAATTTAACCTCCCCTCTTTGTCATTTTGTTAAATTAATAAACCCAAGAAGCCCCAACAATAATCAATAGGATGAAAAGGACTACAATTAGGGCAAATCCTGCTCCATATCCTCCACTCATCATAAAACCTCCTTTTTCATTTGCTAAGATATACTATTCATGAAGGTTTAATTTCGTTTAGGCACTTAGCTTATTTTTTATGGAAAAGTCCACGAGGGTTATTTTGTTAGAAATTTCTATAAACACTTACACTTATATTTTTGCAGGTGTACCCATTTATGTTATAGTAAACATTGTGGACAACCTATTTCACAGAATTTAACTATTTAGGAGAGATTTCAGCATGAAAAAATGGATATTAGCCCTTACTATGGCTAGCGGTGTACTTGTACTAGGTGCATGTAATCAAGCCGGCTCTGATAAAGTGGCAGAAAGTAAGGCTGGGAATGTTACTCAAGAAGAACTATACAATACAATGAAGGACAAATACGGCCAACAAGCCCTTCAACAACTTGTATATGAAAAAGTCCTTTCTAAGGAGTACAAAGTAACCGATGCAGAGTTAAATGCAAAAGTGAGCGATTTGAAGGAACAGCTTGGTTCTAATTTCGATGCTACCCTCGCCCAATATGGTTATAAGAACGAAGCAGACCTTAAGAAAACCATGAAACTAGGTATGTTACAAGAAAAAGCTGCTATGAAGGATGTTAAAGTAACTGACAAAGAATTAAAGGACTATTATGCTTCGTATCAGCCTGATATTAAGGTTCGTCACATCCTTGTGAAAGATGAAAAAACAGCATTGGATGTTAAGAAACAACTTGATGGCGGAGCAAAATTTGAGGACCTTGCAAAAAAATATTCAACCGATACGGCTTCAGCTCAAAACGGCGGTGATTTAGGTACCATCAATAATACGAATAAAGATCAGTACGATGCCGATTTCATTAAAGGCGCTTATGCTCTTAAGGTAAATGAAATTAGCGCACCAGTAAAAACTCAGTTTGGTTATCATATCATTCAAGTTACTGAGAAAAAAGAGAAAAAGTCGTATAATGAAATGAAGAAAGATATTGAATATCAAGTGAAATCTTCAAAATTAACAAGCGATGACATTAATAAAGCGATGCAGCGTGAACTTAAAGCAGCTGATGTTAAAGTCAACGACAAAGACTTAAAAAATGCTCTAAATGCTACAACAGCAACACCTGCACAATAATTAAACAAGCGAAGACATAAGAAAGCGGAAGCACCGACTCGGGCTTCCGCTTTTGTTCTTTATTCTATAATTTTTGGTGCCATTTCTAACCTTTTATTCACCTGGTGCTCTCAATTCCTCACGCTTTTCCTTTTCACGTTCGAGCCGTTCAAGATAAATTTCTCCTTCACGCTCTATGTTTTCCATTTCTAATTGTCGCTCTTCCCGGCCTGTTTTTATTGCCATAAGAGCGCTAATTACAATTCCTGCCACTACTGCATAAATCCAAATAGGTATCGTCAATGTCTTTTGCCTCCTTCGCTAATGGTTGTCCACTTATAATTCTTTTTACTACAACATATTTCATACAGGTGAAAAATATTCGTTTATATACAAAAAAATAACCCTTAATGGGTTATTTTTTTGTTATTTGTGGAAAACCGGTTTATAAAAGGATCGGTTATCTAAAGCAAATATGCGTTCAGTAAACTCCCCTGGCTTGACTCTTTCTAACGCACGATCAAGCATATTCATTTTTGCATCCAAATTATCAATATAATGAAGGATTTCCGCTTCTTTTATTAAAGGTGGTTTAGGACTTCCCCACTCAGCTTTACCATGATGACTTAAAACTAGGTGCTGAAGGATTAATACTTCTTCACCTGAAATACCTAGTTCCTCAGCTGCTTTTCCAATCTCAGTAATCATGATGGTAATGTGGCCAAGTAAATTTCCTTCAATCGTATATACGGTTGAAATCGGACCTGAAAGCTCAATAACCTTTCCCATATCATGCAATATAACCCCAGCATAGAGTAAATCCTTATCAAGACTAGGATATAAAGACGCAATCGCTTTGGCCAAGTCCAGCATACTAATAACATGAAATGCAAGTCCTGAAACAAATTCATGATGGTTTTTGGTTGCTGCCGGATATTCTAAAAAAGCCTTTTGATGCTTTTTTATTAGATGACGAGTAATCCTTTGGATATTCGGATTTTTCATTTCAAAAATATATTGTGTTAACCTCCCCGCCATTTCTTCCTGACTAAGGGGTGCTGTCTCAAGGAAATCTTCAAGCTTTACGCCATCAGAAGGGCCTGTTTTCCGAATTTGGCGGATTTTCAACTGGCTTTTACCGCGGTAGTTTTGGACATCACCAAGGATTTTTACAATTGTCTGTGCTGCATAATTCTTTTCATCTTCTGCCCCGGCATCCCAAAGCTTAGCCTCAATTTCCCCGCTTTGATCTTGCAGTATTAGTGTCAAAAAAGGCTTTCCGTTACTAGCAATGCCTTTTGTCGAACTTTTGATGAGGAGGTATAATTCGACCTGTTCCCCAACGTCATACTGTAATATACCTTTGCTCAACCTTTCCACTCTCCCCTCTGATAAATAGAGTATAACATATCCAGCTACTACTCTATTAAGTAACCTGAACAGTACCTTTTTCCAGACAAAGTATATGTTCTCTTTGAAAATGTGATAGTAAATGGTTATGACAAGTAAAAAAGAGTATCTGATTTTGTTTCAAGCTTTTAAGAAGCTCAATAATCTTTTTTGTCCTTTTGGCATCAAAATTAACAAAACTATCGTCAATGATAATAGGAAATTGATATTTTTCATAAAGGGTCGTAGCCAAAGCCAAGCGAATGGAAACATATAACTGCTCTGTAGTCGCTTGACTAAGTTCATTTGCCTCAAATAGGGTATGATCATCACGTTCAACTAGAAAACCAGTCCCAGTTTTTTGCAAATGAATTCTTTTATAGCTGCCATCAGTTAGAAATGACATGTATTCCTCTGCTTTTGACAACATTCTTGGCAAATGCACATTCTTATATTTATCAATTGTATTCGATAAAATTTCTTGTGCCAAACGAAACACGGACCATTCTTTCGCTGCCTCTTCTAATTCAAAGTTTTTCTGTTTAAACTGATGGAGAATGTTTGAATACATTCCTCCCTCTTCTAGTACTTGAATCTCATAATTAAGAGCGGCATTCTCATTTTGATTATTTTCCAGCCTTACTTGTATTTTTTGTACTTCAATCTCCCACTGCCTTATTAATTCGTCACTCTCGTGAATAGACAAATAGACTTCCTGTTCCTCTTTTGAAATAAATGAATATTGTAGTTGGTCTTGCAGATGACGCTGCCTATCGAGCAGCTCTTCCCGCTTTTTTGCTTTTTCTCCCAATTCATAGAATTGCTGCTCTGAATTTACATTTGCAGCAAGTAAAAGTTTGTTATGTTCTGTTTGTAAAAGTTCTAGTTCCTGCACTTTTTGTTTTAAATCTGCTTTAAGTTCTTCCAGCTTATTGGCTCTCTCATGGCTCTTAATTAATTTTTCATGTTCTTCCTTTAGCTTATTTCTTAATAAATAGGCTATATTATGTAAATCATGGCCTATTTCTTGTAAAAAACGATTTCCAAAAGAGCTTATACCTTCCTCAACAACAGACTGTTGATGTGTGATTTGTTCTATCTTTAGGATTAGTTGCTTTTTATCTCGACAGATTGATTTATACTGTTCAATATACTCAAAAGCCTCAGCTAAAAAACTGGCTCCAATGTATTCCGGTATATTTAACTCTTTACTTATCGAGAAAAGTTTTTCTTTGTTTTCTGCTGCCGTCAATTCCCAGTCCTCAAACTTAGAAATAACTTTCTCATATTGTGATTGCTGCTGTTTTAACTTCAGTTTTAACAGTTGCAATTCTTGTCTCCTTTGATTGTCTAAGGTTAATCGGTTCTCGAGTGTTTTAAAATCCAGATATTCTGCAGTTTGGAGATTTCGCTGTAATGCTTTTTCCTTTTCTTTTAAACTATTGATTGTCTGTTGAATGTTCCCTTCATTTGTCTGCTTTGTTCCTTTTACTAGTAGGAATACAAGACTTATACACCCTACTAAGCCAACAGCTAACAGGAACCATTGCTTAGTAAATATCCCGTATAAAAACACTCCGAATAATATCAATTCAAAGAGAAGTAACTGAAGCTTTCTTTCACCTTTTAACTTGATATTTGCAGCTTGTTTTCGTTCATTTTCTAGTTGAAAAAATGCAATTTTGTCCTGTATTGTTTTTAATTCCCATTCGAAACTTTTTTTATCATTCTTTTGATTTAATTGTTCCTCTAATGGTATTCTCTCTATTTGTGGCAGGATTTTATTTTCAGCAAAACGAACTTCTTTCTCTATATCTTCAAGAGCTTTTTTTTCCTCTTGGTATATCTTTTCTAATTCTTCCTTCATTTCTTCCAGCTTTTGTTTTTTACGTGTTACTGTTTCTACTTGGTTTTTCATATAAATATTTGTATTGATATGTAAGATTTCTTCATCAGTTAAAGGCAAATGAAGCTTTTCTCTAGTGATGGAAAGCTGCTCATCATATTCTGCGAGTTTCCGTTCACTTTGCTGTTTCTCCATCTTCGCTTGTTCGATTATTGGAATTTGGTCAAGTAGTTTTACTATAACTGGCTCGTTAGTAAGCAGCTCAGGATCGGGTTGAATATCCACTAATTGCTCTTTTAAATTTTCTACTCTATTAGTGATGCTTGTAATCTCTGCTTTATAAGGATGAATTAGCTGATTAATTTTTTCAATTCTTTCTATCCCACGGGCAGGAAAATCAACTTCTCCCAATTCATTTAGCGTCTTTTCTGTCCAGCGTTCTTCCTTAACTGCTGATTCGATTCTCTTCCATTCTTTCAATTTATTGATCTTCTCGGTCGTTTCCTGAAACGCACCACTAATTTGAAGCATCTCCCGACTCAAGGTTTCCTTTTTCATTAACAGCTCATCGTATTCATTATTTCTTCCTGCGGCCTTCTTCAATTGGACCTTTAAATCATTGAGTTCCTGTAATTTTTCATTTAAGATTGGTTTCTTTCCGGAGGGCTTAAAACGAGCATCTAATTCTCTCTGCAAAAAACTTTCTGCTTTAGATAGCTGCTCTGTCCCCAAGGTTCCAGCTGAAAATAAAAACTTACCAATTTCTTCTCCCTTCATTTGATGGATGTTTTGCAGTCCTTGTAAATTAAAGGAGAAAACTGCTTGGAACAAGCTCTTATCAAAGTTTCCAATCAAGTTTTTAAGGAGCTCTTCACCGCCGATAGCCCCATTATCCAACATGACCTTTACATCCCCTGCAGCTTTACCCTTTACACGTTCAATCACAGCAAATCCATGTTCTTCGTGATAAACTCTAAGCTTTCCACCGTATTTGGTACTATGTTTTGGTTCATAGCGGAGATCAGATGAATGCTTTGTAGGGAAACCAAATAAAATCCCATGAATTAAGGCCATTAAGGTTGATTTTCCCGCTTCATTCTCCCCGTAGAATATTTGAAAATCTGAAAGAGATTTAATCACTACATTTTCCAACTGACCGTATCCATATATGTATATTTCAAGAATTTTCATGCCTCTCCTCCTTTAATTAGGCCTGATAAAGTAATTCAATTAATAACTTTTCTGCCTTTTCAAGCAATTCATCTTTCTCTGCCTCAACTAAATGTGGTAAGTATTTTCTTCCTAAGTTATGCTCATATAAAGGGGCTAAGGCTTGATCCGTTTGGTCATAATGTTTGATCGTCTCAAATAGCTCCCCATAAAAATTTGCTTCTGTTTTTAATTTATCTTTATTAATCATTAATTTTTCCGTCAAACTCAAGTCAGCCGTCCAAACAAAAGACTCCTCTTCTCTTTCGTCCTCTAATAAAAGTTCTAGTAATTCACTATTACTGCTTCTTTGTTCGCGAACATCTTCGAGCTGCGTATTTTTCAATGTAAGGGAAAGTAACGTTCCAATACGTTCCTTTCTCACAGTATTAATAGCCGATTGACATAAATGGTAAAGATCATCAAAGCTTACTGCTGTCGCAGCATCGACAGTTACATCTTCCCAAATAATATCGGAAGCTTCTATAAAGTCCAATTGTGCCTCTGAATCTTTAAAATCCACATAATAAAATCCTTTACTTCCAGACTCTTTCTTATTTCTCCCTTGAATATTACCCGGATAAATAATAGTCGGGGCCAAAGATAATACAGCACGTTTGTGAATATGCCCTAAAGCCCAATAGTCAAAATTTTTCTGGATGAGGTCCTTTAAGGTAAATGGGGCATAATTGTCATGCTCTGTTCCAGCACTTTCATTTCCGTGCAAAATGCCAATATGGTAATCCGCGCCATCCAATTTACAATATTCATCAATTTTCCGATCATACACATGTCTTGTTCCATAACTAAAACCATAAAGATGGACAGTGGCACCGCTTTTTGTCTGCAATACCTTGGTTTCAACCTTGCTGTTAAAAACATGAACATTTTTTGGCATGTCAAGATTTACCCAAGAACCATTTAAATGATCATGATTACCATGGACAATATAGACAGGAATCTTTTCATCGTTCAGTTTCTCCATTTCCTTTCGAAAACGAGCTTGGGCACGTATGCTGCGGTCCTCGCCATCATATATATCTCCTGCAATGATTACAAAATCGACTTGCCGCTCTATCGCAGCAGAAGTTAATTTTTTTAATGCTGTAAAAGTACTCTCTTTTACTCTATTAAAGATATTTTCAGGCAAATGCTTTAATCCAACCATCGGACTATCCAAATGCAGATCAGCGGCATGTATAAACGATATCTTTTTCATAAATTATTCCTTTCACTGTCTTTTCTCCATTGTAGCACTTTTAACACAAAAATGCGAATGCATGTTCTAAAACTAAAGAGCCTTACCAAGTTTGGTAAAGCTCTAATAAATTATTGATTTTTGGTTAATTGTAATGCCTTCTTAATGTCTTTATAGGAGTTAGACTTACCATACATTAATACACCCCCACGGTAGACACGGGCCCCAAAGACAGCAAGTATTAGGGATTGTTAAAGACAAATCATTGACGGCTGTAGAACTTCCAAATCGTTTGGAAACGTGCTCAAGTTTAAGAACCATATTACGCACTCCATTTCTTCTTTATTACGAATATACCATAAATTGGTTTCGGATTATTTTTTTGAAAAGTTAATTGAATTGTGTGAAAATATAAAAGAAGTCGATTTCCATACGTTGTGCATTGCTCTTTATTATATTTGATTAATCAAGGGGGAGTTATCGATGAAAACTTATAAACTAACAGCCTTCGAAGCAAATGGTGAAAAACTATTAGATGAAAGTCTTCTAGCAGAAAATGATGAGGCTGCAAAGAAGCAAGGGGAACAATTGTTATCAGAGAAGCAGCTATTAGAAAAAACACATCGGTTAACCTCACCTAGCGGCAAGCTTTTGCTGTTTCACTCTTAAAGCAACAAGGAAGCCCTTGGGCTTCTTTGTTGCTTTATCTTCCAATAAAATTTGGTTTCCTTTTTTCAATAAATGCCCTTATTCCTTCTCGGTGGTCAAGCGTTTCTCTCATTTTTTGCTGGCCGTATTTCTCTAATTCCAGTACTTTTAATAACTGTGGGCGATTCTTCTCTGCCATTATTTTTTTTGTTTTAATCATAGCCTGAACCGGACGACTTAACCAATCTTGAACCCTTGCCTCCAAGGATTCCTGAAGTTCATCTTCTGCCACTTCTTGAATTAATCCCAGCTTTAATGCCTCATCAGGAGTTAATTTATTACCGTCCCAAATCACCTGCTTGGCCTTGGTTTCACCTAATCTTTTTTCTAAAAAGAAGTGGGCACCCCCATCCGGAATCAAGCCAATTCCAATAAAATTCATTGCAAGCTTACTTGTCTTATCCGCAATTATGTAATCAGTCGCCAAAGCTAGACTAAATCCGAGGCCAGCTGCTGCACCGGAAACCGCACTAATAGTTAGTTTCGGAAGGCTGTACAAAGTAATAATCAATTCACTAATCCAATCCATTACAGGAAAGAAATCACTTTCATTCATGTTTGAAAGCATTGTTTTTATATCTCCACCCGAAGAGAAGGCCCTTCCTTTTCCTGTTAAGACCACAATATCTACCTTATCGGACACACTAATTTCCTTTAGCTTACAAACTAACCCCTTTATGACATCTATATCCAATGCGTTTAATGCTTCCGGCCGGTTTAATTCAATCGTCGCAACACGCCCATTCACACGTAAATTCACCTTATCCGTTACAAAATTAATTGACATGGGACATACCCTCCCTTTTTACTCACTCACTTTCATTATATATGGAAATGGAGAGAATAAATACAAAATTTCAAAAATTATAGAAAATTTATCCAATAAAAAAACTCCCGCTTTTTTAAGCAGGAGAGTTTTTTTCTGAAAATAATTCATCTAAAATGTCTAGTTTATCCTGTGTATATGCTTCGAAGTTGTCATTATAAGATTTAGGGTCCTTTGGATTGGCAAAATGAGTGATTTTCCCAGATACCGGATCAATAAATTTGCTTGCAGCCCCACAGCCAAGTCCAATAATGGTCTGTTGTTCTTCCATAATCATAATATTATAAATGCTTTCCTGGTTAGGGAACGAATAACCTACATTCTCTAAATTTCCAAGGATATTCTTTTGCCTGTACAAGTAATATGGTACATACCCGTGATCTTTGGTCCACTTCTCCGCAAGCTCCATCATTTTTTCCACTTCTTGACGCGGAGCCACCTTATACTTTTCCTTATTTTTCGTCATTTCGGATGCACGTTTAAATGACAATGTATGCACTGTCAATGACTCAGGCATCAATTTCTTTGATTCCATTAAGGAATGGGTGAATTCCTCGAGTCCCTCTCCAGGAAGACCAATAATTAAGTCCATGTTAATATTATTCATACCCATTTTACGAGCCATATGGTACTTTTCTATTGTCTCTGTAACAGTGTGATGTCTGCCAATTGCCTTTAATGTTTCTTGTGTATATGATTGTGGATTTATACTAATTCGGTCAATATTCCACTTTTTAAGGACTTCTAATTTTTCAGGTGTAATGGTATCTGGCCGTCCTGCTTCAACTGTAATTTCACGAATGTTTTCAACATCAGGGAACGATGTATACATTTCTTCGTAAAGCATGTCCATTTCTTCTGCTGTGATACTCGTCGGGGTACCTCCTCCATAATAGACCGTTGTAATCTTAACACCTTTCTCCTTTAGCCAAGCACCAACTTTTCTCATTTCATAATGCAGCCCGCCCAAGAAAGAGTTTACAGATCCTTGTCTGCCGTTTATAGCATAGGCAGGAAATGTACAATAGGCGCACTTTGTCGGACAGAACGGGATACCTATATAGATGCTGACTTCCTTTTTCAGTGAGTAAAGATCAGGTACGACAGCAAGCTGACGATCAACAATATGCTGCATTAACTCAATCTTCTCATCACTAATTAAGTAATCCTCTTTTAATTGCTGATGCGCTTCTTTTAGTGGAATTCCTTGCTGGACTTTTCGATGAAGTAATTTTGTAGGTCTGACACCTGTTAAAATTCCCCATTTTTGTATCATACCTGTCCAGTCCTGAAGTACAGTTAAATAAACATGAGCCACCGCATGCTTGATTTGCTTAAATTGTTCCTTTTCCATCAGTGATCCGTTTAATTCTTTTTGGTAATTAGCGACATGTACCTCTCCGTTCTGGTCCTTCAATTCAGCAGAAACTGCTATTAAATTTTTCACCTGTAACGTAAACTTTATTTGAACATCAGCATCGCTTTGCTCAGCCATGATGATTTCAGATTCCTCAAAAAATAAATTGGCAATAAGCTGCATTTGCCGGTTAAATCTTTCATCCTCTATTCCAATAATCGAAATTCGCAAAGTTTATCACCTTTCATTTAAAAAGCACAAGTACCTTTATAATTCTAGGCTGCTTGTGCTAGACATTACTAAACTCTCTTAAGTGTACAAAATCAAGAAATTAAGGTCAATATGGGAAAAGTGGAAGCGCCTTGACCAAGCTTTGAGCTGGACAATTTTCAAAGTTCACTTGAAATAGAAAAAGATATCATGGCTTTACCATGATATCTCTAGTTCTCAATTCTTAATAATCTTCATTTTCCTTAAAAATTCAATTGGCTGCTGTTTACGGAAATGTTCCTTTACCATGTAGGCGACACCCTGTTCATTTTTCGATCTTGTTACCCAATCGGATGCCCTTTTTACTTCAAAATCCGCATTCCACATTGAAACGCCAAGTCCGGCTGCTTCAATTAATGGAATATCATCCAGGCCATCTCCTATATAAACCATTTCACTTCTCTTAATGCCAAGCTGATTTCCTAAATAAGATAATCCAGTAAGTTTTGAAACTCCCGATGGAACAATATCAAGCCTTAGTGAATCCAACTGAATCACTTCAATCTCCGAAAACATTTTTCTTAATGCCTGAACCGAATCCTTAAGGTCCCGCTCATCTTCAAAGTAAACTTCTATTTTAGGTGGGGACACTGGCTGGTCATGCAAGTATTCACTCAGAGAAGATACAAATTGCTGGGAATAGAAAACAGGATCGCCAGATGTAAATACTGTTTTAGCCAGCAGTTGATTATTGAGCTTTAATTTATTTGCTAACGAAAACTGCTCATGCACTAGACGAATTTGGCATGGCATTGCTTCTAAAAAACGGATTGTATCGTAAGTAATATCCTCATTGATTCTTTTGACATATACTGGCTTCTCCACGTTACTTGCTATAAAAGCCCCTTGGTGAGTAATAAGAGGTGCTGTTATTTTTAACGCCTTTGCCACCTTCTTAGCCGAAGGAAAGCTTCGCGAAGTAACTAGTGTTACATAGATTCCTTTTTGTTGAACATATTCGAGTGCTTCCTTTGTTGATTTATGAATTTTTCCATTTGATTGTAGAAGCGTTCCATCAATATTTAGCGCAAGCAAGCGATAAATCATTATGTTGCCCCCTGTTCTTGGTGAATTACCTTTATATCACTTTTATGACCTTTCACCCACATATAGAACAAAAAGCGAAAGCCCCCGGGATTAAAGAACCCGAGGGCTTTCATATGAATCACAAATTTCCGTATAAATCTTCCAATGGTTTCATAATAATTTTGTTTAATTCACCAATGATCATGCTCATTCGCTGCTCTGCTTCCATAAGCCCGGCAATTTTTTGATTTTGCTGAACAAGAGCGACGGTGGATTGTGCCTGTTGAATTTCCTGCTCAGAGATGTTTTGGCCCATCATCTGTTTTTGCTGTAAATTCATTTGCATCTGGCGGAATTGATCAAACATTTGTTTTGCTTGAGGATCCATATTTACTTCGTTATATGCCTGCTTTAATTGTGTATACTCAGGACTTTGACGAATTGCTGTTTCTAACGCATAGGCGGAATCATATAAATTAACTGCCATTTAAGTCACTCCTTTTTATATAAATATCTTAACAACTATAACAAACTATTCAATTAAATGCGAGAATGTTCAAATCACCTTTCCGCCCTTATTTACATAAATTACTTATATCAACTAATGCCCATCATTCTAGAAAATGAGGAGTGATTATGTCTTTTTCGTTAACCCCTATTCAGATTCAACCCGTAAAAGTAAAAGAAAAAGATTCAAACGTTATTCAAATGTCAGCCCATTTGTTTAAAAGGCTGCAATTAAATAAACAACAGGAGCTGAACTTATCTATAGGTCGAAAAAACACACCCGCAATCGTTCAAATAGAAGATTTACCTAATAACATTATCCATCTATCTGAAGAATTAATGAAATACTTTTACCTCCCCATACAACCCCTTAAATTTCAAGCAATCGTTCTTCCCGATCATCTGACGTTAAAACTGGGACCTATCGCAGCTTTATTAACAGATTCCATTGAGAACAGAAACGATGGAGCCTACTTTCGTTCTATTCATTTGTTTTGTGACGAACTAGAGCAAGGAATAAGGGAAAAGGGCGGATTTTTCTATGTGTTTTCTTATGATCAGTTTTTAAATGAGGGATTTTTTTTAGAAAACGGAAAATGGGTCAAGGCACAGCTGCCTGCCCCTGATGTAATTTATAATCGAATTCATTCAAGGGTCCTAGAGTATAAAAAAGAATTTAAACATTTCCGAGAAAAACTTAACCAATTGTTCATTCCATTTTTTAATGACCGCTTTCTGTCAAAGTGGGAAGTCTACGACCATCTAAAAGATGAGACGCAGCTAGATTCCTATATACCGGAAACAAAATTATTTTCAAAAGATCATTTTTATGAATTGGCCCAAAAGTATGAATCGCTTTTTCTTAAACCAATCCATGGAAGTCAGGGAAGAAATATTATAAAAATAAAACGTGAACCGGATTCTCATTACTCCATTGAAACCTCATTGAAATCCTTGCCAGCTAACTTCGGAGAACAGTTCACCTTAGATGAATTATTTCGACAAATCAAACCACTTATTCATAATCGAATTTATATTATACAACAAGGAATCCCGCTGATGTCATATCAATCAGCTTCGATGGATTTCCGTGTCCTATGCCACCAGAATTTGCATAACCATTGGATTGTTACCTCCACAGTCGCAAGGATTGCAGCTAAACAAGAGTTTGTCTCTAATTTATCAAGAGGTGGTACCCTTACAAGACCATTAATAGCACTAAGAACAGTTATGAGCGAAAAAAAATCTATGGAAGTACTAGCCCTAATGAAGGAATTGGCACTTGTAACTGCTGGAATTATAAGTGAAAGTTCACAGGGCATCATGGGAGAACTCGGTATCGACATCGGTGTGGATCAAGATGGGAAACCATGGCTGATTGAGGTGAATTCTAAGCCATCTAAAAACTTTGAAGATGGTTTAACAAAAATAAGACCATCTGCCCGAGCTATTATTCAGTTTTGTACCATTCTAGCATTTGATACAGCTGTTTTTAAGGAGGATTTATAAAGTGATAACATTCGGTATTATGTCCTTAAATCTAGAAAGTGAAAATTCATATATAAACGAAATTGCATGTCATGCTGAATCCTTAAGTATGGAGGTTTTCAGGTTTATTCCATCCGAAATTAATCCCCATACGCTTCTTGTTAAGGGGAGGAAATTTAACCCAGTAACAAAAAACTGGAGGGATTGTGAAGCTCCCATCCCAACCATCGTTTATGATCGCTGTTTTTACGGAGAGGATGAGCATTCCAAACAATGCCTTCCAATTGTAACCTGGTTAAAAAGCCGAAGTGATATTATCTTTTTAGGCTATGGTCTGCCTAATAAACTCGAATTATACCAGGTCTTAAAGAATACCCCACTATCATCCTATTTACCTCAAACACAAGCAGTTTTAGATGTTGACAGTGTTTTAAGTGAATTGACAGCAAAGCACAAAGTTATTTTAAA
Source organism: Neobacillus cucumis (assembly GCF_002860255.1). Classification (GTDB taxonomy): domain Bacteria; phylum Bacillota; class Bacilli; order Bacillales; family Cytobacillaceae; genus Neobacillus; species Neobacillus cucumis_A. Next base: position 229,190 of record NZ_PGVE01000064.1, read on the forward strand.
ACCAATCAACGGTTCGCAAGGTTACGGAATCTATTACTTAAAAAGAAATGAAAAAACCATTCACGTTAAAACTGAAAAGCAAAAAAGGATTATTTCACGTATATTTCCCAATGAGGCCAAGCTCGTTCAATGGTTGAAACAATTATTAAAACAGCGTAACTATTTACTACAGCCATATTTGGAGCTCTCTAATAAAGAACACCAGCCTTTTGATATTCGTACCCTCTTGCAAAAAAACGAGCGGGGGCAATGGAAGGAACAGGGGCGTGGCGTTAGGATTGGAAGTACGGGAGGTATTTTATCAAACCTGGCTGCAGGTGGGAGTGTAATTACCTTTAAAGAATGGATCACTTCCTTGAAGCCATCAAAAGGAGAGTATATACAGCAAGAGTTAGATTATATATTCGACATCCTTCCCTCTACCTTAGAAAAAAACTTTATGCCGCTGTTTGAAATAGGTATCGATATTGGTATCGCCAAGGATGGTTCCATATGGATACTAGATATCAACTCCAAACCAGGCAGGAAAGTTCTACTATTCACAAATCCTGAATTAAAAGACACCCTTTATACTAAACCACTGCTTTATGGAAAACATCTTTTTGAGACAGGACCGACGGAAAGGAAGGTCTATTATGAGAAAACATTATCTCATTGAGGTCGCACAAAATGACCAATTAATTGTCTTTTGTCCTCCGAATTTAATTGAAGATAAACAGATTAAAAGAATTGCCTTTGGTTCAAAATCAATGGAAGTTGAGTTCCTTCCCCATCCAGACCAAAATGACCGAATATCTATCAGCAGGAAAATACAAGAAAGAATTCAGTTTCCTAATTTCAAAGTACCCTTACATGCCTTCCTAGAGAATGAAGTTCTCTATATCGGTCCATTAGTCGGTATTTTTACAGCAGGATTTACCTCATACCCTGACCAGCCCATAGGTGAACGAACTCAATTTTTTGCTAAACTTCTCTCTGTCAATCGGTCTGTCGGTGCCCTTCCATTTGTTTTTGGCGAACAGCATATTGATTGGAAGCTAGGAACGATTGAAGGATATTTCTTTCACGAAAACAAGTGGAAAACAGTGGATGTGCCTTTCCCTAATGTCATCTATGACCGATTACCAAATCGTAAAAGTGAGGAAAATCCTAAATTAATTAAGGCAAGAAATCGTCTTCAAAAGGAGTACTTGATCCCATGGTACAATCCTGGATTCTTTAATAAACTTGATATTTATGAAAGACTTCAGCAGGATTCATCTGTTACACCATATTTACCGGAAACTTATCCGTTTATATCCTTTTCCTCCATTGAGATGATGCTCTCTAAATATGGTCATGTTTTTATTAAACCCAAAAATGGAAGTCTCGGATATGGTGTTCATCAAGTCATTTATGACAAACATACAGATCATTATTATTGCCGCTATCAAGATGAAGCAGGCCAAAATCGTTTACGAAAATACTCCACTTTGGAACGATTATTTCAATCGGTGTTTTCCTCCCTTTCACTAGACAGAATGCTGGTCCAGCAGGGTATTCATTTACTTAGAAAGGATCAGCGTTCGGTGGATTTCCGAGTTCATACCAACAAAGACGATTCCGGTCAGTGGCGTGTTACAGCGATTGCCGGAAAAATTGCCGGTCAAGGCAGTGTAACCACCCATGCTAGAAGCGGTGGTGATATTAAAACCATCAACGAAATTTTCTCAGAAGATGAAGCAAAAATTTACACCGAAAAATTAAGTCATGCTGTTCTTTTATTAAGTAAAGCACTTGATAAAAATATTGAAGGAATAATTGGTGAGATTGGTTTTGATTTAGGCATTGATCGAAACGGAGACGTCTGGCTTTTTGAAGCTAATTCAAAACCTGGCAGATCTATCTTTAGTCATCCGGAGCTAAAAGAATTTGATTTATTAACACGAAAATTATCCATAGCATTTGCCGTCTTTTTAACAGAGCAGTCGCTATTACATCCAGAGGAATTATTTAAATGAAAAACAATGTTATACCGTTGATTGGTATTGTAACTTCAAGCAAAACAGATGGATCCATCGCCGGAAATGGACCACTTTTTATAGAAATACAAAAAAGGCTTATTTCCCTCAATGGAATAAGCTTTGTCTTTCTACCGGAAGAAGTAAAAGAAGATTATATAAATGGGTATATCTTTTCACCAGAGGAAAATCGCTGGAAAAAAGGATGTTTCCCTTTCCCTCATCTTGTTTATAATCGAATCCCTTTCAGAAAAGCGGAGAAGGATGAAAAAAGTCAGAAGTTATTTTCAAAATTGAAGGAAAAAAAAATCCCCTTTTTTAACCCTTGCTTTATCGATAAATATGACCTTTACCAATTATTAAAAAACGATAGCATTCTTCAACATTATTTGCCTGAAACAATCCCAGTAGCGGAACCAGAGAATTTGTTACCCTTTCTAAAAAAGTTTGGAGGTATTTATCTAAAACCCACCCAATCTTCAAAGGGAAAAGGAATCGTTCGTATTAGAATAACCGATTCTTCTGAAATCCAATTAGAGGGTATTAAAATCCATGAAAACTTCCATTCCTTTGATCATTTTTGGAAGGAATGGAAGGAAGAATTACTTAAAAAATCATATTTAGCACAGGAGGAAATACGCCCGGCAAAATATAATGGCAGCCGTTTTGATTTTCGAATTTTAGCCCATGCGAATCGCGGGGAATATACTCTAACTGGAGTTGGAATTAGACTTTCCGAGGATCAGGATGTCACAACACATATCCCAGCAGGAGGGAAGTTTCTTCCCTATCAGCTCTTTCAATCAAACGAGCATGATGAATTTTTCCAAAAGATTATTTCTAATGTCGGAAATGCTCTCTCAAGTCGTTTCGGCTTCTTTGGTGAATTTACGATTGATGCAGGATTAAGTGAAACAGGTCGTTATTATATATACGAGGTGAATTCGAAACCAATGAGTTTTGATGAAGTTGATATCGAGGGGAAAAAAATCGAAAATCTGTGCCTTTTATTTCTTCAACATATAGAGATGAATGAAAACCCTCCCTTTCCCGCAAACTAGAGCAATAGCCTGTTTCCTTTTATCTCAAGGAATCTTCAGCGTGCTTGAATACCAACATGCTAACTTTTTGTGCAGAAAGGGTGAATGTTTTGAGTAAAGAAAATTTAACAAATAAAGAATCTGCATATGAAGGCAGAGATAAAGCCTATGTAGATGTAGACCGTATGATAAATGAAGGCTTGTCCGGTGGTTCGGTCCATTCCCGCCACGATGCCGCCAATATTGAAGAAGCACATGATCTTCCTAAAGAACAACCACCTGCTGAAATTGAATAAATGTTAAGTGGCTGTACGGTAAAAAGCTCGTACAGCCATTTCTCTTTTGTGCACAGCCACACAATTGGTATAATAATGGATAAAGCCTGAAAATTTTAATAACGGGGAAATCAACATGATAAAAAAATTATTGTCGTTCTATCAAAATTCCATCTTTTTTCCAAGCAAACCAAAAAGCCCATCAGAGCGTTTCTTCTATTTTTGCGATGAATCAGAGGATGCATGGGTAGCTATACCTAAAACCGAGCTTAATGAACGAGAAATAAACCTCCTTAAAACACTTTATACTTTGGTGGAATTTCCTAATTCAAATCTTCATCCGACTATAAAGGCATGGCATGATTTTTTATATTCAGGTGGTCCATTACCAAGCTACTCAACTGGAAATACATTAAGGATTATCCAGCTGAATTTTAACGGAGTTGAGGTAAATCAACCTGAGATAGAATCGGCCTTAAAAGGTTTTTTCTCTGAAGATGTGATTATTCTTTGGGAAGGTCGAACCAGGGGGATTGTGGTAGAGGAGAAGGATTCCATGTCCCTTTCAGAGGAAGAGATCGTTTCGATGTCAGAAACACTTGAAAGTGATTTTTATGTGAAAATTTCTTTTTATATTGGAAAACCATGCGTATTTTCACCGGAATTACCTAGCAAGTTCCATCAGGAAAAAGAATATTTTTCTTTTGCCCTCTCCCAAATGCACCAATCTAATACATTTACTTTTGAACGGGTGTTCCCAGCTTATTTAGCTTATTCCTTGCCGCAAGAATTAATTGCAATGGTCAGTCAAGAAATAATTGATCTTTTTAAAGAAGAACCTGAAATGTTTTCAACCATCAAAGTGTTTCTTGAAAACAATTTAAATGCTAGTATGACAGCTAAGAAATTATATATCCATCGAAATACATTACAGTATCGGATTGATAAATTTATTGAAAAAACCGGCATTGGCCTTAAAGATTTTTATGGAGCCTTCACTGTTTTTTTAGCTTGTCTGCTCTTTGAACAACAAAAATGACAAAATGCCCAAAAAAGCGTTTTCATTTTTTGTGCAACCTGTCCATATGTAAATGTTTTCATTCCCTGTAAACTAAAGATACAACTTATTCAGGGAGGAAGAGACAAATGGCTGAATTAAAATTAGATCATATTTATAAAATTTACGACAATAAAGTAACTGCGGTACAGGACTTCAACTTGCATATTGAAGATAAGGAATTTATCGTGTTTGTTGGACCATCTGGCTGTGGAAAGTCTACTACTCTACGAATGATTGCCGGACTTGAAGATATCTCAAAAGGTGACTTTTTCATCGATGGAAAAAGAGTTAACGATGTAGCTCCAAAAGATCGTGATATTGCGATGGTATTCCAAAACTACGCTCTTTATCCTCACATGACTGTATATGATAATATGGCATTTGGATTGAAATTACGTAAGTTTCCAAAAGATGAAATTGAACGCCGTGTAAAAGAAGCAGCAAAAATCCTTGGCTTAGAAGCCTACCTAACTCGTAAACCAAAAGCACTTTCAGGTGGTCAACGTCAGCGTGTTGCACTAGGCCGTGCGATTGTTCGTGACGCAAAGGTATTCTTAATGGACGAGCCATTATCAAACCTTGATGCTAAACTTCGTGTAGCGATGCGTGCAGAGATTGCAAAGCTTCACCGTCGTTTAGATACTACTACAATTTATGTTACTCACGACCAGACAGAAGCTATGACAATGGCAACACGTCTAGTTGTTATGAAAGATGGTGTAATTCAGCAAGTAGGTTCACCAAAAGAAGTATATGAAAAGCCAGAGAACGTCTTTGTTGGCGGCTTTATTGGTTCTCCTGCAATGAACTTCTTTAATGGAAAACTTCAAGATGGAAAATTCGTGATCGGTAATACATCGATTGCAGTTCCTGAAGGAAAAATGAAATTCTTACGTGAACAAGGTTATGTTGGAAAAGAAATAATCCTTGGTGTACGTCCAGAGGATATCCACGATGAGCCTGTATTTATTGAAGCATCTGCTGGAACAAAAATTAAAGCCAATATTGATGTTGCCGAGTTAACTGGTGCTGAATTAATGGTTTATTCTAGTCTCGGTGGTCAGGACTTCGTTGCTCGCCTAGATTCACGTGCGGATGTTCACCCTGGTGACACAGTAGACCTTGCTTTCGACCTAAATAAAGCTCATTTCTTTGATACAGATACTGAATCACGTATCAGAACTGTAAATGAAAGATAAATTTTTATAGAAGCATCGCCCCGTTATCTTAATAACGGGGTTATTCTTTTATAAAAATGACTTCGTCACTGTGACAAGCAGGACATCTGTATAGGTGTGGACATTTTTGCCCTGAATGGGTATCTGGATACCCATCCTCAAGTTTCATTAAATCAATTTCCATGTACGGACTATAATCATCATAAAAATCAATGAGCCGACCGCTTTCTAACATAGGTTCCCCACATTTCGTACACATTAAATAAACTTCCCTTAATCCATTACATACTGGGCATATGGCCAATAGAGTTCACCCTTTTATTAAGAAGATAATATTAGTTTGTGTTAAGTTAAAGTTCATATGTAATGGAAAAAACTAACATTAAAACTTTTTGAATAGAACTTTAAAAATTAATCATAATAAAGATTACAAAGCAACAATTACACCGATGGATGAAGCCAATCACAAGGGTAATATCCGGTGCAACTCCGGATCATCCAACCAAAATGAATCATCTCCAATTACTAATATTCTTTATCATAACCATGGATAATATGGGTTAGGCCAGGTGGCAATATTATGGTTCAATTCCATACTGACCCCAAAATTAATAAGAGGAGTGTTATTCAACTATGGCAAGTAACAACAACTCTAATCAACTTTTAGTACCAGGCGTCGAGCAAGCACTTAACCAAATGAAGTATGAAATCGCTCAAGAATTTGGCGTAAATCTTGGTGCTGATACTACTTCACGTGCAAACGGTTCTGTCGGAGGAGAAATTACAAAGCGTCTTGTAGCAATGGCAGAATCTCAACTTGGCGGCGGATTCCAACGCTAATTTTTAACCAACTTTTCTGTACAAATTAATAATATGGCCTAAGCCCCCTCCTATTAACGGTGGGGGCTTTCACTGTTGTAATTAAACCATTTTTTCAGGATTAATCCACTCTGAGAACTGTTCTTCCGTAAGGTAACCCGTTTTAAGTGCTGCTTCTTTTAGGGTACTATTTTCCTTAAAAGCAAGCTTTGCAATTTCCGCTGCTTTTTCATACCCGATATGCGGATTAAGTGCCGTTACTAACATTAATGAACGTTCTACGTTATTTGATATTTTTTCAACATTTGCCTCTATACCGATTGCACAGTTCTTATTAAAAGAATCAATCCCATCTGCAAGAAGCCTTATAGATTGAATTAGGTTATAAATGATGACTGGTTTAAAGACATTCAACTCGAAATTCCCTTGGCTGGCAGCAAAACCAATTGAGGCATCATTTCCAAAAATCTGACAAGCCACCATCGTCAAAGCTTCACTTTGTGTTGGATTGACTTTTCCCGGCATAATGGAACTTCCCGGTTCGTTTGCCGGGATACTAATCTCTCCTATTCCACTGCGAGGACCACTTGCAAGCCAGCGAATATCATTGGCAATTTTCATTAAATCAGCGGCTAATGCTTTTAATGCCCCATGGACATGAACAATTTCAGCATGACTTGTTAAGGCATGAAATTTATTATCTGAAGATTTAAAGGAAAAACCTGTTAAATTCTTAAGTTCCGCTGCTATCAGTTGACCGAATTGCGGATGAGCATTTATTCCTGTCCCTACCGCAGTTCCTCCTGCTGCTAAAATCAATAAATGCTCACTAGCTTCTTTAATTATTTGTTCATCTTTCTCAAGCATCGCCCTCCAGCCGCTAATTTCCTGGCCAAGAGTTAGAGGTGTTGCATCCTGTAAATGAGTTCTGCCGATCTTGACAATGCCAGCAAAAGCCTTCTCCTTTTCTTGTAGAGTATTTTTCAGTTCAAAAATTACTGGGATTAAACTTTTAGTAATTTTAATATAGGCCGCCATATGCATGGCTGTTGGGAAAGTATCATTCGAACTTTGAGACATATTTACATCATCATTTGGATGTATTCTTTCTGAGCTTCCCAAATCGATAAGTATTTGGTTTGCCCGATTTGCGATCACTTCATTGACATTCATATTGGATTGGGTACCGCTGCCGGTTTGCCAGACTAGTAATGGAAAATGATGATCGTAATCCCCATTATGTATCTCATTACATACATCTACGATTGTTCTCATTTTAACTTCATTAAGCTTTCCTAATTTGTAATTAACCATTGCAGCAGCTTTTTTAATAAACACCAAGCTATAGATAACTTCAATCGGCATCTTTTCCTCACCAATTTTAAAATTTTCTCTGCTCCTCTGTGTTTGAGCTCCCCAATATTTATCTGCAGGTACTCGAATCTCACCAAGAGTATCCTTCTCGACTCTAAATTTCTCCATAACTTTCCACCTCACATTTTCTACTACTTCAATATATATATCCATTGTTAACTAATATTAACATCCCATTGATTTGTTTTGAAAAAATAAAAAGACTGCAGACACCATGTCCGCAGTCTATGATTTAATGAGTGTATATCCGATAAAATAAGAAAGAATTAAAAAGCTGCCAATCGCTAATACAACCGAATATTCAGACATATACATCCCACCCTTTATTTTTGTCTTTAAAATAGCACAAAGGGTAAGTACAGTAAGTGATAAAAATTACACTTATGTGAAGTTGTTCGTCTATCCAGCCTGGTTGGTTCCTCCCTGCTGAAGTTGGTACATTTGATAGTATTTTCCTTTAGAACTCATCAATTCATCATGTGTGCCTTTTTCAACAATGACTCCTCGGTCCAATACAAGAATTTGGTCAGCATTTCGTATCGTTGATAATCGGTGAGCAATTATAAAAGTGGTTCTCCCATTTTTAAGGACATGCATTGCCTCTTGAATAATTGCTTCTGTTTCCGTATCAATACTCGAGGTGGCTTCATCAAGAATGAGAATAGCAGGATTAAAGGCAAGGGCGCGTGCAAAAGAGATTAATTGCCTTTGGCCACTGGAAAGAGTGCTTCCCTTTTCAATCACCGGCTCATCAAATCCCTCCTCAAGATTCTTAAACACTTTTTCAGCCCCGACATCCTTTAGCGCTTTCTCTACTCTTTCTCTCGTTATGGTTGGATCATTAAGGCTAACATTGGAGGCAATAGTGCCAGTGAACAAGTAAGGGTCCTGCAAAACAATCCCCATGTGGTTTCGCAGCGTTTGCCTTGGGATAGTTTTAATATCCTTACCATCAATCAAAATTTTCCCTTTCTGACAATCATAAAAACGGAAAAGTAAATTCATCACTGAACTTTTACCGGAACCCGTATGTCCAACTAACGCAATGGTTTGACCTTGTTCTGCTTCAAAATCAATATTTTTTAAGACGTATTCATCATCTTTATAACCAAAAGAGACATGCTCAAAAATGACATTTCCCTTAAAACGAGGTATCTGCTCTTTGCTGACATTTACTCCAGGCTCATCAAGTAATTTAAATACCCTCTCACCCGCTACAAGTGCCTGCTCCAAATTAGCCAATTGATTGACAATCCCTTGAACAGGCTGGAAAAGACGATTAATATAATCCACAAATGCATAGAGCATTCCAAGAGAAATCATATTGGCAGGGTTCAACGCTTGAACTCCAAAATACCAAATAAACGCTGTAAACGTGAGATTTCTTAAAATCCCAACTAAATTATGCGATGTTAGGGAATTTAAACTTAACAATTTATTTTGATAAGTAAAATGTTCATGGTTTAACTTTTCAAACTCTTTTTTTGTTGCGCCTTCTTGATTAAATGCCTGAATAATACTCATCCCTTGAATAGACTCATTCAACACCGCATTTATATCACTATTTCTTGACCTGATCATACGGTTATATTTAGATGCGTATTTTCGGTATATCAGTGTCCATACATAAAGGATTGGCAGCAATAATAAACAAATCGCTGCAAGTTTTACGTTTAAAATAAACAGTGCTGCATAAATTCCTGTTATATAAATAGTACTTGTAAAAAAAGTAGCCAGGACCGTTACATATAATTCTCGAATGGCCTCCGTATCATTAGTAATCCTTGCAACTACTTTCCCTGCAGGAAGGTTATCAAAATATTTAATGGGCAGGCATTGAATCTGCCGAAAAACCTCCTCTCGCATACTTTGAATGATGCGATTGGCTGATTTTTGCAGAAAAAACCTTTCCCCATATTGAAAAAATGCCGAAATTAGCAACAGCCCAAAATAAAGCAATAATAGTTTAAAGATGATTGGAATTTCCGGTTGATAAAAAGCTAATAATTGTGAACCAGATAGGACCTTTACCGGATACCCCTCCGTCCGTTTATCCTTTCGAATGTATAACTTACCTTCTTTTACCTTACGTTTTCCATCAAATTGAATCTCTTGGTTTATGAATACGAACCTCGCCCCCACTTGGAGAATTCTAATTGGTTTTCCCTTTTTTTCACTCTGCGAGATATATTTTTCTCTTTTATAAAACTTACCTTCATATTCAACGGCCCTTGAACTATTGTTTGTTTCATACCAGGTACCTTCGATTCCTAATATATGTTGATCAATGATATTTTTGGCAATAAATGGTCCAGCAAGATCCGTTACGACCGAAATCGTTAACATTAATAAGGCCGTAATAATGATTTTTTTATAAGTTAGTGCGTACTTTGTTAGTCTTTTTCCTGTAGTCATGGAGACACCCCTTCCCCTACTTGAGCTTCAAGCTGCTGGCGGACAAACTGTTCTTTATACCAACCCGCTCGGTTGAGCAGCTCTTCATGTGTCCCTTCCTCTATGATTTTTCCATCATCTAATACAATAATATGTTCGGCATGCTGTACGGCTGACATCCGGTGCGTGGTAATAATCGTAGTCTTATCCTTTCTGATGTCACGAATATTGTCTATGATTCTTTTTTCTGTTTTTGCGTCAACAGCAGATAAGGAATCGTCCAGAATTAGAAGTTCCGGATTTTTTATTAGTGCACGCGCGATTGATATACGCTGTTTTTGACCTCCTGACAAAGCAACTCCTTTTTCACCCACCAGCGTATTCAGTCCGTCAGGCAGCATGGCCAAATCCTTTCTGAATGCTGCTAGCTCAATCGCTGTCTCTAATTCTTCCACACTCGCATCCTTACTACCAAATAGAATATTTTCCTTTACACTTCTTGAGAAAAGTACATGATCTTGCGGAACATAGCCAATTCGCTCCCTTAGTTGATTGATCGATTGCTGCTCAATCGGAATACCTGATAAAGATACTTCACCCGAACTAATTGGATATTGCCTCAACAATTGTTTAATAAACGTGGTCTTTCCACTACCTGTTTTTCCTACAACCCCCAGCGTCTTTCCTTGCACTAAGGTGACATTGATATTGTGGAGGTTATTGATTTTGGAGGCTGGGTAACGAAAATTAACATTCTGGTAATCAATCCGCTCAAGAGTCGTAATCCCCTTTGGATATTTCGGCTCAGATACTTCTGCCTTGTAGCTAAGGGTCTCATTCACCCTGTCTAACGATGCATTTCCACGCTGCATGACATTGATTAGTTCACCAATGGCAAACATCGGCCAAATCAGCATTCCTAAATAAACATTAAAAGAGACGAGATTGCCTAGGGTGATGGTTTGATGGAAGACTAAGTAGGCACCGTAACCGAGTCCAATTAAATAACTGATTCCCACCAACACCTTTATAGTTGGATCAAATAGGGCATCAATCCTCGCGACCTTAAGATTCTTATGAAAAACATCCTCCGTTAACTCATGAAACCTGTGCATATCAGCTTCCTCCTGAACATAAGCCCGGATGACCCTTACACCTGCAACGGATTCAAGGACACGGTCATTCAGTTCACCAAAGGCATCTTGCGCCTCCAAAAAACGGGTATGAATTCGTTTTCCATAAATTTTCATCAAAATCGCCATCAGGGGCAGTGGAATAACGGATGCCAAGGTAAGTTTCCAGCTGATAAAAAGTCCCATAGTCAAGAGCAGCGTCAGCATCCATACACTTGAATCAACTAGAGTTAAGATACCGAAGCCCGCAGTATTAGAAATAGCTTTTAAATCATTGGTTGCACGTGCCATCAAGTCACCCGTACGATTTTTTTCATAAAAAGCAGGAGTCATTTTTAATAAATGTTTCATAAAACGGGACCTTAGTTTCCTTTCCACAAGGAAGGCTCCCCCAAATAATCGATACATCCAAGCATAGGTGATTCCGTAGGATGAAATCATAATCAAAACTAGGACTCCAAGAAAGATAAGAATTTTCCCTTTATTAATTACTCCGGCATGTATATCATCGATCGCCATTCCAATGACTTTTGGCGGTAATACATCTAAAATACCGACTAATATTAACAGTGTGATAGCGATTACATACCGACGCTGATTCTCTTTAAAAAACCAGCTTAACTTTCGTAATACCTCAAACAATACTTTCTACCCCCTTTGTACTAACCGCCTTCTGTCTCCCCTAATGTTTGTGCAAGTCGTACCTCCAAATTTATTAACATCTTCTGTTCCTCCTTAGTCTTTGAATTATATTAAAAAGAGGCATACCGCTGGTGTGCAGTATGCCTCCGTTTAAAAAAGGGGACAAAAAAACACAGGTTACGCTTTACTAAAGAACGCAACACTGTGTCTGTTTATAAACATTAAAACTGTTAGAGAAAAAGTTTCATAGGACAGGTTACATTCAAATATTTAGTTATAATACTTTGAGCGATATTTAAGTTTTTCATTTTGTAACCCTCCTTTTTTCCTAATATTTCTTCTTTTGTTAGGTTATCACCAGTTTTTCCAAAAGTCAATTCCCATTTTTCAGAATCCTTTAGTGTTTCGTAAAAAGGTACGGGATGTTTTCCTGTACCTCGCCTCGATAGTCTTCTTAATTTTGTCTTTTATTCCTCCACTGTTTATTCCACTTCTCTATTTGTTTATTCCATCTATCTTCCCACTTTTGAACTTCATTATTAAAATGCTCTTTAAATTGATTCTTTTCTTCTGCTTTTTTCCTTTGTTCTATTAATAAATCAATGTGTTTGACATGAAATTTCTGTCTAGCTGAACCTTTTAACGATTCCTTCATAACTTCTCGAAAGACAACAGCAGAGCCCGTCCTATTTGTTGGGATAATATAATGAGTAGCATCTGTTTTATCATAACCGATCCAAATCGCACCTACTAACTGAGGTGTAAATCCGACAAACCATTGATCCTTCAGTCCAGTTATCCCTTTGATGGGTACTTGAGTGGAGCCTGTTTTACCAGCTGTTTCTCTGCCGGGTATTTGCGCTGCTTTTCCCGTTCCTTTTTCCACTACACCTAGAAGCATGGTGGTCATTTGGTCAGTAACAGCTTTTGTGGTTACCATCACCTTTTCTTCTTTCCATTCAGCCACTACTTTTCCCTCTGAATTAACTATTTTTTTAATTACATGACCTTTTATTCTGTATCCTTTATTAGGAAAAACGGAAAATGCTTCAGCCATACTCAAAGGTGAAATTCCCCTATGCAAACCGCCGAGAGCCATGGATAAATTCTTATCTTTTTTGTCTAATGAGATACCAAATCGTTTAACAGAATCGACTCCCTTTTCAATTCCCAGCTCATTTAATAGCCAGACGGCCGAAACATTCTTTGATTCCTTTACCGCCTCATACATCGGCACTTCTCCTGTATACTTATGATCATAATTGCTTGGCTGATAATCCCCAAATTTCATTGGTTCATCCTTTAGCATATCAGTCATTTTCCAACCTTCTTCTAAGGCTGGTGTATAGACTGCAATTGGCTTAAATGCTGAGCCTGGCTGCGCTTTTAATTGCGACCCACGGTTGTAGCCTCTAAAGGTATGTTTCCCTCTCCCGCCAACAATGGACCTGACTCCGCCTGTTTTGGGATCGAGTAATACACCTCCGCTTTGAACCAGGCCGTTTGTGCCCTTAGGAAAAAGAGAGCTATTTAGATACGTTGTTTCCATTGCGGCTTGCATTTTTGGATCAAGTTCCGTATAAATGTGAAATCCGCCTGTTAATAATTCCTCCTGTGTAAGTCCATATTTCGAAACGGCCTCATCTAATACTTGATCAACATAGTAGGGGTATCTCCCTCGAAATGGATCGCCTCCCTTATCATTTAAAATAACCTTTTCTACTTTTGCCCTGTTATATTCGCTATCAGAAAGATAGCCTTGATTCTTCATTTCAGCCAAGACAAGATTTCTTCTATCCGTGGCCTTTTTCAAATGCTGATAAGGATTAAGGGCTGACGGTGCTTTAATTAACCCGGCTAGCAGGGCTGATTCACTAACTGATAACTCTTGAACCTCTTTAGCAAAATATTTGCTTGCCGCCTGTTTAATTCCATATGCGCCATTGCCAAAGTAAATTTGATTCACATACATTTGGAGAATTTCCTTTTTTGAATACTTGCGTTCAACTGCAATAGCTAAAAACACCTCTTGCATCTTTCTATTGAGGGTCTTTTCAGCTGTTAAGAGTGTATTTTTTGTTAATTGTTGCGTAATCGTACTGCCCCCTTCTACCAACCCGCCTGCCATTAGGTCACGAAATAGTGCCCTAGACGTTCCGATTAAATCGACCCCATTATGCTGATAAAATCGCTTATCTTCAATGGCAATAATAGCATTCTTCAAGGAATCTGGAACTACCTTTATTGGAACACCTTCAGTTTTATTCGCGGAAACCTTACTGGCAATTTTTCCACCCTTATCATAAAAAACGGTTGGCTTCGGCAGTTCATTCTTTAAGCCCGATATATCGGCATCCCTTGAGAAATATAAAAGAAGAGCAAAGAAAGCCAATACTATAACCAATATAAACAGCAGACTAACTTGAAGCACATGCCATTTTTTTAATTGTTTAAAGAATCCAATTGTTTTATCTGTTACTATCACAATGATGACATCCTTTTGCTTTGTTCTCATTATCAAGTATACTTTTTGATAATTTATTAGTTTTTATGACAGTATTTAAATAAAAAGCTTTATACAAAAAAAGATGGGAGCAAGACCCCATCTTTTTTGTTTGGATTATTCACTTTTAGCCAATTCTTTAAAGCGGTGTCTAGATAATTTCTCATCAAAGCTTGAAAAGATACGATAGTTTTGATCATCTAGAATTCGAAAATGCTTACTTAAAATATTTTGCTGCAGGATAAATCCATTCTTTTGAGATATTATCCTCCACCAAACTCTTCCACCAAGGGTTTTTGTTTTACGAAGATCAATTCCGTTTAGGGCAACTGTTTCTAATACCTCAAGGGGTTCATTTCCAAACAAGAATTGGACTGTTTCTGTTTCCCGAAAAAGGGCACAAATGGAGACAACGGTCGACCAGCCAGCTAAGACTCTCCCTTTTTCAATTTGTACAAGGGTTTTCTTCGAGACACCAATAATATCTGCCATCTTATCCTGTGTAAAACCTGCTTCTGTCCGAATCAGACGCAGCTTTTCAGAAACTTGCATAATAATTTCATCCCTGTTCACAGTAAGCCCTTCCTTCAATTTCTTCTAGTGTAATTTTACACAAGTTCAATGGACTATTCAAATTTCAAGAATAAAAAAACTGCTATATTTCACAATAGCAGTTTTGAGTACTTGATATTTGAAGATTGTCTAGCTCCAGGGCGCTTACGCATTTCGTGGTGGAATGTTGCACTGACTGGAACATGAATTTTTCAAATCACAGGCGGCACATTTTCCTTTTTTGGATCTATTAATGAATTTAACTAATGCCCAAGAAGCGTATCCAAAAATAGCCACACCGATTAATATACTCGCAATCATTTGTTCCACCCCTCTCAAGATATTAAACCAATCCAAACCATTTTCCACCTTGATAAATAATCAAGGATAACACATAGGCAATTACGAACGCATAAATCATTGAAAAAGCAGTCCATTTTTTTGAACCAGTTTCCTTATAAATGGTTGCCGTTGTAGCCAAACAAGGTATATACAATAAGATAAATACCATGAAGCTATAAGCTGAAAGCGGAGTGTAGTAATTAGCCAATAACCCTTGAAGGCTTGCATCATTTGGAACAAAATAAATAATATTCATTGTTGAAATAATTGCTTCTTTTGCCAAGAAGCCTGTTATTAAAGAAGCAGTTGCCTGCCATGTTCCAAACCCTATCGGATCAAAAATCGGTGCAATAACATTACCAATTGCAGCTAAAAAACTATCATCCATATTAACTTTTAAGCCATGCGGCCCTGCATAAGATAACAGCCAAATAAAAACGGAACCTGCAAAGATAAATGTTCCTGCCTTTCTAATAAAACCCTTTCCTTTATCCCATGTACTTCTCCATAATGATTGAAATTGTGGAAGTCTGTATGGAGGAAGTTCAATAACAAATAAAGATGTTTCTGATTTTAATAAGGTTTTAGAAAATAGCTTTGCTAAAGTTAAGGCCACCACAATTCCTAACACGTATAGACTTAGAACAACAAATGCTTTATGGGCTGCAAAGAAGGCTCCCACAAATAAGGCATAAACTGGTAAACGTGCCGAGCAGGACATTAATGGTGTTAAAAGTATGGTTAAGAGTCTCTCCCGTGGTGTTTCAATTGTTCTAGCAGCCATGATCCCTGGGACATTGCAGCCAAAGCCAATCATCATCGGTATAAACGCTTTTCCATTTAACCCTACTGATTCCATAATGCGGTCCATTACAAGGGCTACTCGAGCCATGTAACCGGAGTCCTCTAATAAAGAGATAAAGAAGAAAAGAATAAAGATTTGCGGTACAAACACAAGTACTCCGCCAACCCCTGCGACTAGCCCTTCGATAATTAAAGCATGAATAAAATCTGAAGCATGAATGGCGCTTAAGACGGCTTCAAACCCAGTAGTGACTGGTCCGGTTAAAAAGGCATCCAGAGCATCTGATAAGGGTGTCCCCAGCCAATCAAATGTCAGCATAAACATGAAATACATCAGTAAAAGAAAGATTGGCATCCCTAAGAATCGATTCGTTACAATGCTGTCAATTTTCTCAGAGAGTGGTATAACTGAGTTACTTTTGCTGGCTACTTCCGCAACAACCTTTTCTATCACTTCTTTCCTTTTTAAATAAATAAAATTGGAAAGTGATTTTCCATTCAATCGTGCTTGGAGTTTGTTTTCTAAGTTATTTACGATATCCTTTATACTCTGAGGATTCGCAATACTGTAAACATAGTTTTGAACATATTGATTTCCTTCAAGAAACTGTATGGCAAGAAATCTTGTAGAATGGGCTGTCTTACCTGAAATTTCCCCGGTTATTGCTAAAATTG
This sequence comes from Neobacillus cucumis, assembly GCF_002860255.1. Lineage (GTDB taxonomy): Bacteria > Bacillota > Bacilli > Bacillales > Cytobacillaceae > Neobacillus > Neobacillus cucumis_A. Next base: position 245,981 of record NZ_PGVE01000064.1, read on the forward strand.
CCTCTTCTGCCTCTTTGCCATAATAGACAAGGTGCTTGTTCGCAGGCTGAATGGATTTTGTAGAAATGACATCAACAAGCTTGTCACAACCTTTTCCGCTTCGAGCGACCACAGGGACAACAGGAACACCTAGAAGTTTTGCCAGCTTCTCTACATTAATATGAATCCCGCGTTTCTTCGCAACATCAATCATATTTAAGCCTATTAGAGCGGGTTTCTCAAACTCTAACAATTGAAGAGTCAAATGTAAATTACGTTCTAATTGTGAAGCATCTAAGATATTTAATAATCGATCAACAGATTCATTTAAAAAAAACGAAGTGACAACACCTTCATCCTTGGATAAGGGATTTAGTGTGTATACTCCAGGTAAATCTATTAATTGTCCAATATTATTCTTGAAAACTCCTACTTTCTTTTCAACTGTCACACCGCTCCAGTTACCAACATACTCATAGGAACCTGTTAGATTATTAAACAATGAAGTTTTCCCGGTATTAGGATTTCCGATTAGAGCGATTTCCATTATATTCTCTCCACTTCAATCTGAACTGCTTCTTTGCGTCGAATACCAACACATTGACCGCATGATTCGATCATAATTGGGCCCCCAAACGGCATGACACATTTTACACAAACCTCAGATCCCTCTGTAATTCCAAGATCAAGCAGTCGTCTTTGAACGAGGTGACCAACATGAGATATATCTATAATTTTCCCTTTATCTCCAGCTTTTAAAGATCCAAACATGTATATCACCCTATCTATGTTAATTGAGAATGATTATCTTTCTAATTGTATTTTAACACTTTTTTGAGTTAAGAAGCATAATAAATTTGACAAAAGTTCGAAAAAACATAGATAATTAACAACATTTACCAAGATAAAATATATATTTTCTTTCATTTAAAAAAGGATTTTTAAATTCATCATCGAATTAACATGATATTCAGTTTGGTTAAAACCATAGGAGGAAACAACATGTTTACGGGAGAACAAACGGACTTAATCGCCTTTTTTGCAAATAACAAAGAGCAATTAGTTCAAGAATGGGAGAATGCAATCATGATTTACCAAGGTGATCCCTTTAAAGGTAAAATTCGTGAAAATGGAGAAGCTCTTTTAAATGTCATTCTAACTATGCATAGTAAATCAAAAGAAGAATTATTAACTATTATTGAAAAAATCGCCATAGATATTTCAGAGGAACGAGTAATGGCAGACATTAACATTGGTGATTTTGTCTACAATGTCAATATTGGAAGAACTATATTATATAGTTTTTTAAGTAAAACGGGGCTTACTTGGTCCGAATTACAGAAGTCCATTAATGATATTAATTTTTGCTTCGATAAATTTTTATATTTTGCTGTATCCCATTACTCTGAAGCAAAAAATAAAATTATTGAAGAAAAGACAATGTTTATTGACTCAACCCATCAAGATCGCCTAACACTTCTCGGCCAAATGACCTCAAGCTTTATTCATGAATTTAGAAACCCACTAACATCTGTGCAAGGATTTATTCAATTACTTAAAGCTGATTATCCAAATATGAGATATTTAGACATTATCTCGAGTGAATTAGATCAGCTTAATTTTCGCATTTCACAGTTTTTGTTACTTTCAAAAAAAGAGCTGATCGGAAAAGAAAAGGTATTCTTCAAATTAAATTATCTTATAGATGAAGTCTTAAATTTTCTTTATCCAAGTATTTTGGACGGTAAAGTTAAAATTCAAAATAATTTAAGTGATGATTTTACCTTAAATGGTTATGCGGATGAAATCAGGCAGGTCTTTATTAATATCATATTTAATGCCATTGATGTTCTGAATCACCATGAAGTCCCAAATCCTACAATCGAAATACACAGTTCATTAGAAGATAATGAAACTATTAAAATCAGTATTTCGAATAATGGTCCTGTTATTCCAGTTGAAATGCATAAAACCATTTTTGAACCTTTTTTCACTACAAAAAAACTAGGAACTGGCCTTGGCTTGTTTGTATGTAAAGAAATTATTGAAAAACATAAAGGTGAATTAACCTGTGACTCGTCTCGCGATAAAACAACTTTCTCCATATATTTACCAGTAGCTTTAGAAGCTGATGAAGAGCAAGAGGAAAATCTATAGAAGAAACCTTTAATCCCACTTTATTAAAAAGGAGGGATTTTTTCTTTAATTTGATTTCCCCCTCAGGCCTATTATGCATATGATGTACCAAAAACTGATCATCAGGAGAATAGGCCTATGTTTACATTAAAAGTAGACCATGAAATCGAGCTTCAGTTATTTCAGCGGCATCAAGCATTCATGCTATTTCAACTTATAGAGGAAAATCGAGAACATTTACGGGAATGGATGCCATGGGTGGATAATATGACCACTCCCTTTCAAATTGAAACTATTATTCCCGTATGGCTTAACCAATTTGCTGAAAAAAGCGGCATGAATGTAGGAATTTTTTATCGTGGTGAGCTGGTTGGTTCCTTAGGATTGCATCAAATTGATTGGTACAACAGGATGGCAAGTATTGGTTACTATTTAGCCAAGAAAGCTGAAGGTCACGGAATTATTACCAGGTCAGTGAAAGCCCTGCTAAATTATTGTTTTTATCAATTAGGATTAAACAGAATTGAAATACGCTGCGGAGTAAAAAATGTTAAAAGCCGTGCCATTCCAGAGAGGCTAAGGTTTGTCAAAGAAGGTATCGCTCGGGATGGTGAACATTTAAATGGGCGTTTCCATGACCTTTTTATTTATAGCATGCTGGCACGGGAATGGAATCACCTAAACAGTTAAAATTAACATTGGCGGCCAAAGGCTGCTTTTTTGTTTTAATCCTTCCTTAGTTTGATAATAAAGAGCATTTTTTGAAATAATAAAGACAATTTTGAAGTTAGTTAAACTTAGAAAGTCGATTACTGGGAATAATGTTTACATAGAGTAAAAACTAAGTGAGGTGGCATACCTTACCTTTTGTAAGGTACTAAATGATTTGGATGAACGTTCTTATTATTGCATTCCTAGTTACCTTTACTGCATTTTTTGTTGCATCAGAATTCGCCATGGTAAAGGTACGGACGACCAGAATAGACCAATTAATTTTAGAAGGTAACCCAAAAGCTGAAGCAGCAAAAAAAGTAATTTCTAACTTAGACGGTTATTTATCAGCAACACAGGTAGGAATTACAATTACATCCTTAATCCTTGGCTGGTTAGGCGAACCTACAATCCGTACCGTATTACAACCAATTTTTGTGTGGATTCAAATACCACTATCATTAAAACAAATTATCTCATTTATTCTTGCATTTGCCATTATTACTTTTTTTAACGTAGTCATTGGTGAATTAGCACCAAAAACATTTGCAATTCAAAGATCAGAACAAATTATTATGCTTTTTGCAAAACCACTGATTCTGTTTTACAGGCTGATGTATCCTTTTATATGGATTCTTAACCGCTCCGCGCGGTTTGTTACAGGACTTTTCGGAATTAAACCAACTTCCGAGCAAGAGATTGTTTTGTCCGAAGAAGAATTGCGGATGATTCTATCCCAAAGCTATGAAAGCGGGGAAATTAATCATTCGGAGTACAGTTACATGAATAATATTTTTGAATTTGATGATCGAATCGCTAAGGAAATTATGGTTCCAAGAACGGAAGTAGTTACATTATCCAAAGATTCGGCAATGGAGGAAATTCTCGAAATTGTCCGTGAGGAAAAATATACACGCTACCCCCTGATTGACGGAGATAAAGATAATATCCTTGGGGTAGTGAATATTAAAGAAGTTCTAACCGATTGTATACAACAAAAATGTACAGGAGAACAACCCCTGCTTCCTTATGTAAAACCAGTTATTCATGTTATTGAAAGCATACCTATTCAGGAGTTATTGGTAAAATTACAGAAAAACCGCTCCCACATGGCTGTCCTATCAGATGAATATGGTGGGACGGCAGGAATTGTTACCGTTGAAGATATTCTTGAGGAAATTGTTGGTGAGATTCGTGATGAGTTTGATTTAGATGAACTTCCACTTATCCAGAAAAAAGGAGAAAATCATTTTATTTTGGATGGCAAAGTCCTAATTGGTGAGGTAAATGATCTCCTTGGAACCACACTTGAAGAGGAGGAAGTTGATACAATTGGAGGATGGTTTTTAACACAAAAGTTTGATGTTAAAAAGGGTGATACGATTGAAAAGGAAGGATTCACCTTTCAAATATTAGAAAACGAGGGTCATCATATCTTATATATTGAGGTAAGTAAGGCTAGTAACAGCGCTCCCGAGTAATGGAGCGCTTTTCATCATATTAAGTTTTTGTAATTTTTAGATTTTGATACTCATACTTACTGTGTTTCTCCATAAAATATGAGTATCAAGTACTATCTAAAGTAGAACGTTTGACTGTACGGTTTAAATTATTTATAATTATTATTAATTTTTAAATGTAGAGGTGGTAAGATGGGGCTGTCTATCGAATTGGAGAATTAGCAGAAATAGCGCATATGTCAAAACGAACAATTGACTACTATACGTCTATTGGCTTATTAGTGGCAGAACGTTCCAAAGCAAATTACCGTATATACTCTGACGAAGCATTGGATGATTTAAAATTTATTGAAGAATGTAAAAATCTGCACTTTCCATTAGACGAGATTAAAAGAAAACTAGAAATGCGCAAAGCAAAAAACCTTCGTGACTCAGAAGTTGAAAAACATGTTAGTGCTGTAACACAGCAAATGAAACAGCTGCATAACGACCTGTTTGATCTCATTCCTATCTTAGAAAAATTGGATGAGGAACAGAAAGAAATGCTGACTCTAAACTTAAGTCTGCTGCGAACAGCTCTCATGAAATCACTTTTAAGTGTTACGACTTAATTTTTTTTTAAAAACTGGGAGGTGACTCCTTACCCGTCTTACAACGGGATAAGGGAACTTATTTGGACATATTTAACTTGGTTATTATAGCCATTTTAATTGCCTTAACTGCATTTTTTGTAACTTCCGAATTTGCGATTGTTAAAATCAGGAGTTCAAGAATTGATCAGTTAATTGAAGAAGGAAATTCGAGGGCTATTTCCGCAAAAAAAGTGATATCAAACTTAGATGAATATCTATCTGCTTGTCAACTGGGTATAACCATAACTGCCTTGGGATTAGGTTGGATTGGGGAATCGACAATCGAGCATATGCTTAGCCCACTTTTCCTAAAATTGAACTTGCCTGAGAGCGCAACGCAAATATTTTCAGTTGGGATTGCATTTGCGACCATTACTTTCCTTCATGTTGTGGTTGGGGAGCTAGCACCTAAAACTCTTGCTATTCAAAAGGCAGAATTGATTACCTTAGTCATGTCACGACCCTTAATCTTATTTTATAAGATTATGTACCCTTTTATTTGGGTACTAAATGGGTCTGCACGGATTGTTTCTAGTCTTTTCGGGTTAAAGCCGGTATCGGAAAATGAAATTGCCCATTCGGAGGAAGAACTTCGAATTATCCTATCTGAAAGCTATAAAAGTGGCGAAATTAACCAATCAGAGTTTAAGTATGTAAATAAAATTTTTGAATTTGACAATCGGATTGCCAAGGAAATCATGGTACCTCGAACAGAGATGGTTTCCTTATCAAAGGACGATTCATTAGAAACCTTTCTTCAAGTCTTACGGGAAGAAAAATTTACAAGATATCCTGTCATTGATGGCGATAAAGATCATATTATTGGTTTAATCAATATCAAGGAAATCATGACTGATTTAATAGGCAATGAAAATCTTTCATCACAAACTATTGAAAACTTTACTCGGCCTATTATTAGAGTAATAGAAACGATTCCTATACATGATTTATTGGTTAAGATGCAAAAGGATCGTGTTCATATGGCGGTCTTAATGGATGAATATGGTGGAACATCGGGACTTGTTACGGTTGAGGATATCCTCGAGGAAATTGTTGGTGAAATTCGGGATGAATTTGATATGGATGAAATTTCAGAGATCCGCAAGATTAAGGAAAATCATTACATCATCGATTCAAAAGTTTTAGTGAGTGAAATTAATGATTTACTAGGCGTGGAAATTGATGATGAAGATGTCGATACAATTGGCGGTTGGATTCTTACCGAAAATTATGAGGCTAAAGAAGGCGACATCATCCTTCATGATTCATTTACCTTTAAAATTCTTGATATGGAAGAGCATCATATAAAGTATATTGAGGTAACTAAAAATGCAAGTAATGACGAAGCCAGCGCTCCACAAGTTTCAGTAACTAAATCAGAAGTCCTTTCATAGAGATGATAGACCGGTCCTACCGGTCTATTTTTATTTTTCATTAGAAAAATAAAAGACTGTACGGATAACAGTCTCAGGAATAAATTATATATTTTTTGAAATAATCATTTCTTCTTCTAACTTCGCTATTTTAACTAAATGTGAGTCAAGACGGCGATTTATTTGCTGAAGTTTATTATTATGAGTCTCCTCAATCCGCTGAAGTGAATCTTTAATATCGGATAGATCAATCTGGTTTACCTCTACCCTATGTTCGATACTGTCCATTTTTTCTAACCTCGAGAGCCTTTTTTCAATGGTTTCTAATGTCGCATTAAATGTTTGAATTAAATCTTTTAATTCCAGTTCGTTTTCTGTTAATTTTCCTAATTCCTTATCCATTGAACATCCTCCCTTCTTTGGTGTCTTTATTTTATCACGGTTTTCACTATTAATATGTTACAAAAACAGCACATTCGTAATCAATACAATTAAGTAATACTCTTCATTTCTTCGCAATGATTCCAAAAAATGAACATTTTTCTAATAAGCCTTTTACTGTGAATATTATCACATTCAATTCATTTCAAAAATTATATTCTTACATTATAAGGAGAGAGGATTTTATGTTTATTTAATGTTCATTTCTTTCTTATGGTCCATGATTAAATAAAAAGGTTGGTGGTTAGGGATGTTCATATCGATCGATGAAAAAGCGGCATCATGGTTCACAAAAGAATTTGAAGTTATTAAACCAATTAGTATTCGCCTATTTCCTCAATATGCAGGCTTTGGAGAAAAGAATAAAGGTTTTAGTCTAGCTTTTTCGGCTGAACAGCCTGCAAATGCCAGTTATACGCAAGAAATGAACGGAATTACCTTTTATGTAGAAGGAAATGATATTTGGTTTTTTGAAGACATCGAGACCTATTTATCATTTGACGAAGGAATAGCTGAAATTCAAATTACTTATAAGGAAGCCTCAATTATTCATTAATAAAAAGACCAGCCGTTTAGAAATTGGCTGGTCTTTTTAGTTATTCTATTAGTTTACTTGCTTTCCTAAGGTTGGCGGGAATAATTTTGCAGCCTCAAAAACTTTACCAAGTTTTTCTTCACCTTGAGCGAAAATATCATCACCTGCAGTTAGTGAAGGTTTATCTTTTTTCAAATCATCTGCTTTTGCTTGGTAAGATGCAGCATAATCCTTTAATGCCGCTTCAAGGTCAGCTTTTTGGTCTTTAAGTTCTGCTGGAACTTTGAGACTGTTCAATTCAGCTGCAACCGCAGCAGCAGATTCACTAGCCTTTGCTTTCTCCTCAGCAGTTGGCATTTCTTCAGGTGTTGCATCTTCCTTACTTGCCTTTGCTATATACGAATTTAAGTCAGCATCTTTTGCATTAATTTTATTGCCAATTTTCATATAAAATTTAACTAATTCCTTTTTTACATCCACTTTAGGCGCAGCAGCTTCTTTTGTTGCTTCCTTCTTTTCAGTTTTGGACTCATTATTTGAGGAGCAAGCGGCTAACCCAATGGCCATTGTTAAAGCCGATAAGGATAATAAAAATTTCTTCATTTGTTTTTCCCCCATATTTTCTCTTTTTAATACCTCGAATATTTTACACCATATTATGTGATGAGAAAAGAAAAAAAGGGTTCAAAAATAATAAAATCCATCCAAAAAATTTCACAATAAATCGAAACCTATGTTACATAATGATTTATTTGGTATAATTAAGATGACAAAAATTTCCTTTCACTCGATCCACACTTTTCACTGAAAGGGGTTGGACCTCTTGAAACATGTGAGAACTCAAATATTGGTCTTTGGCATTGCTGTCATCCTTAGTGTTTATGCTGGTTACAAATTAGGGAGTTTTCTTGTTAACCGATATGAAGTTTATCCAACCTTTACATTAATAGGGATCATTTTAGGCATCGGTTCTGGGGTACTAACAGTTTACTCCATACTTCAAAAGTATTTTAAAAATCCAGGTAAACAAAGAGCAGAGGAAAATAAGTCTGGTAATGAAATTGGGTCTAAAATAACCGATCCTACAATCGATGTTACACTTGAACAAGTCCGAAAGGCGGTAAGGGAATTTTCTGATACTCTACCTAAAGGAGTTTTCCGTACTATCCTAGTTCAAGATGATAATAGCATTGACTTTAAGCAGCTCGTTCCTCATCTTGGAGGGATTCCTACAAAAAATTACTATATGTCAAAAGAAACTTACGATTTATTTGAAGAAAGCGAAAAACATATACCAAGTGAAATGGATATCGTTCAAAAGGCAGTAGACCAATATGTGAAGGATCATAAAGAATACCCGATGTTGCAATTTGACCCTCAACATAGGGTGAATTATTATTTACTGCTCCAAGAACACTACTTAAAAAAAGTTCCTCTTACACAATTTTATATTACCAACCTTGATGGTTTAATTACACATATTAAACCACAGAATAAAAACTCCTCTCAACTCTGAGAGGAATTTTGCTCTTTTTGGGGGGTTTTTTTTGCTTTTCTTTCAACTATATTGAGATAATAGCACTAACTAATTAAATATATTTCAAAACGAGGGGTACAAAGATGGTAAAACAGAAAAATAAATCGCAGCATTTAGCGACTATTTCTCTTGCAATCATGGGAATTGGTTTTATTGCAACTATTCCATTACAGCATTCATTTTGGGGAAACATCCTCCAAGGTGGTTTTGAAGCAGGGCTTGTCGGTGGTTTAGCAGATTGGTTTGCCGTAACAGCTCTTTTTCGGCATCCGCTTGGTATTCCAATTCCACATACTGCATTGCTGCCAAAAAACCGGCATAGAATTACAGCTGGGATTATCAACATGCTAGAAAATGATTGGCTTACAAAGGAAAGTATTCGAAAAAAAATCAACACCATTGCTTTCACAAAGAAATTAGTAGAAATTGTTGAGACAGAAATTAATTCCACCTCTGTCCGAACCAACATCGTCACCTTTGTTCAACAACTGATTAAAAAAATAGAGGTAACAAAGTTAACACCCATAATTGAAAAGGAATTAAAATCTCAATTAAATGACTGGGAAATAAAAAAATACCTTCCTTTACTAATCGACCAAGTAACCGAACGAAAATATGACGAAAAAACCCTTGATTATATCCTAAAAGAGATCGATGAATGGGCTGGGAAGGATTCTACGAAGTATAAGCTGGGCGGAATGGCAGTAGATGCGGTGGAAAACATTAAAGCGGATGGATTTATGCAGTTTGCTTTGAAATCTTTTAGTAACCTGGTCAACGAAGAAAAATTAGGTAATATTATTCAAAATCTCATTCAAAAAGGTGTAGCCAGTTATCGCGACCCTTATAATGCTAATCGACAAACCTTACTGATTCATATTCGTAACAAACTCGAATCAATTAAAACGGACGAAAAAATCTATGAGGAGCTTTCAAACTTAAAATCATATGCCATTTCTCATTGGGATCTCCAAGATCAAATTAATGATTTATTAAAACAATTTCAGCAAAAAGTGATCGATTTTGTGGCAGAACCTGTCTTTTTACATGACTACTTACTTCCATTTATTCAAGACAGTTTAAATGAATTAAAAAACAACTCAGGAAAAATAGATACCATTGATACTTGGATTAAGTCAAAACTTTCGAACTTTGTTGATAAAAATCATTCCAAAATCGGAAAACTTGTCAAAGAGAATCTGGACAGACTTGACGATAAAACATTGATTAATATGGTAGAAACAAATGTTGGAAAAGACCTTCAATGGATACGAGTGAATGGAGCCGTATGCGGATTTTTAATAGGATTAATCTTAGTGGGTATTAGAGCTTTCTTTTAAATTTGCCTTAGTAATAAGGCTTTTTTTTTGCCATCTCTAAATTCAGTCCTTAAAACTAGTTCTTTTTCCTGATTCCTCTTCATATTATTTAGTACTATAGTCATCGTTTTTAAACAAAAGGGGGCAGGATAATGGCTGTTAAGCTTATTAAGATTTCTGTGGTCTATTTTGTTATTGGGGTACTTATCGGTATGTATATGTCGATGACGGAAGCTTTTGACTTTACACCTGTTCATGTTCATATTAATTTATTAGGATGGATGTCCATGGCACTTGCTGGCTTGATTTATGTTGGATTTCCAAAGGCAGCTGAAACCACACTTGCAAAAGTCCATTTTTGGCTTCATAACATTTCCCTCCCCATTATGATGATTGGGCTTGCTCTTCTGGTATCCGGCGTGGATAGTGCCGGACCTGCTGTTGCTGTTGGCGGCACCTTAATGGTATTAGGAATTATTGTATTTGCAATCAACATATTTAAAAATGTAAAACAATAATGTTTCTTTACCCACTAAAAACGGGTAGTTAACGTGTTTGTTAACTGCCATTTAACTGATTAAAGACCAAAAAAAAGAGGTGACTCAGAGCGATTAACGACTCTTTTAGTCACCTTTTATATTTTATAGTTTTATTTTCATACAGTCATTTTAATGTCTTTGCTTTCTTTATTATAAATGATAGGACGTACAAAACGAATAACTGCTAAGGAGGCAAAGACTGCTAAGCCGCCTGCCAACAAGAATGCACCTGTAAAAGAGCCAGATTTATCCACAATGTAACCCGTTAAAGCAGGTCCAATAATACCTGCAGTATTTGCTAAAAAGTGCATGAAACCTCCAACAGATCCTACACTTTTTTGTTCCACAACATCCTGGATAATGGCCCAGTAGATCGCTCCCGTTAAGTAAAGAAAGAACACTGAAAGCGCCACTAATGTAACCGCACTAACTGTAGTTGTGACAAGACCTGCTATCCCAATACAAACTGCTGATAGGAATAAACAGGATACCAGAACGACTTTTCGGGAGAATAATACACCATTTTGAGAGAACTTTTTGAAAACCCAATCCGAAACAAATCCGCCTGCAGCTAGCCCGATGAACCCAAGAACCCACGGAATAATCGTAACAACACTCATACTCTTGACATCCAAACCACGTGCCTCTACTAAGTAACTTGGAAACCAAGTTAAGAAGAAAAACAAAACATAGTTGTAGGCAAAAAAGGCAAATGCTGTAAACAGGACCGTTTTTTCTTTCAAATAAAAACTTAGTGGGTAGCTCTTTTCCAAACTTTGATTTATTTTTGCGACTGATACATTTCCTGCTGATTTTACCGGTTTTTCTTTAACAAATTTTAACCAGCAAATTGCCCAAATAAGCCCGATGAACATAATGAGGATAAATGAGATTTTCCAATTGTAGGAGATGGCGATAAACCCAACAATTGGTCCTGAAATAGCGCCACCAAGCGGTGTTCCACTATTAGCCAACCCTATAGCAGAGGCACGCTGTTCCATCGGGAACCAGTTATTAACCATTTTACTAATGGTCGTTGAAAGTGGACCCTCACCCATACCGAACAAAATACGAATAACAATCAAGCTTGTAAAACCAACTGCTAGTGCAACCGCTCCACTGAATAGTGACCAAACAATCATGGCAACGAAAAGTGTCATTTTTGCACCATATTTATCAGCTGCCATTCCCCCAATAAAGTTAAAAATAGCATATCCAATTGAAAAACTACTAAAAATAAGGCCCATCTGAGTCGCTGATAAAGATAAATCATGCGAAATAAAAGGAGCACCAATAGACAAGGCAGAACGATCCAAATAGTTAACAACGCCAGCTAGGAATAACAAAATGAGTACTGGTAATCTATTCTTGGCAAACATTAATAAACCCCCCGTTTATGCAAACGCTTAAATTAAGCGCTTACCTTTATTTGATCTAAAAGACTGATTCTCTGAAACTATCGATTTCCTTTCAATCTTGGAAATTCAAGTAAAAGAGTAGTATCCTCTTTTATGTATTAAAAACAACATGAAACTTAAAATGCTTGGCTTAATCTGTGAATCGTTTGTGTCAATTGTCCTTCCGTAACTGATGCAAATTGGAATATTACACCGTTTCCTTAATTTGACTTAAGTAGTCGTATACTGTTTGTGTAACAGGAACGCCATTAACAAGCCTCTCCTCTTCTCGTAGCTGCTCAGGTTCTCCTGGTACCATAACTTTACTGAACCCTTTAACTGGCGGTGTTTGATGAATTTCATCTATCATTTTGTCCATATTTTCTAAGAAGGCATCACTGTCTGTAAAAACAGCCGGGTTTATTACAAACATGAAATGACCTAGCTTGCGCTTTTTATTGTAATCACCATACATTGCAGCAATATGGGGACCAAAAGCGGATCCCGTTAAAATACCAGATAGTACATCCACTACCATTGCCAGACCATATCCTTTTGGACCCGCGAAAGGTAATAAAGCATTTACCTCGTTTGGATCAGTCGTTGCTGAACCGTTTACATCAACGCCCCAATCACTTGGTATAGATGTTCCTGCCTCTCTTGCATGAAGCACTTTACCGAACGCTACGTTACTTGTTGCCATATCCAATATAACTGGCTTATTTTTCTTGGCCGGGAAACCGAATGCTATTGGATTTGTACCAAAATAGGGTTTTGCACCCCCAAATGGGACTACGACTTTGTCCGTATGTGTTACTGCCATACCAACCAAACCTTGCTCTGCTGCTTGTTTAACAAAATAAGATAGCGCTCCGCAATGACTGCTGTTTATAACAGCAACTGTACCAATGCCATTCTTTTTAGCAAGATTGATAGCGTAATCCATTGCTTCCTTAGCGATAACATGCCCAAACCCATCATCTCCATCAAAAATAGCTGAAGAAGGACCTGTATTATTAATTGAGAATTCAGGATTTGGATTCAAGCCACCCTCTAAAAGACGTTTTACATAATGCTCTGTTCGTAATACACCGTGTGAACTTACACCTCTCAAATCAGCATGAACAAGTACGTCAGCAACGATTTTTGCGTGCTCCTCTACTAATCCACCTTTAACAAGCTTATTAATTACAAATTCTTTTAATTTTTCGTGATTTACAATTACATTTGTCATATCCATTCCTCCAGTTTTTTATAATGTTTTAAGGAAACGTTGTTAATTAAAACGCTTACTTTTTATCATAACATGTAACATTTCACATGTTACATGTTATGATATTAAAACAATTTTAATAATCAGTCAATTATTTTATTAAAACAATTTGTATAATTAGATTTTTATTGTGAATTATTTGCATAAGAAATTGACTTCATTTATCTAGTTACCCTATAATTTTATTAACTAAGTAACATGTTACATGTTAGATTTTAGAAGTAAGATAATATAGGAGGGTTACTTTGGCCGAAATGATTGAAACCTCTGCTCTTGCAACACAAATATATAAAGTACTTCGAAATGATATTATTAGTGGGCTTTTTGCGCCTGGAGATAAATTAGATATAATTGAATTAGCAAATAAATATGGAGTCAGTCGTTCACCCGTAAAAGAAGCGGTAAATCAACTAGTTCATGAAGGGTTAATTGAAATATTACCTAGGAAAGGAACTTACATAACTCAATTGCGCTTCAAGGATTGTATAGAAGCCCTTGATGCTCGATTTATGGTTGAAACATGGTCAGCAGAACAAGCTATTATGTATGTATCCGATAATGAAATAGACAATTGGAAGCAAATAATGGATAAAATGGATTCACTATTAATCGTACAGCCCTTTTCCTATGAATCATACAGTAAGCTAGATATGGAGTTTCATCAATTATTAGTGCAATGGGCTAGGAATCAAAAGGTTCAACACATTTATAATTCTATTAATCCTCTCATTTCACTAGCACGAGTTGGATACAGTGAAGTTTTTGAAAATAGCTTAAAAAGACACAAAGATCATCAAAATATGTTCGAAGCATTAAAAAATCGTGACCTCTCCTCCTTGATTGATGCATTGCAACAGCACAATCATTCCTTGAAAGAGGACCTTAAGTTACATTGGAACGAACAATTGTATGGACCAATTGATGAATGAATTTAACCTTACGCCCTTCCACTACTAGGGCGCTCTTTTTAATAACAGGCATATAAAGCAAAAATAGGCTGGCATAGAGTCCGGTTCAATACCGTATCCATACCAGCCAATTAACTGCCTTTCTGTGATAAAAAAACGGAGCCCGTTAACCTAAAATGGTGTCTTCTTTTTAAAAAGACCTTTACCGTCTATATATTTCTAAAAATTTCTTTCTAAGCTTGTCCTTTTCCTGGTTTGTTTTTTTATAATCGTAATGATAGATGGCGCCTTCCCAATCACCATACATTGGGTTAGGGAATACAATGAGCTTTCGGCCAAACTCATCCCTTCGTTTATCCACCTCCTGGGATCTTTCTGAAACCGTTAACCCCTCAAACCCGCTAAAATCTCCTAAATTATCACCAAAGTATAGAAGAATATGGTGAGTCTTTGAGACTTGAGTCCGACGTATTTCCTTCCCTTTTTCACCTGGCTGTTGTAAAAATACATGATCATTAGTCACCTGCGGAGCACCTACAGCATGTAAATTTTTCATAGTAGCTGCTTTTTGTGCTTCATTCCTGTTAGATATATAGTATATATCCACTCCTCTAGCATTTGCATATTGCAAAAATTCAATTGCACCTGGTAAAGCCTCTGCTTCTCCACGATTAAACCAATCATTCCAGTTAAAGGGAACTCCTTGGCCATGAAGGACAAACCAGGCCTGATGGGGGCTGTTATCAAGGATGGTTTCATCAATATCAAGGACAATGGCAGGTTTTAAACCTGTTGTGTTGGGACGTTCCTTTAACATCTCGTCTAATCTCATTTTCCCAATATTATAACCTTGATAATATAAGGCTTTGGCTTCGGCTGAATTTTGAAACCAAAGTACAGACATGGTATTTTGCTCATATAAGTTTACTGAAGGACGGCTTTCCGTCTCAGCCTTCACAGCTAAGGGTGTAAAAGTCAGCACAATAAATACAGATAAAAACCATCTAATCTTTTTCTTCAATCAAAATACCCTCCTTATACTTTTTTAACAATATTAGTATGTGAAGGAATGAAAGTTCCTAGCTATTACTGGAACATATTTTTGCAGCGATATAAAAAAAAGCAGCAAGTCCATTACAAAGACTTACTGCCCTTTATTGCTCTTTAAATTATCCTCTTCTTTACATTTGATTCTAGCATTTCACGCTTATGAAATCCTTTTAAATAATAAACAACTACTAAGAAGACGAGGAATAACGGCCCAATTACCAAGGCAATTCGCGTATCTGGGCTATAGGCCATTAAAGCAATAACAAACGCTAAAAATGCAAGAGAGAGATATGATGTAAACGGAAATAATGGCATTTTATATTTCAATGCCTTTACCTCCCCTTGATTCAAGGTTTTGCGATACCGTATTTGAGATAATAATATCACAGCCCAAGTCCAAATTGCCCCAAACGTCGCAATACTCGTAACCCAGGTAAATACCTTTGCAGGTACAATATAATTTAAAATAACCCCAATTAGCAAAGCACCGGCAGAGGCAAGTACCGCGATTCCTGGAACCCCGTTTTTCGTAACCTTTCCAAAGTTCCTAGGAGCCTCACCGTACTCAGCAAGGTTAAATAACATTCTGGCTGTACTGAAAATACCACTATTACAAGATGAAAGAGCTGCTGTTAAAACAACAAAGTTAATAATACCTGCAGCACCAGGAATTCCAATTTTTTCAAAGGTAAGAACAAATGGACTTCCTTTTGTCCCAATTTCTTCCCAAGGATAGATAGACATTATTACAAACAATGCCCCAACGTAAAATAGTAGAATACGCCAAAAGACTGTATCAATTGCTTTTGAAAGAGACTTTTCTGGATTTTTAACCTCTCCTGCCGTAACACCGATCATCTCAATTCCCAAATAGGCAAACATAACCATTTGCAGGGATAATAAGACACCTTTTATACCATTTGGAAAGAATCCTCCATGTTCCCATAAATTTTTAATACCTGTTGCAATGCCGCCATTTCCAAGCCCAAAAATAATCATCCCAGCACCGATGGCAATCATCGCAATAATTGTAATGATTTTAATTAAAGCAAACCAGAATTCTAATTCTCCATATGCCTTTACTGCAAGGAAGTTAATTGCCGCCATCATAACAAGTGCTGCCAATGCCCAAATCCATCTTGGAACAGTTGGAAACCAGTACTCCATATAAATTCCAATGGCTGTAATCTCTGCCATACAAGTAACTACCCATAAAAACCAATAATTCCAGCCTGTTATGTATCCGGCAAGTGGTCCTAGATAATCTCTGGCATATCTACTGAATGATCCTGCTACCGGCTTTTGGATCGCCATTTCTCCTAAAGCTCTCATAATGAAAAACATGATTAACCCGCTAAATGCATAACCAGCCAGTATCCCAGGACCGGCCATTTTTATTGCAGTCGCTGAACCTAGAAATAACCCTACCCCTATAGCTGCACCAAGAGACATTAGTGTTATATGTCTTTCCTCTAATCCGCGATGAAGTTCTTTGTCCTGAGTGTTTTTACTCATCCATAATCTCCCCCTGATAAAAAAACTTCTAACCCATTCATTTGTTCATAATAAGAAAATTAACAATTATACTACAAAGTAATATCATACTACTTCCAAACGATTATTGCGACAGTCTACCCTCCTATTTTTCATGTTGTCAGCGCTTACAAATTTAATTAAAATTATTTTGAACTATCTTTGACGTTATTTTAACATTTTTGTGAACAAACTTTTTTGTAGAATAACGAGAAAATTATCGTAACTTTTTGTAGAATTAAACTAAAGCTTAAATAATTTCTTAATAGAATTGTGGAGGTTTTCATTTTGAATACTAGACAACATGATCCGTTTAAAGCAGCTTTTGATAGTTTAGAAGAGCTCGCAGATCTAATAAGCCAAGTTTTAAATTGCCCGATTACTATTGAGGATGTCAACCATCGTCTTCTTGCTTATAGCACCCATGATGAACGGACTGACCCTGCAAGGATTTATACTATCATCGGACGAAGAGTACCTGAGAAGGTAATCAATCAATTATGGAAAGAGGGCACAATCCCAGCACTGCTTCAAACTCGTGATCCAATTCGAGTAAAAAATATAGAAGATATTGGGCTTAATAATAGAGTTGCTATTTCTATCTGGAAACAAGATGAAGTATTAGGTTTTATTTGGGCCATAGAAATTGATAAAACCTTAACTGAAGAGGATTTTGATCTGTTAAAAAAAGCTGCAGATTCCGCAAAAAATAAACTTTTACAGCTTCAAACAAGAAAAAACAAAAAAGAAGAGCACTCGCAAGAATTCTTTTGGAAACTTTTAACAGGCCATTTGAAGGGCGAAAAAGACATTTACGAACGGTTTCATGCATTAAAAATTTCGCCATCACCTTCCTTTGCCATTGCTGTTTTTCAATTTCCAGTGAACATAACAAACAAAATAGAACAAAACATCTCTTATCTGTTAAAAACCAGTCAATTAATGAAAATACTACTTTATACGATTGACTGTAATCAACTGATAGTATTAATCTCCGCTGGAAATATTAGAGAGCCTTTCAAAGAAATTAATCATTTTGTTCAAACCTTTGTCTCAACCATGAACGAGCGGTACAGTATAAAGGGAATTACCCCTGTATACAGCAGTATTTATGATGACTATCAAAAAATGAGTCAGGCATACAAAGAAACATTAGAAGTTTTGTCTATTAAAGAAAAGTTTCCATTAGAGACCCAAGAAATTTTCAATTATCAAAAGCTTGGTATTTTCCAACTTTTTGAATTAATTTCTAAAAAAAGAGAAAGTGAACCCTATGAAAACTATTCATTAAAAAAATTAAAAGAATATGACCAAAAACATAACAGTAATTTACTTGAAACATTAGAAGTCTTTTTAAATAAAGATAACAATATTAATGATGCAGCCAAAGAACTCAATGTCCACGCTAATACGTTAAATTATCGGTTAAAACGAATTTCTGAAATTGGTGATGTGAATTTTAAGGATCCAAATCAGAAGATGCTTCTGTATCTTGACTTAAAGCTTGAGAAATATAGCTAGATTTGAACATTTTGTGAAAAACTCCAAAAAGGATAAAAACTTTTCTCCTTTCTTAACAAAGAATTTCTTCGGTATACCTTCTATACTTTAGCCATAACCAAGAAAAACTTACGAGTTTTAGAGGAGGACTTCAAAATGTATATTGGTGTACCTAAAGAGATTAAAAATAATGAAAATCGTGTCGCACTTACTCCAGCTGGAGTTGTTACTTTAGTGAAAGCTGGTCATACTGTATTAATCGAAAAGGACGCTGGTATTGGAAGCGGTTTCTCTAATGATGATTATTCAAAAGCGGGCGCTGAAATCATTGAAGATGTTAAGAATGTTTGGGTAAAATCAGAAATGATTATGAAGGTTAAAGAGCCTTTAGAAAGTGAATATCAATATTTCCGCCCAGGGTTAATCTTATTTACTTATTTACACCTTGCTGCTGAGCAGGCTTTAGCTCAAGCTTTAAAGGATAAAGGCGTCATTGCCATTGCATATGAAACAGTAGCTGTTAACAGAACACTTCCACTTCTTACCCCAATGAGTGAAGTAGCGGGTCGTATGGCTGCGCAAATTGGAGCACAATTTTTACAAAAAAATAATGGCGGTCAAGGCATCCTTTTAGCTGGAGTACCAGGTGTTAACCGCGGAAAAGTAACCATTATAGGCGGTGGTATTGTTGGTACCAACGCAGCTAAAATGGCAATCGGTCTAGGGGCAGATGTGACCATTATCGATTTAAGTGCAGACCGTTTACGCCAATTAGATGATATCTTTGGAAATCAAGTGAAGACCTTAATGTCTAATCCTTACAATATTGCAGAAGCAGTAGCGGAAGCAGATCTTTTAATTGGAGCCGTATTAATTCCAGGTGCTAAGGCACCGAAGCTGGTAACAGAAGAAATGGTGAAGTCGATGAAGCCTGGTTCCGTCATTGTCGATGTTGCCATTGATCAAGGCGGAATTGTAGAAACCAGCGATCATGTTACAACACACGATAACCCTACTTTTGTAAAGCATGGTGTTGTTCACTATTCTGTTGCGAATATGCCAGGGGCTGTTCCAAGAACATCAACACTCGCTCTCACAAACGTTACAGTTCCATATGCATTAGAAATCGCAAATAAAGGGGTCATTAAAGCCCTATCTGAAAATGCTGCTTTGAAACTTGGTTTAAATACAGCTAATGGAGAAATTACTTATGAAGCTGTCGCAAGAGATCTTGGGTACCAGTATGTAACAGTAGAAGAAGCATTGGCAAAAGAACTTGCTTCTATCTAATCAATAAATATAAAATCTTATGCAAAAGGCAGCTATTTTAAAATAGCTGCCTTAGATTGTCGAGAAAGGTATTTTTCTGGGCAATTATTTATTTTTTCTAAATATAAATTGCTATTTTATTTTTTATTGAATGCCTCTGCTAACTGGCCTGTTGGTTTCCGCTCCGGCACGCCCGCGGAAAGCGAAGCGCCTGGAGCGCAAATCAACAGACTTGTCGCAAAGGCTTTCGTAAGTTTTTCAATAGCTGCCTCTTTAAATTATAAATATTTCCGATGAATCCCTTTACCATCATAGGAGAAAAGCATGCGTCTGTCCTCAATCATCGTTTCCATATGAACGGGTCTTCCCCATAGTTGATGAATATAAGGAAGTACCTTTTCAAGATACTTCACATCTAATTCTACTCCTTCATACCAATGCTTAAGGTAAAGTTCTCCGTTCTTTAAAAAATCTCCATCATTGACAGTAATATAAGGAAATCCTCCGTTTACCCGCATATTAACTAACTGATCACGAACATGTTCCCATTCTTTATCTACAATTTTGTAATCTCTCCCCTGTTTTTGGAAAAGATACATATCCTCTCTCATGACAAGATCTTTGTTTAAGTAATTACGAAGAAATGAAATATCAGATTCTACCTCTCGAACCTCAAACATCTTTTCCCGGCCCGAACCTGGATGAACTCCCCTCCGTCTCATCTCTTCTGTTGGATTATTATACCTTTCTTCAATATCCTCAAAGATTTTTATACCCAGGTAGTAAGGATTGATTCCGGTTTTGGATGGCTGTACAACACCGGCATTCAACTTTGCAAATTCAATCGCTTCGCCACTTGTTAAATCCATTTCCCGCAATATTCGCTGATGCCAAAAAGAAGCCCAGCCTTCGTTCATGATTTTCGTTTCAAGTTGCGGCCAAAAATAAAGCATTTCTTCCCGCATCATTGTTAAAATATCACGCTGCCAGTCCTCTAGTTCCCGACTATAGGATTCAATAAATAATAATATGTCTTTTTCCGGTTTTGGAGGAAACTTCTTTTTCTTCTGTGGTGTTGTTACTTTTTTATCCTTTTCATCTAGTCCCCATAAGTCATCATAGGGAGTTACACTCCTCTGCTCTTCATCATCATCGTCATCATCTGTTATGGACCACGATAGCTTTGGACGCATGAGTGAAGGATCAATGTGCTCGTCAATTGCCAATACTGCATCCAAGAACGTTTCTACTTCCTTTTTTCCATATTGAATTTCATATTTATGGATACGTTCAGCCGTTGCGGCCATGCTTTCGACCATATCCCGCTTAGTATTTTGGAATCGGACGTTATTTTTAAAAAAATCACAATGAGCCAATACGTGAGCAACAATTAACTTATTTTGAATTAGAGTGTTCGAATCAAGCAAAAACGCATAACAAGGGTTAGAGTTGATTACGAGTTCATAAATCTTACTAAGCCCCAAATCATAATGCAGTTTCATTTTGTGAAATTGCTTTCCGAAACTCCAATGGGAGAATCGAGTCGGCATTCCATAAGCACCAAAAGTATAAATAATTTCAGCTGGACAAATTTCATAACGCATAGGGTAAAAATCCAAACCAAAGCCTTTTGCTATTTCAGTAATTTCACTGATAGCATATTCTAGCTGCTTACGATCTTCAATGTTCATTCCTCACTCCCCCTTTTCCTCTTACCTCAATGTATGAAGAAAAAACGGGATTGATGAGAGAGATAGCCAAAAAACAATAGCAAGCCGCTATTGTTTTTGTGCTTCTACTGTTAAAGATAAAAGTTTATTATTAGTTAAATCATGGTTTACTCTAATGGTCACGAAAAAAAGTTGATTATTTTCCTGGACTTTAAATCTAAATCCATCTTCTACTTTAGTATTATCAATCTTCTTTCTGCCTAGATACTCATAGTCTCTAACAGGGTCATTAGGAAAGTCAGCTTTAACAACCGCCATGGCAATTCGCCCATATTTTTCATAATCAGCTTGTTGCGCATGTCCTAATTCCTGAAAATTGATAAACAGCGCTAACATTAACATAAATGAAACAAAATACTTTTTCATTAAATTACCTCCTTATTTTTCAGATAAAGGTAGTTTTCCCTTTGACAATCTCATTATTAAATTATCTGCTTATCTTTTTAGCCTCTTTCGCAAGAAGAAGTCCAACATATTTGTTCCGTTTCCATTCTTTTGGAAAGACCGAGAGAGGGGGGCTTGTTTCCCCGACTAAATGACTTATTTCAATGGTCATAGCAGGTTTATGATAGGTTGTAATAAACCAATCTGTAAATCCTCCGCCAATCGCCTCTGGATCGGGTTTAGCTAATTTATAACCAGTCTCCCTAGATACCTTCTTTGCAACCAGATAATCCCTCTTTAAATGTTTTCCATTTTTATAATTCCAAAAAATCTCCCGCCCTGCAGTATGATAAGCAACTGCAATAGACGGTTTTTTTTCTTTAATAAATTTAGTTAGAGCAATTACCTCATTTGACTCTAGAGGTTTTTTACCTTTATAAAACGCGTAGCTCGGATTAGACGGTTCAATGCTTAAGCTTTTCCAGCCTGCCGGGTATTGCCTATTTAAGTCTACTCCCAAAGCATTTGCTTTCCACCTTTTAAAGTTCTTTGATTCATCATTCATCACAAACAATTGTTGTCGATAAACAGCTGGATATGACTTCAGGTTACTTTGCTGAATGGAGACACCATCGGGATTTAACATAGGAATAAACCAGATAGAAACTTCATTCAGAATATTTGTTGACTTAAAACCTATTCTCTTGCTGCTTTTATAAGCTTCTGCATAAGTCTCAAGCATGTTCATTAAGAGCATACTTGTCAGCCACTCACGCCCATGATGAGCACCTATCAACACAATATTAGTTTTTCCCTTTCCTAGTTTAACTCCCCATATATCCTTTCCAAAATGGGTTTTTCCAATGGATGTGACTTCAGTTTGCACCTTGTATTGTTTATTGATTTTTTCTAAATCTTGTTGGAGACTTTCATAGGAGTAGGTTTGAGTAACATGAACAATTTTTGCTTCAACCGATGTATTTAAAAGTGTAAATAAACAAAAAAGAACCCCAATTAACCGCACCATAAATAGCACTCCATTTCTTAAAAAGACTTATTTTATTCAGGTAAATGTTGAAAACAGCGTAAACATCAGGTGTCCAACATTTTCTGTGAAAGTTATCCCGGAGAATGTCATACAATAAAGTCAACTCCTAATAAGGAGGAGGCAAACAAATGAATAAATTGGATTACGACCGAGCGTTATATTATACGCACCGATCTGAATGGGACAACTTGCTTATTTTAATGGTTCGAACAAAGGACCAATTTTTATCTAAAAAAATTGAACAATTCCTGCATGCCTATAATTTTGAACGTGACTACACCGTGATTGAAACAAAATTATATAATCTGCTTCGTTACATTGACCATGCTAATGAATCTCTAGATCCTGACACAAATGGCTTACCGATGTATAGTCTTTCCTGAAAAATTAAGTGGATACCAAATTTGTTGAGAAAAAAATTAACTACCGGGCAAAAGAATTCCACCAAAAAAAACGGCTTCCATTCCGGAAGCCGTTTTTATTTAAACAAATATTTAATTAAATGGTTTGAACCATTTTGACCTTCTTATCGACTAGATCCATAAAGTCTTTCTCAACATTTTGCAGCTTTTGTTTGCTTTCACCAAGACTTGTACTATTCACACCAAAATAGAATTTTACCTTTGGCTCTGTACCAGATGGACGTAAGCATACCCATGAACCATCCTCAAAGATATATTTTAATACATTTGATTTAGGTAAATGAATAACTTCCTCGCCATTTTGTGTTACTCGGATACTTGTCAAATAGTCCTCACTAGCTAGTGTCTTAAGTGAACCTAAGCTTGTCAATGGCTCATTACGGAATGAAGCCAGCAGGCGTTGAATCATCTCTGCCCCTTCTTTTCCTTTCAGCGTTAATGAACGAAGACCCTCTTGATAGAATCCGTATTTCTCAAACACACGAAGCATTCCTTCATATAGCGTTAAGCCCTGTTTTTTATAATATGCACAGACCTCTGTTGCAAGCAGCGCTGCTTGAACAGCATCCTTATCACGTGCAAAGTCTCTGATTAAGTAGCCATATGACTCTTCATAACCAAATAAGAAAGTATGCTCACCTGTTGTTTCATATTCCTTAATTTTTTCTGCAATAAATTTAAACCCAGTTAAAACATCAACTGTTTCCAAATTAAATGCTGAAGCAATTCTTCTTCCCAGCTCAGATGTAACTATGGTTTTTAAAACAACCCCATTTTGAGGCAGCGTTCCTTTTTCTTGTTTCTGAGAAAGAAGATAATCCACTAATAAGGCACCCGTTTGGTTACCTGTTAAAACAATGTATTCTCCTTCGTCATTTAAAACAGCAATCCCCAGACGGTCAGCATCAGGATCTGTTGCAATCAAAATATCCGCCCCGACCTTTTTACCATCGCGAATCGCTAATTCAAATGCCGCGTGCTCTTCAGGATTAGGACTCTTTACTGTTGAGAATTCTGGGTCAGGCAATTCTTGTTCTTTAACGACAGAAACATTTTTATAACCTAATGCCTCAAGTCCAGAACGGACTAGTTTATTGGCTGTCCCGTGTAAAGGGGTAAAGACAATTTTAATATCTGTTTCTTCCGCTAGGGTTGGATTCTCAGAAATTGTTTTTAAGTTTTCAATATAAACTTCATCAATTTTTGAACCAATTGTTTTAATTAAACCTGCAGTACGTAATTCTTGCTCACTTTTTACTTGGATTAGTAATTCATTTTCAATTTCATTTACCTTGGCAATTACAATATCCGCCGCTTCAGGTGGAAGCTGGCCGCCATCTGAACCGTAAACTTTATAACCATTATATTCTGGTGGATTATGGCTCGCGGTTACAACAATTCCAGAGAAAGCTTTTAAATATCTTAATGCAAATGAAAGTTCCGGGGTAGGCCGTAATTCATCAAATACGTATGTTTGGATTCCTTGCGAAGCAAGTGTTTTCGCAGCCTCCATTGCAAATTCTGGAGATTTATGACGTGAATCATAGGCAATCACGACACCGCGTTTTTTTGCTTCTTCACCCTGTTCTTCTATGTATGACGCTAAGCCTGCTGATGCCTTACGTACAGTATAAATATTCATACGATTTGTTCCGGCACCAATTTCTCCGCGCATTCCGCCTGTTCCAAACTCTAGATTCTTATAAAATATTTCTTCGAGTTGTTTTTCATTTCCCTTTAATGCCTCTAATTCATTTTTTAGCTCATTATCTAACTCTTTAAAATCCAGCCAGCCTTTCGCAATTGCTTTCCATTCCATAGATGTGTTCCCTCCTATTAATGTACATACAATATTTCTAAGTTTAATGTATTATTCCTCTAAAAATCACCTTATAAAAACCGACAATTTTTGCGAGTTAAAAGCTACTTATACTATAATACCTCAAAAATAATAACAATAAATAAAAAAGGCCTGTAAAAAATATTACAGGCTCTAGATTTCTGTTTATATAATTAATTCATTGTCTGCTTTTGTGTATATACTAAGCATCGGACTCTTCATAGTTTTACCTTCTATAAACTGTTCAAAATCAAATGGAAAGAACAACCCAAATTCTTTTAAAGTGTTCACATTTTTGTTAAAGACTATTTCGTATTGTTCGTCCAAAGGTGACGATTCTAAAATAGAAATAACGGTTTGAATGCTTGTCATGACTTGAAAAGCATCTTTTAATGTATTAAAATCCAAAGACGTATCTAAGACCTTTAATTCCTCAAATTTACTAATTTCTTCATCACTAAAATAAAGAGGAAAAATATTGGAGTACACATACCTCACCAGTTCATTAATTTCTTCTTCTTGACTTGGTGTCGAGGCAAAAACTATTTTCACTTATTAACCCACCTTTGCCATCGCTTATTTCTGTCGTAATATATAACATAAGAATAACATAATTCGTTGTGAATTTTGGGTGGTAATTATCACCACAGTTTGTTGTAAGAAGGAGAAAAAAATGACCATAACAAAACGTACAGGTGAATGGCTGCAAATGATTGTTCCAAGTGAGTGGGAAGGAATGACAATAGAAGATCTTTTTCGTAATGTATGGGAAGCACCAAAAAAATTAACCCATCATTTTCGGTCAGAAAACAAAGTTCTGCTTGAAGGGAATCGGGTTAAGTGGAACAGTCCACTTACTGCAGGGTCAAAGTTACTGTTTCATCTTTTCGAAGAAGAAACTTCTTTTGTAACTCCTACTTATCATGAGTTAAATATATTGTTTGAAGATGATCATATTTTAATTGTCAATAAACCGCCTTTTATGAATACACATCCAAATGATCCGGATAAAGAAACCGATTCGCTAATGAATGCTGCTGTTTTTTATCTATTAACAAATGGTGAATTAACGAATGTCCGGCATATCCATCGCTTAGATCGTGATACTTCTGGAGCGATTCTCTTTGCCAAACATGCTTTAGCAGGTGCCATTTTAGATAAAATGCTGGAGAAACGCCAAATAAAAAGAACGTATATTGCTGTAGTACACGGCTTATTTAAGCAGAGAAAAGGTGTGATAAATATGCCAATTGGGCGTGACCGACACCATGCTACTCGACGCAGAGTTTCCCCAACCGGACAAACGGCGGTAACCCATTTTCAAGTTTTAGGAGAAAATAGGCAAAAAAAGTTTTCCATTGTTAAATGCTGGCTAGATACTGGGAGAACCCATCAAATAAGAGTCCATTTCAGCCATGCTGGTCATCCCTTGGTTGGTGATACTTTATATGGCGGGGAGCCAATTATTAACAGACAGGCTTTACATGCCGCAAAGCTGGAGTTTATCCATCCATTCACCCATGAATCCATTATATGTCACGCCCCCTTCATGGATTTGCCAGAAATTTTTCAGTCGATTGATGTTAAAAAAATATGAAAAGGATGCCCCCACTTAGGGAGACATCCTTTCATTTACCATATATTCTTTAGTCAGCTTTTCTAAAGGCACGCATAATAAAGCTTAACAGAAGAACTAAAACAGCTGCACCAATAATAGCAGGTATTATGGCAAAATCAGCCACGTTTGGCCCCCAGTCACCTAATACTGCTGTTCCTAACCATGCGCCAACAAAACCTGCAATGATATTACCAATAATGCCGCCCGGAATATTTCTTCCGACAATTAGACCGGCTAGCCAGCCGATAATTCCACCTACAATTAATGACCAAATGAAACTCATTTAGAACACTCCTTTTTAGTATTCTTCATTTCACTTTTTTGCTTATTTCCCAGACAGTAATGAACATCTTTAATGACTGCCTGTACCTATAAAGTACCCAATTTTTATTTTTATACTCAACAAAAAATAATTAATGGACTTTACCCTTAAAAGTTTACCAAATACACATACAAAAAATGATATCAGGGTAAAAGAATAACAAAAGAATTCAGTTTAAGGGCAGTAATGAGAATTCAGAAAATTCTAATGTTAAGTTTTTGTAAATTTAACGTAAAATCTTTCTCATTTCGACATATTTTAGATAAAATGATTTGGGTGCAATATACATCAAACAATTCTTTATTATTGGAGGAATTAATTAAATGGCTAAAAAGGTAGATAAGTTTTCAGCATTATTAAGTAATATAGCATCAAATCTGGATGAAAGTGTGGATTTCTTTACTGAGTATAAATTAAAAAATATTAGTGATTTAAAAATCTTTTCTGAAAAAATGAAAGAATTTGAATCTAAGGGTGATACTTTCGTTCACGAAGTTATTAAGGAACTAAACGATGCCTTCATCACTCCAATCGAACGCGAAGATATTCTCAGCCTTGCTATGAGTATGGATGATGTACTAGATGGACTTGAAGCATGTGCTGCCCTATTTGAAATGTATTCCATTACACAAGCTGATGAGTTTATGTTGAAATTTGTCGAAGCTATTCAAGGCAGTGTTCACGAAATTCAAAAAGCGGTTGAATTATTATCTAATAAGAAGCTGTCACAAATTAGAGAACATGCAATTAAGATTAAAGATTTTGAATCAAAATGCGATAATATCTTACGTCAATCAATTAAACATTTATTTACTGTTGAAAAGGATCCTATCCGTATAATTCAATATAAAGAAATTTACGAAGACCTTGAGGATATTGCCGACTACTGTCAGACTGTAGCAAATACCCTTGAATCCATTATCATGAAAAATGCATAAGGAGCAAAATAATGAGTCTTGTACTAATTTTAACCATCTTAATTGTCATAGGTGCCCTTGCATTTGATTTTATTAATGGTTTCCATGATACTGCAAATGCGATTGCCACCTCGGTTTCAACCAAAGCGCTAAAACCAAGACAAGCGATTCTCTTAGCAGCAGTCATGAACTTTATTGGTGCCTTAACCTTTACTGGAGTAGCAAAAACCGTTTCAAAGGATATTGTTGACCCGTTTACGTTACATAACGGTTCAGTTGTTATTTTAGCTGCCCTCATTGCCGCTATTTTTTGGAATTTACTGACTTGGTATTACGGAATCCCGAGCAGCTCTTCTCATGCCATTATCGGATCAATTGCCGGTGCTGCAATTGCAGCTGAAGGTTTTAATTCTTTAAACTATACTGGTTTCATAAAAATCATTCAGGCTCTTATCCTTTCACCGATTTTAGCTTTTGTTGTTGGTTATGTTGTCTATAGCATTTTTAAAGTGGTGTTTAAAAATTTCAACTTAGCTAAAACAAACCGGAATTTCCGTTATATTCAGATTGCAACAGCCGCGTTACAATCATACTCCCATGGTACAAATGATGCTCAAAAATCAATGGGGATTATCACCTTGGCACTTGTGTCTAGTAAGTACCTTTCTCCAGATGCAGGTATTCCGTTTTGGGTACAAGCTTCCTGTGCTCTTGCAATGGGATTAGGTACCTCCATTGGTGGGTGGAAAATCATAAAGACCGTGGGTGGAAAGATTATGAAAATCCGTCCAATCAATGGGGTTGCTGCGGACTTAACGGGTGCCGCGATTATTTTCGGCGCTACCTACATTCATTTACCTGTTAGTACCACTCATGTTATTTCCTCCGGTATTCTTGGGGTAGGTGCTTCCCATCGTTTAAAAGGGGTTAAATGGGGTACTGCACAACGGATGTTAATTACTTGGGTCATTACCCTTCCAATCACAGCCACGCTAGCTGCTATCAGCTTCTATATCTTAAACTTATTCTTTTAAAGCCAGAGAATTATTTCTCTGGTTTTTATTTTTTCTTCCATTTTCATACTTCTAAATATCTTTTTGTTTCATATTTTTAGATATAAGGACAAGTCCCTGAGGTGAGCGTATCTTGAAGGAAAAAATAATTGCAATGCTGATAGGATCATTATTACTAAGCCTTGGTATTAATGGGTTTTTAGTCCCTTACCATTTATTAGATGGCGGTGTCATAGGATTAGGATTAATCATTCATTATTTTTATGGACTGCCAACTGGACTCAGTATCATTTTCCTAAGTCTTCCTTTATATGTGTTAGCCTGGTTTTTTGAGAGACGCTATTTCTTTTATAGTCTGCATGGGTTAATTATTTCTTCATTTTGCATCGATTTGTTTTCCTTTATCAACGGAAAGATCCAAATTGGAATCCTACCCAGCACAATTATCGGGGGTATTCTTGTCGGTGTCGGTATTGGTCTTATGCTCCGATATGAAACAAGTACGGGTGGTACAGATTTATTAGCCCAGCTATTAACCAAATTTACATCCATTAATATTGGAATAATTATTTTTTTAATTGATGGTTTAATTATTACTAGCGGTATTCAAGTCGTTGGGCTCGAAAAGTTTTTTTATTCACTTCTCACTATTGTATGTGTAGGCTTAATGACCACCGTTACAGTTTCCAAAAAGCCTTTAACATATTAAAGCCACCGGAGGCAAATGGCCCGGTGGCTTTAGGGTACTATTATTCTTTAATCTTAATGGACCCATAAATTTTTTGCATGAGTTCATAAGAGGTCTTCAATCGTTCATAAAATTGTGGCTGTTCCCATGTTTTCCAGTTGTATAAAAAAGTATCCTTTTGTTGAATCTCACCATTAACAGGCTTAGGAATAGATTGTTGGATACTTCCTTTCTCTGTTGTCACAACGGCAGCCCTGATACCATTAGTTACCGCACTGCTTGACAACCCTCTTTTCCAAATATCTCCCATTACTTCTTTTAAACTAGGATCTTTGACATTGAGTAATTGCCACGGAATTCTTCCTTCAATCACCTTTTTATCACTGCTCATACTTATATCTGTTAAGGAATTAAAATCCCTGCTGGATGGATTGGCATTACCATACTTTAAAACCCCAGTTTCATAATCCTGAAACGGAAGGACTTCCTTTGTAGATGGGATGGTTTGTTGCTTATTTAATGCCAAACGAATGGGGTTAAACACCCCATTATCCTTTTGGGAAGCATCTGGTTGATCTGGTATCATTTTTAAAAGATGCCCATATTGGTAATAAAATGTATCATAGTAACTATCAACCAATATTCGAGAATCTTTTACACCTTGCAGTTTTATCAGAAAGTCAACTCCGTAGTTCGTTTTAACTTTGGCTTGTGGATTAAGGGGAATGGATGTTTGTCCTTGATTATCAATGGTATCAAGCATTAGGAATGTACCATCGTTTTTAAAATTTACCGGGCGATTATATTTTAGTAAGAAATACAAATAGCCGCTGTCTGAAGTGAAACGGACTTCCTTCAAAATTTGTTCACCAGCCGATTGGTAATCTTTTTTAATACCAGCAATATCCCAATCTTCTGCAGCCCCATCTACTATGATGGCTGTTTCCTTTTTCCCTGGTTCAAACCCCAGTAAACCAAAATGCTGTTCATTTGTTTGTTGGTTATTCCAATATGGACGGCGGTCCGGGTTATCAAAATCCATCGTATTCCACGTTCGTTTAAACCATTCATCCTGCCATGTAAAGATAAGCCCGCCAGCATAGTTCTCTGAAACAATGGATTGATATAATTTTCGATCAATTTTGCCTTGTTCCTCTTCTGAATGAAAGCCTTGATCCATACCAAAAGGATTTTTGTGAGTTAGCCCTCTAGAAGAAGGTACACCAAATTCCGCTACTAAGATTGGCATATGATGTGCTTCTCTTAGTTCATGAAGGTAACCAGCATAACTGTTTTTCTTCCCACTGGCATCTGTATAATTTAAATACTTCTTTTCTATATTTAGAAAATCTGGATAGTATGGATAGATGTGATAAGATGCAAATAAACCGGCTTTAAAGACCCCTTCTGCCATTACATGATTAGGATCAACTGAAACCATATCCTCTGTTTCCAAGGGTTCAGATGGATGTTTTAACAAATCTGTTGTTACCCAATTAGTAAAGCTCATAGAATGCTGCCAATTGTATTGCTTTGTCTCATACCCCGCAGCATAATCCATTAGCTCTGCCAGCCAAATTTCAAACGGCCTGGCATTCTTAGTTTGAAAATATTTACCCTCAAATTGAGCCATTCCTGAATGCTTGATATTGGTGTTCTCAACCATTGAAGGGTCCCACTCTGTACCAACAATTGTACCAATTACATACTTTGAAATATCATATTTATAAATACCTGAAGCATGTCCCGGCCGTTTGGCTAAATTTGCTTTTCCGTGAATAATATCAATCATATTTTTTATTTCTAGTTTTGCGTCTTCCACATTGTCATTGGAAAACGCATCTTGAGTCTTGATTAGATTTTCTTCATTAACCCATGTACCATGAAACAGATAGAGAGGCTTTTTAGCAATTTGGTTATACTCGTAAAAGGCTTCATAAAACTGGGGAGGATGAAGAGTATAAACCCTAATGGCATTGGCATTCATTGCTCCAATTTCTTGGAACCATCGGAAGTACTCTTCTTTAGTAATTGCTGTTTCCCCTGGAAAATAGCCAGGTTTTCCAATTCCCATATTTACTCCCTTAATTAAGAAGTTCTCCCACTTTCCATTCTTTTGGATTTGGATATGGGAATTATCTGTTTTACTATTCGTCTTAATCCCATTATTTTCAACTAACTCCACGTTCTCTTGAGGGATAACATGTTTTAAACCATCTTTCAGTATATCTTTCATCATGGGAACATAGGCTGACCAATAAAAGGAATGATTGGATCCGAATGTCTTTTTCCATTGATCAAATCCTTTTGTCTGATAAATTCCTGGTACATCTGCTTCATCAGCATAGTCACCTGAAAAATAGTAAGAGGTGTATTTAGCATTTTGATGATATATGACAGCCGGAAACTGATTGGGGATTCCAAAGCTTTTTAATTTTTCGCTAGCCTTTTTAGAAACAGGCAGTTGATAATTAGCTAAAACCTCTTGATTATTTTTGGCCTGAATAATATCAAACCAATACTGATAAGTTGCATCAATCTTCTGCGAGAAATGTTTCCTGCCTTGACTTGTTAAAGAAAAATGGAGTCCAGAATCCTTCATATCTTCTTTTCCAATTATCACCACATAATTATTTTTACTAACAAATACAAAACCTTCTCCACTGAAATTCCATTTTTCGTGCTGCTTTTGATAACTCTGTCTAACCCATTCAGGTACTTCATTGTTATTTAAATCTGAAAAGTATCTGCCAATCCAGCCCGACCACTCGACATTCAGCAAATTAGAAATTTCTTCTTTGGCAGGTTCTGAAGTTGGACTGGCAAATGTATTAAATTCTGCGATTAAAGTTTTCGGTTTTGATTGGATAATTGCTTTTTTTAATTGATTGACTTCTCCTAATGTAAGCCCTCCATAAATTTTTGAAGACTTATTTCCACTAGGATTTTCCCCATAAAATTCCTTCTTATAGACACCATATTGGTCTGTCAGATAGAAAACATCATATTTTGATAAATCCTTAGGCAATGGGACTATTGTGTATTTTTGATTACTTTTTGGCTCAAACCCCTTATAATCATTTTCTTCAGAATAGGGTTGTCCGTTTTTAAAATACTTAGCATTATTTAAAACCCAAACCAATCCCTTATGCTCCCGATAAGATGAATTAGGTACTGTTTTATCCATAATAAGTACATTCAAATTCTTTTCTGGCTGTAGTTTCCATAACCAAAATGGACTTGTCACTAAAGCTAGAAAAATCATGGCATAGAAAAATAAGTAGATTGATTTTTTCATTTAGATACACCTTTTCTTTTCATTTCTCCCCAGCTTGTCTCTCCTTTTATAATTTGCCAAACCCCTTCACATCGCCAAAAAACAGTCATAGGCCGATACCAAATCGTTTCTGTTAAAGAATAGAGAAAGAGCTTAAAAATATCGGTTACTTTTGGATATTTAGTTAAACTCCACTCTTCTAAAAGAACGGCAGCCATTGAAAAAATCGAACCATACAAACAAGAAAGTAAAAAAAGTAAAATGGAAAATTCGATGTAGGTTCCCCCTAGGAGCAAACATAAAATCATAAAAATATAACCGGATAGTTCAATAATCGGACCAAAGAACTCAACAATCCAAAAATAAGGAAAAGCTAGTAATCCAATGGATCCATACTTTGGATTAAAGGTTAATTTACGATGTGTCCATAAACTTTCAAATAAGCCTCTATGCCATCGTCTCCGCTGTCTCCGCAAAAATGTCATATCTTCAGGCACTTCTGTCCAACAGACAGGATCCGGAACGTATACGATTTTCTTTTTAAGTCCCTTCTCCTTCATGAGGCGGTGCATTCGTACCACAAGTTCCATATCTTCACCAACCGTATCGGTTCGATAACCGCCTGCGGCAATGACCCAATACTTTGAAAAAACACCAAAGGCACCAGAAATAATAAGGAGAAGATTATGTTTACTCAAGCCAATTCTCCCCATTAAAAATGCTCTTAAATATTCAATAATCTGCATAACAACCAATGGCTTATCTGACAGCCCCACACGTTGGATATGACCATTTTGTATTTCACAGCCATTGGCAATCCTCACACTTCCTCCTGAAGCAATCACTTCCTCATTTGAGTCAACAATTGGCTTCATCACCTTCAAAAAGGCATCTTCCTCTAAAACCGAATCACCATCAAGAGAGCAAAAATAAGGGTAATGAGAAAAGTTCAATCCAACATTAAGGGCATCTGCTTTCCCTCCATTTTCTTTATCAATTAAAAAAAGATTAGAAAGAAGGGAGGATTGATAAATTTTTTTGATTGGTTTAGCATTTACTTGGATTCTGACCACTTTTTTTATTTCCTTCATATCATAAAAATTAATCATTTTTTGCAAAGTGTTATCCTTTGAACCATCGTTGACTACAATCACTTCAAAAGTTGGATAGTTTATACTTAATAATGAACGGACGCTCTGAATAATGCCCACCTCTTCGTTGTAGGCAGGTACTATGATTGAAACCGGTTTTGTATAAATTTCGTCCAAATAATCTTCATAAGCCTGAATTCGATCAAGCTGATATTCTTTTCTAAGTTGAAAACAAGAGATAATGAGAATGGCTGAATAAAAAATGATAACAATTACCATATACACAGCAATAAACCAGCCAAAGGCTGAAACAATATCTCCCCAAACTATAACTGGCAACTCTTTATCCCCCTTTATGCAGCCATTCCCAGGCCATATCTTTTGCAAATGTGTCTGTTGATGATTCTAATACATTCCGTAAGATTTCTTTCCCATAAGCAAATTGACTGATGGCTTGTCCTGCCTGTGAGCGAACCCACCAAGTTTGGTCATGGAGAAGCTCAATTAACCTTGGTATTGCTTTTTCTTCCTTTAATAAACCGATCAGTTTGGCCGCAACCATTCGTTCTTCCCATTTATCCGAATAGAGAAGTTCTAAGTATGGAGCACTATTTTTTACATATCCAATTTCCGCCAATGCCTTTAACGCCCTTAACCTTACTTCACCTAAATAGCTTGAAAAAATCTTCTCGAGAAAAAAAATATAGCTAACCTCTCTTTTACTTGCAATAACATCAATAATTGCTTTTTGAAGTGGCAATCCTCCAGTATGAAAATGGAGAACATATTGATCAAATTTTTTCTGCTCTAAAGGAATCAAAATATGACGGTAATCAAATTCAGAGAGTTGTTCTTGATATTTAGTTATTAAGAGGTCGAATAACCCCTTAAATTGAAATAAAGCTAGTGTTCGAAGGATATGAACCAGTTCTTGATGTGAAAGTCGATTTCTGTTTAATAACCTAAAAACATCTTCTGATAAATTTTTTATATTAAAATCTTCAATATGATAAAGCGTATTCATTCTAGTACTCCATTTGCGGCTTTGAAGCTGTTTTTGATAATAATCAGTTAAATACATAGAAGCTAACTTCGATAAATGTTCTTTTTCCTCGGCCCCTTCAATGACCTTGGTATATCTGCTCAAGAGCTGTTCTATTGCCTTTTGTTGTAGGCTGTTTTCAGGAGTCAGCTGCCTCGAAAAAACACCCTCAATTAACATAGAAGTAATTAGAGGATTATAAATTTCACGGTATTGTTCTATTTTTTTATTCTTTTCAATCTCAAATGTTTTCCTTATCGTCAGATATCCCAATAAAATGAAAAGTATTCCTACAAGAGATAGGGTTAGAATGGAAAGAAACAGCAGCTCACTTGTAAACAAATTATTTCATCCTTTTAATTAACGTTTGTATTCTAGCCTGCAGCTCCTTAATGCTAAAGGGCTTTGTTACATAATCATCTGCTCCAAGTGCCAAAGCCTTTTCAATATCTGCCTCACTTCTTCTTCCGGTCAGCATAAGAACATGAATATTATGGCTATATTTTATTTTTTGGACTTTTTGTAAGACTTCAATGCCATCCATCACAGGCATAACACCATCAATGATTAAAAAATGTTCTCCTTTTTGCTCTAATCTATTAGAATTAAAAAACTGAACTCCATCGCCAAATTCCGCTAAGTTTATATCAAATGTTGAAAAATCCATAACGTTTAGAATCCGAATTAACATCGTTCGAATAATTGGGTCATCATCAATGATCGAAACAAATAACTTCCTTTTTGGTAATTCAACTTTGGAGTTATTTGCATTTTCCACTCGTGCTCTGCCGTTTGTTTTTGCTGCATATAAGGCTTGTTCGGCCGCCATAATAGCAGTTTCCAGAGAAACTTCTTGGTGGTGAATCGTATAAATTCCTGCTGAAAAAGTAACTAAATGATTCTCTTCTTCTATATGGAATGGGATACTTGTAAACTTTGTTAACAATCGTGAAACAATTTCAGCAACTTCTATTTGATGGGCATTCTCGAAAATAATGACAAACTTATCTCCCCCATATCTAAAAACAGTATCTGAACTTCTTGTGTGTTCTTTCAAAAAGGAGGCAAATGCAGCAAGAATTTTATCTCCATGAATGTGGCCTAATGAATCGTTAATCCTTTTAAAATGATCAAGATCTAAGATAGCAATACTGAATTGTTGTTTATTCCGTTTAATATCCCTTAGGCAGCGATTATATACATCGAGTAAAAACTTACGATTATATAGTTGTGTTAGCTCATCCACTAATACAAGTTGATCCAATACTTTCTTTCTCTTTAAATGACGGGAAATGCGAACAGATAATTCTTCTAAATCAATAGGTTTTTCAATGAAATCTTCGGCTCCCAATTTGTACGCCTTTAATCTTGTCTCCTTTTCATTCATCAGACTAATTATGATTTTTGGAACAAAATGTCGGTGCGTATGCTTCTCAATATCCTCCAATAACTTAATTCCATTGATTCCTGATAAGTTCGTATCAATAATCACACAGTCTGGATTTAAGTCGTAATATTGAGAAATGGCCTTTTTAGGATCTGTATTGGCCGCCACCACCCACCCGTTTTGTTCTAGGTGATTTTTGAGAAGAATGAGCATCGAAATATCATCATCAATAATTTGAATGACCGGTACTCTTTCATCATTTCGACGCTCTTTATGTTGCAGGGCCTCCTTCTCAGAAAAGGTTTCATACTTATCTATCAGGCTGATTAATTCATTTAAAAACTTACGGAGCTCTGCTTTTTCCCATATTCGTTCATCTTCCACTTTAATTTGTTCCAAAAGAAGGGCAGAAAGCTGGTGAAGACCCACTAACTGTAAAGTCCCTGCACTGCCGTGCAGGGAATCCAAAAAACGTAAAACTTCTGAATAGCTGATAGCATTATCTGTTTCGAACCACATGGATAGTTGATTTTTTATCTTCTGTATAAGTAAATTTTTATATTTATTTAAGTCCATTAACTTCTGCACCTCAATCGATCGAAGAGTAAATGAATACTGATTCTAACTACTCTGCTATAAGTTTGTGTCTATCTTGAGTGTATTATTAATTAATAATAAATACTACGAAAAAAGTCGAATAAAGGCGAAAAAATTTTAAAAGTGTCACAAATTCTAGTAAATAAAGAAATAGACATAAATAAAAAAGAAGAACTCCCTTTTGAAGTCCCTCTTATAATTAGTCCTATCCTAGATTTTTAGCCTTGTCCGAACAGCTCTCCATTGCAGATATAACTGCCCCCCGGAACTGCTCTCTTTCTAGTGTTACAACTGCTTCAATAGTAGCGCCCCCAGGCGTACAAACTTGATCTTTCAGTTCTCCGGGATGCATACCTGTTTCTAAAACCATTTTTGCAGCTCCAAGAACCGCTTGTGCTGCCAACCGATAAGATTTATCTCTTGGGATGCCCTGCCGTACTCCTCCATCTGCCATTGCTTCTATTAACATATACACATACGCTGGTGAAGAACCACTGATTGACGGAACAGCATCCATTAACTTTTCATCCAACCGCTCAGTTTGACCAAAGCATTGAAATAATCGTTCGACCGCTAACAGCTCTTCTTCATTAATATGTATATTGGGACAGAGTACACTCATGCCTTCTCCCACTAAAGAAGGGGTATTAGGCATGGTTCGAACAGCTTTAACGGGGAAGCCAAATAAGGTTTCAATTTCCTCTAATGATATACCTGCCGCAATCGTTACAATGATGACTCTTTGCTTTAGATCATTTTTTATTTGTTCGATAAGTTTTGCATGTTGGTCAGGTTTTACTGCTAAAATTAGAATATCAGCAAATCTTGCGACATCCTTGTTTTGTAATGTGGTAAGTATCCCGTACTTTTCAGATACAGTATGTATAGTCTCTTCAGTAACCGCACTTGCCATAATGTTTT
Source organism: Neobacillus cucumis (assembly GCF_002860255.1). GTDB lineage: Bacteria > Bacillota > Bacilli > Bacillales > Cytobacillaceae > Neobacillus > Neobacillus cucumis_A. The sequence continues at coordinate 283,870 of NZ_PGVE01000064.1, forward strand.
CTCTAGTTATTCCATTCGCCTTTACCAATCCGGCAATCATGGCTTGAGCCATCTTCCCTGCCCCAATAAAACCAATCTTTTTTGTCATGATATTCATCCCTTAATATTTCATATTATTAAAATAAAAAAGAGAAGATATTCCAAAGAAATAGCTTCTCGTAATATTTTGGCTCTGTTAATTTGGCTGTTGATTTCCGCTACAGGCGCTCGCTTTCCGCTCCAATCAACAAAGTATAAAAAACAACAATATCGGTTAATAGAGCCAATAGTTATATTGTAAATTATTAATAGTTGTTATTTGAACGCTCCCCTTTTGCAATGGAAACACCAGAACTTGCTCCAATGCGGGTAGCTCCTGCTTCTACCATGGCTAAGGCATCTTCACGGCTTCTAACTCCACCTGAAGCCTTGACACCTACATTAGGCCCTACTGTTTGACGCATTAAACGAATATCTTCTACTGTGGCTCCACCTGTAGAGAATCCTGTTGAAGTTTTTACAAAATCAGCCCCTGCTTTAACAGCAAGCTCACACGCTCGAACCTTTTCTTCATTTGTAAGTAAACACGTTTCAATAATTACTTTTACAAGAGCTTTACCTTTTGCAGATTCAACTACGGCCCTGATATCTTGTTCAACTAATTTATCATTTTGATCCTTTAGTGCAGCAATATTAATAACCATATCAATTTCATTAGCACCATTTTCAATTGCATTTTTTGTTTCAAATGCCTTGGTTTCAGAAGTGGATGCACCTAATGGAAATCCAATTACCGTACATACCTTTACTTCAGGAGTATCAGCAAGCAGGTCAGCTGCTGTTTTAACCCATGTCGGATTTACACAAACTGATGCGAATAAATACTCTTTTGCCTCATTGATAATTTTAATAATTTCTTCACGGCTTGCATCCGCTTTTAGTAATGTATGATCAATCATCCTGATAATATTTTCAGTCATTATAAAGTCCCCCTTAACGATTTAGTTATACCATTTCCATTCTTTTATGACCTCATAACTATAACAAATTAGATGAACATTTGTAAATGAATATGTGAACAAACGTAAACACTTGATTATTTTCCTTAATTCCTGCTATTTATCAAGCAGGAATTTAGCAGTAAATTGATCGGTAATTAATACATTTGCATATTTCCCAATTAAAGCTCCATAAATACCATCTATTTTCTTGGGACCTCCAGCGACCACGATGGAGTATTCCTTTTTTCTTAACTCATCAAGATTAACGCCCAAGGTTCTTTCATTCAAACTTTCATTACAAATCTGGCCGTCCTTATCAAAGAACCGCGAACAAATATCTCCGACTGCCTTGCCATTAAGTGATTCCATATCATTTTCTGTAAAATAACCTAATTGAAATAATAAAGAGTCTGTATTAATTGAACCAATTGTAAACATGGCAATATTAGCCTGCTTACCCATTTCTAATGTTTTCCGAATATGCCGATCTGCCTCCATTGCCTGTTTAACAACCATATGGTCTACAATTGCCGGCAAGGGGAGATTTAGGGGAGTGGTATGATATGCTTTACCGAAAAGATAAAGAATTTCGGAAGAATAGTTATTCGTTTCTGCATGACTTATCCCGCCTTTAAGTTGGACAACTTTTACGTTTCTCACAAATTTTTGTTTTAATTCTATTGCCACATGATATAAAGTGGTTCCCCATGTTACCCCAATAATATCGTCATCTTTTAAAATACTATCAAGATAGTCAGCAGCCTTCTCACCCAGATAGTTTTTTATAATATGGTCTTCATACTGAGGAATAGAAGTTACAACCGCCTTTTTTAATTGAAACTTTTTTTCTAGTTGAACGGCTAAATTTTCAACATCTTCAGTTGGATCCATTATCTTTATTTGAACAATGCCTTCACTTTTAGCCTGCTGCAACAAACGTGATACTGTCGGACGAGACACCCCTAATACCTTGGCAATTTCATTTTGGTTATAATCCAATAAATAATATAGCTTAGCAGCTTCAATGACTTTACTAAGTTTATCCTTTTCCAAAAGTATCACCTTAAAATTTTTTATTAATTTTCTATAATTATACCAAATTTCCTACGAGTAATTCATTTTATTTTACATTTGTAATTTTTAATTTGAACATTTTTTCAAATAAATCTAAAACGCATTTCAGTTATGTTAAAGGAAAATTTTACTAGGTAAAACAAGGACAGCAATCTAGTGCCTTAAGTACATAATAAGGAAATAGTTCCTTTTAAGGAGGTGAATATCTTGGGGAGATTAGGGAGCAGCATATACGATAAACGAAAATGGATACTGCTCATTTGGATTTTTGCTATTCTTATTTTTGGTTTTTTTGCCCTTAAATTACCCACAGTTTTAAGCGGAAATGGGTTCGAGTACAAAGGAGAATACAATCAAACAAGAAAAATCCTTGAAAAAGATTTTGGTGACCCTAAATCTTCTATTATCCTTGTTTTTGAAAAAGATAAAACAATCAGTGAAAAGGAATTTAAGGAGTTTATTCAAGACATCTTTAATAAGTTAAATAACTTTGACTCCGCCAAAGATATAATGTCTCCGTTTGACAAAGAAGGAATGTTAAAAAATAAATATGCCTATGGGATGCTTACTTTTGACAAAAAGGCAGAGAGCCTCGGTAAAGAAATTACAAACTTGAAAAAGGTGCTTAGAAATAAACATGGGTTAAAGGTCACCATGACAGGGGAGCCCATTATCGTACAGGACTTAAACGTGGCCAGTCAAGAGGATTTAGCGAAGGCGGAAATGATTGGTCTCCCAATTGCATTAGTCGTACTCGTTCTGGCATTTGGCGGGCTTATTGCTGCTTCGCTTCCAATTGTTATTGGAGTCGTTTCCATCCTAATCACTATGGGTACTGTTTACTTCTTTAGTTATCATTTCGATTTAACAATCTTTATTCTAAATATTGTCCCAATGATTGGTCTTGCCTTAAGTATTGATTTTGCTTTATTGTTCATAAACCGCTACAAAGAAGAGTTGCAGTCCAAATCCATTCAAGAGGCACTAAATATTACCATAAATACGGCTGGACGATCGATTATCTTTTCCGGACTTTGTGTGTTTATTGGATTATCAGGCCTTTGGTTTATTAAAATTGACATTTTTCAAAATGTGGCCCTAGGTGGAATGCTAGTTGTCCTAATTGCTGCTATTTCAGCCCTTACTTTGTTGCCGGCATTACTTGGACTATTAGGAAAAAACATTAATAAACTTAGTGTAATCCCGGTTACGGAACGGGAAAATACTGTATGGCACCAATTGGCAAAAGCTGTGATGAATCACCCGATTATCATGGCCGCACTGGCACTTGCCATACTTTTAGCTGGTTTAATACCAGTAAGGCAAATGGTATTAGCCATCCCTGGTACAGATTCCTTACCAGCCAGGTATCCATCAAGGTTAGCCTTAGAAACTTTTCAAGAGCAATTTATTGCTAAAGAAAAACGAGACGAGAAAAAGGTTACTTTTGTATTAAAAACAAAAGGGCCTGTAATCCAGTATAGTAACTTTAAAAAAATAAGTCCCATTATTCATGACCTTGAGAAGGATCATCTTGTTCATACTGTTATTTCCCCATTTTCCGCAACAGGAATAAGGAATGAAAATCAGCTGTACCAATTTCTACAGCATGGTAATGCTGCCCAGCTTACTCCTTTAAAAGAATACTTTTTCCGAGATAATAAAATGCTTATTGAGGTTTATTTGAATACTGGAGAACATTCAGCGAAAGCAAGACAATGGGTAAAGAATTGGTCACAGAAAAAGCTTGGAATACAGCTCTTTATTGGCGGCCCAATCAAATTTGAGCAAGAAATTTTTGATGAGATTTATCATAAGGCTCCGTATGGACTTTTATTAATTGTCTTATCGACATTTGTTATACTAATGACTGCATTCCGTTCTATATTAATTCCGCTTAAAGCTATCTTAATGAATGTGTTAAGCCTAGGCTGCACCTTCGGAATAGTTGTTTGGATTTTTCAACAGGGACATTTAGGGACAGCTCCTGTAGATATTGCCTTAATTTTACCTGTTTTTGTTTTTACTCTTGTATTCGGCCTCTCCATGGACTATGAGGTTTTCCTCATTTCAAGGATACAGGAATTTTATCTTCAATCCGGTGATAATACCTTAGCAACCATTTCCGGGTTAACCTATACTAGTAAAATTATTACCTCTGCTGCTGCCATAATGATTGTAGTAACTGGGGCATTTGCTTTTACGGGGGTAATGCCGGTTAAGCAGTTAGGGGTAGGTATAGCAATCGCCATTTTTATCGATGCAACCATTGTAAGAATGGTTCTAGTTCCTGCCCTCATGAAGCTATTGGGTGATTGGAATTGGTGGTTATTCGGCTATCATTTTAAACGTCAACAGAATCCCAAACGAAAGCCAGCCTAATTAAATGGGCTCGGATAAATAAGAAAGAAAAAAACATACTAAGGTTACCTTACATCAAGACATGAAGGAGGTAATCTTAGTGACAAAAAGATTGATATCATTTCTGTCTTTTCTCCTTGTTTTCTTTACTTTCGCATCACTTACTGTTGCAGCCGAGACAGGAACAGCCAGTCAGGAATGGGTGAATTTGCGTATATTGGAAACAACTGATATACATGCGGATTTGATGAATTATGATTACTATCAAACAAAAGTAGACAATCGAATAGGATTGGTCAAAACGGCAACACTCATCCGTGAAGAACGAAAGAAAAGTAAGAATACCTTGTTATTTGATGACGGTGACCATTTAAAAGGAAACCCACTCGGAGAATATTTGGCGAGAATCCGAGGAATGAATAAAGGAAAAACACATCCTGTATATCGGGCATTTAATTATTTAAAATATGATGCGATAGCTATCGGAAATCACGAATTCAACTATGGATTAGGCTTTTTAAGGACCGCCTTAAAAGGGGCAAAAATGCCTGTTTTAAATGCGAATGTGTATTCAGTTAAAAAAAATAAACCATATTTTAAACCCTATACTATTTTAAAAAGAAATGTAATTGATGAAAGTGGTGAATCACATGTACTAAACATTGGCGTTCTAGCTCTTATGCCAACGCACATTATGAAATGGGATAAGGCCAATCTTGAAGGAAAAGTGTTTGCAAAACCCATGCTTGAAACAGCAAAGGAATTAGTGCCCATCATAAAAGCCCAGGGGGCAGATATAATTATTGCCCTAGCCCATACAGGGATCAGCAGTGAGCCCTATCATTCAGACACAGAGAACGCCGTCTATTACTTAACACAAATACCTGAAATCGATGTGGTGCTCGCGGGCCATTCACATAGCGTCTTCCCAGGTCAAGTCTATCAAGGGCTTCCCCATACTGATTTAAAGTCTGGATTAATCAATGGAAAACCAGTTGTGATGGCTTCTGCCTTTGGGAGCAGACTCGGAATCATTGATCTTAAATTAGGTCATCGGACCGGAAGATGGCAAATAGAATCAAAAAAATCATATACAAAACCTATAGCTGACGAGAATGGAAAGTCTCTTGTTAAAACGGATAAAGGTTTATATAAATTAGTCAAAGAAGAACACGAGGAAATGGTGGACTTTATAAAAAAATTAGGACTTTAACTGTTTGATAATTGTGGTAAGGTAAAGAATAGCTGGTAAACAAACATCGGAAAAGTCTCTTTACATCACATGGATAGTTTTATACAATAAAACATATAATATTTGTGTTTATTTATGGTGGAGTCTGACAAAGCAGGCTCCTTTTTGCATTTTTACATAAGGAGTAGTGGTTCGTACATGTCAACACAAGCAATTATCTCAATAGTTGTTTTTTTAATTACCTATGCCTTTATAGTCACAGAAAAGATTCACCGGACAATCATCGCCATGGCAGGAGCAATCATGATGGTCCTTTTAGGAATTTTGGGTCAAGAAAAGGCCCTGCATCATATTGATTTTAATACACTTGGGTTGTTAACAGGGATGATGATTATTGTCGCGATTACATCTGAGACAGGATTGTTCAAATATATCGCCATTTGGGCAGCAAAAAAAGTGAAAGGTGATCCATTGAAAATATTACTCTCTCTTGGAGTGATTACAGCATTTGGTTCAGCTTTTTTAGATAACGTTACAACTGTCTTACTAATGGTTCCAGTGACATTTAGTATTACAAGGCAATTACGGGTAAATCCCATTCCCTTCTTAATTACTGAGGTTATTGCGTCTAACATCGGCGGAACTTCTACCTTAATTGGCGACCCTCCAAACATCATGCTGGGAAGTGCCGTAAAAGAGTTAACGTTTATGGCGTTTATTAACAATTTAACAGCAATATCCTTTGTTATTTTATTTGTTAATATTGGTATTTTAGCCTTTATCTATCGGAAACAGCTCAAAACCTCTAACGAGTTAATGGCTAGTTTGATGGATTTAGATGAAAAAGAAGAAATTACGGACAAAAAACTATTGATCAAATCATTAATAGTCTTATCCATAACCATTTTGGGATTTTTTCTCCATCAATTGCTTGATATTGAATCAGCCACAATAGCTTTAGCAGGTGCCTTTCTTTTACTTTTATTAACAGGAGAAGAATATTTGGATAAGTCCTTTGTTAAGGTAGAATGGACAACCATTTTCTTCTTTATTGGGTTATTTGTACTGGTTTCTGGTTTAATTGAAACAGGTGTCATCTCGTTATTAGCTGATTATTCTGTTCATTTAACCGGGGGGAATGTGACTTCCACGTCAATATTAATTCTTTGGGTTAGTGCTATCGCCTCTGCTTTTATTGATAATATACCATTTGTAGCAACCATGATTCCGATGATCAAAGATATGGGGGAACTGGGAATTCATAATTTAGAACCGCTTTGGTGGAGTCTTTCCCTTGGTGCCTGCCTTGGAGGGAATGGGACATTAATTGGAGCAAGTGCCAACGTAATTGTAGCAGGGCTGGCCGCAAAAGAAGGACACCCAATAACCTTTGGAAAATTCATTTTAATAGCTTTTCCATTAATGATCCTTTCCATCATAATCTGTACTATTTATATTTATTTGAGATACTTAATATAGGGGGGATCGTATGCGAGTCGCATATATATATGATAAAAATCTTCTCGAACTAAAAGAAACGACTAATGGAGAGGATATAGAATTTATTATTACGCTGTTTGATACCGAGCTAAAGAAACAACTTTTGAAGGTACGGCAATATTTTGATGAAAATAGAGTTCTAACGGATATTCACTTTTACTTGCATCCCCATAACAATTATCAAATTATTGTCAGAAATGATTTTTACAATGAATTTATAATCCAATTGTTTAAACAACAATTATTAAAGGAAATAAAATGGATTTAAAAAGCTGCCAGGCATTGGCAGCTTTTTAAATTAATTACCTATGATCGCTCGAAGTACATTTGGATGTTGTTTAAACGTTTTTGTTCCTGCCCCATAGCCAATAGATGAAACTTTCATTGAAGGGATTGGCCCGAATTCCTCAGCAAGAACGGCAATTATAGCCGCACCAGTTGGTGTTGTCAACTCTGCCCTTATGTCTGATTTTTCAATCGGCACTCCTTTTAGAATTTCAAGTGTAGCAGGAGCTGGGACTGGATAGATTCCATGGTCAATATGGATTCTTCCTGTTCCTACAGGAATCGGTGATGATTTTACGACATCTATTTTTAATTGATGAATTAATATAGCCGCACCAATTATGTCAATTATTGAATCAATGGCACCTACTTCATGAAAGTGTACTTTCTCCAAGGGAATCCCGTGGATGAGTCCCTCTGCCTCTCCTATTCTTTTAAATATCTTTAATGATGTTTCTTTCACAGGATTATCTAAATCAGCAGCTTCAATTAGTTGAATGATATCTTTATATGATCGATGTTCATGATGATGGTGGTGTTCATGGTCATGGCTGTGACCATGCTCGTGATGATGGTGCTCGTCTCCATGGCTGTGACTATGCTCATGATGATGGTGTTCATCTCC
>NZ_PGVE01000065.1 GCF_002860255.1 Neobacillus cucumis
GGCTCGTCTTATGCTTGTCGGGGCTGATCAAGGCGCTTGCGCTTTTCTAATTCCTTAATTTTCCTTCATAAAAGTTTAATAATTTTGAAACTACAAATGTTGGAAATCGACTATGATGGTAATATAGGTTAATTTTTCTATGGGGAGGGAGTTAGGTGGCAGATACGAAATTTGTTAAAACAATTTGTGGTTATTGTGGTACTGGCTGCGGTCTTGTCTTAGAAGTGGCAGATAACAAAATCATGAAAATACGTGGAGACAAAGAAGCGCCAGTCAATAAAGGACAAACATGCGTAAAAGGAGCATTTGCGTATGAATATGTTCATGCCAAAAGCCGATTAAATTCACCACTGATACGTAAATCGGGACAGCTTGTTGAAGCAACTTGGCAGGAGGCCTATCAATATATTGCTGAAAAGTTATCGGAGATTAAGACTACCTGGGGTTCAAATGCCATAAGTATGTTTGCGTGTGCGCGAAGTACTAATGAATCGAACTATGTTACACAAAAATTTATGCGAGCAGTTTTAAATAGTAATAATATTGATGGATGTAACCGAACGTGACACGCACCTAGTGTTGCCGGTCTGGCAACTATTTTTGGAAGCGGTTCCCCTACAAATACACTTGAAGACTTTGATAGAGCTGAAGTATTACTTTTAATGGGTTCTAACACCACTGAAGCGCATCCTATCATTGCTAATCGAATAAAGAAGGCCGCAAAGGCAGGATTAAAAATCATTGTCATAGATCCAAGAAAAATTGATATGGTTAAATCAGCACACCGACACTTACAGATTAAAATAGGTACGGATATCGCTCTTATAAATGCGATGATTCGAGTTATCATAAAAGAAGGTCTTTACAATTCCGAGTTTATTAAGAAATTTACCATTGATTTTGATCGGTTAGTTAGTCAGGTAGAGCCATATACTCCGGAGTATGCGGCTATGATTACGGGCCTTTCGTCTGAAGATATCGTAACAACTGCCAGGGAGTATGCAGCATCTAATGGTTCAATGATAGCCTATACGCTTGGTATTACTGAACATCATTGCGGTGTAAATAACGTTTTTGATATTGCCAATTTAGCACTATTAACAGGAAATATTGGAAAGCCCGGTACAGGGATTATGCCGTTAAGAGGACAGAACAATGTTCAAGGTGCCGGTGATATGGGAGGCCTTCCTAATCAATTAGCAGGTTCGATGAGTTTAGCTAATGATGAATTTCGTGAACGCTATGAACATGCTTGGGGAATCGAGTTAAATCCACACCCGGGTGATACGCAAACCCGTACTTTTGACAACTTGGAAATGGGTGAGCTAAAGGCACTATATATTATAGGGGAAAATCCACTTCTAGCAGATGTTCACATGAATCATACGAAATCATTATTGGAGAAACTGGATTTATTAATTGTTCAGGACATCTTCTTAACAGAATCGGCTCAAATGGCAGATGTTGTATTACCTGCCCGCTCTTGGGGAGAGGTGAATGGAACGTATACCAATACAGATAGACGAATACAGCGTGTCCGTAAAGCAGTTGATCCACACCCGAATACAAAAGAAGACTGGGAAATACTGTGCGAACTCGCAACTGAAATGGGTTATCCAATGCATTATGAAAGCAGTGAAGAAATTTGGAATGAGGTTAGAAAGCTTGCGTGGGAGATGTATGGTGGAATTTCCTACGAACGTCTTGAAGAAGCGTATAGCATCCACTATCCATGTCCAGATAAGAATCATCCAGGTACATTCATTTTACATGAACGGTTTCACATGCAGGTTCCGGATGTGAAAAAGTCTTCATTTGTTCCAGTTGACTTTACAGAGCCACTAGAACTCCCAGACAGGGATTATCCGTTTACTTTAACAACAGGCCGGCGTTATGAGTCCTATAATACCCATTCACAGACACGCTATTATGCAGCAGGAGTGAAAGTAAAACAAAAAGAGGAGACAGTTGATATCCATCCTGAAGATGCCAGGGTGCTTGGAATAGAAGACGGTGAGGTGGTTCTGGTACGTTCTCGCAGGGGAGAGCTGCAGGTGAAGGCCAAAATTACGGAACAAGTGGTCCCAGGTCTTGTATTTATGAGCTTCCATTGGAGTGAAACTCCAACTAATGTATTAACATTAAATGAATATGACCCCATCTCAGGTACTGCCGAATACAAAGCTTGTGCAGTTGCGATTTCTAAGGGGTCTTAAAATACTATAATAAAAATAGTGCAGGTATAATGTACTGCACTATTTTTTGTATAAACTATTATTTTGAAAATTCTGTTATCTAGAAATACTATTGTAATATAATTGCCATTCTTGTAAAGGAATTAACATCCCCCTGTTCTTTTTCTAGGAAAAAAACATGTTATGATGAGAACAGTTAGCAGCGAAAGAACATGGGAGGAATAGAAATGATAAAACAAATAAAAGCATTCCTAGCAGTTGCAGCACTCTCAGGGACTGTAGGCGCTACTGTACATGCGGAAGAAATTACTGTTCAAAAAGGGGATACTCTTTGGGATTTATCGCAAGTACATAATACATCTGTAGAAAATATCCAAAATTGGAATCATCTTTCTACTGACCTGATTCATCCGGGAGATGTATTAACTATTGCAACGGAAAAACAATATACAGTTCAGCAGGATGATACACTAGGAGATATTGCTTTAAAATATCAAGTACAAGTAAACCAAATAAAAGATTGGAATCAATTAAATACAGATCTTATACATCCAGGATTAAATTTAATCATTTATGACGAAGTAGTCGATAGTGTTAAAAATGTTGAGGCAGATCGTCTTAAAGAGGAAGAGACAGATAAAGGAAATAATCTTGAAAAGCCTGTTGCAAAATCAATTGTAACCTCAACTGAAGCGAATAAGACAATTACCCCGGAACCAGTACCGGCTGCAGAGCCTGTTAAACCAGTTTCAGTAAGCAAACCTGCTGCACCAGCTCCAGTTTCACAACCGGTAAAGGCAGAAAGCAGTGAGGAAAATAACTCAAAAGAAATTACGGTTAAAGCAACAGCCTATACAGCTTCATGTGAAGGATGTTCAGGCACAACAGCAACGGGTGTGGATTTAAAAGCCAATCCTGATGCTAAAGTCATTGCCGTTGACCCAAAAGTTATTCCACTTGGAAGTAAAGTTTACGTAGAAGGTTACGGAGTGGCTACTGCCGCAGATACTGGCGGCGCCATCAAAGGAAACAGGATCGATGTATTTATACCTACAGAGCACGAGGCACTAAAATGGGGTAAAAAGCATATTACAGTTAAAATAATAGATTAAAAAACCTGCCTATTTGAAGGCAGGTTTTTTTGTTTTAAGATAAGAAAGTATAAATATCGACTTCGAGAATTGTCAATCTCCAGGCACCATCGGCTCGAGGTCACAAGCCAATTGGCGGGTGCCTTGCGCTTTTCTTAATTAACTCGCTTGTTTTACTACTGGTTTTACAACAGTTGATTTTCTTTGATAGAAGAACCAGTTTAGGGCAAATGCGATGACATAGAAACCAATAAAGAAGTAGAATGCAGTAACGTAAGTTCCTGTTGCATTAATAGACCATCCGAAAAGTTTTGGAATAAAGAATGATCCATAGGCTGCGAATGCAGCTGAGAACCCGATAACAGGTGCTGCTTCTTTTGGAATAAAGATATTTGGAATCATTTGGAATGTTGAGCCTGATCCAATACCTGATGCTAGGAAAAGTATTAAGAAAGAGAACAAAAATCCATTAAATTGTTTTCCATTTAAGAAGAAAATGACACCTGCTGCGCCAATACCCATTATTACTAATACAAAGGCAGTCACTTTTGCTCCGCCAAGCTTATCTGCCATCCATCCACCTACAGGTCTAGCTGCTGCTGCAACTAATGCGCCAAGGAAGGCAAGTGAAAGATGTTCAGGGAATTGTGATTTCAAAAGAAGCGGGAAGGCCGCAGAGTATCCAATAAATGAACCAAAGGTAGCTACATATAGAGCAGTCATAATCCAAGTATGCTTACGTTTTACAATAACAAATTGATCGGCAAAAGATTGTTTTGCACCTGGAACGTTATCCATCTTAAAAATCGCTAGAATAGTCATAATGGCAATAGGGATTACCCAAATAAAAGCAGCATTTTGTAACCAAAGTGACTGACCATTTGCTAAAACTTGTTTTCCTCCGACTAAAGCAAAAGTTCCTGAAGTAATAATCAATGGAGTAACAAATTGAACGACTGAAACTCCCATATTGCCTAAACCGCCATTAATTCCAAGAGCAGTACCTTTTTCTTTTTTAGGAAAGAAAAAGCTAATATTAGCAGATGAAGATGAGAAGTTTCCTCCGCCAAGGCCACAAAGTGCAGCGAGTAATAACATGACGGAATATGGTGTGTCAGGATTTTGTACAGCGAAACCAATTCCAATTGCAGGGATGGCAAGAATGGCAGTAGAGATAACGGTCCAGTTCTTACCACCAAAAAATCCTACTGCAAATGTATAAATGAATCGAAGTGTGGCACCGACAAGTCCTGGGATAGCGGCTAGTGTTAATAATTGTTCCTCTGTAAAATGAAAACCTACATCGTTAAGTCTTACTGCTACAACCGACCAAATTTGCCAAACAATAAAGGCTAGCATAAGTGACGGTACGGAGATCCATAAATTTCTACGAGCGTGTTTTTTTCCTTCGGCTTTCCAGAACTTTTCATCTTCCGGATTCCAATAATTAATTCGGGCCATTTGTATTTCCCCCTAAATTTTAATTTTATTTAATTTGATCGCATTGTGCTGCTTGTGTAATTACTATAAACTACATGCAAACCTCAATTTTGTGACGAACGTCACAAAAGTAGTGAAGGAAATGTGAACACGGACAGTTAGACAAAAAGTTGTAAAATTTACGGCAAAACAAAAAAATCCTCAGGTTTGAGGATTTCTAATAGTTTCATTATTTTCTTATAACCGATCCTTGGGTTCGTAAAACATAGCTACATAGTTCTTAATAGAACCGGCATCATCTTTAATGGCGGTAATAGTAAGCCACTCTTTGTAAATTTCGTTATTTTTACGCTTATTCCAAATAATGCCCTCCCAATACCCTTTCGTCAATAAACTTTCCCACATGCTTCTATAGTAATCATTGTTATGTTCACCGGATTGAAGGACACTTGGTGTTTTTCCAACTACGTCCTCTAATTTATAACCAGTGATTCTAGAAAAGGCAGGATTAACATTTTGAATGATCCCATTTGCATCAGTAATACATATACCATCAATGGAGTGATAAACTATTTTTTGTGAAAGTTCGAGTTTATCTTGATAAAATAACCAAATTACAATTACGAGGCTTGCTAATGAAAACTCAGAAAGAGACATAAAACCGATCGCATAGTGTCCAGTCCAATTATAGAAGATCGTTAGGATTAAAGGAGGAAAAAATCCTCCTAAACCACCAATTGCTGAAACAATTCCATTGACAATTCCAGCTTGCTTAGAGAAATAAAGGGGTACTAATTTAAAGATTGCCCCATTACCAATTCCTGCAAAAAAGGCTACAAGTAAACATCCAAATGAGTAAATAGGTAAGGATGGTGTAAATGATAATAGAAAACCTGCAAAAGTTAAGCTGAAGAAAACTACCATAAGGATTAATAATGGATTAATCTTATCGCTAAGCCAGCCACCCACTGGCCGAAAGAAGGTAGCTAGAGCGATAAAACCAGCTGTTCGAATTCCAGCATCCATTTTATCTAATTCAAAATGGGTTACTAAAAAGGATGGCAAATAGATAGTAAAAGCAACAAAAGCACCGAATGTTACAAAGTAAAACAAGCTTAATACCCATAGCTTTGGATTTTTATATACCCCTTTAATTTGCACAGATAAGGAATGGGTGATTTTTCGTTCTTGCTTATCACCAAATATAAAATTAAGTATTGAAAATAGAAGTACCAAGATAAAAAAGAATTTTACAGTATTTCTCCATCCAAAAGTGGTAGCAAGGAAAGGTGCCATAAAAGAGGTAATCGCTGTGCCGATATTTCCAGCTCCATAAATCCCGTTAATCAATCCATGTTTTGTTTTTACGTAATATTTTGGTAAAGAAGTAACACCCACTGAAAAAACCGCACCGCCTAATCCCAGCATTAGACCGCCCAAAATGATCATCCATAATGAGTTTGAGTAACTAATGATAACTATGGGTATAAGAAGAATGAGAAAGCTCAGGCAAAATAAAATTCTGGCTCCATATTTATTGGTCCAATAACCTATTGGAACCCGAAGGGTGGAACCAAGTATGACTGGAACAGCAGTTGCCCATGCAATTTCAGTTGAAGTTAAATGAATATCTTCCTTAATAAATGGCATAAGTGAAGAAATAATTACCCAAACCATAAACCCTGCTACAAGACTACTTGTTTGAATGAATAGTTGTTTTGTTCCTATTTTCATGTTCATCCCCCTGTAAGGCCGTTCCTCGTAGTATTCCTTAAGGATCTTGATAAATTTAAAAGCTGGAATCTATCGGATTCCCTAAAGTATTATAAGCCAGAATAATGAAGAATACAGTGAGGTTCGACACTACTGAAGAAATATATTTACATATTTTAAACGTAGTTGTATATTTTTCCTGTAATATGTAGTTTACCAATTCATTTTAAAAAAGTGTATTTTACAAAAATAACCATAAGATTGGAAAGGATAATATGAATCCAAAAAAAGCGTTTTTTGATCCTCCTAAAATCCTTGTTTTGGGATTTGCTTCGATTATTTTAATAGGTGCATGTTTGTTAACTCTTCCTGTTGCTACCACCAATGGGCAAGGGTTAAACTTTTTAAATGCAATCTTCACAGCTACTTCAGCAACTTGTGTAACAGGTCTTGTAGTTGTAGATACAGGTACAACATTTACATTTTTGGGTCAGGTTGTCATATTATCGATGATTCAAGTTGGAGGACTTGGATTTATGACATTTGCAACATTTTTTGCATTCTTATTAGGAAAAAAAATATCGTTAAAAGAGAGAATATTACTTCAAGAATCCTTAAATAATCTTTCGATGGAAGGAATTGTCAGGTTAGCGAGAAGGATTTTAATTTTTACGTGTGTAATCGAATTTATTGGTGCATTGATATTATCCATTCGATTTTCCTTTGACATGCCGTTAAAAAAGGCGATTTACTTTGGTATTTTTCATTCCATTTCTAATTTTAACAATGCCGGATTTGATTTAATGGGGGAATTCCATAGTTTAACTGATTATGTGGATGATCCTATCGTTACATTAACGGTCTGTGGATTAATTATTTTAGGTGGAATTGGCTTTATTGTAATGAATGAACTTTTTGAGTATCGAAAAATTAAGCGCGTTTCACTGCATACTAAAATTGTACTCTTAACAAGCGCAATACTGGTAATAGTCGGAACAATCGGGATTTTTTTATTTGAGTATTCAAACGATCTGACATTAAAGCCATTATCTCTCTCAGGTAAAATACTAGGGTCGCTTTTTCAATCTGTCACTGCTAGAACCGCCGGAGCGAATACGCTAAATATTGGAGATTTAACTCAATCCAGCTCATTGTTAATTATTCTGCTCATGTTTATTGGTGCGTCACCTGGCTCCACGGGGGGCGGTATTAAAACGACTACCTTTACCACATTACTAGGTGCAGTTTGGTCGCAAATCCGCGGGAAAGAAGATGTTATTTTTTATCGTCAGCGTATCGAATATGAAACCATTTATAAAGCACTGACAGTAACATTTAGTGGATTATTTCTTGTCCTGATCATGACTCTTGTTTTAACCATATCCGAACATGGTCATGATTTTTTAACAATACTTTTTGAGGTTACCTCTGCTTTTGCAACTGTGGGACTATCAATGGGGTTAACGCCTGAACTATCACCAATTGGCAAGATATTAATTATTTTCACCATGTTTGCCGGAAGGGTGGGACCATTAACCATTGCTTTTGCGGTAACCATGAGGAGAAACCCTGACCCGTTTCGTTATCCTAAAGGTAAGATCATGATTGGATAGACAATTCAGGAGATTCCTGTTTAAACCAACAGGGATCTTTTTATATATGTAATAACCCGAAAATCTAATTGTTCAGAATTTATGGTAATGTTGTGTTAAAATTTAGGAATCAACTATACGGATAATTAGGAGTGAATAGGATGAACTTTACACAAATTGATACGATTGAAGGGCGTTTGGACCTGATGAAGTCCCTTTCAAAAGGTTTCTTATTAAGAGCACATAATGTGGATATGGAAGGGACGTTCCCTTTTAAAAATATCGACGATCTGAAAAATACAGGTTATACCACTTTGACGATCCCAGCTAAATATGGGGGTAAGGAGATTTCCTTATTTGAACTTGTTCGTCTTCAAGAGAGAATCGCGGAGGGTGACGGGGCTACTGCGCTATCGATTGGATGGCATATGGGGATTATCATGAATCTTCATGAAAAAAATAGTTGGAATGAACCTCTATATAAGTTTTTGTGTGAAGAAGTAAACAATGGTGCTTTGGTAAACAGCGCACAGACTGAACCTAAAACAGGCAGCCCAACACGTGGTGGCCGTCCGGAAACCGATGCAATAAAACAAGGCGAAGGCTGGGTTATTTCTGGAAGAAAAACTTTTACAACGATGGCCCCAGTATTGGATTACTTTATTGTTAATGCAGCTATACAGGATTCAAATGAAATAGCTAACTTTTTAATCCCAAGAGAAACAAAGGGTGTCAGTATTGAAGAAACTTGGGATAGTATTGCTTTAAGAGGAACGGGAAGCCATGATTTAATTTTAGAAGATGTGATGGTTCCCTTTGAATATCTTGTTGAAAAGCCAAATCTAAGCGGTAGAAAAGCAAATGGCTGGCTTCTTCACATACCGGCCTGTTATCTTGGAATTGCAAAAGCCGCACAAAAGTATGCCATTCAATTTGCAAAAGAATATTCTCCAAATAGTATTAATGGGGCGATTATTGATTTACCAAATGTAAGGCAAAAAATGGGTGAAATGGAATTGAAAATCATGCAATCAGAGGCATTATTATATTCTGTTGCAAAACAATGGGATAGTTCCCAGGAACAAGAAAGGGAAAAGATGATTCCGGCTTTAGGTGCTGTAAAGTTAACGGTTACTAATGCTGCCATTTCGATTGTAGACTTGGCTATGAGAATAGTAGGGGCAAAAAGTTTATCTATCCAAAATCCATTGCAGCGGTATTATCGTGATGTAAGAGCTGGTTTGCATAATCCTCCAATGGACGATATGACAATTGAACTTTTGGCAAAGGAAAGCATTATTGATCATCAAAATAACCAATAATTCCTCGGCATTCGACATACTCTAAGAATACCTATGGTTAATGGTTATATATTATCACTATGGGTACCTATTTATAGGAAAAGGAGTGAGGAAGGTGCCAAGAGGTAAAGAATTGGAACAGCTGCCTATGGCTAATATTGCACCGGGAGCTGGTAAAGACGCTGGTAAATATAATAGGGAAGTACTTGGAAGTATGGTTCAACAGCAACAGCCCCAGCCAAGTGAGATTGAAAAAGAAAACGAAGATATGGTTTAAAGCAGGAAATAATTTTTATTTGTTAAAATGGAAAAGCCATCTTTTCTTTGAAAAGATGGCTTTTGAATTATTCTTCAACTAGTTCATGAATTTCTACAGTGCTCCGTTCTTCAAGCGGTCCGCGTAAATGAACGGTGGCAGTTCTTCCGTCTTCGTTTAATTGATCAATCCAAACAGAAGCACCATTATATTTGACTTCGATATCAGCAGAAGAGGATAGAATTTGCTTTACACGGTTTAGATTCATCTTTATTTTCACTCCTGTATAAGATAATTGTAAGGTTGTACGTCTTTATTGTAACCGTTTTCTTCTATATATATATATATTAGTGAGTTGAATATATATC
This sequence comes from Neobacillus cucumis, assembly GCF_002860255.1. GTDB lineage: Bacteria > Bacillota > Bacilli > Bacillales > Cytobacillaceae > Neobacillus > Neobacillus cucumis_A. Next base: position 9,957 of record NZ_PGVE01000065.1, read on the forward strand.
AATCTGGTTCCCGTTAATTGTTCCATCTTCATGTAAATCCTCCATGCTGCGGAGGTAATTCTCAAGTTCCACTTGCATTTCTTTCGGCGCACCCGCTTTTAAATGCCAATTTCCTGGTTCGTCAACAAAGTACGGACTTTTTGTAAACTCCGGCCTCTTTCTAGGCATAAAATCACGTCCTTATCAGTTCGATTCGTTCACTATGAAAAGTTTTGTCAGTTTGGAGAAGTTTATAACTTCCATTATGCTTATGCTTTCCAATAATTATATAATTATTCGGAATCCAATCCGTAAAAGATAAGTCTATATTCTTATTGATTACCTTGTTAGTTCGGGTTTATGATAGGTGAAATAAACTGACATAACTCAGAACGCATATGGCTAGACATTAATGAAAAAAGAAATATCCGTAATTGTGAAACCAAAACACCTTGGTTATCGTCATATATATTTGAGAAATGAAATAGTCATGTCCAACAAACAACTGTCATACTATAAAGGAGAAAAACATTCTGCAAATAGGTAAAGAGCTTGTCAATTTATGCAAAAAAACAAAAGATAATGACTTTGGGGTTGTTTGCAAGAATACATAAAATGGCATATTTTATGTTTTAATTTTTTTAGAAAGTGTGTTATAGTAATTGAGGTTCGTTTACCGGAGCTTATTGGTAAGTGAGAGGAGAATTATGTTATGTCCAAAATTAGACTACCTAAAACAATAAATAATAGCCATATTTCATTCTTTGTAATTGCCGTTTTATTATTCTGGATCAAAACATATGCGGCCTATCAAATTGAATTCAATTTAGGTATTGATAATAATTTGCAGAAATTTTTATTATTGATAAACCCTTTAAGTTCAGCGCTATTCTTTCTAGGGTTGGCTCTGCTCTTTAAAAAACGCACAAAACTTGTCATGATTATTATTAATTTCGTTTTATCATTCTTGTTGTATGCAAATATTGCGTATTATCGTTTCTTTAATGACTTTATTACTGTACCGGTATTAATGCAGACAAAAACGAATGCTGGACAACTGGGGGACAGCGCATTATCTTTAATTTCCCCATTGGATATCTTTTATTTTCTTGATACGCTGATTTTAATTGTTTTAGCATTAACGGTTTTCAAAAAAGTGACGGTAACGAATAGAAAATCATACAAAATTGTTCTATTATTTGCAATCACCACGTTTCTTTTTAATCTAGGTTTAGCGGAAAAAGACCGTCCACAATTATTAACACGTTCTTTTGACCGTAATTACTTAGTTAAATATCTTGGTGCTTATAACTTTACAATTTACGATGTCATCCAAAACATTAAATCTTCTAGTCAGCGTGCATTAGCTGACAGCAGTGATATTACAGATGTTGAAAACTATCGGAAAGCAAATTATGCCGCACCAAATCCGGTTTACTTTGGGAAGGCAAAAGGAATGAACGTGCTTTATATCTCGATGGAGTCCTTCCAAAACTTTATGATTGATTATAAGCTGCCAAACGGACAAGAGGTTACACCATTCCTTAATTCATTGGCACATGATGGAAACACTTTCTACTTTGATAATTTTTATCATCAAACTGGTCAAGGGAAGACCTCAGATGCTGAGTTCTTAATGGAAAACTCATTATATCCAATGGCACAAGGGGCTGTTTTTGTAAATAAAGCACAAAATACCTACCAAGCCATGCCGGCTATTCTGAAAGGTCAAGGATATAGTTCAGCTGTTTTCCACGGGAATTATAAAACTTTCTGGAACAGAAACGTAATTTATAAAGCATTTGGATACGATCAATTCTTTGACGCAGAATACTATAACATGACAGATGAAAATACTAAAAACTATGGAATGAAAGACAAACCATTCTTTAAAGAATCTATGCCTATGCTGCAAAGTTTAAAGCAGCCGTTCTATACAAAGTTCATATCATTATCAAATCACTTCCCGTTTGAAATGGACCCAGAAGATACTGATTTCCCAGCTGGTGACTATGGGGATACGGTTGTGAACCAGTATTTCCAATCTGCTCATTATATGGACCAAGCGTTTGAACAGTTCTTTAATGATTTAAAAGCCAGTGGATTGTACGATAATACAGTCATCGTAATGTATGGAGACCATTATGGAATTTCTGAAAACCATAATGAAGCGATGGCAAAAGTATTGGGTGTAAATGAAATTACTCCTGCAATCAACGCTAAATTACAACGTGTACCTTTATTTATTCACGTACCTGGAGTAAAAGGTGGAGTTCAGCATCAAGTTGGAGGAGAAGTAGATGTTCGTCCAACTGTACTTCATTTATTAGGTATTGATACAAAAGATTATATGGAGTTTGGATCGGATTTACTTTCTAAGGATCATCGTAATTGGGCATTGTTCCGAAATGGTGACTTTGTTTCATCAACCGGTATTCAAATCGGTGAAAAATGCTACTCTTATGAAACAACGGAAATTTTAGAAGATAACACACCATGTAAGAGCATTGATGAAAAGGTAAAAACGGAATTACAAATGTCCGATGAAGTGGTTTATAAAGATTTATTAAGATTCTATAAGCCTGAGGGGTATACCCCAATAAATCCGAATGACTATGAGTATTTAGGGCCAAAAGGAAAAGCTGCAAAAACAACCACTACAACGACTTCAAAAACTTCAACTGAAAATAATTAACAAAGAGAGGGACCTGGTCCTTCTCTTTTTTGTTAACACTGATAGAAAGCAATAGCCATTTTGGACAGGTTAGCATATAATAAGTGAAATACATTCAGAAAAAGGCAGGAGTGAAATCGCATGAGAGACGTGACTTTATTGGATATATTTGAACATCGCATTGCCCAAAAATATTTAAATCGTTCAGGACTTGCCCATGCGATTGCGGTTGCATACCACGCTTTTCATTTGAGTAAAGAACATCAGCTGGATGTTGATATTGCTGCGAAAGCAGGGCTTCTTCATGACATGGGCCACTATACTTGGTATAAAAACGGAAAATGGGATTATGATCTTTATAAACAAAATGATATTCATGCCATTAAAGGGGCGGAGCGGGCACACAAGCTCTTAATTCGTCTAGGAGAAAACCCAATTAAAGCCAAGACCATTGCACTTGCCATTCTTTTTCACACTGACTCTTTTTTACCATCAAATGATATTGTAAGGACACCCTTACAGCAAGTGGTAAAATGGGCGGATGAAAAGGATGAAGAAGAGGGTGGAATGCATCATTATCGTACGATTGAATATGAACGGGCAAAAGAAAGCATCAAACGTTTAGATAGATGGATTGACGAAGAAATCCAATAATTATAAAAGGCTGTGCTTATATTAGCACAGCCTTTCGCTTAAACTCGTTTAAAGCCTTCTTCCTTTAGGAAGTCAATTGCTTCATCGTACGTATCGAAGCTTGCGTCAAGGTTTAAGCCAAAGTAAATATTCCATGCGTCATTTTCATTAAGCAATATGAGAATATTGCCATCAGCGTCTCCCCAGCGCTCCTCTTCTAAATCTCCTGTAATAGCTTCCTCATTTGTTGTTCGTTCTATAGGAGATAATCCAGAAATGGATTCCGTTAAAAGCTTACGAAGCTGCTCGGCTGAAAAATCACGGATATTAACCATTCCTTTTTCATCTGTTTCATAGTCATTTATATGACCAGCATAGACAAAACCATTACCATTTGGGTGAAGATGATAAACGATATTTTTCTTATCAGAAATACTGTTTGGAAACTGGAAATTTACACGCTTTAAAGAAACATCTTTTCTTTCTAATTCCGGAAAAGATTCAATAATCGCTAGTTTTTCATTAAATGTCAGCATATATTACTCCTTCTGTGTTTAACAAATCTTCTCTAATCATACAGATATTTTCCCCAAACGTAAATGCGAATATATTTAAAAATAGAAAGTATTGAAATTTGTTTAAAATGGTGTAAAATTACACTAAAGGGGTAATCCTATAAAAAATAACAAAAATTACATGAAATACCTTATTCAAAAGAAATGAGGGGAGTTTACATGGAGACCAATTTAAGGGAAGAGAGAAGAAGAATCTTTAGGTCTGAGTTATTCAAGTTAAGAGATGAAGGATACCTTTCGCATCCGATAGTCGAGACAGTTGCGAAAGCACATCACCAATACCAACTTGATTTACTTAAAGAAGATGAGGCACTCGTGCAAAATATGCCTGCACTTTCCAATCAAATACCTGCTTCTCTATCAAAACCAATCAAAGAAAAAAAGATACATACACCAGAAGAGGTTCGAGAAAGAAACATTACTTGGTCGCTAAATATCGGGGTAATATTTCTATTAATCGGTGGTTTATTTGTGGCAACAAGTAATTGGGAATCCATGACAAGTATAATGAAGAGCGGCTCAATCGCTATTGTATCAATATTATTTTACGGAATTGCTTACTTAACAAAGAAAGTGCTTCATATTGATAAAACGGCTTTTGCGTTTACCGTGTTAGGGAGTTTATTTTTGCCTATTTTCATCCTGTCATTAGGATGGTTTGGACTCTTAGGTTCGTATTTATCAGTTAATGGCCAGGGAAGATATTTACTAGGGATGCTTGGCAGCTTCCTTCCCCTCATAGTGTATATACTATTTGCTAAACATTTAGCTTCAAGATTATTTGTTTGGTTCTCGTTTGTTTCATTGTCTATAGGGATTTCATTTTTACTAGCAGGACTTTATTTAAAGGTCGATTTCTTTTATTTAGGAATAGTATTGTTTAACGCTGTCCTCATCCTTGTATATCGACGGATAAAAAATCGAGATTTATTACCATTATTCACGCAAGAATTTGTACCATTTGTCCAAGTGAATTTAATTTTATCTACATTGTTTATGCTTTTCCTATTTGATAATGAGGTTTTGTACAGTTTTAACGTCCTGTTAACTGCTGTGGTTTATTTATCAATGATGTATGTCACTGGCAGGAAGGAATATCACTTTGTCTTTACAATCATGTTAGTTTATGGAATATACCAGCTTGTTGAGAATAGCATCCTTGATTATGCGGGGGGAATTGTCTACGCGTTTGTTGCATTTGGTTTAATCCTTGTTCCTAAAGCAATAAAAGGGAGGTTCTCGTTAGAAAAAGTATTCCAATATACAAGTGCCGTTATTTCAGGTTTAGCCTTTATCTATATTAGTTTGGAAGGGGTATTAATTCGTAATGGGCAGCCGGCAATTGTCTTGATGCTTGCCTATTTAATAATGGCAGCGAACTTTATTTATCTTTCCAACCAAAATTCTCGATTTATCTTTCCTTACGTAAGTTCACTTTTTTTGTCCTCGGGGATTTATGAAGGAATTTCATTAGTAGCTAGTCCTTTTGAAGCAATCAATTTTGCACTTAAAATTTGTTTAACAGGGTTTGTTTTGTTTTTTGTATTTGGAGTAGTTCAAATATCTGAACATGTCAAAATTATTCGAAATGCTGCGGTTGAAATAGGATTGTCTATTATGGCAATAGCCATGGCCATTTCGATTGTTTTTCTCTATTGGTGGGAATTAGGTGTGATGCTATTGCTTTTAACAGTTGCAGCCTATTTACTATATCAATATCAAACAAGAGTTATACTGAAGAAAGCAGGATTCTGGTTATTGCCTGCCTCCCTTGGATTATCCGCAGTAGCTTTTGGTGAAGAAATAAATGGAAAATTTGCAAATTATTATAATGAATATGGGTATTCTGTTAATTTCGCTGGGGGAGCGGTAATCGTATTATTTTCAAGTATTCTTTGGCAAAAGATAAATAAAAATGACTTTACAAGAAGTTCATTGTTTATATCCCAGGCACTTTATACAATCGCCATTTTCCATGCAATGATTAGTCCTATTAATCACCTTTGGGTTCAACCAGTTGTTATGGCTGCGGGGATATGGATGTATTCGTATTTTTATAGGAAGATTAGGACCAATTGGATCCCTTATTTAATCAGCGTAACGACACTCCTTTGCTATTTTTCCATAGTTAATACCATGAGGGAATGTTTTACCTTTAATGAAGTGGTAAATTCATTAGTCACCTCAGTTAGTGCAATAATTCTTCTTATCATCGCTGGCTTTTGGCGCAAAAGGAATACAGACCTTGAGGCTGCTTTTGCATGGGTTGGGCACATTTTCTTTCCACTTGCTCTTATCTTTACTTGGTTTGTATATCATGCAAATTCTGTCTTTAGCTTTATAATGGCCCTGGCTGGATATATAGTTAGTACAAAATTAGCTGTTAGGGAATGGAAAATGAAGTATTTCCTTTATGGAAGTTTTACAGCATTATTTTTTGTTATTTCAACTGGGCTGGATCGGTTAAATCTTAAAATGGATGGAAATTATGAATTTCTCATCACAAGTGGGCTAATACTGGCGTTTTTCCTTGGCACTAATCCGGAATTTAAAAGACGAACAACTTTTTATTTTGTCCCATTTTCCACGCTGGGAATAGGCTCTATGCTTATGACCTATCCATTCGGAATAGTGACATATCTTGTTACCTGCCTATATATTATTTTGCTGTTGTTTTATTTGCATAAAGTGAAATGGGATATCTTTGCGCTTGTCCCATTAGTATGCTCGTTCTTGGCGGCTGTAGCATACACGTATGGCAGTGATTTGACGGAGCATGAAAAAATTCTAGTCTTTGCGATTGCAGGCATTCTATTAATTTTCATAGGTCAAAACCTATACAATCAGCTTTTTGAACTAAAAACTAAGTTTTGGAAAGTAAAGATAGATGGATATACAGTGATAGCTTTTTTGTACTTTGCATTTATGTACTCCTTAGAAAATCTGCAGCTTTGGAGTCATGCATTGCCTGGTACGTTGATTGCCCTCTCTTTCTGGATCCAAAGAAAAAGAGTACTGGCAGATTATACGGCATTCATTACAATTGCAGCCGGCGGGTATCTGTTACAACCTTATTATGCTATCCTTGGCAAAATATCTATTCCTTCCTTATGGGAGAGAGAAGTATATGTGTTACCCTTTATCCTGTTAGTCATTTTCATCCGCCAATGTTTAAAAGGGAAGTATGCAAATGTAGTAAAGGTAATCCAATGGCTTGTATTAGTGATGGTCTCGCTGATTTTAATTCAGGATGCGATGGAAAGCCATACGATCTATGATGCTATCATTTTAGGCTCACTTTCCTTGTTATCAATGATAGTGGGCATGTTTATTCAAATAAAATCGTACTTCTTTGTGGGGGCTGGTGTATTGTTGTTAAATGCTTTCCTGCAAACGAGACCCTATTGGGGGAACATGCCTTGGTGGGCATATTTGTTGATTGCCGGGTTAATTCTTATTTCCATAGCAAGCTTTAATGAATGGCATAAACAAAAAGCTCAAAAAGGCGAATCCACATTTATTACATTTCTGAAAGTAAATATCATTGATAAAATAAGGAAATGGGATTAGGAAAATCTTTTCAATAAACACTTACTGTTGATAATAACTATAAAGTTTGTTATAATAGTATTAATTAAATATTATTGTTATTGGAGGAGCCTGTCACCAAGGGATACGTATGTCCATTGGTTAACAGGCTCTTTTTTGATTTTTTTAACTAAGGAAAGAGTCTGTTCAATGAATGACAGACTCTTTTTAATTTTTTGAAAAAGGAAAGGTGATTAGATGGAATTAATTTTTGAGTTAGCTATTATTCTACTGGCAACTAAAATTGCAGGTGATATTAGTGCTAAATTAGGGCAGCCCTCGGTTCTAGGAAAACTTCTTGTTGGAATCCTTTTAGGTCCAGCGGTATTAGGGCTTGTTTCAGAAACGAAAACATTAGAAGAACTGAGCCAGATTGGTGTGATTCTATTAATGTTTATAGCGGGATTGGAAACGGATGTTGATGAATTTAAACGCACCGGAAAAGCCTCAACCTTTGTAGGAATCAGCGGAATTATTGTTCCCTTTTTTATAGGATTTTTAGCTGGTATCATCATGAAAATGTCCTCATTTGAAGCGGCCTTTTTAGGCTTATTGCTCTCAGCAACAAGTGTAAGTATCTCTGTTCAGGCCCTTAAAGAATTAAATAAAATGCAGTCAAAAGAAGGAACAGCTATCTTAGGCGCGGCCGTAATCGATGACGTTGTTGTAATTATTGCGCTGGCCTTTTTAATGAGCATGTCAGGCGGAGATGTAAATTTAAGTATGATCATTCTTAAAAAAGTTCTGTTTTTCGGAGGAGCAATTTTTGCTGCCTGGAAGCTTGTACCTTGGGTTTTAAATAAGTTTGCACCGCTTAAGGTAACAGAATCGGTTATTACTGGTGCACTGATCATCTGCTTTCTATTCGCATATATGGCAGAATTAACAGGGGTTGCTGCTATCATAGGGGCCTATATAGCAGGCGTAGCGATAAGTTTAACGAACTTTAAACATGAAGTATTTAAAAAGGTAGAAACAATAGGTTATTCGATTTTTGTACCTGTATTTTTTACTTCCATAGGTGTGAAAGCTAGCTTTGAAGGATTATCACAACATCTTGTTACCATAATTGTACTAAGTATAATTGCAATCCTAACAAAGCTAATTGGCGCTGCAGCAGGTGCCAGAGCAGCGAAATTCTCATGGAGCAGTTCACTGGGCATAGGAGCGGCCATGGTCTCAAGGGGCGAGGTAGCCTTAATCATTGCTTCGATTGGTTTAGAAAGTAATTTAATAAGCCAAGAGCTTTTCGCTATTTTAGTAATTGTAGTGCTTGTGACAACTATTGTTACACCGCCAATGATGAAATACTTTTTTAAATATAGTGATAGTGAAAAAAATGTAAAAATTACTGCTTAACAAATTTTTATTAAAGGTACCCCCATGTTTCCCATAGAAGGCTCGAATAATTTAGTAGATTAATTAGACTAATAACAGTTCTATGGAGGTTAGATATGGGAATCCAATTAATTGATATCGACAAATTACTAGAAGCCACTTCAGATCTAACATCTGAGAAAAACAATAATAAAGTAAAAAAAGTGGAGATTGACCAGCTTCTTGAAAATACTCGTAATTGGTAAGCAAAATAGCGACATTTAAATAATAATACAGGATGGGATGCCCTCTACTAGTAGAGGGCATTTTTCTTTTAGAGTAAAAACAAAACTACAACATAAAGCGGTTTTACCAAGCTTTCCTAATACATAGAAGTTTCGGCACTTTAAAGCGAAAAAATATTTTTGAATTTTCTATTGCTTTTATTGAAAAAGGATATTAGAATAATAATAATTTTTAATATATAAATAATAGTTAGAAAATTAGGAGGGTGTTCATGAAAAGAAAGGTAAAGGCAGTCTCAATCGCATTAGCAGGAATGTTATTGCTAGCCGGATGCGGTAGTAAAGAATCATCTGGTAATTCGGAAAAAGCAGGATCAGAAAAGGAATTTAATGTCGGTATATCACAGTTTGCACCGCATCCATCATTAGATGCTGCAACAGAAGGGTTTAAGAAGGCACTAAAGGACAAAGGTTTAAAGGTAAAATTTGATGAGCAAAATGCTCAGGCTGATATGAATAATACCCAAACAATTGCGAATAATTTTGTCGGAGATAAAGTGGATTTGATTTTTGCCAATGCTACACCGAGTGCTACGGCTGCTTTAAACGCTACAAAGGATATACCTATTGTTTTTACATCGGTAACGGACCCAGTCGGAGCAGGTTTTGTAAAATCTTTTGATAAACCTGGTAAAAACATTACAGGTACTACTGATAATCATCCAGATGCAACAAAGAAAACCATTAACTTTATTACAGAGGAAGTTAAAGCCAAGAATGTTGGTGTGATTTTTAATTCAGGTGAACAAAATTCTGAGGTTCAAGTAAAAGAAGTGAAAAAATTGGTAGAAGAAAAAGGAGCTAAGCTGGTTGAAGCTTCAGTATCAAATACTTCAGAGGTTAAACAAGCAGCTGAGTCCTTAGTTGGCCGTGTAGATGCGATTTACATTCCTACTGACAATACCGTAGTTACCGCTCTTGATTCTGTTATTGCAGTAGCCAACAATAAGAAAATTCCTCTTTTCGTTGGAGAACTTGATTCCATGAAAAAAGGTGCTGTAGCAGCAAGCGGTTTCAGTTATTTTGATCTTGGATATCAATCCGGATTAATGGCTGCAGACATTTTAACTGGCAAGAAAAAACCTTCCGAAATCCCGGTTGAGCTTCCAAAAAGCTTAAAACTAGTCATTAATAAGAAGGCAGCTGAAGCTCAAGGTTTAACTGTTAAGGAAGAGTGGAGTAAACTCGGCGAATTTTATGACGGAAAATAATTAATATATAATGTATTTTCAAGGAGGTAACCTTTTTGAGGTTAACTCCTTGATTTATTACATAAGAATAAAGCGTCGGCCTTATTATTTATTTATGTAATCTTATAGACTTAGAGAAAGGGTGATCTACATGTTTACAGCCATATTTGGATCTTTTGAAGCCGGTATTATCTATGCGATTATGGCACTGGGCGTCTATCTTTCCTTTCGTATTTTGGATTTTCCAGATTTAACGGTGGATGGAAGTTTTGTTACAGGGGCCGCTATATCAGCGGTACTAATCGCCAATGGAGTAAATCCTTTTGTGGCTACTATTACGGCATTATTTGCCGGTTTTGCTGCTGGATGTATGACAGGTCTTCTCCATACATTTGGGAAAATTAATAACTTGCTTTCTGGTATTTTAATGATGATTGCTTTATATTCAATTAATTTACGGATTATGGGCCGTTCTAATATACCTTTACTGAATGCGGATACAGCCTTTACGAAAATCGGTGATTTATTTGAAACATGGGGAATAGATTCATTTTTTAATAAAATTCTAACGATGGTTGGACTCGGTGACAGTCTTCCTGAAACATGGGGAATTTTAATTTTTATGATCATTGTGACATTTGTAATCAAGTTCCTGACCGATCAATTCTTACAAACTGAGATTGGTCTTGCTATAAGGGCAACTGGCGACAATAAGAGAATGATTCGCAGTTTTTCGGCAAATACAAATGTACTGGTTGTTCTAGGACTTGGTCTTTCCAATGCCTTAGTAGCCTTCTCTGGGGCACTCATTGCGCAACAAGGCGGATTTGCCGATGTTGGAATGGGAATTGGTATGATTGTCATTGGTTTAGCTTCAGTAATTATTGGTGAGGCACTTTTTGGAACTAAAACAATGGCAAGAACTACCCTGGCTGTTATTGGCGGATCCATTATTTATCGAATCGTCGTAACATTAGCACTAAGAGCTGAATTTATGAGTCCTGGTGATATGAAGTTAATTACGGCCATTATTGTCATTATTGCGTTAACGGCACCGAAGATCATTGATGCTTCAAAAGAGAAAAAACGTAAAGCTCGAAGGAAAGCTGAGAGAATAAGCCTAATTCAGACTTCTGCGCAAGTGAAGGGGGACAATCATGCTGCACTTAAATCAGATTCATAAAATTTTTAATGAAGGAACCCCAGATGAGAAAGTGGCGATTGATCATGTCAACCTTTCCCTAAAACCAGGAGATTTTGTAACTATCATTGGGAGTAATGGTGCAGGAAAATCCACGCTAATGAACATCATTTCTGGGGTATTAATCCCAGATGTCGGTGAGGTCCTAATTGGCGGAAAAGATGTTACAAATATGTCTGAGTATAATCGCTCAAGAATGATTGGACGTGTGTTTCAGGATCCGATGGCTGGAACGGCTCCAAGTATGACCATTGAAGAGAATCTTGCAATGGCCTATTCACGTAATAAGACAAGATCACTTCGAAAGGGCGTAACAAAGAAAAGAAGGGATTTTTTCCGTGAAGTACTTGAATCTCTTCATCTAGGTTTAGAAAACCGTCTTAGTGCAAAAGTAGGATTGCTGTCAGGCGGGGAAAGGCAAGCGCTCTCCTTGTTAATGGCCACCTTCACTGAGCCATCTATTCTTCTTCTTGATGAACATACTGCAGCACTGGATCCGTCACGTGCAGAGCTTATTACAAACCTGACAAAGGAAATCGTTGCTAAATATAATCTGACAACATTAATGGTTACCCACAATATGCAGCAAGCAATTGATCTCGGAAATAGGCTTATAATGATGGATAAGGGTCAAATCATACTAGAAGTAAATGAAGATAATAAGCAAGAGCTGACAATTGAAGGCTTGTTAAGTGAATTTAAACGAATCCGCGGTTCACAAATGGCGAATGACCGAGCCATTCTGGCATAACATGAGAAAAAAGTTTTTTTACATTTTTAGACAATGTTGAGAAACCGATATTATTTACATTATTTAAACAGTGAAAACATACCTAATTAAAGGTGTGTTTTTTCTTTTTTCTGGGAAATTAGAATTTGTCGGAGCAATATTCTTTAGTGCCTAAAAGCGTTATTGCTTTACCCCCTGCTCTTGAGCGGACAAAAACCCATCGTTTAAAATGAATTCAGAATATTGCTGATTTAAGATTGATGGGGGTGCATGTAATGAAGGATAAGAGAATAAAAGCAGAACAGCTAGCAAATGATTTTTTTCCGGTACGTGATGTAGATTATATTGAAATCTATACGGGAAACGCTAAGCAGGCTTGCCACTTCTTTTGTACAGCCTTTGGTTTTCAGCCAGTCGCCTATTCAGGCCTTGAGACCGGGAATCGTGAAACCGCTTCCTATTGTATAAAACAACGAAATATTCGGATTGTGTTGACAGGTTCTTATACAGGTGAGAGTAAAGTAGCACAGTTTATTAAAAGTCATGGGGATGGTGTAAAGGATGTTGCCCTTCTAGTGGAAGATGTAAGTAAAGCTTTTGAGGAAGCGGTAAAAAGGGGTGCTATTGCCCATGTAGCCCCTTATGAAATGAAGGATGCTTTTGGAGTGGTAAAAAAGGCCGTTCTCGGTACATATGGAGACACCATCCATACGTTAATTGAACGGAAAAATTATCAAGGTGCATTTTTACCTGGATATGAGCCGTTTTCAGCTGCGGTGCCAATTGAAGATGCAGGGTTAATAGGTATCGATCATGTGGTCGGCAATGTCGAGCGGATGGAGGAATGGGTGGAATATTATTCAAAGGTCATGGGCTTTATAGAAATGAAGCATTTCTCTGATAAAGATATAACCACGGAATACTCCGCTCTAATGTCGAAAGTCATGCATAATGGCGGTCGAATAAAATTCCCTATAAATGAACCAGCCGAGGGGAAACGAAAATCTCAGATACAAGAATTTCTTGAATTCTACAATGGTCCAGGAGTTCAGCATTTGGCCATTTTAACAGAAGATATTGTTTCAACTGTAACCACTTTGAAAAAAAATGGGGTAGAGTTTCTTAACACTCCTGACACTTACTATGAGTCATTAGCCGAGCGAATTGGAAAAATAGACGAAGAGATTGAAAAGCTTCGGGAACTCAATATTTTAGTAGATCGGGATGATGAGGGGTACTTACTTCAGATTTTTACAAAGCCAATCGTGGACCGGCCGACCTTATTTATTGAAGTTATTCAGCGAAAAGGAGCCCGTGGATTTGGTGAAGGAAACTTTAAAGCACTTTTTGAATCAATTGAACGTGAACAGGAACGCCGCGGTAACTTATAAAAAATAGATAAATAGAGGATATAATTTGGGGGTCTTCCAGAACGATTTAATAAAAAAAGCTTAGATAGGTGAGCTATGTGAAGTTTATAACCTTTGAAAAAAGCGATGGAAGAATCAGTGCAGGATGGCTGGTAGATGAAGAGAATGCAGTTGATATGTTTGAAGCTTCAGGCGGGCGGCTTCCTAATAATCTATTAGAATTTCTTGAACATAGTGAAGAATATCTGATACTGGCGAATAGCTTCTCCCTTCTCCCAGGTGAGAAGGGAGTGTATCCATTAAAGGAGCTGCGTTTAAAAGCACCGCTTCCACACCCCCGGAGTTTTCGGGATTTTTATGCCTTCGAGCAGCATGTAAAGACGGCACGTGAAAAGAGGGGGCTTTCCATAGTACCTGAATGGTACAAGATGCCTGTTTTTTATTTTTCCAATCACCTTGCTATAAGCGGGCCAGAAGATACAATTCTGAGGCCAAAAAACTGTTATTGGCTTGATTACGAGCTAGAGATTGCTTGTATCCTTGGGAAGAAAGGCATGGATATACCTGCGGAGGCTGCAGATGAATATATTTTTGGGTATTGTATTTTAAATGATTGGAGCGCAAGAGACCTGCAAAGGGAAGAAATGAAAGTCGGACTAGGGCCAGCTAAGGGAAAGGATTTCGCTACCACAATCGGTCCATGGATTGTTACAAAAGATGAATTAGAACACCTTAAGCAAGGTGGCGGGTATAATCTCAGTATGAAGGCTCGTGTAAATGGAAATTTACTTTCAGTGGGAAATATGAAAGACCTCCACTATTCCTTTGGAGAAATGATCGCAAGAGCCTCTGAGGGTGTTACACTTTATCCAGGCGAAATAATTGGTTCAGGAACAGTTGGGACCGGCTGTATACTAGAGCTCGGCTCAGAAATCCATCGCTGGCTTGAGCCAGGTGATCAGATAGAACTGGAGATTGATTGCCTTGGTATTCTTAAAAATATAGTCATTGAATGAAAAGAGGTGAGACGATGCATTACCGTCAGATGGGAGAGGTGCCTCATAAACGGCATACGATGTTTAAAAAAGCTGATGGGAGTCTGTATCGAGAGCAGGTAATGGGAACGCGGGGATTCTCCGGGACACAATCCATTTTGTATCATCACTTTATGCCTACTGCAGTCGTTAAATCGGAACTAGTTGGCAGTTATTTGCCGGAATATGAGGAGCAGCAGTCCTTAAAACATCGCCACTTTTTTACTAATCATATAAATTTAGAGGGAGATGCTTTAACAGCAAGAGCTTATTTATTGGGAAATCAGGATTTACTCATTGGAACGGCCAAAGTGACTAAACCGATGACAAGTTTTTACCGTAATGGTGAAGGGGATGAAATGTTATACATTCATTATGGTTCAGGCAAGCTTGAGACGATGTTTGGAACAATTTCCTATCGTGAAGGTGACTATTTAGTCATACCGATTGGTACAATTTATCGAGTCATCCCTAATGAACAGGAAACAACGCGATTATTGTTTATTGAATCCTTTAGTCAAATTACAACACCCAGGCGCTACCGAAATGAATATGGCCAACTATTAGAGCATAGTCCCTTCTGTGAACGGGATATTCGTGGACCTGAAACTTTACAAACGTTTGAGCAAAAAGGAGAATTTGAAATCTTAACGAAGTCAAGAAGCTTGATTTCCTCTCATATTCTTGGTCATCATCCGTTTGATGTTGTTGGATGGGATGGTTACCTTTATCCTTGGGCATTTAATATTGAGGATTTTGAACCAATTACGGGAAGAGTTCATCAGCCGCCTCCGGTTCATCAAACCTTTGAAGGGAATAATTTTGTTGTATGCTCCTTTGTGCCAAGATTATTTGATTATCATCCAGAAGCCATACCAGCCCCTTATTATCATAGTAATGTAAATAGTGATGAACTTCTCTATTATGTTAAAGGTAACTTTATGAGCCGTAAGGGGGTACAGGAGGGTTCGATTACGATCCATCCTGGAGGGATTCCTCATGGACCGCACCCTGGAAAGGTAGAAGCTAGTATCGGGAAGAAAGAGACATTGGAACTTGCTGTCATGATCGATACTTTCCATCCATTAAAAATAGTGAAGTCTGCACAACAAATGGAAGATTTCTCTTATATGTATTCATGGACTAAGTAAAATTGTAAAACAATCCAACGAATGCGGTTGGGTTGTTTTTTTTCATTAGGAAAAAGTGGTATTGTAGTATTAGACAATTTCTTTTTTTGACACATAAAGTGAGGTGAAATTATGGATTTAGATTCCGTTTTAATCAGATTAAAGAGTCATACCCCAAAGATTTTGGGTAGTGAAAGATTTTCGAAATATGCTGTATTACTCCCATTATTAAAAAAAGAGGATGGAATACATGTATTGTTTGAGATTCGTTCTCTTGAATTAAGAAGACAGCCGGGAGAGATTTGTTTTCCGGGAGGAAGGATTGATGCACAGGATATGGATGAAGAGGGTGCAGCTATCCGGGAGACAGTAGAAGAGTTAGGAATCAATAAAATAAATGTGACAAATGTATTTCCATTAGATTATATGATTTCTCCCTTTGGCATGATTCTCTATCCATTTGTTGGTTATATTAATAACCATGAAACAATCAAGCCTAACCCAGCTGAGGTTGGTGAAATATTTACTGTTCCCTTATCATTCTTTATCCATAATGAGCCTGAAATCTATCGCGTCGCCCTTAAGCCCGAGCCTGAAGGAAATTTCCCGTTTGATTTAATACCGGGTGGTCAAAAATATAACTGGCGAGCTAGAGGTATGGACGAATATTTTTATCGTTATGGCGATAAAGCAATTTGGGGGTTAACGGCAAGGATTTTGTCCCATTTTATTGAAATCATTCGTTGATTCTACTACAGATAACAAAAAAGTATCATTGCTTTAATACAGTAATTGATCTTCAGGATAAGCTCGCAGTGTTTCTTGAGAAATGACATTTGTCTTTTTGGTAAGGACAAATGTTCATAATACGAGGAAAAAACTCTTGATTATTTTCTAAATTGTAATAAAATTAAAATTATATTTTTATAGAGTAGGGGATGTATCCATGAAGGTCATAAAGTTTGGCGGATCCTCTTTAGCTTCCGGAAAACAGCTAGAGAAAGTATTAAAAATTGTCACTGCTGATCCTGAACGTAAAGTGGTTGTTGTATCAGCACCAGGCAAGAGGTATGCAGAAGATATTAAGGTAACAGATTTATTGATAGAATGTGCAGAGTACAGCCTTCAAAATCAAGATCCAAAGGAAAAGCTGGAATCCGTGCTTGAAAGGTATGCGGCTATTGCTGAGGAATTACTTCTTCCAGACGGAGTAATCCGTGAGATACATGATGACTTAGTAACGAGAATTGCTAGTGATAAGAGTAAACCGGATCGGTTTATCGATTTGCTTAAGGCAAGCGGTGAGGATAATAATGCCAAATTAGTAGCGGCATATTTTCAATCACGGGGAGTAGAGGCTCATTATGTTGATCCAAAAGAGGCGGGCCTTCTTGTGAGCGATGAGCCAGGGAATGCACAAGCGTTACCGGAAGCTTTTGAGCGGTTATATTCATTAAATAAACGGTCTGGAATCTTAATTTTTCCAGGATTTTTCGGTTATAGTGAAAGTGGAGAGGTGTTCACCTTTTCAAGGAGCGGTTCAGATATTACCGGTTCCATTCTTGCGAATGCCTTGAAAGCAGACTTATATGAGAATTTTACAGATGTGGATGCAGTGTATTCGGTTAACCCATCCATTGTAAAAAGTCCAAAAGAAATTAAAGAACTAACCTATCGGGAAATGCGGGAACTGTCCTATGCCGGATTTACGGTTTTGCATGATGAAGCACTTGTACCAGCCTTTAGAGCGGGAATTCCTGTAAATATTAAAAATACAAATAATCCGTCTGCGCCAGGAACACTTATTGTGAATCAGCGAGATAATACCAATGGACCTGTCATTGGTATTGCCAGCGATAAAGGGTTCTGCAGTATCTATGTAAGCAAATACTTAATGAACAGAGAAATTGGCTTTGGCCGCAAGCTGTTAGGGGTATTAGAGGATTATGGTCTTTCTTATGAACATACTCCATCCGGCATTGATGATGTGTCTGTTATTTTACGTGAGAATCAACTAGATGAAAAAGTGATGGATGCAGTTATAAATCGGATCAAAAATGAGTTGCATGCTGATGAAGTGAAAGTTGCCCATAGTCTGGCTCTTATTATGGTAGTCGGAGAAGGAATGCGCCAAAATGTTGGCACAATGGCTAGAGCTTCTAAGGCCCTCGCAAACGCTAGTGTTAATATTGAAATGATTAACCAAGGTTCGTCTGAGGTCAGTATGATGTTTGGTGTCAAGGAAGTGGATGAGAAGCGGGCTGTACAGGCTCTGTATGAGGAGTTTTTTGTTCCTGTCACTGTATGATTTTTAAATGAGAAAAGGTACGTCAACGAGGACGTACCTTTTTTAATTTCAGTTTTGTTCGGATAAAAGTCCATATCGCAATTACTAAACCACCCAGAGTATCGGCAATTAAATCCGTCATGGTATCTGTATTTCCCCCGCCTTGTAAGGTCATTCCAAACAACTGGTCACAGCTAAACTCATAGACCTCCCATAAAACACCCCCGAATGCAGCAAACGATGCAGTAAAAAGGAATACAAACCAGGGGGATATTTCATATCCTGCTTCCCTGTGAATTAATCTTTCATACAAAGCGATTCCTGTAAACGCAAGTATGGCACCCGAGACGAAATGCATAAAAGTATCCCACCAGCCAAGACCATACCAGCCCAATATGGAACCCAAATATTGTGAACCAATTAAGAAAATGATATAGGAAAAGACGATAGGAAGATTAAATTGCAACTTTGTAAACAGAGCCAAAAGAAGAGGGACCGCTCCGCATAAAACTCCGCCTATAGCCACAGTAGATTTAAATGTTTGGCCGATACTATAGTAATACACTGCCAAGACGGCCATGAATACGACATACAATAAACTTACTATAATCACAAGTTTTCTGTTCATTTACAGCACCTCAATTTTTAAATACTCCTTTTCCTAAAAAGGGAATAGACCGCAATGATAAGACCTCCTCCCAAACCGCAAAGTAGATCATACATTGTATCCGTATTACCGCCCCTTTGCATCGTATGTGTTAAAGTTAGATCGCCCACAAACTCATATATCTCCCAAAGAACACTAGAGGAAACAGCAAGGGAAACGACAAACAGAACAAGAATTCCAACAGATACATTGCTTCGTACTTGTTCTGGAATCCAATGTTTAAAAAGACTTATTCCCACAACCCCTACAAGCATTCCTTTTAAAAAGTGCAGAGTAGAATCCCACCAAAAGTAATGCAGATAAAAGCTGGAGATGGAACCTAAATATAAGGAACAAAATAAGAAAAGATAATAACTGATAATTATGGGAATATTAAAGGGATTTTTTTTCATCTTTAGTAAGATAAGCGGCAAAAGACTGACAATAATTCCTCCAAGTGCAACCTGCCATCGGGTATGGTCATGTTTAATTAAGTAATAAATGAATAAAACCGTCATACCCAAACTAAATAAGATGCTTAAACTAATAATAACCTTCCTTTTCACCTGCTCACCTCATTCCTAAAGAACTCCTTACAATTATGTCCAAAAGTAAGGAAATATAATGGTATAGTTTGGCTCGCAAATTGGTCATAGAAAAGGTATAGTGATAAGGTATGAAAAATTTTATAAAGATGAAATTTGGTGGTGGTTCCTATGCAAAAAGCGCAAATTCCAACATACGAACGGATAGCAATTGATTTAGCAAATAGAATATACGACGGGAAGTTTAAAGTAGGAGAAAAGATTCATGGAAGGTCCACCCTTGCAAGTGAATATAAAGTCTCACCTGAAACGGTCCGCAGAGCAATTAAGATTCTTGAAGATGTGGAGATTGTCCATTCCACTAAAGGAAGTGGAATTATCATCTCATCAAGGGAGAATGCTTATAAATATATTCACCGTTTTTCCAATTTAGCGAGTATAAAGGATTTAGAGAAACAAATGAACAGTCTTATTTCAGAAAGGAATAGGCTGGATGAAGAACTTTTTGACACATTAAGAAAAATCATGGATTATTCAGGAAAGCTGCGGCACACGAACCCACTGGCGCCTATTGAGGTCGAGATTTTTCCTGGGTGCAGCCATATTGGCAAAACCATTTCTGAGGTGAAGTTTTGGCAGAATACAGGCGGAACAGTGATAGGTATGAAGCGCAATGGAGAATTAATTATCTCACCTGGACCTTACGCATCCATACTTGAAGGGGATGTTTTACTTGTTATTGGTGACGATGCGACATATGACAGAGTAGTTCATTTTTTAGAAGACTAGTTAGAAAATGCTGAAGCATTTAATCGCAAACGCTGGATAATAAAAAAAGCCGGTCAAATTGACCGGCATTAGACATTAATCCAATAATCCCTCGTTTTCCAAAAATTCCTTTGCAACCTTCTCTGGAGACTGTTTCAGGCTGTCAACCTTGTAGTTCATCTCCCGCATTTTTTCATCGGTTAGTTTTCCAGATAAGCTGTTAAGTACTTTTTTCAATTCTGGATGTTCTTTTAAAGTTTCCTCTTTAATAGCTGGAACAGCATAATACGGAGGGAAAAAGTGCTTATCATCTTTTAATACCTTTAAGTCAAACGCTTGGAGTAATCCATCGGTAGAAAAGGCATCGATAACATCGCTCTTATGATTTTTAAGGGCAGTGTAGCGCAAGCCGCCATCGACTGCTTTCACATCCTTAAATGACATATTATAGGTTTTAGTAAGACCGATTAGCCCATCTTGCCGGTTAGGGAATTCGATGGTAGGGCCCATGATTAAATTCCCACTAACCTTTGATAAATCGGAGATATTTTCTAGTCCATACTGTTTGGCTGTGTCTTGTCGGACGGCCAGGGCATAGGTGTTATTAAATCCAAGTGGCTGTAGTAAATCGATGTCATATTTCTGTTTAAATTCCTTTTGGACATAATTATAGACCTTGTCTGAATCACTTTCAGGAGGCTGTTTTAAAATATTCACCAAACCTGTTCCAGTGTATTCTACATATAAGTCAATATCTCCTGATTTTAAAGCACTGAAAGCCACTTGTGAACCGCCTAAATTTAGTTTTCTTTCTACTTTTATATCTGTCTTATTTTCAATTAAATCGGCGAGCATATTCCCTAATATCAATTGTTCACTGAAATTCTTCGATCCAATAACAATCTTATCTTCAGCATTAGCTGTTGAATAAACTTTAAGTCCACCAGCGGCTAATAACATAATAGCGGCTGTAGCAATGACCCATTTCTTTGCTTTGCTTTTTTTCTTGGAAGCGTATCGCTGCTTGTTTGTATATGAAAGCCTCGCTTCAAGCTTACCAACAGCAAAGTCGATTAATAGGGCCAATATACATGCTGGAATTGCCCCGGCCAAAATCATATGATTATCGACGGTTTGAACACCGGAAAATACAAGATAACCAAGTCCGCCCGCTCCCACAAATGCAGCAATGGTCATTAAACCAACGGCGGTAACCGCGGAAATTCTGATCCCCGCCATAATCATCGGGAAGGCTAGCGGTAACTGAACCTTTTTCATTGTTTGACCCTTGGTCAGACCGATGCCTTTGGCAGCTTCCAGAATGTCTTTATCAATATTTGTCAGGCCTGTGTAGGTATTTTTGACGATTGGCAAAAGGGAATAAAGTACAACCATCACAATAGCGGGGGCACTGCCAATACCAATAAAGGGTATAATAAATCCGAGTAATGCTAAGCTTGGAACAGCTTGAATGACGTTGGCAGTCCCGATAATTGGTTTAGATAGCTTTTGTTCATTAGATATCAAAATACCTAACGGGATACCGATGACAATGGCAATGACGACGGAAATAATACTTAGATATAAATGTTCTCCTAGTAAGCTGAAAATTTGAGTGTAGTTATTTGTAAGATAATTCAAGAAACCACTCATTAAAATGCCACCTCCAGGTCTATTAATTGACTGCTTAACGCAGATAATATACTGCTTCTTGTGATCAGTCCTGTTAATTGGTTAGTAGCGTTCACTACAGGAAGGTATCCGATTTTATGTTCGTTCATGGTGGCCAATACAGAGATTAAGTTAGCATCCTGAGACACAGATTGGACCTTCTGCTCCATGACCATTTCAATAGAAGTATTTCGATTTAGTAATTGGATGCTTTTTAAAGTTACAAGCCCCTTTAGGACATTGTGTTTGTCTGTCACCATTAAACTATCGACCTTATGATCCTTCATAACCTCAATTGCCTGCAACACCGTACGCATAGAGGTAATCTTAACAGGATTTTGAATCATGATATCCTCGGCCATTAACAACTCAGGATTATTCCAAACCCTTCTTTTCCCAATAAATCCTTCAACAAATTCATTGGCAGGATTTTTAAGAATATTTTCTGGTGTGTCATATTGAAGAATATCCCCATCTTTTAAAATACAAATCTTGTCTGCAATTTTAATCGCTTCATCCATATCATGTGTAACGAAAATAATTGTTTTGTTTAATTCCTTTTGCATTTGGAATAATTCATCCTGAAGGGAGCTTCTTGTAACAGGGTCGAGTGCACTAAATGGTTCATCCATCAGAATGATATCTGAATTCGTAGAGAAAGCCCTGGCGACCCCTACTCTTTGCTGCTGCCCACCACTTAATTCCTTCGGATAACGATGTAAATATTCTTTTGGGTCTAGGCCAACCAAGTCCAGCAGCTCATTGGTCTTCTTCTCAATTGCCGCGGGATCTTCACCCTTTAGTTTCGGGATTAGTTCTAAATTTTCTTGGATTGACATATGTGGAAATAGACCGGTGTTTTGGATGACGTAGCCAATGTTACGGCGGAGTTCAATAGGATTCATAGTGGTGATATCCGTTCCATTTACAAAAATCTTCCCGGATGTGGGTTGGATAAGTTTATTAATCATTTTTAGTAAAGTTGTTTTACCGCAGCCACTGGGTCCAATAAAGACGACTAACTGGCCGGCTTCGATATTTAAAGAAAATGGATTAATAATCGTTTTTGTCCGGTATTTCTTAACAATATTCTTGAATTCTATCATTTTCATTCCCCCTTAATTTATTAGTTCGATATAGTAACAACTTAATGTTAACATATGAGTTGTTAGTTTGTCGACCCATTTTTATTTAGTTACCAAGTAAAATACCCGGCTTTTACAAAATGAAACATTGGTAAATGAGCTTAAACTTCAAGATTTATAAGTAAAAATGCTAAAATATAAATATAAAAATTGTAAGTAAAAGGGGAGAATTAAATTGAGTTTTGTCCGTGACAAGTTCAGTATGAAATTTTTCCTTTTTCTCGTGATAGCCTATTTATTGATTCAGGTACCGATCATAGGAAACTATATAAGAATAATTAAATTAAAAAGGGGGTATTATTAGGTGGGAAATTCATAGGCGGACGTACTACTGTTGTGTAAGTCCACCTATGAATGTTTATGGGATTTATTTTTGTAAATCTTTTTTAGTTATTGAACTGCGGATACTCGTTTCTTTTGAAAATTCAGTATCCTGTTTTTTGTTATTTGGATATTTATTCTTGCGCTCACGATTATCATTACGATTGGTCATTAAAATTTCCTCCTTTCCTTAATCTGATGATTATTTTGTACCTGAAAAGTTTTTTTAATCTTGTTTTTTACCGAGCTAAGTAAGCTGATGAGAGCATATCTTAGTAAAATGATAAAAGATTGAATGGGAGTGATGGGGGAATGAAGGATCTTATAAGAACGCGTCGCAATATTAAAAAGTTTAAACCTAATGAGATAAGAGAAGACGCTCTTTTGAGCTGGCTAGAGGCTGCAGTCATGGCGCCTAATCACCGTATGACAGAACCATGGGAAGTCTTTTTTTTAGGTAGGGAAACAAGAGAAAAACTAAACCATAAAACAAATTTTGGTAATGCTCCAGTAGTTATGGCGGTTATTTCCAAGAATGGAGTAAACAAATTGGAAACCGAGGAAAATGCTTTAGCAACAGCCTGTTTTATCCAAAATTTTAATTTGGCAGCATGGGCCGAGGGTGTTGGAACCTTTTGGTCATCCATCGGGGCTTCAGAGAGGAACAGGGAAATACTTGGTGTTCCCGAAGGATATCATGTCATCGGTGTATTGGGTGTTGGTTATCCGGAAATAATTCCCGATCCTAAACCACGCAGGCCGATTGCTGAAAAGATAAAAAGGTTACCATAGAGAAAAATCCAGCCAAAAAAAAATAATGGCTGGGTTTTATCTAAGTATTAAACCATTTTTGGACTGTCATTCATTGTATCGAGATACTCGTTTGTAAGATTTTCAATAATTTTTCTAACAGGAAGAATCTCTTTTATTTCGTCGACCCTTGCACCTGCAAAAACAAGACCATTTTCTACATCACCATTCATGGAGGTTAGCAGGGAATCGAGGGTGCAAAAGCGAAAAGAACAGTTCTTCAAACAATTTTGACACTTGGAAATCTTCACTTTATTCTCTTGGCAAATCATGTCTGAAAAGTTATTCTTGATGATTCTTCCTTTTAAGCCAACTGTTGTTTTAACCAACGCTAAATCATCTTTATTGGCATGTATATATTTTTGTTTAAATGCAAATGGTGCATCACATTCCTCGCTTGCCACAAACCGAGTGCCCATCTGAACCCCAGATGCACCAAAGGCTATTGCCTTAGCAATATCTGCTCCGGTTATAATTCCACCAGCGGCAATGACTGGAATGGATACTGCTTCTATCACTTCTGGAAGGATATCAAACATAGGACGATCTGTACCCAGATGACCTCCTGCTTCAAACCCTTCCACCACAACTGCAGAGGCGCCTAAACGTTCAGAAATCCTAGCTAATTTAGCAGAAGAGACTATTGAGATAACAGGAATTCCAGCTTGTTTCCCCCAGTTGTACATGTCCCTTGAGATTCCTGCCCCAGAAATAATGAAATCTACTTTTTCTTCAAGAGCAGCCTTCATTTTTTCAGCAAAATCATTCATGGCAAATAGAACATTTACCCCTATATATCCTGTATTCTTAATGTGTGCCCTTGCCTTTCTTATATGTTTGCGCATATCTTCTATGGAAATACCAGTACCAGAGATAATTCCAATCCCGCCAGCATTTGCTACAGCCGAAGCAAGCTTGCTAAGCGAAATTCCAACACCCATTCCGCCTTGAAGAATGGGGACCTTTGGCATCATATGCCCGATTTTTAATTGTGGAAAATTCAAATGATTACCCCTTTTCAATAATATTAGAAACTTCCCATGAATTTTACCATGGTTATTAGAAGATGTAAGTGATAATTGTTACCTGGTCATAATTGTAAGTATTAAGTTCTTTTACCATTTAATTTTAAAAAATAATCGATTTTATCCTTCATTTACGTTATATTTAGCAAATGGATAGAAAACGGAAATAGGATGTACTGAACACTGAATAGGAATGTATATCAAAACCAAACTAAGGGTTATGGGGTTATGGAAAAAAGATTGGATGGTGTCTTACATGGTAAAACTCTTTACGGATATTGATTTAGACGGCTTAGGATGCGGGCTGATTGCCAAAATCGCCTTTGGTGAACAGGCAAATGTTTATTATTGTTCTTATCGCAATTTAAATCAACGCGTGGAAATGGCGATTAATCATCCCGGTAATAAACAGGAGGAAATTTTTATTACTGATTTAGCGGTGAACGAGTCAGTTGAGAAAATGCTCGAAGAACGTTATCAACAAGGAAAACCAGTTCAAATGATCGATCATCATGTGACTGCACTTCACTTTAATGAATACAAATGGGGAAGGGTTCTTCCTGAGTATGATAGTGGTAAAAAAACATGTGCAACTTCTTTATTTTATGATTATTTGATTGAACACAAAAAGATTGAAAGAAATTCTGCTCTTGAGGAATTCATTGATCTAGTCAGGCAGTATGATACCTGGGAGTGGGATGAAAATAACAATGTAACGGCAAAGCGGTTAAATGATTTATTTTACATACTAAATAGAGAAAAATTTGAGGAAGAAATGCTGAAACGGCTAAAGGAAAATAAGGAATCCTTTACATTAACTGAAACGGAAAATATGATCCTTGATATCGAGGAACAAAAGATAAATCGTTATATCCAATCCAAAAGCAGACAGACGATTCAGACGTTCGTAAATGATTATTGTATTGGGATTGTCCATGCCGAACAGTATTTATCAGAACTTGGGAATGCTTTAAATAATATTTATACCCATTTAGATATGATTGTCCTTTTAAATATAAGTGGTAAGAAAATGGGATTTCGAACCATTCATGATGAAGTAAATGTGGCTCAATTTGCACAAAACTATGGAGGAGGGGGACATCCAAAAGCATCTGGAGCTGATTTGTCTAAGGAAGCTTTTCAAACATTTGTTGTAGAGGTCTTTGGCATAAATCCACTGAAACCTGATACGGACCGGAACGAATTTAACGTAAAGGAATCCCTACTAGGGACAAGTTATCAAAATCATAACGGGGAAATTTCATATATCGTTCCAACTGGAGATGGACCTTATTACATTGTTCATAAAGGGGAAAGAGAAGCTCCGTTGTATTCCAGTTTCCCAGAAGCCGAGCGAGCCTTGAAAAGAAATCATGCTTCATGGCTCCGATATGATCAAGAATATTTAAAGCAACTGTCCGTATTTCTCAAAATATCAATTGATGAACTGAAGGATAATTATAATGAAATCATTAGTAACCATTTTGTTGATATTATGAATGTGTAAGAGCTTAGGACTACCTAAGCTCTTTTTTAGTGGTTAAGCTTTTCTTAAGGATGAACTGGTAAATTATTCGTAGGTAGATAGTATAGTTATTTTAGAATTGTAATTCCTGTGCAACAGTTGGTAAAATCAATTACATATTCCTGTAATAATTTTATGATATTCTTGGTATAAGGATATTTGTCTCTACTTTTCAAGATTGCATAAAATGTATTTGTATTCAAATTACGATTATACAAAATAACATATTGAAATACCTTTTTGAAAAAATCAACTGAGGTGATTAGATGGCTGTAACTTCAAAAAGGAGTAAATTTTTCGATAATGCCAAATTTATTCTGATTTTTCTTGTCGTCTTCGGGCATATCATTAGTCCCCTTAAGGAGCAGGATGGTATACTTTTTACTTTATATTCGGTAATATTCTTGTTCCATATGCCGGCTTTTATCTTAATCTCAGGATACTTTGCAAAAGGATATAAAAAGAAAGGCTACTTTATAAAGTCAGTAAAGAAGATCTTAATCCCTTATTTTATCTTCCAGATAATCTATTCCGTATATTATTTCTTAATTGGCAAGGAAGAGAAGTTGGCTTTTGATTTCTTACACCCTCATTGGACTTTATGGTTTTTATTAAGTTTATTCTTTTGGAATATATTGTTATATGCTTTTGCAAAGTTAAAGTGGCTAGGTTTTGCTATTGCGATTATTTTAGGAATTGCCATTGGTTATGTAGATAATGCCGGTAGTTTTTTAAGTCTTTCTAGAACCTTTGTATTCTTCCCTTACTTTTTATTAGGCTTCTTATTAAATGCCAATCAGTTAAAACGGGTAGTCCGTGCTAAGTATGCACTTCCAATTGGGATATTTATCATTCTTGCAACCATGTTATTCTTTGGATTAGGTTTCCCAAAAGATGCCGTCCCGTGGCTGCTAGGGGACACATCTTATGAAAATATGGGGGGGATGGTATGGTCGGATGGCCTTGTACGGATGCTGCAATATGTATTGACATTATTGGTTGTATTCGGATTTTTAGCATTAATTCCATCCACACAATATAAGTTGACCAAAATTGGTGAAAGAACCTTATATGTATACTTATTCCATGGTTTTATTGTCAAATCAATCCAAGCAATGGTACCTGATGAGAGTTTAGAGTTCTTATCAGGAAATTACTTTTTGCTATTATTCTTGTCGTTCTTCATCTGCCAAATTCTTGGCAGCTACTTTATAAAAAAGTATACACGCCCACTGGTTGAGTTGAAAGTGAAAACTGGATAAATACAAAAAAGTCGAACGGTCCTACGTTCGACTTTTTACATTATAAGAAGCTTAAAAGACTGCTCATAAAATTCTTCTTTTTCCGCTTAACCTTTTTATGGTCAAAGACCATTGGCTCTTCATTTTTTAATGGTAAGTTCTCTTTATCAAGCTGGCTTTGAAGTAGTTCAACCTTTTGCGATAAGATCTTAACTTGCTCCTGTAATTCCTCTATTTCCCGGCGATGCTGCAAAAGTTGATAGGAAGCAACAGAATCTGCTTTTGCATGTAAACTTAGCTCCAATTCCTGCACTTTTGAATATAATTTCTCCATTGCCTTATCATTTTCAACAGATTTTACTGTACCTTTACGAACGCTTTTTTTCTCACCTACAGGGCTAATTTCATGAAGAAGTGTTCCGGCTTGAAGTTTCTCGTGAATCTCTCTTAATAGATGTATATCTTCACTGCTAAAATGATAATGTCCTCGTTCATTTTTTTCCATTGGCAGCTCCAGCTGCTTTACCCATCGCTGTATGGTACTCGCAGATACCCCTAACAATTTCGCTACTTCACTAGTATTCATGCTGAATCCCCCCCTAATGATAGAATAAGCTGAAAAATCTAGAGTGACAAAAGATAAAAATGTTCAGATAAACGAATGGAACACTATAAAAAATAGGTTAAGTCCAGAATTTCCACCATTTTTTTTCTTTTGCTGCTGCTACATCACGAAAATTGGTTAACATTTGTTGAAAGGCTAACTCTCTCTGGCTTACTTCTTGACGGTACAGATTCCTTTCTTCCATTAGAAATTCACGGTCTTTAGTAATAGCTTCACTTAAACTTGAGATTTCGTTGTTTGTTACATCTACATAATGGGAAAGTTCTTCAGAAGTCTCCGATAACTGTTTTGAGAGCGAGAAGATCTCTTCAGAGGTTTCTAAAGAAGCGTGTGTTACTTTATTCGCAAGTTGCTTCAGTGTATCAGCCGTTTCCTCTGAGGCCTTTTCAACAGATTCAGATAATTCTTGAATCTCTGCCTTTGTATTTTCAGTGGATTTATAAATGGAATCCGATATGGATTTAACGGTTACAAAGGTACCTTTTGAGATTTCTTTTCGAACTTCCTCTAATACCTCTTTCCGTACGACACTGCGAATTTCATCTTTAACCTCGCTTAGGAATGTGTTTTTATAAGTTTCCATTGCTTCGAAAAACAGCTCGGTATTTTTCATTGTACTCTCCTCGATCGGCACGGGAGTAATGGCCTCTTCTGGAACAATTTCCAACGAAAATTCAGATTCGGTAAATAGGGCCTCTTTATAATAATTGTCTAAAGAGGGTTCCAGTTCAATAGGATCCGCGTCACCGTTAGATATTTCTGAAGTAACCAATAGCTCGTCTGAAAAATCACCCTTCTCAGGCTCCTCCATTTTTTGCATCTCGTGGCGAATGGCCTCTTTACTTACCTTTTTGTCAGCCATCTGTTTTATTTCTAACAATAATTCAATCTCTAAATCTGTATATATTCTGGCTCCTTGTTTGGTCCGAGGGATATCTAGTAAATCCTCAAAATCTTGTTCCCATTTTCTTAGTGTACCAGGTGAAACATTTATTTTTTTAGAAACTTCTTTTAAGGTATAGGTCTTCATTAAATCCATTCCTCTCTCTATTTATATAGGAAATTTTTTGCTCATTTACTAGATATTCACCATGGGGTATACACTTTTCCTGCTGCTTGACAAAAGCTATCAAAACAAGACCGAAACCGCGAAATACTAACATTTTTTTGCAAAAAGAGCGTTAAGATAAATGAATAACTAAAAAGTGCAGATATTCCCTAGCGAAATACCTGCACTTTTTATTTCTTTATTCAACTAAACCGAGCATTTTTAAACCATTAAATATGCCTGAGTTTGTCACCTCAGTTGTTCTATGCTTGGCATATTGGAAAATATCAGGATGCCCATTCCCCATGGCAAAACTCTCCCCAACCGCGTGGAGCATTTCCTTATCATTCATCCCGTCACCAAAGGCAATCGAACTTTCTTTGGGAATATCAAGATATTTTAAGAGCATCTGAATTCCATAGCCCTTATTAATTTTATCTCTAATTACATCATAGCAATGCTTTAGACCTTCAACATTTACTTGGGATAAATGAATGCCTGCCTCACTTTCATATAGAGACGTATCCTCTGGTTTTAGGTTAATCATGGTAATCCCTAATACATCACGATCAAACTCTGAGGAATAAACTTCATTTTTATGGAAATGGAACACATCGATAAAATGATGGATAAAAGGGGCATCAAGGTTTGTAAAAATATTTTCTTTATTGGTATAAAGTACGGCATCATGGTTATGCTCATGAGCAATCTCGAGGTAATGGTTAACTAGAGATTTCTCTAACGGTTCCTGAAAGATATCTGCGCCTTTATAGACAGCGTAGGCACCATTATAGCCAATAAAAGAATGGATGTTCAATTGGGCTGCTAAATCATTGATTTCGTGAAGCGGTCTTCCTGTTGCTAAAAACACTTCTATTCCCTGGTCCTGAACCTGGGCAACAGCTTTTTTTGTTGACTCTTCAATTCTGTTATCTGGTGTTACTAGAGTACCATCAATATCTAAAAATAAAACTTTATACTGTGTCATCCTGCTGCTCCTTTTTTTCATAGTTAGGAATAGTTTACCACTTTTCGTATTGGGATATCATCCTTAATTTACCGAATGATTGATTATGCATTAGGAAATAGTAATTGGGAATGTTCTAATCAAAATTAGGTGAGGAATTTTAAATGAAAAAACTTTTTATCTTATTGCTAGGTATATTCGTATTGCTTCTCCCAAATAGTGTAAGTGCAGCCCAAAGGGTACCAATCCTCATATATCATTCGATTGCGGAGTTTTCGGGTACTGGTTCAAAGGAGCTTTATGTCACCCCGGAAAACTTTGAAAAACAAATAGTGTATTTAAAAGATCACGGTTTTACTCTTTTAACATTTGAACAATGGCAGGAAGTAAAGAATGTTAAAAAGCCGATTTTTTTAACTTTTGATGATGGCTATAAGAATAATTTAAATGTGTTATCCATTTTTCAAAAGCTGAAAACAAGGGATTTTAAACCAAAGGGAACGATTTTTGTCATTTCTGACTTTATTGGACGGCAAAATCGCCTGTCAAGAGCTGAAATGAAACAGATGAACGACTCAGGCCTAATTTCGATTCAGTCTCATACGTCTACCCATCCTGATTTAACTAAAACAAATGACCTAACTTACGAATTAAAGAATTCTCAAGAAAAAATTCAAGGAATTACCGGAAAAAAGGTAATTGCCCTTGCTTATCCATTTGGTAACACAAATAATCGAGTCATTACTGAAACGAAAAAGTATTATTGGTTTGGACTGACGACAACTCCTGAACCTTATAATCCAACCAGGATAAAAGATGAACTATATTTGCTCCCTCGGATATACGTTAAATATTCAACTGGCATTAAAGAGTTTGCCAATATAGTAGAAGTGAATAAACCATAACAAGGTTGCCTTTTTTAAGGCAGCCGTTTTTTATGAAAAACAAATTTCTAATTTGGGCAGGTAGGAATATCCTCTTATAGAGGGGGGATTGTGATGCCGGGTACTATTAGTTTGTGGGAAGAGCATTTGTTCTGGCTCGAAATTTTACAGGATCATGCGATATTTGTCCGAGACCATTTATCAGTCACAGAAAGAAATGAAATATCCATTTCAGAAGGATTTAATCAATCCTTTCAAAGATTACTTAACAGTCTGAAAGAATTGAATCCTACCTGGGATTACGCATCAACCGAAATGGTTGCCTTTGCCAAAAAAGCTTATTCCACAGCCTATGAATATTTCCGCTTTGAAGGCCATTTACAGAATTTAAGAATTAAAAACGAAATAAACCTAAACCTGTCACCAACTTATTTAAATGGCACATTAAATGAAAATCAAGAATATTTAAGAATTTTATCTTACCTCAGCAATGGACAGCAGCCGATTCCACTCCGGCTGGACCAACTGTTAGATTTATGGCTTGAAGATCAATTGGGTCATATTATTCTACTAAAGAATTTGGTCGATCCTATTGAATTGACTGTCGATAGGCAAACCGACCTTTATGCACAGAGGTTTCAGATGTTTATTTTACAAAATCATCATATTAAAGGTTTCTTGCGCTTTACAGAGCAGGGGTTCCCTCGGCAAAAAGAACTGGCGTTAGAAGTGGGAAGAACCGTTATTGAAATGAATTTATACATTCGTTCCATTCTTGAAAAATATAATGGGGATAGGGTATTAAATAAGACGACACTTAGATTTATTGAACACCATTTTCCTGAGACTTGTTATTTTGTTAAAAAATTAGCTGAATTTGCTCCAGAACTTCAGGCGGAAAGTGTTCATTGCTCTTTACGTAAACCTTCATTTGGCTAACTAAAAAAACTGTGCAAGCTGTTAGAGACACTTTGCACAGTATTTCTCCATTATATTACTTGATTAAATCCTAAAAGAGGTACAGGATAGAACTAATTAATAATCAACGAGTCAAAAAATAGAGTTTTGATAATGTGTACTCGCGACGAATATTATGAATGAAAAGACATTGTAAACTAAGGGAAACTTGTATGTAATCAAACATCGCTATAATAGGGGAAAATAGTCGAATCTATTAGGGCGGGTGTCTATATGGAAGAAACGATGACGAAATCGTATTTACAAAAGTCTCTTGATGAGTGGAAGGATGATATCTCCTTAGTTTTGTCTGAAATTGCAAAAGAATATGATGAGGTGGCACAGGAATTAAAGGTGTATTCCTATAAGTATGGTATTACGAAACAGGTCATCCAATCTACGGTCAATGAGGAGATAATCGAAAAAATCCGTGATATGTATCATAAACCTTTTGAAGAAAGCTATAACCAGCTTAAAGAGTACATAAAAGATTTAGAAGAAAAAAGAAGAGTGTTTCAAATGTTTATTCAAAAAATTGAAGAGGTAACCAAAAAGGAATCTGCTAAGATTACAACTTACTAAAAGCACAATTAATCAACACCTGAAATAAATAATTTTTGAAGGGCAGTCAACAGTGGCTGCCTTTCTCTTTGTCTGAAATAAAAATAAACGGTGTCAACGGCCCTTGCATATATTGTATAGAGAAATAATAGTGTGAGGTGTGGAACAAATGATCACAGCAAACATTGGGAGTAATACGTTTCGTATTCCGGAAACCCTTGAAGAATATTTTCAACCATTCCGCTCACATGTGATTGGGTTGAACCAAGAATTTGATTCCCCCTATGGTAAAAAGAAAATAATTTATGCCGATTGGACAGCCAGCGGTCGTTTATATCAACCTATTGAACAAAAAATTTCTGAAGTTTTTGGACCTTTTATGGCCAATACTCATACAGAATCGAATATCACCAGTTTAATGATGACAGGCTTATACAAGCAGTCAAAAAAAATTATCAAGGAACATGTCAATGCAGATAAACATGATGTGGTAATCCTTGATGGTTTTGGGATGACTTCGGTCGTAAATAAACTCCAGAGAATCTTAGGGCTTAGAGTACCTGAAATGTGGAGAAGCCATTTAAAACTTTCAGAAAAGGAAAGACCCGTCATTTTCATAACTCATATGGAACACCATTCTAACCAAACTTCCTGGCTTGAAACACTAGGAGAAGTCGTATTGGTAAACCCGGATAGGGAAGGAAGGGTGGACATAAACCATTTAGAACAATTGCTTCATGTTTATAAGGAACGTCGCTTAAAAATTGGTTCTTTTTCAGCATGTTCAAATGTAACAGGAATCCAATCCCCATACCATAAGCTTGCCAAGCTTATGCATCAACATGGCGGACTTTGTTTTGTTGATTTTGCGGCATCTGCACCGTATGTCCCGATTAATATGCATCCAGAAGACCCCCTTGAGAAACTTGATGCGATATTTTTCTCGCCCCATAAATTCTTAGGAGGCCCCGGAACAAGTGGGGTATTGGTTTTTGATTCTAGGATTTACACAAATATGGTTCCGGATCATCCTGGCGGCGGAACCGTGTTATGGACCAATCCGTGGGGGGAACACAAATATTTAGATGACATAGAGATGCGGGAAGACGGGGGAACGCCGGGGATATTACAGTCTATTCGGACAGCTCTTTGTCTGAATTTGAAAAGTAAGATGGGGATAGATAATATTTTAAAAAGAGAAAAAGAGCAGCTTAGACTTTTATTTTCCGAATTGGATCATCTCCCAGAGGTGAAAATTTTAGCTGGGAATATCAAAGATAGAATGGGGATTGTCTCGTTTTATATTGAAAAAATTCATTATAATTTAATCGTTCGTCTCCTAAATGACCGATATGGAATCCAGGTAAGAGGGGGATGTTCATGTGCCGGAACATATGGCCATTATCTATTAAATATCGATAAAACCACTTCCCATTATATTACGGACGAAATTACTCATGGAAATATGTCTTCTAAACCGGGGTGGGTTCGTTTCTCGGTCCATCCAATTATGACAAACGAAGAAATCTTAATTTTCACTCACGCTCTAAGGGAGATAATAGAGAACATAGATGAATGGAAAAAGGATTATGTTTATGACTCCGCAAGTAATGATTATTTTTATATTCATCACCTTCGTGAAGATATGTCCCCATTCTTTCGATTTAAATGATTCTTCAAATTACTCTTGAAAATTTGTTAGAAAACAACGACTATACGGAAGAAGCTGTAAATATGCTTATAAAAAGCAAATATTGAATGGACGCTTATCTTTATGGATAGGCGTCTTTTTAATCATTCCTAAGATTAATTGTGCATTAATTTGAAAAGCAGTAATACAGTCAACCACAAACTTGTATACGAATATGCTATCAGAAGAAAGGTGGGATAGCATGATTCATACAGTTCAACCCGGTGAAACGCTCGGGATTATATCAGCTAACTATCGAGTCAGCCTTAGGCGCCTTTACGCAGCAAATCCGGGGGTCGGGCAGTTACACGTGGGACAAAAAATACAAATACCTGGTTTGCCTGAACCAAGCACTTTACCCTATTCCATTCAAGTGTTAGTGGGAAAAAAGAGACTTACATTATACCACAATGGCAGGTTTGTAAAAGTCTTTCCAATCGCAGTTGGCAGGATATTAACACAAACCCCAGTTGGAGATTTTGTCATTGTAAACCGCCAATATAATCCAGGAGGTCCATTCGGAGTATTATGGCTTTCACTTTCAAAACAAGGATATGGGATTCATGGGACAAATGATCCGAGTTCAATTGGAAAATCAGTTTCTCATGGCTGCATTAGAATGTATAATCGAGACGTGCTTCAGTTAGCTGAGCTGGTTCCAAATGGAACTAGAGTTAGTATTCGTCCTTAAAATAAAAGGCTTGATCAGCCTTTTTTATTTAAGACAGAGTGATTCAAAAATAGGGGTTATTTAAATTTATTAATTATTTCCTCCTTTTTTTCTAATACTATTGTAATAAGAAATGTTAAGGACGGATGATTCATGAGGATAAAAAAAAATAGTGTTCCTTTCTTTATCTTATTTCTAATTCATACTTTCCTCATTGGTTTAAGTTTTTATAAAAGTAAAAATAAAAAGGAAACCTTTATTCTTTTGGGATCCATTATGGGATTTTCTTATTTATTAGAGTTTTTTGTATTAAATTTATTTAAGGCATACAAATATAAACCGAAAGTATTAAAAAATAAACAGATGGATAATATTTTTGGTGCGTTTTTGTCCCAGTCTTTCTTTATCCCTTTTACTGCCGTGTATTTTACAATTACTAAAGCGGGATGGAAAAAGAAACTTTTTGGAAGTATGTATTTTTCCATAGTTGAAATGATTTTTTTGCATCTGGGGGTATATAAACACAATTGGTGGAGAACGATCTATACCTTCATACTGCTTCCGATATGCTTTTTAATAAGTGATGGTTGGTATTACCTGATTACAAAAAAACATGTCCTGATCCGTCAGTTTTCCTTCTTCTTGATAATAATGGTAACAGAAACAAATTTATTTTTGCTTTTAGCCATCCTTCGTAAAATCCGATTCGGAGTGGGCAGGTACCATGGGTGGACGGAGCATTTTATTATCACGCCTATTTATTCGATTACCATTTCAATTGTTACTTTTTTAAATTTTAAAAAACAAAATGATGGGTTGGCAGGATTAAAGGTTATTTTGTTAGATGCTTGTTTATATCAGATTTTTTGTAAGTCAAGGATATTAAAAATAAAGATTAATTTAATGAGTTATATCTTAATAAAAACCGTGATGGTATTTATATACGGGGCATATAGAAAATGGATCTTTGGAGAAAAAGAATTGAATAATATATAATAAAAAAACGCCCACGTGGCGTTTTGGTATGATTCATTCTTTTCTTGATAATAAAATGTAAGCATGATACAATGACTGTTGGTATTATATGTATCTTATTATAAGTTTATAAAAATCTCTATTATAACATTAACATATAGAGATTGTGTTGTCAAGAGATGGGAACTAATATTTAAATGGGGAGTGGTATGATGAGCGAAATTCAGAACAACGACTTGCGTGAAGAACAAGAAAGAGTAAATTCGGTTGTTAAGGTCATCAATCAAAAGATAAAGAATTTACAACAGAATACTGGTACTGTTCGCTCAGATGTTCTCGAGATTCGTAAGTCCTTTTGGGAAGATGTTACGGTTAACACAGATGAACCAGATGATATCATTGAAACAGCAGCAAGTATTAAGCAACAAGCCGAACTTCTCTCAGAGCGTGAACGCACTCATAAACACATGGATAAAAATCTAAAGACTCTTGCACGATTAAAATACTCGCCATATTTCGGACGAATTGATTTTCTAGAAGAAGGCGAGGAACGTGTTGATCAAGTTTATCTAGGCATTGCCTCTTTAATGGATGAGAATGATGAAAACTTTTTAATCTATGATTGGAGGGCACCTATTTCCAGTCTTTATTATGACTACTCTCCAGGGTATGCACAATATAAAATACCTAAAGGCATCATTGAAGGAGAGATGACATTAAAGCGCCAATTTATTATCCGTCAAGCTGATATTAAAGCGATGTTTGATACAGGTGTAACGATAGGAGATGAAATACTTCAGGAGGTCCTTGGAAACAATGCGAATACACAAATGAAGAGCATTGTTGCAACCATTCAAAGGGAACAAAACGAAATTATCCGGAATGAGCGAAGCAAAATATTAATCGTTCAAGGAGCGGCAGGGAGCGGAAAAACTTCAGCAGCACTTCAGCGTGTTGCCTATTTACTGTATCGTTATCGAGGAACCTTGAATGCTGAAAATATTATGCTATTTTCACCCAACCCTCTATTTAACAGTTATGTTGCGACCGTATTACCTGAACTTGGTGAAGAAAATATGCAACAATCCACTTTCCAAGAGTACTTAACAGAAAGATTAGGCAAATCCTATGATGTTGAGGATCCGTTTTCACAAATGGAATTTTTACTTAGTGAAAATGAGGGAGAGAGTTACTTTATAAGGGTGGAAGCTATCCGTTTTAAATCAAGTCTAGAATTTAAAGAAATTATTGATCAATACGCAGTAAAACTATCAACTGAAGGTCTACTGTTTAAAGACATATCATTTAGAGGAGATGTTATCATCTCTAGGAATGAAATTAGTGAATATTTTTACGGGCTAGAGAACAGCTATTCCATTCCAAATAGAATTCAACTTGTAAAGGAATGGTTATTGAAAGAATTAAAGCGTGCTGTGAAAAGAGAACGTTCTCGCAGCTGGGTAGAAGAAGAGGTCCAATTCCTAGAAAAAGAGGACTATATGGAGGCATTTAAAAAGCTTCAAGAGAAAAACCAATTTACAGAAAGTACTTTTGATGATTTTGAACGGGAACAAAGGCTTTTAGCGGAAATGGTAGTTAAGGAGAGATTTAAGCCTGTATTCGCTAGAGTGAAAAATTTAAGATTTATTGATCTGACAGAAATTTACCTGAGGTTGTTTAAGCAAACAGATCAAGCGGTTAAATCCCTTCCAAAACATTGGTCAGAAATTTGTAAACAAACTATAAATATAATTCAGAATTTGGTTATTCCCTATGAAGATGCGACACCGATAGTCTACCTGCAAGACTTAATAGAGGGGCGTAAATCAAACACATCTATTCGTCATATCTTTATTGATGAAGCACAGGATTATACTCCTTTTCAGTTTGCGTTTATCCAACGCCTTTTTCCTTATAGTAAAATGACACTTCTAGGCGACTTCAATCAGGCTATATTTTCTGGAGCTACTGGTTCTGAGACTGTCTTGACTGATTTGGATATACGTAAAAAAGAGGTGGAAACATTTGTTTTAACTAAGACTTATCGTTCAACCAAAGAAATTGTGGAATTTTCAAGTGCTTTGATTGCCGGAGGGGAAAAAATAGAGCCTTTTAACCGTAGAGGTAAAAAGCCAACGGTGAACCAAGTTGAGAAGACAAAGTTAAATGGGGAAGTACTTGAAAAGATAAAAGAATTGAGATCAGAAGGTCAGCAAACAGTTGCGGTAATTTGTCGGACAGAAGCAGAAAGTAAATCATTATTTGAGGAGCTTAAGGGAAGAATTCCTCTTCATTTAATTGAAAAGGGGACTGTTTCCTATGAAAAGGGAATTAATGTGATTCCCTCTTACTTGGCAAAAGGAATAGAATTTGACGCCGTGATTATTTATGATTGTTCCCGTTACCAAAATGAAAGTGAACGAAAATTATTTTATACCGTATGTACGCGCCCAATGCATGTTCTGCATATGTTCGCAACAAACGGAATCAGCCCTTTAATGAATGGTGCAGGAAAAGATTTGTACGATATTGTTTAATAAAGGCTCTTTTCGTAAACTCTGTTGTTGTTTATAGACCTTATAAAGGACCAGCCTAAATTAAATATAAAAGCGGCAGTTCAACTTATTACTTTCTGCCGCTTTTTAGTCTTTTATTTTTTCCATTGTTTTTGAACTTGTTCCATGGCAAGACGTAAGATTTCATCATCAGTTGTTTCACGGTTTGCGATGACATTCGTTAAATAGCTCTTGCCTTCGAAAGTTACAGTTACTTCAACTTGTACCATATTAATCACCTTTCTTTACTAAATCATGTTAATACATTTGGTTTATTATGAGGTTTAAAGCAAAATATCTAAGGGAGAGTTCAGGATGTCAATTAGTTTTGAAGAGCTAACTAAAGAAACATTATATATTGCACTTGAGATTATCAATTCAAATCCTCAATATAATGTGATGGAAAACGGGAATAAGACTAGGTCACTTGCAGAATTGAATAAAGAACTGCTAAATCCGCATACAATCAGTGCTTTTATTAAACTGGATGATACCTATATTGGGGTAATTGATTATATGCTAGAAAATCCGAAAGATTCTCTTCCGTGGCTTGGATTGTTAATCATTCATAGTGACTATCAAGGATTTGGTTTTGGATCACAGGCATATGAACTGTATGAAAGTGAGATAAAGAATCGGGGTTTGGACAAGGTACGAATTGGCGTCCTGCAAGAAAACACAAAAGCCCAGCACTTTTGGGAATCTTTAGGATTTGTTTATTATATAACATCTAATGCTGAAAATGAAAGTGGAATATTATGTTATGAAAAACAAATTTCTTGCTGCCAATAGATTAAACCTCGACAACCATAAATTCATCAACAAAAACTTGCACTTGAGTTTTATCTATTTTGTTTTTTCTTAGAAAGGATTCTGCCAATACTAATGCTGTTTTTAAATTATGGTCCCTTTTTAAATCATGTATAGATACATCGCCATTCAATAATTGAATAGCCGTTTCTCTGATGTCTTGATTCTTAGAAGATTTGAAAAGCAGATAGGCTATACATGTAACCTTGTCCACTATCCTACCCCCAATCAAGAATTCATTTTTTGTAATTAATTCGACTGTAATTTATATTATTCCTGCTATTTTTTAGCATATTTTTGAAAAATTATATAATTTTTATCGAGACATGATGGGCAAGGAGGACAAGAGTAGAATAGATTTCAAAAATCTACATTAATTTTCTAATATAATGAATAATTTGTTGAATATTGCTTATAGCATGTGGTATTTTGTATAATATTGAAGGGATTAAAGAAAAATGATGATAGTCAGAATTCTACCTTTCGTCCCTTAGGGATGAGAGGTTTTTTTATTATGTTTCAAGGACATACTTGACTATCAGCGAAACCTTTTACATATGATTTAGGAGGAAGACGTATGAAACAGACCTTAATTAAGGATTTGTACAGAAATACCGAGAGTTATATTGAGCAAAAGGTGCAATTATCTGGTTGGATTCGGACAATCCGTGATTCCAAAACCTTTGGTTTTATTGAATTAAATGATGGAAGTTTCTTTAAAGGTGTTCAAATAGTATTTGACGAGCAATTAGATAACTTTAAGGATATCACTAAACTTCCAATAAGCTCTTCTATCAAGGTAGAGGGAGACTTTATCTATACACCTCAAGCAAAACAGCCTTTTGAAATTAAAGCAACAACTATTGCAGTCGAAGGAAATTCAAATGTTGACTATCCACTGCAAAAGAAAAAGCATTCTTTTGAATATTTAAGAACGATTGCACACCTACGTCCAAGAACGAATACTTTCTCAGCCGTTTTCCGTGTTAGATCGTTAGCTTCATATGCTATTCATAAATTCTTCCAAGATAAAGGTTTCGTTTATGTTCATTCACCAATTATAACCGGCAGTGATACAGAGGGAGCGGGTGAAATGTTCCGTGTTACCACATTGGATATGGATAACCTGCCAAAGAATGAAGAAGGCAAAACAGATGTAACAAAGGACTTCTTTAATAAAGAAACCAACCTTACTGTTAGTGGTCAGCTTTCTGCTGAGGCATTTGCCCTTGCATTTAGAAATGTATATACATTCGGCCCAACATTTAGAGCGGAAAATTCAAACACGGCTAGACATGCAGCTGAATTTTGGATGATTGAGCCTGAACTAGCTTTTGCAGAACTTCCTGATATCATGAATGTAGCAGAAGAAATGGTCAAATACGTAATTGGTTATGTATTGGAACAAGCTCCGGAAGAAATGAACTTCTTTAACAGCTTTATTGAAAAAGGATTGTTAGATCGGTTGAATCAGGCTCATTCAGCAGACTTTGGCCGAGTTACTTATACAGAAGCAATCGAATTATTGCAGAAATCCGGTGAAAAATTTGCTTATCCGGTCGAATGGGGACTTGACCTGCAAACGGAGCATGAACGTTATTTGTGTGAAAAGATCTTTAAACGTCCTGTGTTTGTTACGGATTATCCAAAAGAAATCAAAGCGTTCTATATGCGTTTAAATGATGACAACAATACTGTTGCTGCAACAGATTTACTTGTACCAGGAATCGGTGAATTAATCGGAGGCAGCCAGCGCGAAGAACGTGAAGATATTCTCGCTGGAAAAATAAACGAGCTTGGTATGAATGAGGAAGATTATTGGTGGTATCTTGAATTAAGAAAATATGGTGGAACAAAGCACTCAGGTTACGGGCTAGGGTTTGAACGTTTAATTATGTACTTAACTGGTATGTCTAATATTAGAGACGTTATTCCGTTCCCAAGAACAACAGGTAATGCTGAATTTTAATCTTAAATCTAAAAGAAAAAGAAGATCCATTTAGAAAATGGGTCTTCTTTTTTCTCATATTTTTATGAATCTTGTAGTTCTTCTTCAAAATAAAATGTATTAGAGTGTTCTTTAACAATATATGAAAAACGTTTCATATTTTTCACATACTGCCATTTTAAAATGGTGACAACCTCTCCTGTTTCAATAATCTTTACAGTTTCACCCATATTATATCGGTTATTTGTGCTTTTCATTTCAACACTCCTTTAGTATTCCTTTTAAGAATAACATACAAATGACTTGAATGCCTTGTTTCTTAATTAAGATAGGGCAGTTAGGCAAAGCGGTTATCCTTTCCATTAAAGTTTAACTGTGGTATGCTTAACTAAAGCGAGGTGTCATTTTTGACAAATTATAAAGCAAAAAGAAGTAACCTCAAAGAGTTATTAGCAAAAAATGCAATGACTCTAGATAGTTTGGAAAGGAATACAAATATTCCTAGAGGTCAACTCGACGACTATATGTCCAAAAAGGTAATGAATCTCAATACTGCAATGACTATTTCAAAAGAATTAAATTGTCAGATTGAAGATTTATATGTTTGGGCATCTGACGAGAAGTAAGCTGTAATTATTTATAAAAGTAGTAACTAAAAACCAGACTCGATTGAGTTTGGTTTTTTATTATTTGGCTCTGTTAAACGATATGGTTGTTTTTTTTATACTCGGTTGATTGGAGCGGAAACAGCTAAATTTAATAGAGCCTATTATTTAAGTAAATCTGTTAAGAATGATTAGCTCATCTCTAAAGGAACAAAAGTAATGGTGGTAAATAAAAAAACACGCAATTTATGCGTGCTTCGTAAAAAGAGTTAAACGTCCAAATCACATTTTTTTAAAGGAATAACCTTTGTTTTTTTCGTGAATTTGTATCCAAGCCATAAAACAAGGAATAATGGTAAACCGATATAGGATACTAAGACACCATTCCAATCGATATGATCGCCCATAAAGGCAGAGTAATTCTGTCCTAAAACAACAAATGCACAAACGGCAAAGGCAAAGATCGGACCAAATGGGAAAAATTTCGATTTATACGGCAATAAGTTCAGGTTTTTTCCTTGTGCTACATAGGCTTTACGGAATCGATAGTGACAAATTGCAATTCCAAGCCATGCAATAAAGCCTGACATACCAGAAGCATTTAATAACCATACATAAACGGTACCATCTCCAAACAAAGAGGCAAGAAATGCAAGTGTTCCTACTAAAGTTGTTACAATTAAAGCATTAACCGGCACGCCGTTTTTATTAAGCTTGCCAAGGAATTTAGGAGCTTTTCCTTGACGAGCTAAATCCCAAAGCATCCGTGTCGATGCATACATTCCGGAGTTACCCGCTGAAAGAACAGCTGTTAAGATAACCGCATTCATTACAGAAGCAGCAAACGCAATTCCTGCTTTTTGAAAAACAAGTGTGAATGGACTGACAGTAACGTCACCATTAGCCAATTTATCATTTGTAAACGGGATAAGAAGACCAATGACTAAAATTGCTAAAACATAAAATAATAGAATACGCCAAAATACAGATTTAACGGCACGTGGGATTGATTTAGCAGGGTCATCAGTTTCACCGGCTGCAACACCTAATAATTCAGTTCCTTGGAATGAGAAACCTGCTGCCATAAAGATGCCAAGCATCGCCATAAAACCGCCGTGGAATGGAGCATCACCGACTGTAAAGTTCTTAAAGCCGATTGCATGATCTCCCATAATGCCAAAAATCATTAATGTACCTGTAACAATAAATATAATAACTGTTACTACCTTTACAAGTGAGAACCAATACTCAGCTTCCCCAAATCCTTTTACAGAAAGATAGTTTATTAGAAACATAATGACTAAGAATATAGCACTCCAAACAATCGAAGGAGTATGCGGGAACCAGAATTTCATAATCATTGTAACGGCAGCTAATTCAGCAGCAATTGTAATCGCCCAGTTATACCAGTAATTCCAGCCAAGCGCAAAGCCAAGGGAAGGATCGACAAATTTAGTCGCATACGTACTAAAGCTTCCAGCAACGGGCATGTAAGCGCCCATTTCAGCCAAGCTTTGCATGAGGAAGTATACCATTACTCCAATGACAAGATAGGAAAGAATGGCACCTCCTGGTCCGGCAGAGTGGATCGCCCCGCCGCTCGCAAGGAATAAGCCTGTTCCTATAGTCCCGCCAAGAGAAATCATTGTCAAATGACGAGACTTTAAGCTTCGTTTTAATTCATTCGAATCTTTTTTAGATGTATGACTACCTGAATGAATTTCTTCTATTTGTCTTGCTGTTTGTGATTGCATAATAAGACTCCTTTTCTTTTTTTTTAAAGGCGAAGCTAACGAATACAAGTGCCTAAAAAAGGCTGCTTGCGATTAACTAGTTCGAGAAGGAGTTTTGGAATAAAAAATGCCATCGAAGTCGAATCGATGGCATTGTTAATACCCCGCATCATACCTTCCGAAAGATAGCTCAACACGTTTGCTTGGTAGGTTCAAACGTGACAGTTCTGTTCCTATTCGAAAACAGACCCAGCATGCTTATTACAGAGAGCAAAGCACACTTCGGCAGTTTTTCCTTTCAAACGGAGTCAAGGATGTCTCTTTCATCTCATCCGTTTTACTGATAAAAACCGCGACCTCTACCTCATCGGTTTTGATGAGGATTTACTTATAAAATTAATATACTACTAAAGTATAATTCATATATAAAAATTGTCAACGCGTTTATTAAAAATCAATATAATTCAAATAAACAGACTATTTATGCTATTGGAAAAAAACTATTAAGTTTACTTTGATTTACAGAATCAGTATCATTTAAAAAAAAGAAAAAATTGGGATGCAGGAGGATTTGCCATGCAGATTATTGGAGTGATTGCCGGTTCCCTCATAGTAGTGGTGGCATTTAACCTTTTTTTAATTCCTCACGCTGTATTGAGCAGCGGATTAAGCGGAATATCAATGATCTTAGGGATGATTACCCCGCTTAATACAGGTTTGGCAAACTTCCTATTGAATTTTCCACTCATCATTGTTGGTTATAAGATGCTTGGGAAAAAATTCATCATGAATACTGTTATTTCTGTAGTAATCATTTCCGTTGGCCTATACATAGTGCCTGTTCTCCCAATCGCGAAGGATTCCATACTCTCATCTATTTTTGGAGGAATTTTAACGGGGTTAGGAGTTGGGATCGTCTTTCGTTCATCAGGGTCTACTGGCGGATTTGATATCATCGGTATGATTGTTTCAAGAAAGAAAGATTTTCCTATAGGTGTGTTACTATCAGGTATGAATGCTGTTGTCATTGTGATCAGTGGGTTTTTATTTAATTGGGATGCGGCCCTTAATACATTAGTATCTATTTATTTAACCGGAAAGGTAGTAGATACCATTTATACGGACCATGCGAAATT
The DNA here is from genome assembly GCF_002860255.1 of Neobacillus cucumis. GTDB lineage: Bacteria > Bacillota > Bacilli > Bacillales > Cytobacillaceae > Neobacillus > Neobacillus cucumis_A. Next base: position 54,831 of record NZ_PGVE01000065.1, read on the forward strand.
AACTTTGATGATTATTACTGATAAGGGTGAAGAGTTAAGGGAACATTTACTGACAAACTTGTATAGAGGTTTGACGATCATGGACGGGATTGGCGCTTACTCCAATGACAAACGGAATATCATCATAACCGTTATAACTCGGTATGAATTAAATGAAGTCAAGAACCTTATTGCTGAGGTGGATTCGTGTGCATTTGTCAATATCACGGAAACGATTGAAGTAATGGGTCTGTTTCATCGGAAAAATCGGTTTTAGTCCATAAAAAGGCTTGCACAAAATAATCGTACAAGCCTTTTTATTATACAGAGAGTTTAGTTGTTAATATATTTTTCAAATACAAACCCGAAATCCTTCACACAATATTGTTTTTTACTATCCTCAAGCCATTGAAAAGCTGCTTGATTTAGCATTTTGAATTGGACAACTAAATTACTGTCTGGGCTGGTGATTCGGCCCAGTGTAGTGGAAGCAACGTCCAAGCTTTGTTTAGCAAATTGGAGGCTGATTTCATTTTCATGCGAAATGTCGGAAATTTTAACTAATGCTTTATATAAGTCCTTTACTTCCTCAATATGTTTTTTGTGAACATCAATTGAGAATGGAATGGAGCCAATTTTGAATTTGATTTCAACATCAAGATCGACAGTACCAGCGGTTTCAAGCATGACATCAGAAATTCGGTTTGTTGCATAACTATAGCGATGCAGCATCCGCTTTTTACTTGTGGCGCTTGTTCCGTCAAGATGGATTAGCGCGTTATTCGTAAAGCAATATTCATCAGATTTAGATTTAATTAAAAAGTAAATCTTTTCATTGTCTTCATGCATGACATAGTCGTCTGCATCCACCTTATCATAGTTCTCCGGCTTAATAACGGACCCAACATCACTCAATCCTAAAATATCAGAAGCAACTTTTCCAAACATGCAATCAACCTCACTTTATATTTTTTGTTCTTGGTATGTACGAGATAGGCAAGAATAAAGTTTCATACGTTTGCTCAATTTTAAAACAACAGAATATTTTATGCCGGACATAAAAGCATATGCCTATATTTTCCTAACTTATGTTAACATAAAATTCAGAAATCTGATATACTAATACAAATTAACCGGATGGAATGGAGGATCTCACTTATTGATTTCCCATATTAGAAAGGAGAGGGAAGAATGCGACCCATCATATTAGGCATATTTGCCGCTTTCTTTTTTGCAATTACGTTTATTCTTAACCGCTCGATGGAACTTGCAGGAGGAAGTTGGATTTGGAGTGCATCCTTAAGATACTTCTTTATGATTCCATTTCTAATCATTATTGTGATCGGACGGAAAAATCTCAAGCCACTATTACTCGAAATGAAAAAGCAGATCGGTGCCTGGCTATTATGGAGTACTGTCGGTTTCGGTTTGTTTTATGCACCAATTTGCTTTTCAGCCGCATATGCACCGGGATGGTTGATTGCAGCAACTTGGCAGATAACCATCATTTCAGGGTCTATGCTTGCTCCACTTTTTTATGAAATAGTCATGACAGATAAAGGACCAGTCAGAAAGAAAGGAAAAATTCCTTTCAAGGGATTAGGGATGTCTTTCATTATTTTACTTGGAATTATTCTTATGCAAATGGAACAAGTGAATCATCTTTCTTTAATAGCCATCTCCCTTGGGGTTTTACCCGTTATTATGGCATCTTTTGCTTATCCGTTGGGTAATAGAAAGATGATGGAGGTGTGTGGAGGGCGGCTAGATGTTTTTCAACGTGTATTAGGCATGACATTAGCAAGTTTACCTTTTTGGATTATACTATCCATTTATGGATTTATTTCTGCAGGCCCGCCTAGTCTGGAGCAAACTACTCAATCCGGACTTGTTGCTATTTCCTCCGGAGTAATTGCCACTATTCTTTTCTTTCGAGCAACTGATTTAGTAAGGGGAGATATGCAAAAGCTCGCCGCAGTAGAAGCAACTCAATCAATGGAAGTTTTATTTGCTGTGATTGGAGAATTGCTCCTCTTGAACTCGGCCATGCCTGCTTCTTTATCTTGGGGAGGTATGGCATTAGTCATGATTGGCATGGTGCTTCACAGCCATTTTTCGAACAAAATAGTAAAAAGAAAAATTCATAATGTAAGTGTTTAATCATTAAATCCATATCAGTCCAGCTTGATATGGATTTTTTCGTATTGGATTAAACGTATTAATTTATGATAATTAAAATTTTTAATTACCATTCTGACTTTTTTGATTATTAGATGCATATAGTTGTAACATCAAATTTTGTTTATGGGGTGATTCCGATTAGAAGTACAGGTAAGGATGATTTTGTCCAAGGGTTTGTTCCGCATCATAACCACGGTTCAGTCGATTATACTGGGGTTAGTTCAGGACATGTTCACCAATGTTTAGATGTTACATCACCGCCAATCCCATCCCAAGACGGAGGACATATTCATTATACTGAAGGATATGTAGTATTTGAGAATGGACATACGCATCATTATCGTGCATATTCAGGTCCTGCAATTCCTGTTGGGAATGGTATGCATGTCCATTATTATGATTTCCATACTTCTGAAGATAATGGCCATAGCCACCATGTAAGAGGTGTAGATCATCCAGCACCTGGAACTAAGTAATTAGAGAAAGGTTAAAAGCTCAATTCCGATCATTAAAAAATCAATCGTATAGATTACGATTGATTTTTTTCAATAACTTGTGATGGGGTTCTGCTGCCAGTGGTAATTCCTGAATTTTATAGTAGTTTTTTTATGATACTATATTAAGATAGGTCCTAATGCTATTGGGTGTAAGGCATTAGTCCTGTCTACAAAAATGAACCCGTCATACCGTTGTCCCATGTTAGAAGGAACATAATTTCCAAAATGTTCGTATTCAGGATGATATACCACTCCAATAGCTCTATGACCAATAGTGTCGGAAAACTCTTTACAGTTATGAACATTAAAAATAAGATACTGATTTATTGCCCCTGTCTGGTGCATAAGATCTTCCCAACTTCCCGTTTGGGCAGGAGGTACATTCATAACTTCAAAGTGTACTCCCCATTCGGTTGATGCAATTACCGTGCCTGAGTAGGTTCCAAACCCGATAATAAACACCTCATCTTTTCCATACTTTTCACGTACAAGCTGGCCGACATTTATCATTCCTTCATCTTTCATGTTTGTCGCCCTGGCATCTCCTACATGTGTATTATGTTCCCATATGATCACCTTTGCCTCATTTCCATAAAATTTTATGATGGAATTTAAAGCATCTACCATATGCCGGTCACGAATATTCCATGAATCACTATCACTTTTGACCATTGTTCGGTAATATTCCTCTGCATGAGCTGTTACAAGTGCATTTACCTCTATATTGAGGCTGCTCTCCTGATCGTCTTCAAATTTCCACTTGTTTTTTTGTATGGTCGATAAAAGTTCTAGTGTTTCTTTCATACAGTCGTCTGATAAATATCCGGCAGAAACAGCATAGGATTCGTTATTTCTGTTATGTGGCTCGAAACATGCATAGGCCTTCTTTGCGGTCTCAAGCTCAGGTGAATTATTTTTTTCTAAAAAACCAACAATCTCATCGAGACTTTCCCACAGACTGTAAACATCCAGCCCATAAAAACCAATCTTATTAGTGCGGTTAGTTTTAGAATTAAATTCTTTTAACCACTCAATTAAACCCATAATTTCTTGATTGGCCCACATCCAAGTAGGCCAACGGTTAAATCCCTCAAGTACTTTCCTACTGTCTTTTGCAGAGGAGGATAACCCTTTAATATAACGATTAATGGATTGGCATGCTGGCCAATCGCCTTCAACGGCAATAAAGGAAAATCCTTTTTCTAGAATTAATCTTTTCGTTAATTCAGCACGGATTGTATAATACTCAGATGTCCCGTGTGAAGATTCACCAAGCAGAACATACTTAGCTTCACCAACCGCCTCTATTAGCGGATCTAGGTCTTTCACAGAATTAAAAGGTTTAGCATATTTTTTTAGGGAATCTATCATTTGCCTGTAGCACCCTTTCTAGATCTTCATTTGTCTATTGCTGATAAGATTCCCTTATAAATTCTATACTAGACTAGAGTGAGATTTCCAAATATTCACATATACGTCACATTTTTTTCGTTTATTTAGAAAATTTGGTGATATACTATAAATGTAAAAGTTAATAGAAACAAATAGTAACATCTTAGGAGGCTCAACCATACGTGTTCGTTCCGTTTTGTGAACGAGGGTTGTAGTAAGGTTATTCCGTAATTTATTTGGCAGGTGGAGCGATACAAAGGAAAGGAATAAATCCAATACAAACACCTTTCATAATTGATGTCTATGATCTCATAGAATCACTATCAAAGGAAGTCGTTGAGGATTTATAGGTTAGTACATTGTTAAATGTAATTATTTTGCAATGTATTGATAACCGAATCTTTAAAAGTATTGCCAAGATACTAAAAACCAAAAATGAAGGAATAAAGAGTCCTAAAGGTTTTAAAGCCGGAAATGTTTTGTTTCTTTTAGGAATTTGAATTCCATTTATCACATGTGAATTAATTCCTTCAACGGAACAAACACACATTGGCTGAGTTTTCAAAGTTTCCCTTTAGATTGGAAATAACTAGACGGAATAATAATTTGAAAATTATTGGCTGGTGTCATGGTTGGGTCTCCTAAGATGTTAATCCTATTAAGAAGATACTTTTAATTGAAGTATCTTCTTTTTTATAGGCTCTCTTAAACGACATTGTTGTTTTTTTATACTCTGTTGTTTGGAGCGGAAATCAACAGCCAAATTTAACAGAGCCTTTTTATAAAGTTTGAGTATATTTATGAAAAAATTAGGAAAAATAATCCTCTGAAAGGAGTGGTCATTTTGAATAAGAAAAAAGAACCAACCCTAGCTCCAGGGATGGATGACCAGGAAGAACTTAATACAAGTGCATCAGAAAAGGAAGTAGATCATGGGGAGTATACTAGCGTGACAACCCTTTCTTACGATGAAGTTGATCCAAGTTAGCTCAGATTACTGCCTAAGAAGGCAGTTTTCTTTTTAATGACAGAAAATTAAGCATTTAAATATAAATAGCAGCTAATATTCATTATAATATTAGTAAGATGCTCTGTTGAAAGGGGAAAGATAATGTCAGGATTGCAAGAAATTAGCTTAATTGATCAGCAGGAAGCCATTATAGCAAAGATTCAGCACAAAGGTTTGACAAAGAAAAAGATTTTCCAACGGATTTTATTAATCACACTTGGGGCCATTTTAATGTCTGTAGGGCTTGAAATTTTCCTTGTCCCTAATAATGTTATAGATGGCGGGATTACAGGAATTTCTATTATGTTATCCTTTATTACGGGTTGGAAACTAGGTTTATTTCTATTCATCTTTAATATTCCTTTTATCTTTTTGGGTTACAAACAAATTGGAAAGACCTTCGCTTTATCCACTCTTTATGGAATTGTAATTTTGTCTATTACAACCACAATTCTTCATCCAGTTCCAGCTTTTACACAAGATATCCTTTTGGCCACAGTTTTCGGTGGGATCCTCCTCGGCATTGGTGTAGGTTTGGTCATTCGGTATGGGGGTTCTTTAGATGGTACCGAAATTCTGGCGATCCTTTTTAATAATAAAATACCGTTTTCAGTCGGGGAAATTATTATGTTTTTTAATCTTTTTATATTAGCGAGCGCCGGTTTTGTTTTTTCTTGGGATCGGGCAATGTATTCATTAATCGCTTATTTTGTTGCATATAAAACAATTGATATTACCATTACTGGTCTTGATGAATCGAAGTCAGTATGGATTATTAGTGATCATGCCAGTCAAATAGGCGATGCGATCATGAATCGTTTAGGACGTGGCGTTACGTATCTGAATGGGGAAGGGGCTTATTCAGGTGATGAAAAAAAAGTGATTTTTTGTGTAATCAATCGTCTTGAAGAAGCAAAATTAAAAGAAATTGTGACTGAAAATGATGGTAATGCCTTTTTAGCGGTAGCAGATATTGCGGAAGTAAGGGGAGGCAGATTTAAAAAGAGAGATATCCATTAGGCTGAAAGTCATAAAAAACGTCGAGGTCTCGAGTGTGTTTTGGTGGATCTTGTAAATCAATCGGTTATTTTGTCGGTGAATAGAGAAAAAAGAGATAAATCGTTATTTTGTTTTGTCGTTCTATGCGCTTACCTAGGAAATAGTTTTAGCAAAAAATGAAATATTTCCGAAAAAGATGACAGAGCTTTTCTGCCATCTTTTTTCATTTTAAAATAATAGTTCATAAACCTCGTTTAATTCATAGGCTCTTTTTTCATCTTGTACTTCTTTAGCGTGGTTTATTTCTTTAGGTAAAATGTTATTTAAGAAATTCATTTCCTTCTGAGTCAAATTACGAACAAAAGACTCCTCAGATTTGTAAGCGTCTTCAATCAGTTTTTTGTATATAAATCGGCCTTCAGAATGATCATCAGCATAATTGGATAATATCTCTTTTAAATACCCCAACGTGTTATCCATTTTGGTCACCCCATCCTTTCACATTTTTATTTTTCATCCAAAGGATAATAATATACATTCACACAGGAAAGGAACTTAAATTAATTTAAAAAGCCTACTTATACAATTCAAGTAGGCGAAAAGATTATTTTGTTACGCTAATAATTCGATAACTCAAGGTATCCTGATATTTAATAACAATGTTTCCATGCTCATTTAATACGTGGAAAAGTTCTGGTTCAAAGTTCTCTGAAAAGTTAAATTCGGGTGTTTGATTTCCATGGCTTAGGGGAAGATTATGCGCATGAATTTCGATATTTTGGAAACCAGCAGTTTTAAATAACTGTTTCCAGCCCTCCTCCAGCAATAAGGAGTCCACCGCGTAAAAATTCATAATCTCGGCTGCTTCCTGATGACTAATCGGGCGGTTAATTGTCATTTCGTTTGCTAGTAAACGACCACCTTTTTTTAACACTCGGTAAAATTCTTTTAGCGCTTTTGGTTTATTTACGAAGGCTAAAACTGATTCAGATAATATAAAATCAAACGTTTCATCGGCAAATGGAATTTCTTCAATGGATCCCTGAATGAGAGAGATAGGAAGCTGCAACGTTTGAAAACGTTTTTTTGCTTTTTCTACCATAATCGGATTAATTTCTAAACCAAAAACTTTTGCTCCGTATTGCTGATATAAATAAGCCGCTGTTTGACCAGTACCACAGCCTGCATCTAAAATTACCGATTGATTATTTATCTTTTCATTTGCAAGGATGCTTTGTGTAAGATGGATTCCACCTGGATGGGCACCGCCAACACCAAACTTTGCCAAAAAATCAAAATAAGTTAAGCTTCCCATAGACACCACCTAATTTTCTTTTAAGCCATTGTATGTTAATAAATGGTAGGTGGTTCTTCATGAATAGTGAATACGTTGCTAAAAAACAACAATCCAAACATGTTTTGTATCACATATTTTTAAAAGGTAAGGCACAAATTAAGCAAATAGAAGGGAGAGAAATGTAACTTCTATACTAAAGCAAAAGGAGTGCTATATATGAGAAAAATTACAAGGCAGCCGTTTTTCAAATTGTTTACTCCTAAACCAAGAAGGAAAATGCCTATATGGGCATCACTTGTCGGAATTGGCTTGAGTGCAGCTGTGTTTAGGATGACAAAAGGGAAGCGCAAAGACTTTGCACTACCTTTTCAAAATGTAGTGAAAAACTTTTCAGAAAAGACAACAAACTTAGCTAACATTCCTAACATTCCTAACTTAAATGTCATGGACAATACAGCTCTAACAGAGTTTTCCGATGAACTGATGGAAAGTGCATTAAATAATAAACATTAGTACGATAGAAAAGTCCGCTTTTATAGCGGACTTTTTTCAATAAGGGGTATGCGGAACCTTTCTTGGCTGATATTCGATGGAATCTGAAGAGTATAGATTGATAACTAACAGATGTCCAAGAGTTTTTGCCCTAATTAAGACTGGCTCTTTATACGTATTTTTAAAGGCAAAATCTGGTCCATACCAGCTGACCGTTGCATCACGGCCAGGCGGGATATATGGAACTTTTCTGGTGTGAGAAAATCTTTGAACAATTTTTAGTCCAGCATTATCTACTGCATTAAAAAGGGTGGACGATACTTGGCAAATGCCTCCGCCAATGTCCTCTGAAAATTCACCTCTAACAATAACAGGAGCCCTCAGGTAACCTTTAGAAGCAGTTCTTTTTCCAACCACTTTGTTAAAGGAAAAGGTTTCTCCGGGAAACACCACATAATTATTAATAGCTTTTGAAGCTAAACTGATATTATTGGTCCGAGTTTTGTTACCTGGATTAAAGGATGTTACATAACGGCCTATCCGCATACTGCGAATGTCTGCGAGCAATTCACTATCCACCTTAGGATAGACAGACAGCATGGGGATTTCAAGTTTGCCTGACTGGTGGGAAAAGAAGTAAGCATATAACTGTTCCGTAAAGGCCTGACGGTGAATTTTAGCCCCAACCTTTTCTGCGATAATTTCGCCGTTTCCATTCAAACTGGCATTTTCGGCTTCAATAGAAAATTGTTTATCCAAATTATCTAAGAACTGACTATACTTTTTTGAATCAATAATAGGTAATTCTGTATAGGGAAAGGAAAAATCCTCCTGTTTGATCGTTGTCACATGGATCCCGTCTTTTGTTATTACTAAATGATCGGGAGTGTTGTTTATCGGTTGTGATGTTAGAATAATTCCTAAAATACATGATAATATCATTGATTGCACGCCTCCTCATATTAATATAAGTAGAAAATTACCTTTTCATGTAGGGATATGAACAGAAGTTGAAGAGAATAATTTATATATATTTCCAATTATTTATTTACAAATTTCAAAAGACATAATATTATCATTATTAAGATTGATAATAAAGGAAAGGACTTTTGTTATGGGAAAAGAAACAACAGTGGACGTTATATTACATCCCGTTCGAATGAGAATTATCCAATCCCTAATTAACCAGGAAATGACCTCTCAGCAAATTAAAGAATTACTTCCAGATATTCCTCAGGCTTCATTGTATCGGCACATTAAAAAGTTATTAGAGGCAGGAGTCATTCACATTATAGATGAGATCCCAAATAGAGGGACCATCGAAAAGGTATATTCCCTGCAAGATCCTGCAAATGCCTCCATTGATCCAGAGAAATTAAAGAACTTTACCAAAGAGGAGCATATGGATTTATTCTTTAAATTTATGGCTAATATCCTGGGCGAATATGAAAGATATTTAAATCAACCAAATATCGATTTAGTCCGTGATGGTGTAGCATTCAGGCAGACCTCTGTTTTTTTAGATGATCAAGAGTATGCTCAATTTGTCAAAGATGTATCGGAAGTCTATGTTAGGGCTATGCAAAAAATGCCGGAAAAAGGTAGAAGAAGGAGAACCATAGCGACCATAATCATCCCTGAATAATAAAATAAACCGTAGGGGGAAATCAAATGAAAACGGTGAAAAGAGATGTAACTATACAAAGTCAAACAGGGTTAAAGGGGACACTTAGTATACCGAATGCCAGGGGTAAAAAAAGCCCTGCAATTTTAATTATTAACGGATCAGGTAAGGTAGACAGAAATGGAAAAATCAATAAAAAAATGGATCTGAAGTTATATAGACAATTAGCTGAATTCTTAACATCGTCAGGGTTTATTAATCTAAGATATGACAAGCGTGGTATAGGAGCCAGTGAAGGGGATTTTTTAGCAGCGGGTTTATGGGACTTAGTAGATGACGCCCAAGCAGCCGTCCGTTTCTTAAAAAACCTGCCAGAAGTAGACCCTGATAAGGTAATTGTTTTAGGCCATAGTGAAGGATGTACGATTGGCACAGCACTGGCTGTAAGAGAAAAGCTTGGTGGATTAATCTTATTATCAGGAGCAGTGGAGAGAATCAGTGAAGCATTGAAACGGCAGAGAGATATTGCCGCCGAAGATATTATTAATGCTAAGGGGTTTCAGGGGTCCCTGCTTAGATTATTAGGCGTGCATAAAAAAATTGAGAAACAAGCACAAAAGCAAATCCAAAAGATTCAAACCTCAACAGAAGATGTTATGAAAGTTGGTTTTGCAAAGATAAATGCCAAGTGGATGCGTGAACATTTTGCCTATAATGTCAGAGAAGATTTATCAAAAGTTACCTGTCCAGTCATAGCAATTACCGGTGCACGTGATATTCAAGCTAATCCTGATGTCCTAAAGGATTTACCTAAATACGTTAAAGGAGATGCTGAATTTCATGTGGTTGAAAACATGGGACATTCCTGTAAACATGTTACAAATACCTCAACTATGTTGACGGTAAAGAAAGACATTTTTTCAGAGGGGAAATTGCCTTTGCATCCCGAACTTACTGACCTGATCAGCAAATGGCTGCAATCTCAATTTGTCATTCCAAGCGAGAAAGTGATTTTTGTCTAATGATAGATAAAAATTGGACTGTTCACTCATAGTCCAATTTTTTTGTTAATGAAAGAAAACGAATTTTATAGTATAGTAGCAGGTAATAACAATAGTATAGACAATTGCTAGCAAATGCTAGCTATGAAATCGGGAGTGTTGTGACATGTTGGATAACCAAAGGATACAATTAAATGTTAGAATTTCAAAAGAAACGTCTGAAAAGTTGGAAGAGATTGTTGAATATTATCAACAGGGATTAAAGCTTGGGAGGATTTATAAGGGTGATGTTTTAACGGATATCATTGAAAAATCTTATGAGATAATGATTAAACAGAAGAGATCGTTTAAGAGATTTTAGCAAGTCGGAAGGCAGCATTTAAACTGTATTTTGCAGTCCTTCCTTTTCTTATTTAAAATAATTTATTAGAATATTTAGAAAAGAAATTGAATAATTAAGATTTGTAGGTATAATTGTACATATAACATACCAACTGGTTAGTATCGTTCTGAACGTCCATACTTGAGGAATGAATGGTGGGAGGACTGATTTGATGAAATTAACTGGCAAAACAGCTATTGTTACAGGCGGTGGCGGTGGAATAGGCCGAGCAACAGCCCTTCGTTTTGCGAAAGAAGGTGCAAAGGTCGTTGTGGCAGATATTGACTCGGTGAATGGAGAAGAAACGGTCAAATACATACGTGAACTAGGGGGTTCATCTTTTTTTGTAGAAACAGATGTAACGAATCCGGAACAAATCAAAGAATTAATTGAGGTCACCGTTAGCAAGTATGATGGTTTACATATCATGTTTAATAATGCAGGAATCGGTAATTCGGAAGTGAGAAGTGTGGATCTGTCCGTAGAAGAATGGGACCGTGTTATTGATATTAATTTAAAAGGAGTTTTTCTAGGCATTAAATATGCCGTGCCAGAACTAATCAAGTCAGGCGGAGGTTCCATTATTAACACTTCGAGCCTGCTCGGTTTAAAAGGGCAAAAATTTGTTTCCGCTTACAATGCTTCGAAGGCGGGTGTAGTGCTCCTGACACAAAATGCATCCCTTGAATATGGAAAATATAATATACGTATTAATGCCATTGCTCCAGGCGTAATTGACACTAAAATTATTGATAACTGGAAACAGAATGAACGAAAATGGCCAATTATATCACGAGCGAATGCCCTAGGGAGAATTGGAACACCAGATGAAGTAGCCAATGCCGTATTATTTTTGGCATCAGATGAAGCATCCTTCATTACTGGAACTACGCTTTCGGTGGACGGCGGAGGCCTTACATTTTAAATTTCTGAGTTAAATATTGAGAATTTTGGAGGGGAATAAATGAGTCAAAACAAAGCCTGGTTGACACACTATCCCGAAAGTATAGAAAAAAATATAACGATCCCCAATGTACCATTGGGACAAATTCTCCAAGAGTCAGCCGCAAATTTTCCTGCCCAAAATGCCCTTTCTTTTTATAGTAAAAAAATCACCTATGAACAACTAAACCGATTAGCGCAGAATTTTACGTCTGCCCTTCAGAAAAAACAAGTGCAAAAAGGCGACAGGGTGGCCATTATGCTTCCTAACTGCCCGCAATACGTGATTTCTTATTATGGAATTCTTAACGCTGGAGCAATCGTTACTCAAGTAAATCCGATGTCAGTTGAACGGGAATTGGAATATATTCTGAAGGATTCTGGTTCAGAAGCAATTATTGTCCTTGATGCCTTATATCCAAGAGTTAAAAGTATTCAGGCTAAAACAAATTTGAAAAATATTATAGTTGTTAGTTTACAGCCATCTGGACAAGAGTTAGCTCAAGACCAAAGCTTTGAAAGCTTCTTAGGTGAGAGCGATGGGCAGATACAACCGGTTTCTTTTGAACCGGAACATGATGTTGCAGTTCTACAATACACAGGTGGAACAACCGGACGTTCAAAAGGTGCGATGCTGACTCACAAAAACGTCCTGGCAAATGTCCTGCAATGCTATGAGTTCTTTAAACATGAATTAGAAATGGGGAAAGAGAAATGTTTAACGGTCATCCCTCTTTTTCATGTATTTGGAATGAGTTCCTGTATGAACCTATCAATCTATACGGCTGCTGAATCGATCATGCTGCCAAGGTTTGAGTTAGATGAGGTCCTAAATACGATAAAAAATGAACAACCGACCATGTTTCCAGGTGTTCCTACGATGTATGTGGCGATTACAAGTCATCCAAGAGCTGAAGACTATAATATCAATTGCATAAGAACTTGTAACAGTGGAAGTGCACCAATGCCTATTGAATTACTCCGGAATTTTGAAAGAAAAACTGGCTCAAAAATCCTTGAGGGCTATGGACTTTCTGAAGCTTCGCCTACAACGCACTGTAACCCTCCTTTTGCTAAAAGAAAGCCAGGAAGTGTGGGGATTGGTATGCCTTCAACAGACTACAGAATTGTGGACCTAGCAACAGGTACGGAAGAAGTTCCGGTGGGTGAGTTAGGGGAAGTGGTTATTAAAGGACCACAAATTATGAAGGGGTATTGGAACTTGCCTGAGGAAACAGCGCATACCCTCCGTGATGGCTGGCTTTATACTGGCGATATAGCAAAAGTGGATGATGAAGGCTATTTATATATTGTTGATCGAAAAAAGGATTTAATTATTGCAAGCGGTTATAATATTTATCCTCGTGATATAGAAGAAGTATTATATGAACATCCTGCAATCCAAGAAGCCGTGTGTATAGGAGTTCCAGATCCATATAGAGGTGAAGATGTAAAGGCTGCAGTGGTCTTAAAAGCTGGGAAGTCAGCTACAGAACAAGAAATCATTCACTATTGTAAGCAAAACATGGCTGCATATAAAGTCCCACGTATGGTCGAATTCCGTGAACAACTGCCGAAAACAGGGGTCGGGAAAATTCTTCGCCGTGCTTTAAGAGAAGAGGCTATGAAAAAGTAGATAGGAATCTTTGAAGAAGCTAGAATGCCTGTAAAGGAGAGACCAATAATATGGTATAATTTGAATAATATTTAACAGAATGTGAGGACATAAAGGTGAAAGAAAGAATAACGGAACAAAGCATCCGCTTATTTGAAAAGAAAGGTTTTAGTGAAACATCCATCCAAGATATTGTTGATTCCCTTGGTGTAACGAAGGGTACCTTTTACTATTACTTTTCAAGTAAAGAAGAATTATTAATGGATATTCATCGCGGCTATATCGATGAATTACTAGTCCAATTAGAGCGGATTTTTAATGATACATCAATGAATTATAAAGAAAAATTATTCGAAATTGTTTATATGCTCCTTTCGGATATTAAATCCCGAGGTTCTGCAGCAAAAATATTTTACCGGGAATTATCTAATTTAAATGAAGAGCATTCAGCCTTAATTATTGCGAAGCGTGATCAGTTCCGCCTAAATATAGAGGCATTAATCAAAGCAGGAATTGCAAACGGAGAATTTCGTACGGGAATAAATGCTCCCATCATTACCTTTGGGATTCTAGGGATAACCAATTGGAGTTATCAATGGTTTAACCCAAACGGTACCTGCACTGATCGGGAAGTTGCTGAAATTTTTGTAGAAATGATTTTAAAGGGAATCCAAGTGAATGAATAAAGGCAAGGGGAGGGATAAGTTTGGAAAAATTCCCCCCTCTTTTTCCTAAGTTTTATACTAACCGGTTAGTATAAAAGAGATTTAAGTAGTCGCAATTTTCTCAGGTGGATAGGAGGAATTACATGCCACGGCAAATGAATAAGGATACCATTCCGGTTCGACAAGGCGAGGAATTGGATTTGCATGTTTTGGAGATGTTTCTTCGAGAAAATATGGATTCAGTACCTGGAGGACAGCTGGAAATATTACAATTCTCGGCGGGCCATTCCAATTTAACTTACCAAATAAAGATAGGGAATTGGGAGGCAGTTCTTCGACGGCCGCCTCTTGGGCCTGTGGCACCTAGAGCTCATGATATGGGGAGAGAATTCAAAATTCTCTCTGAGCTAAACCCGATTTTTTCCGTTGCTCCAAGACCGCTTCTTTATTCAGAAAATCCAACAATTGTTGGAAGTCCCTTTTTTATTATGGAAAGAAAAAATGGCTTGGTTATAGACACTTCTTTTCCTGAAGGGATCCAGGTGACAAAAGAAATCTGCCGGCGCCTTTCAGAAATCATGGTAGTAAAGCTGGTGGAATTACATGAGATTGATTACAGAGAAACTGGACTAGCAGAAATAAGTAAACCTGAGGGCTTTATGGAAAGGCAGGTCCATGGCTGGATCGGCAGGTATGAACGGGCGAAAACAGATGATATTCAAGGGGTCGAAACTCTAAAAAAATGGCTAATTAACCATATCCCTAAACAGTCAGAAGCAGCAATCATTCATTACGACTATAAATTTAACAATGTTATGTTTAATAAAGAATTAACAGAAATGGTCGGCCTATTCGACTGGGAGATGACCACCGTTGGCGATCCGCTTGCCGACCTGGGTGTAGCAATGAGTTATTGGAACCAAAGAGATGATTCTGAACTTTTAATTAAAGGGTTAGGGAAGGAACCAGTTACGGCGGTCCAAGATGGTTTTTTTACCAGAAGGGAATTTGTTGAACATTACGCTAATAAAAGTGGCCGGGATATTACGAATTTCAACTTTTATTTAACTTTCGCGTACTTTAAACTCGCCGTTATTGGTCAGCAAATTTATTATCGATACAAAAAGGGGCAAACAAGTGACATTCGCTTTGCGAATTTTAATCACTTTGTAAAAAATCTAATTTTGCATGCAGTGCTTGTTTCAGAAGAGAAGCTTTAATGAGGGAGCGGAATAGGAATGACGAAGATTCACCTGCTTATGAAAAAAGAAGACATTAAGGAAGAGAAAATGGCAGTTGGAAATAAAGTAGCAGTGGTCTTAGATGTTCTTCTGGCGACCACAACGATTGTCTCGGCATTAAAGGATGGGGCAAAGGAAGTCATTCCTGTTTTGCATAGCCATGAAGCATTGGTAGCTGCAAAAGAGTATTCAGAGGACGAATATATTCTAGCTGGTGAACTTGATGCAAAACCAATTACCGGTTTCGTTTATCCTAGCCCTACATTCATTCGGGAGAGTATCAAAGGGAAGACCTTAATTTTGTCGACTACTAATGGGACAGTCGCTTTAAGAAGGTCTGCACTGGCTAGTAAGGTCTATATAGGGTCACTGCTCAACAATCCGGCTGTCGCCAGTGCTCTTAAGAATGTGACGGATGACCAGACAATCCTGATTATCTGCTCGGGTAATTCGGGTGAAACAAGTTTAGAAGATTTTTATGGTGCCGGACATTTGATTGATTGTCTTCTAATGAATAGTAAATATGAATTAACTGATGCGGCAAAAACAGCCCTATATTTTTACCGCGGACAAGAGGATGCCTACGAAATATTGCTTGATTCCTATGTTGGCAGTCTATTAGAAAAACATAACCAGAATGCTGACTTGAAGGTTGCAGCATCTAAGGGGATTACCTCGATTGTACCTATCTTAATAGAGGGCAGGGTAACGGTGGAATCATCATTAACCCGCTAAATCAGTATTTGGATAAAGAGGTGGAAGGTAGATGAGATTTGCGCAAACCATAGCTGTTGTGACGGGTGCTGGAAGCGGCATCGGCCGGTCAGTGGCTTTTCGACTTGCAAGTGAAGGGGCCAAAGTAATTCTTGTTGGGAGAACAAGACAGAAACTCGAACAAACTGCAGAAACCATTAATGGGAAAAGCAGGATTCCGATGGCTGAAATTTTTACAGCGGACTGTACCGACGGGGAAGATGTTTCGGAATTAGCAGAATATGTTCAACAGCATTATGGTGATCTTCACGTGCTTGTCAACAATGCCGGAGGCTCTAGAAATACTCGTATTTTGGAGATGTCCGAAACAGAGTGGGACGAAGTGCAGTCTGTTAATTTAAAAAGTGTCTTTTTGGTATCGAAGGCGCTAGGAAAAATCATGGTTGAAGGGGCCAAACGCGAGGAAGGAAACCGTGCAATTGTAAATGTAGCTTCGTTATCCGGACACCAGGCAGGGGCAGAAATTCCTCACTACAGTGCGGCAAAAGCAGGAGTGATAAATTTTACAAGATCATTGGCGTTAGAATTAGCGCCTTACGGAATCAGAGTAAACTCAGTTTCACCAGGCTTTGTCGATACGCCTTTAACAGCGCATGGATTGAAAAATGACCGGTTTGTAAAGGCGATTCAAAGGAATACTGCGTTACGTCGGGTAGGAAATCCCGATGAGATCGCAAATGTAATCGCTTTCGCGTCTTCGCCTGAAGCATCCTATATGACAGGATCGGATTTGCTTGTCGATGGAGGGTGGTTGATTAAATAGGGTTTCATTGCCCAAGAAGGAGAAAAAAACGATTAAATAGTCAATGAAAGTTAGTTTACATTACAATCCACCAAACAGGGAGGAATTTAATTATGGCACAACAACATTTACTGATTGAAAAGCTGGGACCTGTCTTATCCTTAACTTTAAATCGCCCAGATAGCTTAAATGCTTTTAGCCCAGAGATGATCTTGGGATTAAAGGAAGCACTCCAACAGGCCCAAAATGACGAAGACATCCAGGTTATTGTCTTATCTGGAGCGGGGCGTTCATTTAGTGCGGGCGGCGATGTAAAAACCATGGGGCAGGCAAAAGGGCTTCAAGTATACGAACATATAGGGAAACTGAACGAATTGATTTTATTAATGAAAGAGACCGAAAAGCCGATAATTGCAGTTGTTCATGGTTTTGCAGCAGGAGCAGGAGTAAATTTAGCTCTTGCATGTGATTTAATTGTTGCCGCAGAGGGAAGTAAGTTTGCGCTAAGCTTCTCACAGGTGGGCCTCATTTCTGACGGAGGTGGTTCCTATTTACTTCCTAGACTAATCGGACCCCATTTGGCAAAACAATTCTTTTTTACAGCAGAGCCAATCCCTGCTGAGCGCCTATATCAATTAGGGGTAATTAATTATCTTTTCCCATTAGAAAAACTTCACGAGGAAACAACAAAAATGGCTTTAAAATTAGCTCATGGCCCAGGAAAGGCTTACGGGAAACAGAAGAAATTAATAGATCAAGCATTTACCTCCACGCTTGAGGAAATCCTTGAACAGGAACGGCTCCTTCAAACACTTATGGTTCAAACGGAGGACCACCAAGAAGGGATAGCAGCATTTAAAGAAAAAAGAAAACCAGCCTTTAAAGGGAAGTAGGAGTGAAAGGTATGAGAGCCATACAGCTAAAGGAATATGGGGGACCAGAGGTATTAAAACTTACTGAAATTGAAAAACCCGTGCCGAAAGGTCATGAAGTATTAATCGAAATTAAAGCTATCGGAGTCAACTATGCAGACACCGCCCGACGGGAAGGAAAATATGTGGTGAAAACCCCGCTGCCGTTTATCCCCGGTGCTGAAATTGCTGGTGTAGTAACTGAAGTAGGTGATCAGGTTTCAAAAGTAAAGCCTGGTACAAGGATCGTGACATTAATTGAATCAGGAGGATATGCGGATTTTGCTCTTGCAGATGAGCGATCGGTTATACCCATTCCGGAACAATTAGATTTCCAAACCGCAGCAGCTTTGCCGCTTCAAGGTTTAAGTGCCTATCATATATTAAAAACAATGGGCCGTTTAGAGAAAGGGGAAAGTGTACTGGTACATGCCGCAGCAGGCGGCGTTGGGACCATAGCGGTGCAGCTTGCCAAATTGTTTGGGGCAGGAAAAGTAATTGCTACTGCAAGCTCAGAAGAAAAGCTAGCCCTAGCAGGTGAAATGGGTGCTGATGTATTGATTAACTATACAGAACATGATTGGGAACAGAAGGTTCTTGAGGCAACCGGTGGCAGAGGTGTAAATGTTGCACTAGAAATGGTTGGCGGAGAGGTATTTAACAAAACAGTTAAATGTCTCGCTACATTCGGTCGCCTCGTTATTTTTGGAGCCGCAAGCGGGGAACAAAGCCGGTTCTATCCCTCTACACTGATGGCGAGAAATCAATCCGTCATAGGATTTTTCCTGCCACAGATTATGAGAAAGCCAGAACTTCTTCAGCCTAGTTTAGTAGAGTTATTCTCCTATCTAGGTCAAGGAAAATTAAAACTGACGATTGGCGGCATCTTTCCATTAGAAGAGGCGGCGAAGATCCATACCCTATTACAATCTAGAAAAACACAGGGCAAGCTGATTTTAGAGCCGTAATAGCAAGCACCAAGTGTAACTTGTTGAACCACGATTTAAAGAAACTGAAAGGGTGACCCAATCAATGAAAACAGTTGAAACCGTAACAGGTCCAATACCCGTTAACAGAATTGGAAAAACGCTTATTCACGAACACTTTATTTTTGGCTACCCAGGATTTCATGGAGATGTTACACTTGGTGCATTTAATGAAGAGGAAGCCCTAGAAGCAGCTATTGGTATTGCTAGACAAATGCAAAGTTATGGTGTCCAAACCGTGGTCGATCCTACCCCAAATGAGTGTGGCCGAAATCCTTTATTTTTGCAAAAAATTTCGGAATCCACTGGTTTGCAAATTATTTGTGCCACTGGATACTATTATGAAGGAGAGGGGGCAACTCCATACTTTAAATTTAGACAGGGGTTAGGCACGGCCGAAGAAGACATCTATCAAATGTTTATGACAGAAATTACTGAAGGCATTGCCGGAACAGGAATAAAACCGGGGATAATCAAACTGGCCTCAAGCAAGGATGAAATCACCGAATATGAAAAGATGTTCTTCCGAGCCGCTGCACGGGTCCAACAGGAGACAGAAATCGTGATTCTAACTCATACACAAGAAGGAACGATGGGACCGGAACAGGCAAGAATGCTGATTGATCTCGGTGCAGATCCAAACAAAATTATTATCGGCCATATGTGCGGGAATACTAATCCGGAATATCATAAAGAAGTTATGGATCAAGGAGTACGAATCGGCTTCGACCGCTTTGGGATTCAAGTCTTAGTAGGGGCACCGCTTGACCAGGAGAGGATCACAACATTACTTTCCCTATTGGAAGAGGGATACGAAGACCAGATCTTATTAGCACATGACAGTGTAAATATTTGGATGGGGCGGCCGCCTGTGATGAATGAGCAAGTAACGAAAATCATGGAGAATTGGCATCCTAGTCATATTTTTGAAAATATTCTTCCAGACCTTAGAGAAAAAGGTGTAACCGAACAACAGATTGCAAAAATGCTCGGAGAAAATGCGATCTCACTTTTTACAGGTTCGGCTGTAAAAGTGTTATAGGAAGAGGGGCTTGAATTTTTTCAAGCTCCTTTTTTCATGGATAAAAAAGTATTAAATTGCTTAGAAAATTGGCCAGCTTCAGCGCCTAGGGGCTTCCGCATTTCTGTATTAAATTCAATTATTAATAAATTATGAACAAACTATTAATTAGTCGGGAATAATTGGGCAGAAGGTTTGATATGCGGAAAAATTCGTTTAAACTAAGGAAAAGAAATAGTTTTTTG
Source organism: Neobacillus cucumis (assembly GCF_002860255.1). GTDB lineage: Bacteria > Bacillota > Bacilli > Bacillales > Cytobacillaceae > Neobacillus > Neobacillus cucumis_A. Next base: position 74,826 of record NZ_PGVE01000065.1, read on the forward strand.
CTAGGGGATGAATGACTGTGAAAATATTAGTGATCGAAGATAATAAAAGTGTTTGCTCGATGATTGAAATGTTTTTTGCCAAGGAGGGTATTGAAGGCGAATTTATTAATGATGGATTAGAAGGATACAATCGGATTAAAAGCGGAACATGGGATGCTCTTATTATCGATTGGATGCTTCCAAGCATGGATGGAGTAACCATTTGTCGGAAAATTCGCGAAGAGAAGTTTACGGTTCCAATTATTATGTTAACTGCGAAGGATAGTGAATCTGACCAGGTGTTAGGTTTGGAAATGGGAGCGGATGATTATGTAACCAAGCCATTTAGTCCACTTACCTTAATGGCCAGAATAAAAGCGGTAACTCGCAGAGTACAGAGTCAAGAGCATAAAGAGCAAGATAATGTAATTAAAACGGATCATTTTAAAGTTAATAAAATAACGAGGGAAGTAGTTGTAGATGAGACACCAGTGACAAATTTAACACCAAAGGAGTTTGATTTACTCTCTTATATGGTAGAACATCCTCGTCAAGTCTTCTCTCGTGAACAATTACTAGAACGTGTATGGGGATATCAATTTTACGGTGACGAGCGGACGGTTGATGTTCACATTAAACGTCTGCGTAAAAAAGTGGAAACAACGTCACAGCCTTTTTTCCATACGGTTTGGGGAGTAGGATATAAATTCGATGACGCAGTCAAAGCAGATGAAGTTTAAATATTTTTATCAACAGTTTTTTAGTCATATAAGTATTATAATTGTCGCGTTTTTATTGTTAAGTCTATTATTTGCCCACTATGTTGAAAACCTGATTTATGAAAATAAATCCGATGAACTGATTTCCTATGGCAGGGCGATTATTTCTGATTTAAGAGATGCTGCACCACTAGATTCAGAAGATGTACTTAATCAATACAGCAATGTCTTGGCAGCTAGAAAGATGAGTTTTAGTATGTTCGACCAGGATGGTCATCTTTATTTGGTCAATAAGCATGGTCCAGCCATAAAAAATCTATCTCAAAAGGAATGGGATCAAGTAACCAAGGGGAAGACCTTGATTGTTCAGAGTGATTATAAACGATTTGGGCAAGAAGGGGTCACTTTTGTTGTATTGCCATATACAGAAAACGGAAGATTTTTTGGTGGTGTTCTGTTAACATCGCCCATTAGCGGATCAAGTAAGATGATTTCAGAACTAAATAAATATCTGCTGTATACTATTTTAATCGCCTTTGCTGTTTCCTTTTTACAGAGTTGGTTTTTATCAAGGATACATGTACACCGGATCAAGCGTCTCCGTGAAGCGACCTCTCAAGTTTCCGAAGGAAATTATAATGTTAAAGTAAATTCATCTAATTTCGATGAAATCGGTGAGTTGGCTAATGATTTTAATCACATGGTAAATAAAATTAATGAATCGATGCTAGAAATTGAAAGTCTTGAAAACAGAAGACGTCAGTTTATGGCAGATGTTTCACATGAGATGCGCACTCCTCTCACGACGATTAGCGGTGTGATTGAAGGGTTGAAAAATAATATGATCCCTGAAGAAGATAAGGAACGCGGGATTAATTTAGTGAGTCAAGAGGCGAAGAGGCTGATTCGTCTTGTAAATGAAAATCTGGATTATGAAAAAATCCGATCAAACCAAATTAAATTATTTAAAGAAGATATTCAATTGTTAGAAGTGCTTGAAGTAATTCAAGATCAGTTGAGTATGCTGGCAGAAGAGAAAAACAACCAAATAATCGTAGAGGCCGAACCGGAGATTATGGTATCGGCTGATTATGACCGTCTTATTCAAATACTAATCAATATTACAAAAAATAGTATTCAATTTACGACCGACGGGACGATTCTCCTTCGCGGAAGAAAAGAGGATAATGAAACGATTATTGAAGTGGAAGATACGGGAATAGGGATTGATCCTAAAGAAATTGAAAATATTTGGCGCCGTTTTTATAAAGCAGATATTTCAAGAACAAGCACTCCATATGGTGAATTTGGATTAGGTCTCTCGATTGTGAAACAATTAGTATTGCTTCATAACGGAGATATCGATGTGACAAGTGAAGCAGGAAAAGGAACGAAATTTACCATTCGATTACAAAATCAATAATTTGAAAAAGCTGCAGCCTTCTGCAGCTTTTTCATTTTTTTTCTCATATTTTCTTAAACTCGTTAAAGTTTGTTAATAATTTGTTAAGATTTGTGAGTTAAAGTATAGACAAGGTAAGAAATAGATTAAAGGAGATCGATTAAGATGGATTTCAAAAATGAAAATGAATTCGAAAACAATCAACCAAACTCATCTGAGATGAAAAATAATACAAATTCAGAAGAAAATTCACTAGAAAAAATGAAGGATGAAAGCCATTCAGAGAATAGTGTAAATGCTGTAGATGAGACCTTCTCTGTAGACTCCGCCAATAATGTAAAACAATCCTTTGATGATAGGAATGAATCAAATAGTTTAGAGGAAAGATTTGTTCTCCCTGATCGTGAACAAACTCGTTCCAACTCTCAGACAGAAACGAAAAAGCACAAGGCAAGAGGATTTGTATCAACCATTGCTGCAGGTGTCATTGGTTCTGTATTAACCCTAGCCGTTTTGCCTCACACCGATTATTTGAACAATTTTAATCAAAATAATCAAAGTCAAGAGGTTAACGGCACGACCGATAGTAATGCGGTTAAACCAGTCACGGCTCAGCCTACAGCGGTTTCTACTAATTCCGTAGCGGACACGGTTGAAAAGTTATCTAAAGCAATTGTAGGGATTGTAAATTATCAGCAACAACAGCAGCAAACGACAACTGATTTCTGGGGTAATTCGAATTCTGAATCTAATTCTTCACAGAATGTGGAAACTGGCTCTGGTTCAGGGGTTATTTTTCAAAAAAGTAATAACATCGCCTATATTGTGACCAATAACCATGTGGTTGAAGGGGCGTCTAAGCTTGAAATTTCATTATATGATGGCCAAAAGACGACTGCTGAGGTCGTTGGAACGGATGCGTTAACCGATTTAGCCGTATTAAAAATTGATGCAAAGTATGTAACAACTACCGCTAACTTTGGAGATTCATCAAAATTAAGACCTGGTGACACCGTTTATGCCATCGGAAATCCACTCGGAATTGATTTATCCAGAACGGTAACACAAGGTATCGTTAGTGCCACTAACCGTACCATTTCTGTATCAACATCTGCAGGAAATTGGGATACCGATGTTATTCAAACAGATGCAGCAATAAATCCGGGAAATAGCGGCGGTGCCTTAATTAATACTCAAGGGCAGGTTATCGGTATCAACAGTTTGAAAATTTCTGAAACCGGGGTAGAAGGCTTAGGTTTTGCGATTCCAAGTAATGATTTTATCCCAATCGTTAACCAATTAATTAAAAATGGGAAAATTAATCGTCCATATCTTGGCGTTGGTTTAGCAGACCTAGACCAAGTACCACAGATATACTATCAAAGTTTGCCTCAGAATGTGACAAAAGGTGTTCTAGTTATGAATATTGACAACAATTCTGCTGCAGCGAAGGCTGGATTCGAGCCTAAGGATGTCATTGTATCTATGAATGGGACCCAAATTGCTAATTCATCGGAATTAAGAAAATATTTATATACAAAAGTGCAAAACGGAGACACAATCAAATTCGGAGTGTATCGTGATGGAAAACTTATCACGTTAACTGCAAAAATAACAGCCAAGACGGAAGGATGAAGGGAAAGGAATGGCATGGATAAAGAAAAATAAATTAATGGCCGCTCTACTAATGGCGTTCATAGTCGCAGCAGGAGTTTTCCTAACCTTTACCTTAACCAAGGATGAAGCTGTAGCAAAGTTTAACGGTGAAACAATCAGTAAGGATGAACTTTATGACAAAATGGTTGAGCAATACGGTTCGGCAACAGTTGATCAAATTATTAGTGATAAAATTATAGCTGCAGAGGCGAAAAAACAAAAAGTGACTGTTTCTGATAGTACGTTGAATGAGGAAATCGGCAAGTTGAAAGAACAGTATGGTGGAGAGGATGGATTTAATCAAGCTCTTGAGAGCAATAATACAACTCTTGCTGCCGTTAAAAAGGACTTAAAGAATTATATTATCCTAAAGAAACTAATGGAACCAGACATTAAAATAACTGACGAGGAAATGAAAACGTATTTTGATGAAAATAAAGATTCTTTTGCTACGGCCGAGCAAGTAAAGGCAAGTCATATTCTTGTTGCAGACGAGAAAACAGCAAAGGAAGTTAAACAAAAACTTGATAATGGCGAGGATTTCGCCACCTTAGCTAAAAAATACTCGTCGGATGAAGGAACTAAGGATAATGGAGGAGAGCTTGGTTATTTCTCAAAAGGAACCATGGTCACAGAATTTGAAGATGTTGCTTTCTCCTTGCCTGTCAACAAGATAAGTGACCCAGTAAAAACGGATTACGGATATCATATCATTAAAGTTGAGTCTAAAAAGGCAGCAAAAGAAGCAAACTATGAGGACAGCAAGGCTCAAATAAAGGAAACCTTATTTGACCAAAAAGTAGATTCAGAATATGAAACATGGCTTGATAAGAAGAAAAAGAGTTATGATATTGAAAATTCATTGAGTACAGAGGCTTAATCACAACAACCAAGAGGTGAACAAAGTGAATCGGGTAGGAAAACATGCAGGCAGAAGTGCAGGAGACGACCTTGAACTGATGAGTATGGTGTTTGAGTTGCCTGAAAAGGATAAAATGATTATGTGGTCAGAGGGCTATATTGATCAGGTTATCGAAAAATTACCGGAGTATGCCCGTGACACTTTGGAAAGTCGTAAGGAAAAGTGGGAAGATACAAAGGCATATTATGAAAAGCAGCTGAAGGAAATTGTTAAACAGGAAGAGTTTAGAGTAAAAATGAAGGGCGAAAGGAAGGACTTCGCTCTTTTTATCATGAATAATTATCCGGAGTTACAATCACTATTGTTTTCGATTTATGATGGGAATTTAAAGGATGATGATTTACGAAAGTTTGTATTCCGAAAAAGATTTAATTCTAGAAAAAAATACCTGCATTAACATAAAATTCATCTTTTAGATAAGTCAGGTAAAATGGGCTTGCAATTCATTCTTAAAATATTTAGAATAAAAGTAACTTGTATGAAACGGAGGTGGGAAGAGATGAAACGTTCTAATTTTGCACGCTTACAGTGGCTTGAAGCGCTTACTATTTATCGTGCGATTTTTCATGAAGTAGTTATCCAAGGGGGAAGTCTGCCCTTTTTTAGAAACTGCATATGGAAAAAATTAGAACGATAATACATCTCTTTACCCACCATAAATAGGTATGAGAGGGTGCATCGGATGCACTCTTTTTTCATGTCCATAGATGAGCCGAGGGAAAAAGATGCCCGCGGCTTATTTTGCGTATAAGAGATGTTCATAAATACCTGAAAAAGGAGAATGAACATGATCATTTGTAGTGTAAATCATCTATCAAAATCATTTGGCGGTCATACGATATTTGAAGATTTATCTTTTGAAGTACATGAAGGAAGCAGGATTGGACTGGTAGGCCGGAATGGCGGAGGAAAAACGACTTTAATTAAGCTTCTGGCTAATCAGGAAACAGTGGATGAAGGAGTTATCCATTGGAAAAAGGGACTGAGAATCGGCTATTTGGCGCAAATCCCTGATTTTAAAAGTTTAACGGTTAGGGAAGTTCTTAAAACGGCTTTTGAACAATTGACAGACATCGAATTAAAGCTCCAAGAGTTAGAAGTTGAAATGGGGTGCGAGCGGGCTCCTATCTACTTACAAAGACTTATGGATCAGTATGGTAAACTGCAAGATGAGTTTATTTTAAATGGCGGTTATGAAATGGATGCCGAATTAGAAAGAATTGCAATTGGATTAAATATTACAGAATTGCTGGATCAGACTTTTGCAGCTTTAAGCGGAGGAGAGAAGACCAAGGTGGGACTTGGGTTAAGTTTATTGAAAAAACCGGACCTCTTACTTCTGGATGAGCCGACTAACCATCTTGATTTAAAAGCGATTGAATGGCTGGGTTCCTACCTGAAGGAGTATAGAGGAACGATTATTCTGATTTCGCATGACCGTTACTTTTTAGACGAGGTAGTGACAAAGGTGCTTGAATTAGAAGACGGGGAAGTTGATTTATATCATACAAATTTTAGTGGTTTCGTAAAAGAAAAAGAAGAACGACTGCTGCGAGAATTTCAAGAATATCAAGAACAGCAGAGGAAGATAAAAAAAATGAAGGAAGCCATCAAGCGTCTTCGTGATTGGGCCAACCGGTCCAATCCTCCAAGTGCGGCTCTTCATAAAAGGGCCACGAATATGCAGCGCGCTCTTGATCGAATCGAAAAACTTGAACGTCCTAAAATGGATGTTAAAAAAATGGCCGTAGACTTTGAGGCATCAGATCGGAGTGGGAAAGATGTCATTGTACTGGCGGGGGTTTCTAAGATCTTTGGAGCTCGTACGTTATTTGACGAAGTAAATATGCTGGTGCAATATAAAGATCGAACCGCCATTGTTGGCGAAAATGGCTCAGGTAAATCGACTCTTTTAAAAATGATTCTTAAAGAAATTGAAGCAGATAAAGGGTCTGTCAAAGTTGGAAGTAATGTGAAAGTGGGTTATTTATCACAGCATGTATTTCAAGATATAGGTGACGAGCAGGTCATTGATGTATTCCGATCAGACGCAGTGGTCAATGAAGGGGAAGCACGGCATATTTTAGCAAAATTTTTATTTTATGGTCCTGCTGTATTCCGAAAAGTCAATCAGCTGAGCGGCGGTGAGCGAATGCGTCTGCGGCTTGCCCAATTGATGTATCAAGACATCAACTTGCTCATCCTGGATGAACCAACGAACCATTTGGATATTGATTCATGCGAAGTCCTTGAAGAAGCGTTGGAACAGTTTAATGGTACGATTTTAGCGGTCTCACATGACAGATATTTTTTAAATAAATTATTTAATAAAATATATTGGCTCCAAAATGGGCGCCTCCAATATTTTGCCGGGAATTTTGATTGGGCAAGAGGGAAACTGGAGGAGACCGGAAGTAACCCAGCTGTAACTAAGGAAGTAATTGGAAAAATTACTATGCCAAAGGCAATAAAGGTGGAAGAGGACCTAACCGTAGAGTTAGAGAAAAGAATTGAAGAAATTGAAAGTGACATTTCTGCCCTAAAAAAGAAGCTAGACTTGGAAAGTGAGTTACCATTACTCCAGAAAATATATAAGGAGATAGAGAGTAGAGAAAAAGAACGTGACGAGCTTTACGCACAATTGGATGAAGTAGTTTAAGCTCCAAAACTAAACTCCTCAGCGAAGCTGCTGAGGAGTTTAGTTATTTCAATAAAATCAATAAAGTTGTTACTTTTAGAGGTGGATTTCATATGGCGGTAAAATTTTCGTTTGCACAAGTCTTGTTTCTTCTTGTTAGTACCATTTTGGGGGTCGTTTGGTCAGTAATTGCTCATCAACCACTGGTAATAGGTTTTCTTCCAGGCTATGTTGTTTTATTTTCCTTCTCAATAAAAAGTACTTTATCTTTTAGAAAATCAATAAAAATGAGTTTAATGGGTGTATATAAAACGAGAATTGTGATTGTCATTTTATTTTTAGTTAGTTTTTTGCTTCCTTCCTGGTCCTTGTCGGGAACAATTGAACAAATGGTCAATATAGCACTGAGTTTTATTAATCCACATCATTTTCTTATTCTATCTTTCTTTATTAGCATGATTTTTTCGATGCTTCTTGGGACGACGATTGGCACATTGAGTACGATTGGTGTACCAATAATAGGGACAGCAGGAGTCCTCCATCTGCCCATACCGATTGTTGCGGGAGCGTTAGTTTCCGGGGCTTTTGTTGGAGACCGAACATCACCGTTCTCTAGCGCTCACCAATTACTTTCCCATACGGTTGAGGTACCGGTAAACAGGCAGTGGAAAGCGATGCTATTGACAACCATCACTGCCATTGTTGTTTGTCTTGGTTTTTATGGAATAATAGATGCACATTTTATAAGCAAGACAGAATTTACTACAGATCCTTTGATTTGGAATAAACTTTCACTCGTGAAGTTTATCCCGCCAATCATTCTCGTTGTATTTGTCCTTTTTCGGGTGAGTATTATTTATGCGTTTCTGTCTAGTATTTTATCAGCAGTATGGATTTCTTTAATGTCCGGCACTTCATGGCCCAAGCTTGCCGAGTCACTTTGGCACGGTATTGAGGGGCTTGGCGGTGGTTTTATTCATATGTACCAATTGCTCCTATTTTTAGCTGTGGCTGGTGCATATAATGGCCTTTTGGAGGAATTAAATGTCATCCAGCCCTATTTGGATAAGTGGCTGGAATCTTCACACAATTTAAGCGTCGACACGCTAAAAACGCTTTTAGCAACACTTATTATTACGTTAATTGCTGCGAATCAGACACTTCCAATTATATTAACTGGAAGGTCCTTTCTCCCGCATTGGTCCCGTTACTATAGAAAAGAAGAGTTAGCAAGAGTCATGGGTGATTCCACCATGCTTTTTCCAGGTATTGTGCCGTGGAGCGTTTTAGCAATTATGTGCAGCACGATTGTTGGCATTCCACTGTTTGAATATTTGCCATTTGCATTATTTTTATGGATACTGCCGTTTATTACTATTTTAGTGTCATTAAGCAAGAAAATAAGGAAACCAAAAAAGGGTATATAGAAACGGCTTAAAAACAGGGTCACACACGATTCCTGTTTTTTCTTTATTCGAAGGACTAAATATCTAGTTGAATGAAGTCCGTACTTTTATCATATAAGTGGTAATAAAGTAATTGGACAAGGAATGATGGAATGCTCAAAAAATTAGCGATAATCGGATTCGGTAGCACAATGATTAGTGTTGGAATTAACCTGTTTATTCTCCCGTTTCATCTTATCAATGGCGGTTTATTTGGCATCAGTCTATTATTAAATTATTTATGGGGTTTTAAAATAGGTATTATGTTTATCCTGCTCAATATTCCTATTTATCTATTTGCCTTAAAAAAGGACCCCTTCTATTTTTATAATGGAGTACTAGGAGCGGTGATTTCTGGCAGTATGATTGAATTGTTCTTTCCCTTGAATGGAACTGTTCAATTACCGATTATAAGCAGTGTAATTATCGGAGCAATCTTGATTGGAGTGGGTGTAGGGGTGATGCTGCGAAATCATATAAGCCCTGGCGGGATGGATTTGCTCGCACTATTAATTGCAAAATGGACAAAGGTGAATGTAGGGGTCATTATGGTTTCCCTTGATGCAGTTATCATTTTAACGGGACTCTTTCTTCTTAAGGATGCGAAGCTTTTATATTCATTGTTAATTATCTCGATTATTGGAATGCTGGCAACCATTATTACATCTTATCGCAGAATTCAATTTAAGTGATACAGTTGGTCGTGATTTCTTTATCTGAAAATTATCTGAAATAAGTATGGTAGAATAAGAAATATCTTTGAGTTAGTTAATTTGGAAGAGAGGTGGAGAACGGTGAATCCAATCGAAGATCATTTAGCAGAGAATTTGAAGATTCTATTTGTCGGATTTAATCCAAGTATTCGTTCGAGTGAATTAGGACACCATTATGCCAACCCTAACAATCGATTTTGGAAAATTTTATATGAAGCAGGAATCACACCTCGAAAATATGAGGCCGTAGAGGATGCAAAACTTTTGGAATTAGGTTTTGGTTTTACCAATATTGTGGAGAGACCAACGAGGGCTGCTGATGAAATTACGAAGGAAGAATATAAAGAAGGAAGAGAGATTTTAAAACGAAAAATTGAACGGTATAATCCGAAGGTGGTTTGTTTTGTCGGGAAAGGTGTATACCAAGAATACAGCGGGAAAAAGTCGGCTCCTTGGGGAAAACAAATGGAGTCAGTTGTCCCAGGCGTAATTGATTTTGTTGCTCCTTCTTCAAGCGGTTTAGTCAGAATGAAGATACAAGAGATTGTAGATATTTACAGGGAGCTTCTTAATCTAATATAAACATCGACGGTTAGAATACACCGTCGATGTTTTGTTTCATTCGAATTTTTTATGATAGCGGACTAAAGCTGCAAGGGGGAAAATATAACGGTAGCTGTGATAATGAACATAAAACGCACCTGCCATTCCTTGCCCTTTTGGGTATTGTGTTGTCCAATCGACTTTTTCAAGTGAATCAAGTAAATAAGTGATTCCTCTTTTAATGGCTGGTGTTGGTTTTTCTGACACGGAAATCAAGGCATCAAGAGCCCAGGCCGTGTCTGTTAATGTGCTTGCAGGGAGTGGGACATAAGTTTTTTTGCTGTCACTATGGCAAGATTCTCCCCACCCCCCATCTTTGTTTTGGTTATCAAGGATCCATTTAATGGCTTTTTCAAAGGAAGCGTGATGAATTGAAAATCCAACCGCTGATAATCCTGTAATAGCCGCCCAAGTCCCATAAAGATAGCAGATCCCCCATCTTCCGTACCAGGAACCATCCTCTTCCTGGTTCCTCAATAGCCAATGGATTCCTTTTTTTATAGCTGTAGAATCCTCGGACAAATTGGTGTATTGACCAAAATATTCGAGGGTTCTTCCTGTTAAATCGGCAGATGATGGGTCTGCAAGGATGAATTCTCCTTTTTCAATAGGCAAAAACTGCAATAGTTTTGAATTGGTGTTTTTCTCAAATGCCGGCCAGCCTCCATCATCATTTTGCATGGACATCAGCCACGTAATTCCGCGGTCCCAAGCTTGAGTTTCAGAAGGGATTATACGGGAAATGGATCGAAGCGCGGCGGTTGTATCATCAACATCTGGGTTGAAGGTATTGATATCGGAAAAGCCCCAACCGCCAGGCATGGTTTTAGGATTATGAATCACCCAATCGCCAAATTTTCGATGCTGTCGCTCAAGTAGATATTGATTAGCTTTTTTAACCATGGGATCATCAGGTGTAACACCTGAAGCTTGTAAACTGAAGCAAATTAATGAGGTATTCCATACATGGGCGGTTGTATATTGCATATGGGGCAGTCCGTCAATCTCACACCTCATTGTTTTAATTCCCTCAACTGCCTTAGTAATCACTGGATCTGTTTTTTTATAGCCTAGCGATAATAGGGCAAAAATCATTAAAAAAGTAGAACTGTAATAGCTATAAAAAGTACCATCCGGCTCAAGATGGTCCAGCATATACTTTTTTGCCCGCTCAATTGCTAATTGATGAAGTTGTTTTGGCAGGCCTAGTAAACTTTCAACTCCTTCTTTTATAAAAGAATACAAGGAACGATAGTCATTCGTGCGGCTCCACTGATTTTCTGCCTGTCTATTTAGATGTAAATCAGAAAGGTCAGGGCTTTTGTCTGTTTTTAGTTCGAATTTTTTATCTGCCAAAAGCATAATAGGGGTTAAATTGGCCCTGCCGAAAACAGAAACCGAATAAAAGTTAATCGGAAAATGAAGTGGCAGAAGAATAAATTCAATTGGCAGCAGCGAATAGGAAGGCCAGGTATACTGTCCGGTAATGGCCAGCATTACTTTGGTAAACATACTTACATCTTCAATACCGCCCTTGGAGAGGATAAATTGCTTAGCTGCAAGTAAGCGTTTATCATTCTTAGGGAAGTAACCCGAATATAACAAAGCGTAATAGGCTTCGGTGGTTGCCGAAAGATTTCCGTCTCCCTCATCATAAAAAAGCTTCCATGCTCCGTTATTTTCCTGTTTGTTTAAAATTCTGTTTGCGAGGCCCTTAACTAATTCTTCATCATTTAATTCTAATGTCCGTAATAAAATAATCATATAAGCATCTGTTGAGATACCAGTTTCAAATGGATAGTCCCAATAGCCATTGGGAGATTGGTCTTTTCGAAGTTTCTCAATAATCCAATCAATACCTTTTTTTGTATCAATCATCATATTTCACATCCCTCTCCCAAATTTTTCCATCTACCTATACATATTCTCGGTGACTCCAGAGAATTCATAAGGGAGGTAATGTGCTATTTTTTTTATCAGAAATCGAGAGAAGCCTCCGCTTGAAATGATAACGGAAGATTTAAAGAAAAAGAGTAAATTCATACAGCCTCCTTCCCAAGTCACCAAAAGTGAAGGAGTTATTCTGGATAAAATCAGGAAAAAAACTCAAGAATTTAATTTAAATAATGTTACTAGAACAAAAGCTTATCTTGATTATTATATTCGTTACCCTGATATTCATTGGGCTTTTCTTGGGCATATGGTCTCGCGAAATGGCGGCTGGAATATGACTGATTTGAAAGGGGAATTTTTGACACGATTAATTTCAAGAAAAGACCGGCAAGATTTTTTTCAATTTTTAGAGCGGGGCAATTGGCTAATTTTTCAAGATGTGTATCCTCAGTTTTTACTTTACGAAGAAAGCCTTAGACAACGGAGGCCACTTTTTCATTTATTTGTCCATTTAAATATCTCCACTTTTATGGAGACGATTTGGAATGAGTTTTGGAAAAATAAAAACACATACATTCTAACAATAGCGATGATTATTAATGAACAAAGCTATCTAGAAAAAAGAGTGGTACAAAATCCAAAGTTTAAAAAAAATGTTTTAAATAAATTTGAGTTTTTACTTCAAGATTGGCTGTCGTTTAATCATATTCTTTTTCCATATGGAAGTGGGAAAATAGCGGGGAAAACGCTCCACCAATTTGAGTTATTACATGAGAGGATTGTACTTGGCAAAAAATTGTATCGAATTCTTTTTAAAGATATTCACCAAATGGCAGTCGAATGGGCCAAAAGCCACCACCACACAGGTTCTAGAAAAGATTACTGGCCTCATATTTTTAATACAGTAAATGAAGGGACACCTGGTTATCCTTATCAACTTCACTTGAAATCCTGTCAGTTAAGACCAGGGGCCAAAAGGATGTATAGCCCAACACTTGAAAATGCTTGGAAGAATATAAGTCATAAAGAAGCGGAAATAGGGGATTGGTTTACTGACTGGCGAGTGGTGGATTACTTGATTGATGATGAAGAAATCATAGATGGGGAGATACAAGATGAATATTGCAAAACACTCGAACGACTTGAACTTGCAGCTCTTGCCAAAAAAGCGATTACCTTTTAAGGTTGAATTTGGAAGTATAGTTCTTGCCTCGTTGCTTGGAACTTACTTAGATTTATATTTTGTGGGAAAAGGTTATTATCACTTTCCTATTAGGCCGTTCCCGGAGATTTTCTCAATCAATATTTTGTTTACGTTAATTGGACTTCCCTTTCTTACCCTAATTGTATTAAGGAGTATTTCGGAATTAACAAATTGGGGAAAAGCGGGTGTCATTCTTCTTACCAGCCTGTTAATGCCCATTATAGAAAAATTATTAGAAATATTAGGGTTGTTCCAACATAGTCACAGCTGGAACCATCTTTACACTTTTTTGGGGTATGGACTATTTTTTACGATTGTGGTGTTATTTCATGAGTGGATGGGGAGACGAATGGATTAAAACAAAAAGCCGAGACCGCAGTCTCGGCTTTTTGTGATGCTGGCATTGCAGCACCAGCCCCCTCCGTCCGTACAGTGGTTAAGTGTCCCGCAACAAGCGAATGTTAGGAGGGGGTACACTTATTATACCACAATTGAAGTGAAAATAATAAGTGGCTAAACTTTCCTTTCTCGATAGAAAAGTGTATGATAATATTGATTTTTACATAAAGGAGTGTTTTTCATGGCTAAAAAAGGATACATATTGATGGAAAATGGCGAAAAAATTGAGTTTGATTTGTTCTCAAATGAAGCACCTGGTACGGTTGCTAACTTTGAAAAGTTAGCAAATGAAGGCTTTTATAATGGAGTGATCTTTCACCGTGTCATCCCAGGTTTCGTATCACAAGGGGGCGACCCAACGGGAACAGGGATGGGTGGACCTGGCTACACAATCAACTGTGAAACTGAAGGAAATCCACACAAACATATTCCAGGTTCCTTATCAATGGCTCATGCTGGAAGAAATACTGGTGGAAGCCAATTCTTTATCGTTCATGAATCACAGCCGCATTTAAATGGCGTTCACACTGTTTTTGGACAAGTTACTTCTGGTTTAGAAACAGCTAAAAACATGAGAAATGGCGATAAAATGGTTGAAGTTAAAGTATTTGATGAAGAATAGGTAAGAAAGGAGGGCGGATTCGCTCTCCTTTTTTTGTAACAGAAAAGGTCCAAGCAGTAGTAAAGGATACTATAATAGGGTAAATTAACTCTGAAGTTAACAACTGGAGGGGCTTTATGAAAAAGTTAGTTCTCTTGCTTATACTAATCTTGGTACTTCCTATACACACAAAGGTTTTGGCGGCGGAAAAAAAGGAGACTAAAGATCTGAAGGCAGCAATTATTATCGATGACTTTGGAGGAGGAACGGGTGGAGTACGGGACTTCTTAGAAGGGGAGATCCCAATTACCGCGGCTGTTATGCCGTTTACGGAAAATTCTAGGGCCCATGCATTATGGGCACATAAAAATGGTTTTGAAGTCATGGTCCATTTACCAATGGAGCCGAAGAGAGGAAAGAAGTCCTGGCTGGGGCCGAAACCGATTACAGTTGATCTGTCTAAAAAAGAAGTCAGACAACGGGTGGAGGATGCTATAAAAAGTGTTCCTTATGCCGTTGGTTTGAATAATCACATGGGGTCGCGTGCAGTAGAGGACGAAGAAATCGTTCGGATCATTGTTGAAGTTGCCAAGGAAAAGAACTTATTTATTATCGACAGCGGGACAAGTCCTGGAACAAAGTTTCCGGAAATTGCTAAGGAACTAGGAGTGCCGCTTTTAAAACGAGATGTGTTTCTCGATGACATTTCATCATCTTCACATGTACGAAAGCAAATGGTTAGACTAGCAAAGGTAACGGAAATAAAAGGGAATGGTATTGCCATTGGCCATGTGGGCGTAACGGGAAAAGTCTGCTCGATAGGTGTTTTTCAAGCAATCGAAGAATTTAAAAAACGGAACATAAAAATTGTTCCTGTTTCAGAATTATTTGCTGGAGAATTGACAAAAAAACAATTTGTCCCATAAAAAGGCAGCGTTCGCAGCCTTTTTTTATTGTGGCAAACAAAGGTAAATAATTCTGATTACTTTCGATTATCGTGTGAAACTGGTAAAATGTCACCTGTCTATTTGTAAAATATTGATTTTGGTTAATATATATAATTTATTGGGAAGAGGAATGAAAAATGAAATTAGTATCATGGAATGTAAATGGACTAAGAGCTTGTGTAAAAAAGGGATTTTTAGATTATTTTAATGATATAAATGCGGATATTTTCTGTGTTCAAGAAACGAAACTTCAAGAAGGTCAAATTAGTCTAGAGTTAGAAGGGTATCATCAATATTGGAATTACGCTAAAAAGAAAGGTTATTCCGGGACGGCCGTATTTACAAAATCAAAGCCGCTTTCTGTTAGTTATGGAGTAGGAGAAGACAATGGAGAAGATGAAGGAAGAATACTTACCTTGGAATTTGATGATTTTTTCTTGGTCAATGTCTATACTCCGAATTCACAGAGAGATCTAGCTAGAATCGGATACCGATTAGAGTGGGAAGATCGCATCCTTCAGCACTTAAAGGAACTAGATAAAAAGAAACCAGTTATATTCTGCGGAGATTTAAATGTTGCACATCATGAAATTGACCTGCGTAATCCTAAATCAAATATAGGAAACTCGGGCTTTACGGGTGAGGAAAGAGGAAAAATGACAACCTTGCTCGGTTCTGGGTTTATAGACAGTTTCCGTCACTTTTATCCACAACAGGAAGGTGCCTACACATGGTGGTCTTATATGAATAAAGTTCGTGAGAGAAATATTGGCTGGCGTATAGACTACTTTATCGTTTCGGAAGCATTAAAGGACCGTCTTAAAAATGCTGAAATCCATTGCGATATAATGGGAAGCGACCATTGCCCGGTCACTCTTGAACTTATTTAACTTACCACAATAAGAATTTCTTATTATAGTAGATAAATATTTGCTTATTTTCATTATCGAACAGCTAACATATAGTTAAGGTATAAGGTATTCTTGGAGGGATAAAGATGGATCTCAAAAAGGATGTTCAGCAGCAATTTGGTAAGAGTGCAGATTCTTATGTTAGCAGTTCGATTCACAAGGATGGTATGGACTTACAAAAACTCATCGAGATGGCTAAAATCATAGGAAATGAAGTACTGCTGGATATTGCTACGGGTGGAGGACATACGGCAAATGCCTTTGCTCCTTTAGTAAAGAACGTGATTGCGATGGATTTAACTCAGGAGATGTTATTAGCTGCGGAAAAGTTTGTAAAAGGAAACGGGAATCAAAATGTACATTTCGTAAAAGGGGATGCTGAAAATTTACCATTTTCAAACGATTCCTTCGATATTGTGACGTGCAGGATTGCCCCACACCACTTTCCTAATATTAACGATTTTAATAAAGAAGTTTTCCGTGTCCTTAAACAAGGCGGACAATTTTTACTGGATGATAATGTCGTTCCTGAAGATAATGAATTTGATCAATTTTATAATAAAATAGAAAAATGGCGGGATTACAGTCATTTCCGGGCATGGAAGAAGAGTGAATGGATCTGTATGCTTGAGTCAGTGGGTTTTGAGATAGTTGAATGGCATCGGTTTGAAAAAACCTTTTATTTTGATAGCTGGTGTAATCGCATGAATCTACCTGCAGACGAAAAGAAAAAATTGACTGAGTTTATCTTAGGCACATCCGAAAGAGTTTTAGATAAATTCAGGGTTACCACTGAAAAAGGTCGAGTTTTATCGTTTCAAGGAGAAGCTATAGTCTTAAAAGCAACTAAAAAATAAGAAAGATCCCTTTGCAGAAAAGAGAATGTCTCTTGGTGCAAAGGTTTTTTAACTTCTTATATCCCGTTTAGAGGAGTTCCTATTTCATCGAACTCGGGCACTCTTTCCTCTTGGTTTAAATCTTCTATTTGTTCAGGGACTATGTTAGTATTTTCTTCATCTTTTTTAAATTGTGTATTCATAATCACAACAACTCCTTTACATAGCTATCTAGGTAGTTTATCCAATAAATGATTATTTATAAATTCTTTATACTAAGTAAATGTTTAAAAAAACATCAAAAAGATAGTTGACTATTGTTTGTGAAGATAGTATTATTATCAATGTCGCTTCGGAGAAATGATTTATGAGTGAAGAAATTAATAACATTTCATTAGAAGTTGACACGCATTAAGTATTATGTTAAAATAACAAATGTCGCTAATCAATAGATTGGTAGATAATAGTAATTGCTCTTTGAAAACTAAACAAACAAAAACGTCAACAAACAATAATTAATAGTTTTTAATTAAAACTATGCCAACGTAACATTTTTGAGCTAA
>NZ_PGVE01000066.1 GCF_002860255.1 Neobacillus cucumis
ATGACAGGAAGGATCATCGGCTTACGCTTCGTTTTCTCATATAAATACGGAACGAGTGTATCGATGATATCGCCCTTCAAGTTGTTGACGGAATCAGGTTTAGCAGCCAGTTTGCGTTGTAATGTTTTCGAAAGCATATATTGTGCTTCATTGATCATAGCGCCTGATTCACGCATATAGACGAAACCGCGTGAGATCAGGTCAGGACCAGATACTAAACGGTTCTTTTTGGTGTCGATGGTTGCTACAACGATGACTAGACCATCTTCAGAAAGAATTCGTCTGTCGCGTAGTACAACGTTACCAATATCCCCAATACCGCTTCCATCGATGTATACATCGCCTGAAGGTACACGTCCGGCAAGTCTTGCTGTCGAGTCAGTGAGTGCGAGTACATCACCGTTACCCATAATGAAAATGTTATCAGGTTCGACATCACAGTCTATAGCAAGTTGAGAGTGCATATTCATCATGCGGTATTCACCGTGGATTGGCATGAAGTATTTAGGTTTGATTAAACGCAACATCAGCTTTTGCTCTTCCTGTGACCCGTGACCGGATGTGTGGATGTTGTTTAATGGACCATGAATAACTTCTGCACCTGCACGGAACAATGAATTAATCGCTTTGTTCACGCTAAGTGTATTACCTGGAATTGGTGAAGAAGAGAAAATAACAGTATCACCAGGTTGGATTTGAACTTGTCTATGCGTACCGTTTGCGATACGTGATAGTGCAGCCATCGGTTCACCTTGACTACCCGTACATAAAATCATTACTTTATTAGCTGGAAGTCGGTTGAGTGATTGAGCATCTACGAATAAATCTTTCGGAGCATCAATATAACCAAGTTCGCGACCGATCGTGATGGCATTATCCATACTACGCCCGAAGACAGCGATTTTACGACCAAAAATCTGCGCCGATTCGATCACTTGTTGTAATCTATGGATATTTGAAGCGAATGTAGCGAAAATAATCCGACCGTCTACAGTGCGGAAAATATCATTTAGGCTTTCTCCAACTTTACGTTCAGACATCGTGAAGTTCGGTACTTCTGCATTTGTACTATCTGATAACAAACAAAGTACACCTTCACTACCAATTTTAGCCATCTTATGCAAGTTAGCAGGTTCACCGACAGGCGTAAAGTCGAACTTAAAGTCACCTGTATGAACGATATTACCCGATGGAGTTTTGACCACTACACCGAATGCATCAGGAATACTGTGCGTAGTTCTGAAGAAGGACACTGCAGTTTTACGGAATTTGATAAAATCATCTTCTTCAATTTCATGAATTTCCGTAGTGCGCAACAATCCGTGTTCTTCCAACTTATTGCGAAGTAAACCAATTGCTAGTTTACCGCCATAGACGGGAACGTTCACTTTGCGTAATAGATAGGGAATTCCACCGATATGGTCTTCGTGACCATGTGTGATGAAAAGGCCTTTAATCTTATCGATATTGCGTTCGAGATAAGTGTAATCTGGAATTACATAGTCAATACCAAGCAATTCATCTTCAGGAAACTTGATTCCGGCATCAATAATGATGATTTCATCTTGGAATTGTACACAATACGTATTTTTACCGATTTCACCTAGTCCGCCTAGGGCAAAAACGGCTGTTTCATTGTTTTTAATAGATTTCATTGATTAGACCTGCTCAACGTGAAAGTCTGGGGAGGCTTGTTCATATGCTAAATGCTCGCCCTCCAGCTTTTGTACGTATTCAATCATCAGATCGCGACCTTTTAATTGATCACGGACTTCTTTTTCTGTTTCAGCTTCTACATACAAGCTGAGTGTGTTCTCGCGGACTGGAACTTCATGTACGTTTAAATGGTAATATACTTTGAAAATCATGTTTAACTCTCCTTTTTACGTTCCTAATAATACATATCATCAATAATAGCATGCAATTTCCCTAAAATAAAGAAAAGCCCACCAATTTAGTTGGCGGGCGTAAAAGTCTAAGCAATTGTCTTTTTACCGAGCAGGCCATTAAGTCGTCTTAGCAATTTGCGTTTTAGACGTTTATACATGGCATCATCACTCCTTGACAAGACTGTAACAGAAAAACTTTGCTCTGTCAAGTTTAAGTGCTTTACTCTCTGTCAAATGCTGTCGCACCAGGGATGTCTTTGTATGGAGCGCTCTCGTCAATATGGTCATAGAACATAATGCCGTTCAAATGATCCAATTCGTGTTGGAAAGCAATTGCGGGCAATCCCTTTAAGCGTTTCTTGATAACGTTTCCTTCCTTA
>NZ_PGVE01000067.1 GCF_002860255.1 Neobacillus cucumis
CCCAAACAAGATAAATAATGCAAAGCTGGTCGTCAATAGGCTGGATAGACGCCCCAAACAAGATTAATAATGCTAAGCTGGTCGTCAATAGGCCGGATAGACGCCCCAAACAAGATTAATTATGCAAAGCTGGTCGTCAATAGGCTGGATAGACGACCCAAACAAGATGAATAATGCAAAGCTGGTCGTCAATAGGCCGGATAGACGACCCAAACAAGATTAATAATGCAAAGCCGGTCGTCAATAGCCTCGATTGACTTTTTCTTTTTACCCCACCAGTAACCCCTTTATTTTTACGGCTGTTTTTGCATTTTATATAAAATATAACCCGTAAATAGCTGGAATAAGTCCATAAAGTTTTTCGGGTTTTTGTTAGTGAGGACCTCGATTCTCTGTAAACGATAGGCCAAACTGTTCCGATGGATATGCAATTCTTTCGAGATGGCATTCATGTCCCCGCTATTTTTTATATAGCAAATCAATGTCTCCGTGAGTTCTTGCCCTTTTGGATTTTCATCCAGTTCCTTAAAAAAGTTAGTAATTTCCTCAAAGGAGATATCTTTATTCGTTAGATAATCAATAAACTTTAGCTCCTGATATACACAAATGGTTTGCGGGAGGTCTATCCGTTCAGATATTTCAATCGCACGTCTGGCTTCTTCAACAGACTTAGATACAAGTGTATAGCGGCCCCCAACTCCGATTCTGATCGGATTCGATGATTGGATTGCTTCTATCCTCTTTACAATATCACTATCGTTAGGGACCACATAAAGCATGCTTTCCTGGTTGAGCCGGAAATAGTATTCCTGCTTTAAGAGATAAGGCTCTTTTGGCATGCGGCCCTTTACGACAATCGCTTTTCTCTCTAGGGCTAGATTGATTCCAAGCGCTTCCCCGTTATTAATAATAGCTGTATCATAGTCCCCGCTTCGAAAGACCCATTGATATAAAAATTCCTCTTTCATTTGTTCCTGGATACGGCGTTCTCTAAAAAGTAATTCCTGATTGATTAATAGCTCGGCCGTAACACGGACTAATTCGGCAAATGGACCAACAATATTCGGGTCGCCGCTGATTCCAATGACACCAATAATTCGATCCCGAAAATGGATGGGAATGTTGACACCTGGCTTGGAGGCGCCCTCTGATTCATAGATCGAAACAATGGTTCCTTGTTCAATGGCGGAAACGGCGCCCTGATGGTAGGTGCCCATCCTTTCTGGGTCACCCGAGCCAATAATTAAGCCAATTTCATCCATGATATTGACATTATAGGGGATCACATTCATTACTTTATCTGCGATTTCTTGTGCAAGTGCTTTATTCATTTTCATTCAGTTCTTCCTCCATCCGTTGCCCGCATGAAAAATATTCCTTAAAAACATTGTTTATTTGCCCAAAAAAATATGATGATTATTAGCTATTTGAATGATGATTTATTTGTAAGACAATTATACAATAAAAAATGTAAACGGTTACTAAAAAAATAAAAAGTTTTAAACTTGTATGATAAAACGTCAAGAAATAGTCACTTGACTAAACAACCTTTGTTTTTACGATGTAGGCCCTAATTATTTTTTAGTCAAATGACTAAAAACAACGAGAAGAAATTTATCAAACTGACGAAGAAATTTTTACCGAAACCGTTTACGATGGATATGTGAAGTGATTCACGATCTGTTGAAGATGAATCATTACATGTCACCAATTTGTCATACCATTCGCATATTTGGTTATAAGATGTGGGTTATTATGTTTACAAAGTTAGATATAGTGCTTGTCATAATAAATCATCATCTTTTATAGATATAAAATATGTGAAAGTATTCACAAAGTTTTCGTGATAACCTTCTTGTCCAAGGCAAGAATCTTAAAAGGTAGGAGGAGTTTAACCAATGTTTAAGCCAAAAGGGGTCATCCCCGCATTAGTCACACCATTAGATAAAAACGGTCAATTGATGGAAGATGCATTAAGAAAAGTCATCGACTACACCATAGCAGGTGGTGTCCATGGATTATTTATTCTAGGATCGAGCGGCGAGATTTACGGTCTTACACCTGAGCAAAAACGCCGTGTTGTGGAAGTGACAGTAGATCACACAGCTGGAAGAGTCCCCGTTTATTGTGGGGCTAGTGAAATCACCACGAGAGATTGTATTCAAACAGCTCAAATGGTTGAAGAAATTGGCGGTGTGTCAGCCCTCTCTGTTCTTACTCCATATTTTATGTCACCAACTCAAACGGAGTTAGCGGATCACTTTAAGGCCATTGCCAAGTCTACAAAATTACCAATTATCCTTTACGGGAACGAAGCCCGCACCCAAGTGAAAATTGATGTGAAGACTTGCGAAGAACTTAGTAAGGTTGACAACATTATCGGAATTAAGGACTCAAGCGGAGATATGACGAAGACAGCTGAATACTTACGGGTCACTCCTCGTGAATCATTTTCCGTTTTACTTGGACGTGACACACTTATTTATGCAGGTTTATGTCATGGCGCGACTGGTGCGATCGCAAGTACAGGAAATATTGCTCCCAAATTGGTAGCGGATATTTACAACACATTTGTGGCTGGCGACTATCAAAAATCACTAGAATTGCAGTTTAAACTTGCTCCATTACGCTTAGCGGTGGACAAAGCGACATTCCCTGTTGTGCTAAAAGAAGGATTAAGAATGGTAGGAATTGATGTGGGCTATGCATTTGGGCCTGCAGCGGAGATGAATCCGGAGAGCAGGAAGCTATTGGAAAATGTTTTAAAAGATTTAGAACTTTACCAAATCTATTAATTTCCTAAGGGAAAGGAAGAAATAACATGCCATTATTGTATGTTGCCTTAGCAGTTATCCTTTTACTAGTTTTAATGATTCCGCTGAAAATGAACGGATTCATTGCCCTTCTCTTAACGTCTTTATTTGTCGGTTTCCTTGTAGGAATGCCATTGGATAAAATTTGGGATACCATTGGTGATGGTCTTGGAGGCCAGCTTGGTGGTACGGCTCTTATTGTTGGACTCGGAGCTATGCTTGGAACAGTGATGGCTGATGCGGGAGCCGCACAGCGGATTGCTACGAGTTTAGTAGAAAAAATGGGAATTAAACGGGTTCAACTTGCTATATTAATCGCTGCCTTTGTACTTGGCGTTACCATGTTTTATGAAGTAGCTTTTGTGTTATTAATTCCACTTGTATTTGTCATTGTTCGTCAAACAAAGTTAAATCTTTTATGGGTTGCGTTACCTATGTCGATCGGGTTATCAACTTGTCATAGTTTTCTCCCGCCTCACCCGGGGCCAGCAGCCGTTGTTGGTGTCTTCAAGGCCGACATGGGATTAACTCTATTATACGGTTTAATTATTGCTATACCTGTAGCTACTTTTATCGCACTTACTTGGCCTAGACTTCCATTTATTAAAAAGATTAATCCAATCATTCCTGATGGGCTTATTACGAACAGAACATTTAAAGAAGAAGAAATGCCATCCTTTGCATCAAGTATTTTCGTTGCTCTTATTCCAGTAGTACTTATGGCAATTGATGCTATCTCAACTGTATTTTTACCAGAAGGTAATGGTTTTAGGCATGTTATGGATTTCATCGGTTCCTCAGAAATGGCCTTATTAATTGCTCTGTTAATCTCTATGTGGCTTCTAGGGACAAAAATCGGCCGTCCTCTCAAAGATGTGATGCAGTCTTGTTCCAATGCTGTTAAGCCAATGGCAATGATCATTTTGGTTATTGGTGCGGGCGGCGCATTTAAGCAAGTACTTGTTGATGGCGGCATTGCTGATTACATCAAAGATATAACATCGGGCTGGAATTTGTCTCCTATCATTCTTGCTTGGATCATCGCTGCTCTCTTACGTATTGCTCTTGGTTCAGCAACGGTAGCCGTTATGACTGCTGCTGGAGTGGTACTACCTATCGCTCAAAGCTCAGGAATCAGCATGGAATTAATGACACTTGCCGTTACATGCGGAAGTATCGCTTTCTCCCACGTAACCGATCCAGGATTCTGGATGTTTAAGGAATACCTGAATTTATCGGTCGGTGAGGCAATCAAAATAAGAACAACATATACCACCGCACTTTCCATCCTTGGTTTAATCGGTGTGATAATTCTCAATATGTTTATAGGATAATAACTTCTTTTGAGTCAACCGGGCAGTAAATGAAGCTAGACAGCTCTCATCTATAAGATCAGTACATTCTTGTACTCTCTTTTAATAAAAAAACTGTAGGAGTGAAGGAATAATGAAGAAAATTGGATTTATTGGATTAGGAATTATGGGTAAGCCGATGAGCAAAAACTTGATCAAAGCTGGTTATCAGTTAATTGTTAGCGATTTTAATAAAGACGCAGTGAAAGAACTTGAACAATTAGGTGCAGAAGTTGAATCGACTCCAAAGGCCATCGCTGAAAAATCAGATATCGTGATCACGATGCTTCCAAACTCTCCAAACGTAAAAGCTGTAGCTTTAGGAGAAAACGGACTAATTGAGGGTGCACATGAAGGATTAATCTACGTTGATATGAGTTCTATCGCACCTGCAGCTTCTCAAGAGGTATATAGAGCGTTAATTGAAAAAGGCGTAGAAATGTTAGATGCTCCTGTCAGCGGCGGGGAGCCAAAAGCAATTGACGGCACCATCTCTGTCATGGTTGGCGGTAAGAAAGAAGTATTTGAAGAAGTGAAAGATGTACTAGAAGCTATGGCTGGGTCGGTTGTACACGTTGGTGAAATCGGTGCCGGTAACGTAACAAAGCTTGCGAACCAAGTAATCGTAGCTTTAAATATTGCAGCAGTATCTGAGGCATTTGTTTTAGCACAAAAAGCAGGTGTCAATCCAGAGGCAGTATACCAAGCTATTCGCGGTGGTTTAGCAGGAAGTACAGTATTAGATGCAAAAGCACCTATGATGTTAGACCGCAACTTCAACCCTGGTTTCCGAATTAACTTACACATTAAGGATTTAACCAATGCGATGGAAACTAGCCATGAATTCGGCGCTCCAGCTCCATTAACCGCAGCGGTTTTAGAAATGATGTATGCCTTAAAGGTTGACGGCCATGAGTTTGAAGACCACAGCAGTCTATTAAAATACTATGAAAAATTAGCGAATGTAGAAATTTCACGGTAATTCAAATCAGAGAGAACGAGCCAAAAGCGAATTCTTCGTTCTCTCTTAAAAAAACCATTTGGATTGGAGATAATCCCCATGAATACAGTTGAGAAAGTGACTAATGCTACTCCAGTTGTGACAGAAATGGAAGTCTATCCGGTTGCCGGCCGTGACAGTATGTTATTAAATCTTAGCGGCGCACACGGAGCTTATTTTACTAGAAATATCATTATCTTAAAGGACAGCAATGGTAATGTTGGTGTTGGTGAAGTACCAGGCGGCGAAGGAATCCGTAAAACACTTGAAGATGCAAGAGCGGTTGTAGTCGGTTCATCCATTGGTAATTATAATAATATCTTAAATAAAGTAAGAAAGGAATTTGCCGGCCGGGATTCAGCTGGCCGCGGGTTACAAACCTTTGACCTGCGGATTACGATTCATGCCGTTACAGCGATTGAAGCAGCATTGCTTGACCTATTAGGAAAGCATTTAAATGTTCCTGTTGCCGCTCTTCTGGGGGAAGGCCAGCAGCGTGATAAAGTAAAAACACTTGGTTACTTGTTCTATGTTGGAGATCGCAATAGAACGGATCTTCCTTATTACAGCAATTCTGATTCTGATGTGGAATGGTATCGGATCCGTCATGAAGAAGCATTAACACCGGAAGCGGTTGTACGACTAGCTGAAGCATCTCAAGCGCTTTATGGCTTTAAAGAT
Source organism: Neobacillus cucumis (assembly GCF_002860255.1). GTDB lineage: Bacteria > Bacillota > Bacilli > Bacillales > Cytobacillaceae > Neobacillus > Neobacillus cucumis_A. Next base: position 5,847 of record NZ_PGVE01000067.1, read on the forward strand.
TTCAAGTTAAAAGGCGGCGTTTTAGAGGGGAAGGAAGAAATTAAAGCAATTAAAGCGTTGAAAGAGAGATTTCCGGATGCCAGAATTACCCTTGATCCGAATGGTGCCTGGTCATTGAAAGAAGCCGTTGAGCTTTGCAAAGATATGCATGGAATACTAACTTATGCAGAGGATCCATGTGGTGCAGAAAATGGTTATTCTGGCCGTGAAGTCATGGCTGAGTTCAGAAGACAAACAGGTCTTCCAACGGCAACCAACATGATCGCAACGGACTGGCGTCAAATGGGTCATACGATTTCTCTGCAATCTGTGGATATCCCGCTTGCTGACCCGCATTTCTGGACGATGCAGGGTTCTGTACGAGTAGCGCAAATGTGCAATGATTGGGGATTAACTTGGGGCTCTCACTCCAATAATCACTTTGATATTTCACTGGCCATGTTTACACATGTTGCTGCAGCTGCTCCTGGTGAAATCACGGCGATCGATACACACTGGATTTGGCAGGAAGGCGTTGAGCGCTTAACGAAGGATCCATTCCAAATTGTGGATGGACACTTAGCGATTCCAGATAAGCCAGGTTTAGGAGTAGAAGTGGATATGGAGCAAATCCAGAAGGCGCATGAACTTTATAAAAATATGGGACTTAACTCTCGTGACGACGCAGTAGGTATGCAGTTCTATTTTCCAGGCTGGAAATTTGATAACAAGCGTCCATGTTTAGTTCGTTAATAAAAACACTTGTATAATTAAAACTATAGGGGTGACTTTGAGGTCACCCTTCTCTTATAGAAATAAATGATCTTAATTAACCGTAAAGGACAGATTGTTATGAAGTTTGTGCTAGCGCCTGATTCATTTAAAGAAAGTATGCCGGCGAAAAAGGCTGCCCTTGCAATGGAAAGAGGGATTCGAAAAGTTTTTCCTGATGCGGAATGTGTCATTGTTCCAATGGCTGACGGTGGAGAAGGTACAGTTGAATCCCTGGTGAGTATGACGGACGGAGAGATCAATAAGACGGAAGTACTCGGGCCGTTAGGAGAAGCGGTCATTGCGGAATACGGTCTCTTGGGGGAAGGAAAAACTGCCGTCATTGAAATGGCAAGTGCCAGCGGATTAGAACTACTGAAACCAGAAGATCGTGATCCTTTGTTAACCACCACTTATGGGACCGGACAATTAATCAAGCATGCATTAGACAAAGGTGTCAGCCGGTTTTTAATTGGAATTGGCGGAAGTGCCACAAATGATGGCGGGGCAGGAATGCTTCAAGCCCTAGGTGTTTCATTTAAAGATGAAAAGGGGAAAGAGCTCCCATTTGGCGGCGGTGCTTTGGCCCGGTTGGACACCATTGATTTAAGCGGTTTGGATGAGAGAATTAAAGATGTCATTATTGATGTGGCCTGTGATGTTACGAATCCATTAATTGGAGAGAATGGTGCCTCCGCCATTTTTGGTCCGCAAAAAGGAGCAACCCCGGAGCTCGTGAAGGTTCTTGATCAGAATTTGGCTCATTATGCCGATGTAATCAAAGCCCAGCTTGGTAAGGATATAGCTCATATGGAAGGTGCCGGAGCGGCAGGTGGACTGGGTGCTGGTTTGATGGCGTTTTTAAATGCTCAACTGAAAAAAGGCGTCGATCTGGTGATTGAATATACGGGCCTTGAGGAACATGTTCAAGGTGCTGATTATGTGTTTACAGGGGAAGGCAGTATTGATGGACAGACGCTTTTTGGAAAGACCCCGTATGGTGTAGCGACGATTGCCAGGAAGTACTCCATCCCTGTGATTGCTTTTGCCGGGCGGATTGGTAAAGGTGTGGAGCCTTTGTATGAGAATGGGTTTACAGCGATTATTGGGATATTAACAGGTGTGACTTCTTTAGAGGAAGCACTGCAAGCTGGAGAGGTGAATATTGAGTTCGCAGCAGAAAATATCTGCCGCGTGTTAAAGGTCTAACTTTGATCATGCTGCCAAGTTACTTGGCAGCTATTTTTTTTAAAAGGTTGTGTTAAAAACTTGGATGTTGATTTCCGCTCCAATCAACATTGTTCTTTAACACAGCCTTTTTATAAGAATAGGTGAAATCTGTCACTTGAACCTTTCTTCAATTAAGGTAATAATGGAAGAGATTACAAATTAGAATGTGACCCGAGGAGCCTTGAGATGAGATGAAAGACCCTTCGAAAAAAATAACAGTTGAAACAGTTAGTCGTCATACGTTATCAAAGCAGGTTATGGAGAGTATTATACAGCTATTAATTAGCGGACAGCTAAAACCAGGGGACAAGCTGCCGACAGAAATGGAATTATTAGAGATTTTGAATGTCAGTCGTCCCGTGCTGCGCGAGGCGCTTAGTTCGCTGGAGTCCTTAGGTGTTATTACCCGTAAAACACGGGAAGGAACCTTTTTTAATAATAAAATCAGCAGTCACCCGTTTTCAATTATGCTGGCGTTAGCCCATGATAATTTGCAGGCTATGGTGGAGGCGCGGATGGCGTTGGAGCTGGGATTAATTACGATGGCTGCTGAGAAAATTAGTGAGGAAGAGCTCGCGAGATTAAAAGAGACGATTGATTTTATTGCGAATTGTAAAGATGGTAATTATGGCGAAGCTGATATTGAGTTTCACCGAATTATTGCGTTAAGTGCAGATAATCCGATTGTCGAGGGGATGATCGATTCGTTAATTGTGACGCACGTGAAGATTAATAGCGAAATTAAGGTGCGGGAACCGGAGAGAACGGTTCGCCATCATACTGCCATCTATGAAGCACTCGCTAACCGCGACCCATTTGAAGCCTTTCACCAAATGTACCTCCACCTCGACTACGTCCGTCAGAAGGTACTCAAGGATTTTAAAGTGTAAGAGGGAAGTGGGGGCAAAAAGGTGACAGGCATCATGTGAAATTTTCACATGGTGCCTGTCACCTTTTTTGGTATTGGTATGGTGGTTAAAAGGGGATACTACTCAGGGTCTTTAATAGTGCCGATTTGGTTGAAAAGATTACAATTAAGATAATTGTGCCCATGTATACTCTTTTCTTGGAGGAATGGTCACAAATATTATTTATTATGCCAGCTCTCAGCTATTTTAGGTTTAAACGGTCACAAATCCTGCTTTTTGTGCCCGAAATGAAGCTATTTTCGTCAGAATGGTCAAATATACTATTTATTGTGCGCTAACCGAATCCAAGCTAACGTATCACTACCCGTTATTTTTTCTCCATTAACCACTTCGTCACGACTCGTGATTCCTCATCGTTCAAAAGATGCCCCGGCATCTTATCCGAGCCCTCTGTGATCATTTTATATAATTCATCCTCCGTATATTTACTGATCATATTTAATACAGAGGGTCCAACCGCACCTTTTAAATTACCTCCATGACAGGCTGAACACTTATTTCCATAAAGCGTCTCTCCATCCAACGCTTCCTGCTTGTCAGTAGCCTTCGATGAACAGCCCGCTAACAATAAGATGGATAGCCCTGCTACTATCAAAATTTTTTTCATCTATTCATCCTCCAGCATCATCTTAATTAGAAAAAACTACTCCTAACAAGATTATAAAGTGTATAAAGCTGGAAACAGGGATTAAAACATGAACGTTTTCGTACAATTGGGAAGAATGTAATTCCCGGCCCAACCTTGTTGAGTCAATAAGTAGTTTTGTTAATTACTTCCATAATATAATAACATCAAGTAATCTACAATTCTTGTAAAAAGGAGATTAGTGTGATGGGGAAATTTAACAGCAGGCATTTTTCGCTTGAAAAAGCAGGAGAAGGAATATATGCCGCTATTTCCAAGGCGGATGGCGGAGCTATGGCCAATGCCGGGTTCGTTGATTTAGGAGATCAAACCATTGTTTTTGACACCTTTAACACTCAACAAGCTGCACAGGAACTAAAAGAGATGGCCCAATTAATTACGAAACGAAACGAAATTAAATGGGTGGTGAACAGTCATTTTCATGGTGATCATATAAGAGGCAATCAGATGTTTAAAGACAGCGTGATTCTCTCTAGTCAAACCACTTATGAAAAAATGAAAGACATTCACCCGGAGCGAATTCGGAAGCAAAAGGATGAGTTAGAAGGTCTGGCCAGCTATATTCAAAGCCTCGAAAAGCAACCAGGTGATGAAAATGAAAAGCAGACCCAGCAAATTAGCTTCCTAAAAGAAATAGAAGCCTCTTTACCGACATTAGAGTTAGTGCTGCCGCAACAAACGTTTAATAATGGGATGAAGTTTTACGGTACAAAAAGAAGTGCAGAGATTCTTACATGGGGCGGAGGACATTCCCATAGTGATGCGGTTCTTTATATCCCGGAAGAAAAGGTCATCTTTATGGGTGACTTGTTATTTGTCAATACCCATCCAACCCTATTTGAGGAATCCAATCCAATGAACTGGGTGCGTTTATTGGAAAAGGCCGCTAGTTTGGATATTGAAAAATCCATACCAGGGCATGGAGCTATTGGTTCAAAAAGAGATTTATTGAAACTAAAATCCTATATCGAAGAATTATATGAACTGGCAAGTGGCAATAACAGTGAGAATCCAGCTATACCGAATAAGTATCAAGATTGGTCATCCCCGGAAGTTTTTTATCAAAATATGAAAAGAGTAAGAGGGAAGATCGATCTACTTCATTAAGTTTACCTTTAGAAATTATAAATTTCGGCCTCGAGAATTGTCCAGCTCCAGGCTCCATCGGCTCGAGGTCACAAGCCAATCCGTCCAAAAGGTTAAAGAACAACCTTTCGGCCGGATTGGCTTGAGCTGTCGCCGATAGGCGGGCGCCTTGCGCTTTTCTTACTGTTGAACCTCCGATTCATGTACCAGCTGTACATTAAACCTGCTGTTCTTTTCTCGTATTTCCCAATAGCCCGAACTATACTTATAGATGACAAAATAAACTTTCCCCTTATAAAGCACGATTTCTGTTTCCATTTCTATATCACCCTTGAACTGTTAGTTGAGTGATATTATCTATATTCCATCATTCGCGTTCATATGACGACAATCTTCGAAAAATATCGGGGGAAGCTAAACATTGTCAAAAAAGTAATATTGGTGTCAGGCACCATGTGAAACGCTGAGCGTGTCGGTTATTTGGCCTTTGAGTTTTTGGATTTGTTGGATGGTGTCGTTGATTTCTTTGACAGGCGAGAGTAGTTGGTTGTTTTCGAGGAAGGAGGGATTGAGCAGGCCGTTTTCAAGTTCCGCCAAGTATAAGTTGATCTGAGAAATTAAGCGGTTATTTTGATTAACCAGCTGATGATGAAATTCCCTGACTGTTTCTGGGGCATTTAAATCGTTAAACGCTTTAATCTCCGTTTTCATTTGTTGAAGTGTCCTTTTTAGTTCATCTGCTGCTTGTTGGTCATCGACAGCTCCTTTAAGCAGGGGAGAGGTATTACTGGCAAACTCGGTTACTTGATCTAAATAATTAGAGGCATCTTTTGCATAGTCAAGTGTGTCATAGCTAAGATTCAAAAAAGAGCAACCACTAAGGAGAAACAAGAGACCAGCAGAAAAAACAGTCAACCACCTTTTCATGCAAAAAACCTCCGTTTAAAGTTTATAACACACTTCTTCTTACTTATGTATTCCTTTTCCACCGTAATATTCATATGGGACGATGAGCTTTGCCAAAAATAAAATGTTCTTAATAAATCTATCAATTACAATTTAGTAGATTTAAATTTTTTTCCCAAGTTCGCCAAAATCCGAGGATTTCCATGAAGGATTATAGGGGCATGACATGAATGATGAAGTGTCTTGTTCATAATCCCATCCATTCCCTCAAACCCTGTCGATATTTGATGATAGAAACTAGTTCCTTGAATCCGCTTACAGTTGGTAATCTTATCTTACAGGGAGTTTTAATATAAGGGGTTATCGCTAATGACGAATGAGGATCTTTTCTTACAAATTGAAAATCTACGATTAAAAATGATATCAGTAGGGCTTTCCAAAGGATTTACCTCCGCTGAAACGGTAAGACTTAGTGAAAGACTTGATCGATTAATCAACCTGCAAATGGGTGTAATAGAAGAACTAACAGCATGATCCTTTGACGAACTTAAAGAAATTTTCCCAACATCAAGGAATTGACATATAATGGATGAAATCGTGATTTTCGAGAAAAAATGAAAAATAACCGGCGGAGGGCGATGCTCTCTGCCTATTTTTTATCCCAATAACCATTTACATCCTAACCAATTCATATTTCCAATCTTCGGTGTTCTTGGTAAGATACAATTAAGTTAGTACGGCTGAAAAGGGATGAAAATGATCATGGTGACCATTAAAGATATAGCAAGGCTAGCAAATGTATCCCATACCACTGTTTCAAGGGCACTGAATGACAGCCCGCTTATTAAGCCCGGGACAAAAAAGAAAATCCTTGAGATTGCTGCTCAATTAAATTATACGCCCAACTTCAATGCCAAAAGTTTAGTCATGCAAAAGTCACATACGATTGGATTATTTTTTACGAGTATTTCCAATGGGACCTCACCGAGCTTCTTCGTTGATGCAGTGAAGGGGGTCAATAGTGTTATCAATCAAAACTACAACTTGTTTGTACGGGGAATTGATGATTACCAAGAGTTTTCCTCCATTCATGCAAAGCGGTTTGACGGGATTATTTTAATGAGTCAGAGTGAAAACGATGATGCTTTCATCGACCATGTGCTGAACAACAAGATTCCGATCGTGGTCTTAAACCGGGAAGTCCACGATCTTTCGATGATCAATATTTTATCAAACGACCGTGAAGGCTCTTATCAAGCGGTCAAACATCTGATTGAAAAGGGGCACAAAGCTATCGCGATTATTGAGGGAATTAGCGGGTTTCAATCTACACATGAACGCCGTGAAGGATACATGAAAGCCCTAATCGATTTTCACCTTCCGATTCAAAAACAATATATGGTAACCGGCAATTATGATATGGAAAGCGGCCGGAATGCCATGGAAAAACTGTTATCATTGGAAAATCCTCCTACCGCTGTTTTTTGCTCGAATGATGATATGGCGATTGGGGCCTTAAATACTGCCTTTTCGAAAGGGTTACAGGTCCCGGAGGATATGTCGTTCGTAGGATTCGATAATATTGCTTCTGCTCAATATACGAATCCCGCTTTAACGACCATCAAAAAACCGATTGAAAAAATAAGCAGACTAGGGGCAGAGCTATTATTGAAGGGTGTAGAAGACGAGGAATTTCATGGTGATAAAATCTTTGTAGAAACAGAGTTGATCATTAGAAAATCAGTGGATCTTCCGCGGGCTTAAAAGTGTCCCATTCATAGAAAAGGGCCGGCATCCAGGTGCGCCGGCCTTCTTACTTATTCTTATTAATATGGGTAACCGCCATAACCGCCGTAATACGGATAGGGTGCAGCATATGGATAACCGCCAGTTAAGGCGCCTGCTGTTAACCCGCCAAGGAATCCGCCAAGAAATGGTGAACCAAAGCCTCCATATCCATAACCAGGGTAACCGCCGAAATATCCATGATGGTGGTGATGATCAAAGCCGCCATGATATCCACCATGGTAACCGCCGTGTCCGTGTCCTCCAAACATGTGCATACATCTCCCTTTTTCTTTATATTTACTATGGCAAGAATGGGTTCTTGCTACAGGTAATGTATGCATAATAGATGTCCAAAGAATGGGCGGGCACTAGCCCATTCTGCTAGGATTTGGGCTGCTGCAGTTTGCGGTGTAATCGATTTAATTGCTTCATGAGCGATTCATATTCACTTAACTCAATATGACAGCTCTCAATTTTCCCGCTGACCTTTTCGGTGATCGCTGGCTTTAGTTCATAGGCCTTCTTTTCTAAAAAAATAAAGACCTTTCTTTCATCCTTCTTGGAACGTTCCTTTCGGAGCCAGCCGCTTCCCTCCATTCGAGTGATCATCGGTGTTAAAGTACCGGTCCCAAGATTTAATCTCTCGCCTAAGTCCTTTACCGTTACGCCATCATGTTCCCATAATGCTAATAGGACTAAATACTGCGGATAGGTTAACCCAAATGACTGAAGCACGGATGCATACAGTTTCGTAAACTCACTGGCTGTTTCATAGATGGCGAAACATAGTTGATTATCTAATGTGAAGAAGTCTTTCAAGTGATCACCTTTAAGAGAATAATTTTTTCACATCCTGCTCCATCCTGCTTGGATCCACAGTTGGGGCATAACGCTCTACGACCTGACCTTGGGAATCAACCAGAAACTTGGTGAAATTCCATTTAATATTTTTCGATAGAAGCCCTCTTTTTTCTTCTTTCAAAAAGGTAAATAAAGGGTCGGCTTTTTCTCCATTTACATCAATCTTGGCAAACATCGGGAAGGTTACCCCGTAGTTTACTTGGCAGAATTGAGTGGTTTCTTCGATATTAGCAAATTCCTGATTATTGAACTGATCGCAAGGGAACCCTAATATCACAAGTCCTTGGTCCTTATACTTTTCATATATTGCTTGAAGTCCTTTAAATTGTGGTGTAAACCCGCATTTGCTGGCTGTATTTACAATAATTAAGGGGTTCCCCTCGTATTCCTTCAATGATTTTATTTCCCCATTAGTCATTTTTACACTAAAATCATAAACCGTTGTCATGGTTTTCCCTCCCTAAGAAATTTATATCGTGTACGATTCAATCGTACACGATTAAATGTGATTTAGCAATTACTTTCGTCTGCGTTCTCTCGATTTTTTTATTTTCATGATTTTAGTGGGAGGCTGTTTTCGAATCCATTTGATAAAACTTGCCAGTTTTTCATCTGACCGGAGTTCAGCTAAGGTGGCTAATCGTGCGGCAATTTCCTCGTTGGTATAGAGGGCGTGAATTTGTTTGTGGCAGGGAATACAAAGGTTTGCGGTTGCCCCAAATGTTCCGCCCATTTCTTTAGGAAGGAGATGATGGACAGTTGTCTCCACCTGCTGACGCCCGCAAAGTTCACAAGTCCCCATAGTTTTTTCCCTCCCGTTATTTTGGTACTATTATTTACAAGAACTTGTTACAGGATTCCAGTTTGCATTCGAAAAAGGGAAGGGAGCATTCGATGCGTTATTTATTTTTGTTACTTATTATCATACCAGCAGCGGATATTGGATTTTTACTATTATCCGGAAAAACTATTGGCGTTTGGCCGACCATCCTGCTTATTATTTTAACTGGAATCATAGGAGCTTATTTAGCGAAGAGGGAAGGGCTGCAAACGATTCGGAAGGTCCAGGAGCAGTTAAGCCGCGGTCAGCTTCCAGGTGATGCAGTTTTGGATGGGGTCTGTATTTTATTAGGCGCGGCTTTTTTATTAACACCAGGATTTATGACGGATATCGTTGGCTTTCTTATGCTTTTTCCACCGACGAGAAAGTTGTTTAAGGTTTTGATTATGTATTTCTTTAAAAAGAAGATCCATAACAGCCATCGAAAAATTATAAAATGAATAAAAAAAGGTTGTAACCCTATATTAAGAATAGGGATACAACCTTTTTTTGTTATTTCAAAGCTGTTTTTGGAACAGAGCCTATTATTTTGCCGTAGCTGATTCTAGACCAAGCACCACTTGTTGAAAGAACGGTAACGGTTTGGTTTTTCTTTAATACGCTGATAACTTTTGCCTTAGAGGAAGCAGTGGCGCGTACGTGCAATACAGGAACCACTACTATCGCTTTTTTCAGCTTTTTTACCTCAAAGGAAGTGGTACTATAAGCTTTGTTATTGCTTGGATCCGCAGCACTGATTGCTAGTGTGTATTTCCCGTTTGCATAGGAATTGGTGCTGTAATCCACTCGAACTGCACCAGCTTTCGTGAAGGCATCCTTTTTCAAATAAGAAAGGACTTTCCCCTTACTGTCTTTAACATACACCGTTAATTTTAACGTTTCATTTGAATTAAAAGTGAGTGAAGCTTTGTTATTTGAGTTATCCACACTTAACTTTACGGATGTTAGCTTTGGAGCAGTGGTATCTTTTACTACCTTCTTGACTTCAAAGGAAGGTAAGGTTGATGCCTGATTACTGGAACCATCTACAGCAATGATGCCTGCATAATATTTGCCATTGGCCGTCTTAGAAGTATCGTACTCAATCTTAGTCGTACCTCGTTCGGTTACTTGATCCTTAACTAAATAGCTTAGAATTTTTCCGTTACTATCTTTAATATAGATGGAGATTTTCGCCTTTTCATCTGTGTTAAACAAAATGGAAGCTTTATTTTTGGCATTATCGACATTTATACTCACTGAGCTAATTTTCGGAGCAATTTTGTCAATAGGTGTCACTGGTTCTGAGGAAGCGTCTGTTTGAACCTGTGAACCTGTACTATCTGATGAACTTACATCCGAAGGAGAAGGCTGCACAGCCGTTTCTGTTTGTGGTCTTTCGGTATACTCTTTCGATAAAGTGGTTCCATCATAATAGAAGGCAAGAATTTCATTATATTTTTGTCCTGCATCTGCTCTATTTTTTGCACCCCATTGGCTTAAACCAACGCCATGACCATCGCCAAGACCCGAAATGGTGATATTATCGGAGGTTTCTGTTGTATTGGTTACTAAATAACTTAACATGGTGCGAATGCCCACCATCGCCCGTATTTGAGAAGCAGCTACATTTTTATACTCTAATTTTTGCGGTAAAAATACACCTTTTTCGTCTACTTTATCTTTTGTGTAAAATTCAACCGTTATATCCCCTTTTGATACACGACCGCCAGAAGCAGGTGCATACAAGGATAAAGTAGGGATGGCTGTGATTTTGATTTCTTTCCCTGAATAACCGTGTGTTACCATCCATGACTTGATTGAGGTAGTTAGAGAGGTATCGAATTCTTTCATTTGAGTCCATGTTAATAGGGTTGGATCGATTTGTTGTTTTTTAACCGAAATCTGCCAAGGCGTCTTCGCATCAAACTCATCGGTCTTAATGGTCAAATAGGATACAGGTGAAGTACCCCATACATTTGAGTTTAATTCTGTTTTTCCTCCATTACTTGCAGAGAAAACAGCACTAATCAATCGTCCGTTGGATTTTAATACTTCCCCTTTAGTTTCATCGACCGCAGCCGTGCTGTTCGGGTGCCATGTATATCCACCGTACACTTGGTAATTGATGGTATCATCGATGATTTTAGTGATATAGGCTTGGGCATAGGTTCTTGCCGCAACCGCTTGTGATTTTAATGCTTCTTTATTCCAGCCGGCCATCATTTCAAAGGGAACGACACCTTTTAGGTAATCTTCCATATAGACCTCATTGATGGGGCGTACGTATTTTGAACTTTCAGGAACAAAACGAAAGGCTCCTAAATAGGCTCGATTGTTAATCGTTAAATAATTGGTTTCTATTTCTGGTAATAGATTTAATGAATCTGCTTGAAAAAGTACGGTAGAACCTTCTACTAATGAGATTTTACTATTATCATATTTAACCACATAAGTGTTCCCGCTTGTTAACCTTATATTGGATGACTGGATAAGATAATCTCCTGTGGGTTTAATCGCTAGTTGTGATTGGTTCCCAATATAATTCACCAATTTAACCTGTACTTTGGGTTCCGTTGTTTCTGCAAATGCACCCGTAATAAATACATTTAATAGTAAGGTAAAAGCAAGAAAACTTACTACTATTTTTTTCAACTATTCTCCTCCGTTCAAAGAAATGTTTCTTAATCCAAGGAGAATCATACTTTATTAGAATAATAGATTTCAATGGAAGATTTATGGAAATTATGAGTGAGCGTTTGGAAAAAAGTGGGTAAAAATAAGGAAGGCACTAAAAAAGTCTCTTAAAATTAGGTTGTGTGTGTAATATGCTGTTGATTTCCGCTCCAATCAACAGGTTCGTTTATTAGGAAAATTATAAAAAAGTATTATTCCACATTATTAAGGGTGGGGGAGGATAAAAATAAACGGTAAAATTCCGGCTAAATTGGGAAATACCCATATTTCCTTAAAAATAAGGGGAGCTTTTCCGTTTATATTATCCAAAGCTTTGGATTTTGTCTTATTTAGAGCAGTTAATCGGAATATCTCCGCTAATTTCTGCTTCTTAAGCTTCCACTTTATACATTAGCCGGAAATCCTCCGCCTATGAATTCTCATACCTACACGAAATCGATATGGAGAAGGCGGAAATGGTTGGCAAACTTCTTAATGAGATTTACTGTGAACACAAAAAAATACATAGTGGCATAAATTGAATTAGGAAATAATTCTATAAAGGATGTTAAGATATGTCATTTATTCCCCCAGTTAAGATTGATACCGTGAGCGGCGGAATCGTTCAATTTGGAGGGGCGGTGTTCGTCAATCCAAAAAGTGCATCAAAAACAGCATTTGGCGCCGGAGCGGATAATACAGGTGTACACATTGTAACCATTACCGGAATTAGTGCAACCAATGCGCCTGATTGCGATGTCATTGACCAGCCAATCGTTCAGGACGCATAACTTAATAGGAAGGAAAGGGGATGCCTTAAACGGAAGGCAGTCCTTTTTCATGAGAAATAAAAATTTTCGACTTTGAGAATTGTCCAGCTCCAGCGCCTAGCCCCTCGCTGGTCTACAGCCAATCCGTCCAAAAGGTTAAAAAGCAACCTTTCGGCCGGCTCGTCTTATGCTTGTCGGGGCTGATCAAGGCGCTTCCGCTTTTATTAGTGGAAATAATTTGGCAATGAGAATTGACCGGTTTATTGCTATATTTAATTTAAGTGTATTTATATTTAACTAAGTTTCTTGGGAGGGGCCATCTTGGCATACATCATTGTTATTACACTAATCATCCTTCTTTTGATGACAGCAGTTAAAGTTATGGTGATGGTTGCCAGAGATGTAACCAAGCGGAAACAAACTGAACGGGAATTAATTGAAAGTGAGCACCGCTATCTTCAAGAGAAAATCAAAATGAGTGAACAGCGTTATAAATCCCTTTTTGATTACCATTCGGATGCCGTTTATTCGCTGGATTTAGAGGGGAGATTTACGAGTGCAAATGCCGCATGCGAAAAAATTTCTGGTTATAGTCCGGAACAACTCATCGAAAAGAATTTTTCTGAACTAATTTATGAAGAGGATTTGGCTGAAATCATTAGAATCTTCCACTTAACCATTCAGGATGGGGGAAGCCAACAGACAAAAAAATTCCGGCTAAAGAGAAAAACGGGGGAAATTCTTATGCTGGATACCACAACCATCCCGATCATTGTCGACGGTGAAATCATGGGTGTTTATGGCATCGCAAAAGATATCACTGAGCAGGTTAAAAATCAAGAAATGGTACAGCATTTGGCCTATCATGATTATTTGACTGGTCTGCCCAATCGAAACATGTTGGAGGCCCTGCTTACAAAAGGGGGCATCCCTTTGAAGAATTTAGCCATTCTATTTATCGATCTTGACCGTTTTAAAATTATTAATGATACCTTAGGACATTCTGAAGGGGACAAGCTCTTAAAAAGAGTAGCTGACCGATTGAAAAGTTCTGTATCTGAAAAGGATTTAATTTTTAGACAGGGCGGGGATGAGTTTATTGTTATCCTAAAAGAGGCAGACCGAGAAAGGGCAGAGGTTGTCGCCATTAACATTCTCGAAGCCCTATCCACCCCGTTTAAATTAAATACAACGGAAGTCTATTCTTCTCCGAGCATTGGTATCAGTTTATCTCAGAAAGATGGAGAAACGGTTGAATCTCTAATTAAGCATGCGGATTATGCTATGTATCAGGCCAAAAAGGCAGGAAAAAAGACGTATCGCTTTTATTCGTGTATTAAGTATGATGGAGATTTCGATCCATTAACGATGGAAATGGAACTTCATAAAGCGATAAAGCAAAATGAACTTTTCCTTCATTATCAGCCAAAGGTGAATTTGAAAACAGGAAAAATGTTTGGTGCGGAGGCATTGCTTCGCTGGAATCATCCCAAATGGGGAATGATTCCGCCATCAAAGTTTATCCCGATTGCGGAGGAATCCGGTTTAATTATTCCGATCGGGGAATGGGTGTTAAGGCAAGCCTGTGCACAGAATAAACGCTGGCAGGAGAAGGGGTGTCTGCCTATGGTCATCTCTGTGAATCTTTCTGGGCGTCAGTTCTCTTATGCGGGCATCGTTTCAACAGTTGAAAAAGTCCTTAAAGAAACCGGTTTAGAGCCTCAGTATTTAGAACTTGAAATTACTGAAAGCATGACGATGGATATAGAGCATACGATCCCTACTCTGCACGATTTGAAGAAGCTGGGTGTTCTTATCAGTATCGATGATTTTGGAACAGGTTTTAGTTCATTGAATTACTTAAAACAGTTTCCGGTTGATACGTTAAAAATTGACCAGTCCTTTGTACGGGAACTGCTCAATAATAATCATGATGAAACGATTGTAAAAACGATCATTTCGATGGCTCACCATCTGCAGGTGAAAGTAGTTGCTGAGGGGATTGAAACAAGGGAACAATTAGTTTTCCTGCAGCAGCACCTTTGTGATGAGGGGCAAGGTCATTTCTTTAGTAAATCAGTTACTGCGGAAGAATTAAATGGAGAATGGGCGAGGATTGAGCAGATCGTTCCGAAGTTCGGCCTTTCACAGGATCTTCATGAACAAATCTGGGCTGAGGAATCTTACCGAATGGCCAAACAAGAATTGCAGGATACATTAAGCCGCCAGCAGGGCTTGACGTTGAAATACAAACGAATAGATGGCCGATTTATTCATACCTGGTGTGAGGGCGGATTTTTATATCGGATTGGATTAACAAAAGACAGGATCATTGGTAAAGAAATAAAAGAAATCATCCCCTGGCAATACGCTGGCGCAAAAGAGAAAATTTATCAGCGTGCATGGGAGGGAGAAGAGAATTTAACTTATGAAGCAGAAATCTATGGCATTCACTATTTGGCTGCCTTAAGTCCGATTAAAAGAGGCGGAAAAGTGGTCGAAGTCATCGTTTCTTGCATTGATATAACTCCATTAAAGGAAAGGGAAAAAGCATTGCTTAAAAGCCAGGAGCTGAACCGTCTGATCGCTGGTTATAAGATATTTAATTCTATGTTGACCCCTATATTAGATAATGAGGGACAAATACAGCATGTTAATTAAAAAAATTAAAAAGGACGCGGCTTAGCGTCCTTTTTAACGAGATAAGAACATATAAAAAATTTTCGACTTTGAGAATTGTCCAGCTCCAGCGCCTAGCCCCTCGATGGTCTACAGCCAATCCGTCCAAAAGGTTAAAAAGCAACCTTTCGGCCGGCT
>NZ_PGVE01000068.1 GCF_002860255.1 Neobacillus cucumis
CGATAAAATCAAAGTGCGTTGGTACAATACCGTAATCGGTCAATATCACACCAAGTTAGTAACGGTACAGACCGCAGACAAAACATATATTACAAACGGATCTTCCAATATAACGGAGCGCACGTTACGTGATTATAACTTGGAGGCGAATCTGCGCATTATAGCACCAACAGACAGCGAGCTGACAGATGAAATCAACGCGTATTTCGATAGGATATGGAATAACGAAGATGCGTTATACACTCTGGATGTAGAAGAATACCAAAATAGCCTGACATTCTTCCAACGAGGAATTTACGCACTGCAACGCTGGGCGAAGCTTACATCATATTAAAATAAAAAAGCACCGTTTATTGTTGCCAGTGCTTCACTCATATTTAACGCAAAGCACGAATGTAAAACATGAAGAGTATCTAACAATAAATTGAACATAGGAGATGTAGTAGATGAAGATTGTACTATTTGGAGCAACAGGCCGTACAGGTAGTGAGATCGTTCGTCGTGCATTAACTGACGGTCATGAAGTAACAGCTTTGGTTCGATCACCTGAGAAGTGCAAACCTCAAGAAAAGCTGACGATCATTGCAGGAGACGTACGGAACCCCGATGCAGTAAAAAAAGCAATGGCGGGTGCCGACGCAGTCGTAAGTGCACTTGGCACTGACAAAACAACCACATTGACAGAAGCAATGCCAGCCATTATTGAAGGGATGAAAGAATACGGAATCAAAAGAATCGTAACGATTGGAACGGCAGGTATATTGAATAGTAGAACAGAACCGTCCAAGTTACGTTATCAATCGAATGAATCCCATCGTAAATTGACATTTGCGGCGGAGGAGCACCATAAAGTATTTACTATGTTGAAAGATTCCGGCTTAGATTGGACGATAGTATGCCCAACCTATTTACCAGATGGGGAAGCAAGCGGCAATTATCGGACGGAAAGAGAGTACTTACCGATTGATGGCGCCAAGATCTCTACCGGTGATACTGCTGCGTTCGCTTATGATGAACTATCGAAACAAAATCATAAGGGATTCAGAGTAGGTATTTCCTATTAAGAAATGTCGATAAGAGGCGGGAATACATTCTAATTACTGGTATATATTGTATTAAAAATGAAGAAAATCTCATAACATCTCTTCGCTCTATGGATATAATAGGAGGATAGCACCACAGGGAAAAGGAGAATGGGAAACAAATGAGATGGTCCTTGAAAACCTTGATTCAAGTCGTGGCAATACTGGCAATTGCGTTGACCTTTCTAACGAGTACTACGGTGGCATATCAAGTGCATAAACAAAAATTAATACATTCTACTCTAGAAGCTAACTACGCATATGTCCAAAAGTTGACGTCCACTACAGATACTTATTTACGGGAAATATTAAACACATTAGAAGTTAATGCGGAAGTAGTCCTATCTCTCCTTGATGACCCTTCCTCACAAACACAAATGAATGCGTTAGCCGAGCGGATTAGAACAGAAACGAATACATTTGATTCTGTTGCGGTCGCCTCTACAGAAGGTGTCATACTAGGTGCATCCTCTCCGAGCCGTGAGTTGGTTGGGGAAGAGTTGACATCGATTGGAGCAATGCAAGCTATTAAGGAAAAGAGGAAAATAATCTCTCACCCTTACGTTGGAATTGAAGGAGAACCAATTATATTTATTAGTGTTCCACTTTTTGAAAACGGTGAGTATAAGGGGTTTTTGGGAGGAGCCATTTATCTCGATCAGCCCAATATATTAGAGAAACTTTTAGGAAGCCATTATTATGAAAATGGTTCATATGTTTATGTAGTAGATTATGCCGGGAAACTAAT
>NZ_PGVE01000069.1 GCF_002860255.1 Neobacillus cucumis
CTCCTGTTTTATCCTTTATTTGTTTTCGCCAAATTAAGAAATTTGTGAATATATGAACATTTGTAATGTAATCGTTGCCATCTGATTTATTCCTTGAAATGTCCTAACGACAGTGATTAAATGAAAAATTGAGGGAAATAAACAGGTTTGGTTTGCACAAAATAAGGGTGTACTAAAACATTATTTATGGCAAATCGATGTTGTTATATAAAAGGAGCGTTCTAATAATGGCAAAAGTTATTGCAATTAATGCAGGCAGTTCTTCACTGAAGTTTCAGTTGTTTGAAATGCCTAGCGAAGAAGTAATTACGAAAGGATTAATTGAAAGAATTGGTCTAAATGATTCTATTTTCAATATTACGGTGAATGGAGAAAAAATTGAAGAAGTCACCGATATTCCCGATCATGATGTAGCAGTAAAGATGCTTTTGGATAAATTGACCTCATTAGGTATTATCAAGTATCTTAATGAAATTGAAGGAATTGGTCACCGCGTCGTGCACGGTGGAGAGGCGTTTAGCGATTCAGCTTTAATTACTGAGGAAGTTTTAGCGAAAATTGAAGAATTATCTGAATTAGCTCCATTGCATAATCCGGCAAATGCAACTGGTATAAAAGCATTCAAACAAGTTCTTCCTAATGTACCGGCAGTTGCTGTGTTTGATACAGCATTCCATCAAACAATGCCTGAGAGCTCTTTCTTATATAGCTTGCCATACGAATATTATAAAAAATATGGAATCCGTAAATATGGTTTCCATGGCACAAGCCATAAATATGTGTCACAGCGTGCGGCTGAACTACTAGGGCGCCCGATTGAACAGCTTCGGTTACTCTCATGTCACCTAGGAAATGGTGCAAGTATCGCTGCAATTGAAGGCGGCAAGTCCATTGATACATCTATGGGATTCACACCGCTTGCAGGGGTAACAATGGGTACCCGTTCAGGGAATATTGACCCGGCGCTTATTCCTTATATCATGGAGAAAACCAATCAAACAGCTGAAGAAGTGCTTGATGTGTTAAATAAAAAGAGTGGTATGTTAGCTGTTTCTGGTTTTTCAAGTGATCTTCGGGATATTATTGGTGAAGCTAACAAAGGAAATGAGCGTGCAGAGCTTGCACTGGATGTGTTTGCTAATCGTATTCATAAATATATCGGTTCTTATGCTGCCCGTATGTATGGCGTTGATGCGATTATTTTCACTGCCGGTATTGGTGAAAATAGTGACCCGATTAGGGAACGGATTTTAAAAGGATTAGAATTTATGGGCGTATATTGGGATCCTGCTTTAAACAAGGTAAGAGGAGAGGAAGCATTTATCAACTATCCTCATTCACCAGTAAAAGTAATCATCATACCTACAAATGAAGAGGTTATGATTGCACGTGACGTTGTTCGTTTAACTCATTAATGTTCATTCGGGTTTTTTCTGAAACTTAATTATTAAGAAAAAGGCAAAAGCTGTTGTTTACGGCTTTTGCCTTTTTTCAGTCCTGTTTCGTTTGTGATATACTGGAAAAAGAAACAATGAGCAGGAGGGGTTACGTTGCCATTGACAGACCGTGAAACAGTTGTGCTGAATGAAATACGCTCATGGGAAAAAAACTTATTAAACTATGAAGCCAATGATTTTCAGTTGCTATATGAAAAGTATTTGGAACGTTCTTTTTCCTTATTGCCGGAAAAGGTTCAGAGGCAATTTTTTTTCTTGATCGACGGTTGGTTATTTCATTTACACAGTATTATACAAGGGTCACAGCTTCAAATGGATGCGAAGGAAAGAATTCTTACATCAGGAAGAATTTTTCGAAAAGATATAGAGGAAATCGTAGACCTGCGCCAATTGGATATTGACCAATTACAATACATAGCAGAGCAGCAAATCGCCAAGCACCGTCTCTATTCCTTTGCCCAAGGTGGGCTCTCTGGAACGGGAGGTACGCTTCTATTAGGAGCAGATATTCCAGCGATGGCAGTTATAAATTTACGGGTGGTTCAATTGATTGCGATGACCTATGGTTTTGAGGTGAATACCCCGTTTGAAATGATGACGTCTCTTAAGGTGTTTCATACCGCTACATTGCCGCCTAGAATCCAAAAAGAGGGCTGGGCTTCTTTGATGGCAGAATTAGAAGAGCATGAAGAGTTATACTTCTACGAGGGGAACGAGAAAATTACCGATATTACCTGGTTAGAGCAGCCGGTTCAACAGCTTTTCAAAGCCATGGTGATTATGTTGTTCAGAAAGCGGGCTATTCAAGGTATCCCTCTTGTCAGCATGGCCATTGGGGCAGGGGTGAATTATCAATTGACCCGTAAAGTAACGGATTTTGCTCATAAATACTATCAACTACGCTACCTAAAAGAAAAAGAGGAGTCATAAAGATGAGTACGGAAGAACATAAAAAGGAAGCTCCGAAAGCGGTAAGATGTAAAATCATAACTGTTAGTGATACTAGAAATGAGGAGACAGACAAAAGTGGCAGACTAATGAGAGATCTGCTTGAAGGTGCAGGACATTTAATCGTGGATTATTGTATTGTTAAGGATGAATCGGTTCCAATCCAGGAAGAAATTTTAAAAGGCTGTGAGAGAGAGGATATTGATGTCATTTTGACAAATGGCGGTACGGGGATTGCCAAACGGGATGTCACGATTGAAACTGTTAAAGGGCTGCTAGAAAAAGAAATAGTCGGCTTTGGGGAATTGTTTAGAATGCTAAGTTACCTGGAGGATATCGGTTCTGCTGCGATTCTATCAAGGGCTATTGCAGGGGTTGTCAAAGATAAAGCGGTATTTTCAACACCAGGCTCCACTGGTGCGGTCAGATTAGCCGTGAGTAAATTAATTCTGCCTGAGATTGGGCATGTCGTACGGGAATTAAAAAAAGATTTATAAAACAAAAGCGTAAGAGTCTTGGGGCTTTTGACCCCAAACCCCTAGGCGCTGGAGCTGGACGTATAAAAGAAAAACTCCCTGGTCAATATGGGAGTTTTAGTTTTATTGATGGACCTTTGTTGAAATGGTTTGGTCTGCACGATACCAAAGCCATAAATCATTAATAATGGAAGCGAGGTCTGCTATTTCTGTATTTAATTTACAAGAACGTGGAAAATCACTTTCATCCGAAAGTTTTGCTTGTTTATGGTTAATTTCCTGCTCAAGTTCAGCAATTCGGTCGGGAATCGATCCACGAATTTTTTCCCAATGAAACAAAATATACTGCTGTGTTACCTTGTTGTATTCATCCCATTCGACCGCTAAATCAGGTACAGGGATCCCCAGACGTTCATCAAAAGAAAAATGATCAATCATATCGTCGACCTCCAATATTTTAAATTTGTTAATAGTAGTAATGGTGTCAGGCACCATTAATTGTACAATAGATGACAAGATGATTCACGATAATATATGAAAATTTTATGCAAAAGCACGGGGCAATTAGCTCCGTGCTTTCATTTATGAAGAAGTTATTCTGCATCTTTTATTGTTCGGACAACGAGAACATCACATGGTGCGTACCGTGTTATATGTTCAGAAACGCTTCCTATAAAGAATCTTTCTACCATATTCATACCGGTAGCCCCGCAGAGGATTAAATCAACATTATGCTTTTTGGCTATATCTCTAGGGATACGTATTTTAGGAGAACCAAACTCAATTTCATATTGAACGTCTGTTAATCCTGCTTCCATTGCTTGTTGTTGATACTTTTCAAGCATGTCCTTTGCCAGTTTTTCAGCACGGTCACCTATCACGGAGTCATATACGTCAATTAAGGCAAATGACCTAGTATCTATCACGTGAACTAATAACATGCGTGCACCATTTCGTTTGGCAATTTCGATCCCTTTTTGGAAAGCCCAATCTGCTTCCTTTGACCCATCAATAGCGACTAAAATATTTTGATATTTAAGTCCCATGATTATCATCTCCTCACCCTGATTATACAATATTTAACAATGAATAATTGTTTCAATTTTTCGAACAATAATGAAGTAACATATCCAAAAGGGGGCATGAATGTATGATAAGTAAAGAATCAAAGAACAAGTATACGTTTGAATTTGATGAAAAAGGAACGATGGAAGTAAGTCAGCAAATTTTGAATTCTTATAATAGCGGTTTTATAGGAGAAGGTACGGCACTAGCAGACAGTAGTGACTTTGCAGCTGTTGAGGAGTAAGTAGAGTTATCATTAGGGAAAAGCTGTCTAATAATAGACGGCTTTTTTGTCTATCTAATTCTAACTAATAATACTAATGAGCTTTATCAATCTGGTAAAGCTTTTATTATTGATCAAAGGTCAGACCATTTTTAAAAAAACGAATATTCCCATTTTATATAAATTGGTTACCTTTTCCTTAAAGAAGGATATAGTATAATAACTCGATTATTTGGAGGTAAACACCGTGCGGATTGGGGTACCTAAAGAGATTAAGAATAATGAAAACCGTGTAGCAATGACACCAGCTGGGGTTGTAAACCTGGGGAAATATGGACATGAGGTCTTTATTGAAAAAGGGGCAGGACTTGGCTCCGGGTTTTTAGATGAAGAGTACCGTTCTAATGGGGCGACAATCGTAGAAACTGCCAGTGAGGCATGGTCTATGGACATGGTTATGAAGGTAAAGGAACCGCTCCCAAGTGAGTACAAATATTTCCGTGAAGGGTTAATTTTATTTACATATTTACATCTTGCACCTGAACCGGAATTAACCAAAGCATTAATTGATCATAAAGTAGTTGGTATTGCTTATGAAACTGTTCAACTGGGCAACAAAAGCCTTCCTTTGCTCACGCCAATGAGTGAAGTGGCAGGAAGAATGGCTCCGCAAATTGGTGCGCAGTTTTTGGAAAAGGTTAACGGGGGGAAGGGGATTCTTCTTTCGGGTGTTCCGGGGGTACAAAGAGGAAAAGTTACTATAATCGGCGGTGGTGTGGCCGGTACAAATGCCGCTAAAATGGCGATTGGTTTAGGGGCAAAAGTAACGATAATTGATGTGAATCCGGACCGGCTCCGCCAATTAGATGATATTTTTGGATCGGATGTAACAACCCTTATATCCAATCCCTACAATATTGCTGAAGCCGTGAAAGAATCGGATTTAGTGATTGGTGCCGTTCTCATTCCAGGAGCAAAGGCACCAAAGCTTGTGACAGAAGAGATGATTCAAACCATGACACCGGGGAGCGTGGTGGTCGATATTGCAATCGACCAAGGTGGAATATTCGAGACAACCGATCGGATTACCACTCATGATCATCCAACTTATATTAAGCATGGTGTTGTTCATTATGCGGTTGCCAATATGCCTGGTGCAGTCCCAAGAACATCAACTTTCGCCTTAACAAATGTAACGGTACCTTACGCACTTCAAATAGCTAATAAAGGATATAAACAAGCCTGCCTGGATAACGAGGCATTGTTAAAAGGAATTAATACATTTGGGGGGTATGTAACGTATCAGGCTGTTGCTGAAGCACACGGTTTGGGGTGCTCAGATGCCAAAACATTGTTCGGGAAAGAATAAAAAGAAGAGGCTGTTGCCTCTTCTTTTTTAATAGAAAAACCAGCTTCACGAGAAACTGGTTTTTTAAAACAATTATGTAGCCGCATTTGCCGTAGTGTGATAAGAAAGTTTTAAACCACCACTCCTCAAAGTGGGTGTTCTCAGAAGCGTTCCTGCGTGTCCTCCATGTCTTATAGACAGAGGCATGTCATTTCGGCTTCGATAGTTAAACTCCCTTTTACAGCTTAAAGGTTAAAACTTTATTATGATTACGTACAACGCAGCTTGTAATAGTATAATACATCAAATTCATTCGAAGTTCAATGTAAAAAAAACCCAAATTATTATTTAATAATTTGCAGCTCTTTTGGGAACTTAGTTATTATTTTTGCACCATCTGATGTTATAAAAACATCATCCTCAATTCGGACCCCAGCAACCCCTGGAACATAGATGCCAGGCTCGATTGTGTAAACCATTCCTTCTTCAATGATTAATTGATTCGTTTCTGTTAGGGAAGGGTACTCATGGACACTAATTCCAAGGCCATGGCCTAAGCGATGTGGAAAAAATTCGCCGTAACCCGCATCGGATATGATTCGTCGGGCTGTAAGATCCACTTCTGCAGCGCTAGTCCCTGGTTTACTTGCCTCAATCGCAGCGAGTTGGGCCTTTAAGACCGTATCATAAATTTCTTTTTGCTTATCGTTAATATCACCATAAGCAACGGTTCTTGTAATATCCGAACAATAACGGTCAACAACAACCCCTAAATCGAACAAGACAAGATCTCCTTTTTTAATTTTTGTTTCTCCCGGGTTTCCGTGAGGAGAAGCTGCGTTAGCCCCAGTTAGAACCATCGTTGAAAACGACATTTCGGTTACACCTTTTTGTTTAAGAGCGTACTCCAATGCATTTAGTACTTCAAGTTCTGTTTTGCCTTCTTTTATTTCACTTGTTCCGAACTCGACGGCGTAATCAGCAAGTGCACAAGCTTCTTCAATGATCTTTATTTCTTTCGCATCTTTAATCATGCGAAGCAGTCGTAATTTTTCTTCAGCGGAAACAAAAGAGGCCTTAGGAAACAACTGTGATAATTGTTCATAACGTTCAACATTCATGTGTTCCTTTTCAATTGCTGCCTTATTAACACCGTTTATCCTTTTATTAATAGAAGCCAATATCATTTCCCATGGATGATCGATATCACTGTACCCGATAATTTCATGGTCCCAGCCAGAACGTTTGGCATCGTGAACCTCCATGGATGGGCAAACCAAGAATGGCTCCTCATCCTGGAAGACAACAAGTGCCAGTAGTCTTTCATGCGGGTCCGTAAAATAGCCGCTCAAATAAAAGACATTTTCTGAGGAAGTCAGAAAGCTAACCTCAATCTCATTTTCCTTCATCCATGTTTGAAGTTTGTTTAATCGTTGACTCATATATAGGGGACCCCCTTATTGAAAATCAAAACCCATTTGAGCGTAACAAGATTAATGCTAAATGTAAACTATCATAACTTATGTTGCGCTAAAAACTAGGAGATATGGGTATAAAGATAGAAGGATTTCCTAAATTTCTATGGAAGTACATAAATGAGTATATTAAATAAAAGGAGTTGGCAAGAATGAAAGTTTCTTATCATGGGCATTCAGTCGTTCAAATTCAAACTCAAGGGAAAAAAATCATTATTGACCCATTTATTACAGGCAATTCGTTAACAGACTTAAAGGCAGAAGATGTGACGGCAGATGTAATTCTATTATCACACGGACACAATGACCATGTCGGGGATACCGTGGAGTTGGCCAAAAGAAATAATGCACTAGTGGTAGCCACGGATGAGCTGTCTACTTTTTTAAGCTGGCAGGGGGTGAAAACCCATGGTATGCATATAGGCGGTTCTTATCAATTTGAATTTGGAAGAGTCAAGCTTACCCAGGCTTTTCACGGTTCAAGCTATACCACAAATGATAACCAAATTATTTATTGTGGGATGCCTGCTGGAATCTTGTTTATGAGTGAAGGGAAAACCATTTACCATGCCGGTGATACAGCACTTTTTTCAGATATGAAATTAATTGGTGAGCGTCACCCCATTGATCTTGCCTTCCTGCCGATTGGTGATAACTATACGATGGGAGCGGAGGATGCTGCCTATGCTGCAACGTTGTTAAAGGCTAAAACCGTTGTTCCAATCCATTACAATACCTTCCCGCCGATTAAACAAGATCCATATCAATTTATTGAACTGCTTCCGAACAAAAATGGCAGGGTACTCACACCTGGAGAAGCATTAGAAATTTAAAGTTCTTATGTTTTCACATACTTTTTTTCCTCTCTCTAGCATAAAAATGAAACAAGCAGTTTTTTATAGGGAGGAAATATACGATGAAAAAGAACAGATATTTACTATGCTTGTTGCTTGCGGGTTTTATGCTTTATTTTGCTGTACCAAGGTTATCTATTAACCTAGATGGGTCTCATGGTATCTTTTCAATAACATGGCTGGCTTTTGCTTTAATGGTGATTGCCGGGAATTTGACAGGCCTGCTATATAGTCCGAAGAAACCTATAAGAAAAAACCAGTCAGGACACTTAAAGAAAAAGTCTCGTTCTTACTATTAAATTTCAATTATAGAATAGGGGATATATGGTTTCCTAGACAATGAGCGCCTTAAAAAGGCGCTCATTGCATTATAAATTGTGAGAAACCGCATTGAATCAAGGCTTTTAACACTTTATAATGGAAAATAGACATAATTCCGGTTAAAGACTGGATGATTTGGAATTCAAACAATAAAGGGTGAAGGTCTTGGCTACTAAGCATGAACAAATTTTGCAATACATTGATGGACTTCCGATCGGGGAAAAAATATCAGTGCGGCAAATCGCCAAGGCGATGACCGTAAGTGAAGGAACGGCCTATAGAGCGATTAAAGAAGCTGAAAATAAAGGATATGTCAGCACGATTGAACGGGTTGGAACAATTCGTATTGAGCGGAAAAAGAAGGAAAACATTGAGAAGCTGACATTTGCAGAAGTCGTAAATATTGTTGACGGCCAAGTGTTAGGCGGAAGAACTGGCTTGCATAAAACACTAAATAAGTTCGTAATCGGTGCAATGAAATTAGAAGCCATGATGCGTTACACGGAGGCTGGTAACCTGCTTATTGTAGGAAACCGGACACAAGCACATGAACTTGCTTTAAAAGCAGGCGCTGCTGTGTTAATAACGGGCGGATTTGATTCGGAAGATCATGTTAAAAAGCTGGCTGATAAGCTAGAATTACCCGTGATTTCAACAAGTTATGATACCTTCACAGTAGCAACCATGATTAACCGTGCGATCTACGACCAATTAATCAAGAAAGAAATTATTTTAGTGGAAGATATTTTAACACCAATAGCTGATACCTATTATCTCACTACATCAGATAACGTGTCCAAGTGGCATGAGTTAAATCAAAAGACCACTCACAGCCGCTATCCTGTTGTCGACCAAAACATGAGGATACAGGGAATGGTTACAAGTAAAGATATTTTAGGCCAAGATTTTAATGCTTCTATTGATAAAATCATGACAAAAAGTCCAATGACGGTTAATGGTAAAACAAGTGTAGCTTCAACCGCCCATACAATGGTTTGGGAAGGGATTGAAGTCCTGCCTGTTACCGATGAATCGAACCGTCTTGAGGGAATAATTAGTCGTCAAGATGTATTAAAGGCACTGCAAATGAATCAGCGCCAGCCCCAGGTCGGGGAAACAATAGACGATATTATTACCAACCAAATGGTCTTAATGCAAGGTAAAGCTAAAGGGGAAGAAGTATACTCCTGTGAGGTAACACCACAAATGACTAATCATCTTGGAACGATCTCTTACGGCGTTTTCACCACGATTGTCTCTGATGCAGCCAATCGGGTATTGCGAGGGTATAAAAAAGGTGATTTGGTTGTAGAAAATATGACCATTTACTTTTTAAAACCAGTTCAGATGGAGAGTACATTAGAGATCTTTCCAAAAATACTTGAAGTTGGCCGGAAGTTTGGGAAAGTAGATGTTGAGGTTTTTAATGATGGTGTGTTAGTTGGCAAAGCCATGATGATGTGTCAGTTAATTGATAGACATTGATTCTATTTACAAGAAGGCCGCTTCTTAAAGAAGCGGCTCAACTTATTTTTGGGCTTCGATACTATTTGCCTCTTCAATCGCAAATGGAAGGTAGTGCTTATATTTTTTATAGCCAGTCCAGCTAAAGAAAGCACCATAGATGATAAAAATCGCTGCAATAATGTATGATGTGAGAGTCTCGGAAATAAAGAAAAGATGATTAATGCCAAATAAGCAGACAAATAGGCCGAGAGCAATATTTGATTTGGCTGTAAGCCATTTCTTTTCTACTTGACGGTTGCTTCTAAAGTATTTTGTTTTATAAAATAAATAGAAAGCAAAAAATACGACAATCAATACAACGAGTACAAACATGATTCGATCCTCCAAGGTTCTAGAAATCTTCTATCTATTTTACCGTGGATTGAAAAAAAAAGCCATTATTGGTTCATAAGGAGTAGTGTTCATGATTGAGAAAATTTTAACAGCGATTGAA
Source organism: Neobacillus cucumis (assembly GCF_002860255.1). Classification (GTDB taxonomy): domain Bacteria; phylum Bacillota; class Bacilli; order Bacillales; family Cytobacillaceae; genus Neobacillus; species Neobacillus cucumis_A. Next base: position 10,128 of record NZ_PGVE01000069.1, read on the forward strand.
CAATATAACACGATCATTGTTCATCGTCATGTACGCCCTGATCCGGATGCATACGGTTCACAAGGCGGCTTAACCGCATTATTAAAGGAATCCTTCCCAGAGAAAAAAATCTATGCAGTGGGTCAAGAAGAACCAACGCTAAATTTTCTTCGCAGCCTCGATGTAATTGAGGACGAGGTTTATAAGGGTGCATTAGTCATTGTTTGTGATACAGCAAATCAGGAAAGAATCGATGACCGCCGCTATACGTTAGGCGATAAATTAATTAAAATTGACCACCATCCCAATACAGAGCCGTATGGAGACTTATTGTGGGTTGATACAAACGCTAGTTCCTGCAGTGAGATGATCTATGATTTTTACTTAAAGGGTAAAGATAAGGGTTTAAAAATGAACGACGAAGCGGCAAGACTATTGTTTGCTGGTATTGTAGGGGATACCGGAAGATTCCTGTTCCCAAGTTCAACGGAAAAGACATTTACCTATGCAGGGGAATTAATTCATTACAATTTTTCGCGTACGGAACTGTTTGATAAAATGTATGAATTAGATCCTAATATTATTAAATTACAAGGTTATATCCTGCAAAACTTTGAATTACAGCCAAACGGTGTGGCTTCTGTTATGATTACGAAAGATTTATTAAATGAGTATCATGCTAGACCTGCCGAAGCATCCCTGCTTGTTGGTACACTAGGTGACGTAAAGGGCATAAAAGCCTGGGTATTTTTCATCGAGGAAGACAAGCAAATTCGTGTAAGACTGCGTTCAAAAGGGCCTGTTATCAATGTTGTAGCCAGGAAATTTAATGGCGGAGGACATCCGCTTGCTTCGGGCGCCACAATCTATTCGTGGGACGAAGTGGACGAAGTTGTAAATGAATTAGGGAAAGTTTGCGAAGCCTACACAAAATAGAACTAAACAAGAAGAACGGCCCGTTTAGGGCCGTTTTATCTATGGCTAGCTGCAGCGCCTAGGGGCTCTTTGGTCTAAGCCATTCCGTCGAGAAGGTTAAAGACCAACCTTCCCGCCGGCCTGTCTTATGCTTGTCGCCCCTGTGCAAGGCGCTTCCGCTTTTATTATTCAAAATCAATCTGAAGTTGTATAGTAAGATTCGTGTAGATAACCATTTCTTTTACCTTTAATTTATATCTTTTATCATTAATTTTTACTTGCTTGTTCTCAATGATCTTTTTGATTAAGTCCTTACTTTTATAAACCGTCTCAATATCTTTTGCGAGCATCATACTGATGTCATCCCGTACGGAATCTTCTGTCTCAAGTACACTTAACGAGTCTAGTTTATATTTTTCGGCGTTTGTGATTTTTATGTTAATCTTCTGTACTGTAAGCTGTTCAATATTTCGGCGATTGATTTCCTTATACTCCTCTTGCCAAATTTTTTTTTCATTATTTAAGTCTATAATTTCCTGATGCTGTTTCCGGATTAATTCTGTATTTTCTTCCTGCCAAACACCGTAAATATATAGAAAAATACACCAGCTAATTGCTCCTCCGACTGCGGTTCCTGCAAAAAATCGCTGCCAGCCGGGTTTTCGGTATAATTGCGGAACTCTCATGATGATATATGCTCCTGGGTTAACCAGTTAATGATGAGTGCTCCTGTTTGGGCACCGCCTAAGGCAGAAAGGATAAGTAATAGTTGTTTAAAAAGATCTTTTGTATCCGCATTAAATAAGCCTCTTTCAAACGTATAAACTGCATCAAATGTTCCCCCAATCGCAGAAACAATTGCCCATATCCTTAGTGCCGAGGACAATCGGTAGACTGTCGTAAGTGGTGGCTGCCCGGTTAAGAATGAAGCAATTCCCCCAATTAAGGAACCGCCAAGAACGACTCCTAATGCGATAAAGTAGCCTTCGATAAAAGCTGGAAAAAAACCGATTTCTTTCATGCAGCAAACCGCCCTTACAAATTGTTATATTCATTTATATGGACAAAGGGCTCGTAATATGAGCTAGGGAAATCAAAATAGGATAAAAAGGAGCTCTCCTCATTCAAAAATAAGAACATATTTTCTTTTTTTCGCTTTAAGCTCTATAATTAAACTAATGAAATATTTTTAAGGAACGGTGTGACATTATGTCCTTTATTCACCTTCAGGTGTATAGTGCCTATAGTTTGTTAACAAGTACAGCATCTGTACCGGAATTAATTGAAAATGCCAAAAGAAAGGGTTTTAAAGCCCTTGCTTTAACCGACCGAAATGTCATGTACGGCACCATTGAATTCTATAAACTATGTAAGAAAAATAATCTAAAACCCATTATCGGGTTAACTGTTGACGTTGAGAGTGAACTCACAGCAAATGCATCCTACCCGCTAGTTTTACTGGCCGAGACGGAAGATGGATTTAAAAATCTATTAAAAATATCTAGTGCGATTCAGACAAAATCTATTAATGGACTGCCGTTCAAATGGCTAAAATCTTATTCACAGGGGCTTATTGCCATTACTCCGGGTTTAGAGGGTGAAATTGAGCAATCCCTCCTAACCGGTAACGAAGAATATGCGAGAAGGCTAATTCGCCGGCTGGACAACATCTTTGGAAATGGAAGTTTTTTCTTATCTGTTCAACATCATCAGCTAGAAGATGAAATTAGGATCAACAAATGGTTTCTTGAGATAGCTAAGGATGAAAATATTCCCCTTGTAGCCACGAACAGAGTCCAATATTTAGAAAAAGAAGATACTTTTGCACACGAATGTTTATTGGCGATAAAAAATGGTGAGAAATTACAAGATGAACATAGAGAAAAACTAGAAAGTGACCAATTTTATTTGAAGAGTGCCGAAGAAATGGTTGAGTGTTTCTCGGAACTTCCAGAAATCTTAGAGAATTCCTTGCGGATTGCTGCCCGTTGTACAGTAAATATAGAACTTAATAAAACGTATTTACCAACATACCCGACCGATAATGGAATGTCCGCTGAGTTATTTCTCGAAAAGTTGTGTGAAAAGGGATTGTATGAACGATTTTCACAACCAAGAGAGGAATATTTAGACCGTTTGGAATTTGAGCTTGGTGTAATTAAGCGGATGAAGTTTAGTAACTATTTTCTAATTGTTTGGGATTTTATGAGATATGCACGCGAACATGGCATCCTAACGGGCCCAGGACGGGGGTCGGCAGCAGGGTCGCTTGTTGCTTATGTGTTGTATATTACAGACGTAGATCCAATTGAGCATAATCTTTTATTTGAGCGATTTTTAAATCCTGAACGAATATCGATGCCGGATATTGATATCGACTTCCCTGATCACCGGCGTGACGAAGTGATAAACTACGTTACTAGAAAGTATGGGGATATGCACGTTGCTCAAATAGTGACATTTGGAACACTAGCAGCGAAAGCTGCGTTAAGAGATGTAGGTAGAACGTTTGGCTTAAATACAAAGGAATTGGAGCACTTATCAAGACTAGTTCCTTCGCGTTTAGGAATCAACCTGGAGGCGGCCTATAGAGAGTCTGAACCCTTAAGAAAGTTTGTGAAGGATACCCCGTTAAATAAAAGGCTTTTTGAGACAGCGTTAAAGCTTGAAGGGCTGCCGCGGCATACATCCACACATGCTGCAGGTGTAGTCCTTAGTGAAAAGCAGCTAGTTGAATTGATCCCAATTCAACGTGGATCTGGACATGTTTATTTAACTCAATATTCAATGGAATACCTTGAGGAGATTGGGTTATTAAAAATGGACTTTCTCGGCCTCAGAAATCTTTCTCTGATTGAAACCATTTTATCTTCTATCTATCGAGATACGGGCAAGAAGATAGACATCAAACAGGTACCGCTGCAAGATCCCAATACTTTTGATTTATTAGCAAGAGGTGAAACCACTGGTATATTTCAGCTTGAATCAGAAGGGATGAGGAAGGTACTTACTCGATTAAAGCCATCACGCTTTGAGGATATTGTGGCAGTAAATGCCTTGTATCGCCCGGGACCGATGGAGAATATTCCACTTTATATCGACAGAAAACACGGCAGGACTGAGGTAGATTATCCACACGCTGATTTAGAACCTATCTTAGAGAATACATATGGGGTTATTGTGTACCAAGAGCAAATTATGCAAATTGCTTCCAAGATGGCCGGGTTCTCACTTGGTGAGGCCGACCTGTTACGACGAGCAGTTGGGAAAAAACAAAAAGAAATTTTGGACAAAGAAAGGCATCATTTTGTTCAAGGTGCATTAAAAAAAGGCTATTCCGAAGAACTGGCGAACGAAATCTATGATTTAATTGTTCGTTTTGCCAACTATGGATTTAACCGTAGTCATGCGGTTGCCTATAGTATGATTGCCTATCAGCTAGCCTTTTTAAAAGCAAATTTCCCTGCTCATTTTATGGCTGGACTGCTTACTTCTGCCATTGGAAACGACACGAAAATTGCACAATATATCATGGAATCAAGACAAAAGGAGATCTTGGTCCTTCCTCCATCGATTAATCAAAGCAAATATTCCTTCCAGGTTGAAAGAAACGGCATCCGCTATAGTCTTGCAGCTATTAAAAATGTTGGGGCTGCAGCCTTGAAGGAAATATTCCAAGCCAGAAAGCGGAAGAAATTCGATGATTTATTTGATTTCTGTATTAGAGTTTCCTCTAAAGCAGTTAACCGAAAAACTCTTGAGTTTTTAGTACATTCCGGGGCTTTTGATGAATTTGGAGAAGACCGTTCAGTTCTTTTAGCCAGTTTGGACGTTGCCATTGAACATGCTCAGATTTTTAAATCGGATGACACGGACCAATTTGCCTTATTTGACGATGATATGATACCAAAGCCTAAATACGTTCCTGTCGATCCAATTAGTTTAGAAAATAAATTATCCTTTGAGAAGGAAGCCCTTGGTTTTTACCTATCTGACCACCCAATCTCTATTTATGAAAAAAGGCTTAAAGCTGGCGGAGCTTTGTTGTTGTATCAATTAGGTACCGATATGAAAAGGGTTTTCTCAGGAGTTTATATTTCTTTAATGAAAACAATCCGTACAAAAAAAGGCGACAATATGTCCTTCTTAACGGTAAGTGATTCGAGCGGTGAAATGGAAGCTGTCGCTTTTCCAAATGTTTTTAAAAAGTTTCAGTTATTATTAAAACAAGGAAGCTTTGTTCTCCTCGAAGGAAAGATTGAAGAAAGAGAGAATCAGCGGCAATTTATCATCCAACAGGTGTTTGATTTAGAACAGTGGCTACAAAACAATGCTGAAAAACAGCCTGTCTTATATTTAAAAGTTTCCTCAGGACTTCAGGATGATACCTCTCTAAAAAAAATAAATCAGCTATTAAAAGAGAATAAAGGGAACGCCCATGTTGTTCTTCATTATGAAGAGAGCAGAAAAACAATCAGATTAGGTGAGGAATACAAGGTGAAACCGGAACCGCACGTCCTTCAGGAATTAAGAGGCATCCTTGGTCCAAAAAATGTCGTTCTAAAGGATTAATTCTTTACAACTTTTTTAGATATGTTATAGTGATAAAGAGACAAGTGTGGTCTGACCACTATAGTGGCTAGTAGTTAATGGGGTATTATTATATTTTATATAATTTTTTAGGGGTGACATTTCTTGACTTTACGTGAAGAAGCATTACATATGCATCGAATTCATAAGGGGAAATTAGAGTCAAAATCAAAGGTTCCAGTTAGAAATGCACATGATTTAAGTTTAGCCTATTCACCTGGAGTGGCGGAGCCATGTAAAGATATCTATGAAAAGCCTGAAACTGTATATGATTACACCATGAAAGGTAATATGGTTGCTGTGGTTTCTGATGGAACAGCTGTTTTAGGGCTTGGGAATATCGGACCAGAAGCGGCTCTGCCCGTTATGGAAGGAAAAGCTGTTCTGTTCAAAAGCTTTGCAGGTGTGGATGCCTTTCCTATCTGTTTAAACACCACAGATGTTGATAAAATCGTTGAAACGGTAAAATTGTTGGAACCGACTTTTGGCGGAGTAAATCTTGAAGATATTGCCGCTCCTAATTGCTTCGTAATTGAGGAAAGATTAAAAAGGGAAGCCAATATTCCGATCTTTCATGATGACCAGCATGGTACAGCTATAGTAACTGTAGCAGGACTTGTCAATGCCCTTAAAATTATTGGAAAGAAAATGACTGAAATAAAGGTAGTTGCTAGTGGAGCAGGTGCTGCGGGAATTGCCATTATCAAGTTGTTACACAGCTACGGAGTGAGAGACATCATTATGTGTGATACTAAAGGTGCGATTTATGAAGGACGGCCTCATGGGATGAACACAGTCAAAGCAGAAGTAGCCAAATATACAAACCGAGATAACCTTAAAGGAAGTCTCGCCGATGTAATAAAAGGTGCCGATGTCTTTATCGGGGTATCTGTAGCAGGAGCCCTAACAAAGGATATGGTTGCCTCAATGAACCCTGATTCAATCATTTTTGCAATGGCAAATCCTGACCCGGAAATTATGCCGGAAGATGCCAAAGCGGCAGGAGCAAAAGTTGTAGGAACAGGAAGATCTGATTTTCCAAATCAAGTAAATAATGTTCTTGCATTTCCAGGAATTTTCCGCGGAGCACTTGATGTGCGTGCGACACATATCAATGAAAAAATGAAAGTGGCGGCAGTAGAGGCAATAGCAGCCTTAATAAGTGAGGATGAACTAGATGCAGACTATGTCATCCCAGCCCCATTTGATCCAAGAGTAGCACCAAATGTTGCTGCTGCTGTCGCTAAGGCGGCAATGGAGACAGGTGTAGCTCGTCTTAAAGTAGATCCAGAAGAAGTAAAGGAAAGAACTGAGAGGCTCGCAATCATTGGTAGAAGTGAGTGATTACGTAGGTGTCTAATACCAAAGTTTATTTAGAGATTGTGAAGCAATTAAGAGAAATGATTGCCATTGACGGTCTTAAGACGGGTGACAAAATCCCATCTGAACGTGAATTATCGGAGCGCCTGAATTTCGGGCGCTCTTCCGTTCGCGAAGCTTTAAGAGCACTGGAATTACTTGGATTAATTGAGACAAGAAGAGGCGAAGGGACCTTTATTAGAGATTTTCGAGGCCATCAGCTTGTCCAACTTCTAAGCACGTTTATTTTGCAAGATCAAAAAGCTAAACGTGATGTATTTGAAACAAAAAACTATATTGAAATGGATTGCTTGCGGCTTGCTATCCAAAAGGCTGATCACCATGAAATAAACAAGATCTTGGATTGGCTTGAAGCAAATGAACATTTCACAGATGATCAATTTTTTCAGAAGATCATGGAATTGTCTGATAACCACTTGTTTTTACGATTATGGTCTATTTTAAAAGAGTATTACAATTCACTGGAAGAAAATCATATAACATATAAGCGGGATCCATATCTCGTGTTGTTAAAAGCTTTGGCCGAAAAGAATCTTGAAAAAACACTATCTGCATATAGGAAACTTCGAAATTTGTCAAACTCTACCGACAAAAACTAACAGATTTTAAACTTTTTTTATTTTATAGTGAAAGTTATACAAGCACTGTTAGGATGGCTGTTTTTTGAACAAAAAGTGGTCTGACCACATTGGAATTCTAATAGGTATGAAGTGAAGGCAGGATAGAAAGACTTCTATCATAGCAATAATTGGAGAATCTTGCCATTGGCAGGTCGCGTTACCCAAGGGAGGTTTTAATTTGGCGCTTAAAGATCTTTTTACAAAAAATCAACCAAAAAAGAAAAAATATGCAACAATTCCTAATGAAACAGCAAAGCATGATGTTCCAGAAGGAATTATGTCTAAGTGTCCTTCATGTAAGAAAATTATGTATACAAAAGAATTAGTTAAAAATGCAAAGGTATGTCTGCATTGCGGTTTCCATTTTCAAATGACTGCTAAAGAGCGCATAGATAGTTTTATTGATGAAGGAAGTTTTGTTGAATTAAACGAGGAAATGATATCAATGAATCCTCTTAATTTTCCAGACTACTTAGAGAAGCTTGAAAAAGACCGGCTAAAAAGCAACCTAAACGAAGCGGTTGTTACAGGTACGGGATCCATAAACGGTCATAAGATTGTTTTGGCAATAATGGATGCTTCTTTCCGAATGGGAAGTATGGGGTCAGTGGTTGGTGAAAAAATAACCAGAGCAGTTGAAAAAGCGGACGAACTGTCACTTCCATTTATTATTTTTACAGCGTCAGGCGGGGCAAGAATGCAAGAGGGCGCTTTGAGTTTAATGCAAATGGCCAAGACAAGCGTAGCCTTAAAAAGATTTAGTAACAATGGCGGCTTAATCATATCCATTATGACTCACCCGACAACAGGCGGGGTCTCTGCAAGCTTTGCTTCATTGGGAGATTATAACTTTGCTGAACCGGGGGCACTAATTGCCTTTGCAGGGAGAAGGGTTATTGAACAATCTATTCGTGAGGAATTGCCTGAGGATTTCCAGACGGCAGAGTTTCTATTAAAGCATGGTCAGCTTGATGCGATCATTCCACGTTTAGACTTAGTCGAACAAATTACAAACATATTGGAAATTCATCAACCAGGAGGTGAACTCGAATGGTAGGAGAATTAGAATTCGAACGGCCAATAGTGGAGTTAAGAAAGAAAATTACTGAATTAAAAGAGTTCACTAAAACAACAGATGTTGATTTAAGTACAGAAATAAAAAAGTTAGAAGCCCGGCTTGAAAAGCTTGAAAAGGACATATATGAAAATATCAGGCCATGGGACAGGGTTCAAATTGCCCGTCTTGCCAACAGACCGACCACACTAGATTATATTTCTTATCTATTTGATGGTTTCTTTGAATGCCACGGCGACCGGACCTTTGCGGATGACGAGGCTATTGTTGGCGGTGTGGCCAAATTTAAAGGGCTGCCTGTAACAGTTATTGGTCACCAGCGCGGGAAAGATACAAAAGAAAACATACGCAGAAATTTTGGAATGCCGCATCCTGAAGGTTACCGAAAGGCATTACGTTTAATGAAGCAGGCAGATAAATTCAATCGTCCTATTATTTGTTTTATTGACACAAAGGGTGCATATCCGGGGAAAGCTGCCGAAGAACGAGGTCAAAGTGAAGCAATTGCTAGAAATTTATTTGAAATGGCAGGTCTTCGTGTTCCGGTTATTTGTATTGTAATTGGCGAGGGCGGAAGTGGTGGTGCTCTAGCGCTAGGTGTCGGCAACCGGATTTATATGCTAGAAAATTCGACTTACTCTGTTATTTCACCAGAAGGAGCGGCAGCTATTCTATGGAAGGATGCGTCACAAGCTAAAAATGCAGCAGAAACAATGAGAATTACCGCTCCTGATTTGAAAGAACTTGGGATTATTGATGATATCATCCCTGAAATAAAAGGCGGAGCTCAAAAGGATGTTAAAAAGCAAGCTGAGGCAATTGAAACGATCCTTAAGTCTTCACTAACAGACTTATTAAAACTTTCGGAAGAAGAATTAATCGCTGACCGCTATAACCGTTTTAGAACGATTGGTGAGTACACTGTTTCGAAGGATTTTATCAGTGTGAATTAAAAATTGTGCTCATTTTTGGGCACGATTTTTTTTGGTGAATTCACAAATTTTTCACCGAAATTTCCTAAAATAGTTAAAGATAGCGGTTACAATCAAAAATGAAGCGCTGCCAGTTTACTAATTATTCCGTCTATTATAATTACTAATATGAATCGGTTGTTAACGCGTTTTCTTCGTGTTATTTTATAAATATTCGAAGGTTTTATGTTAATAATAATAAAGTACTATGAAGTGTAGGCTTAATTAATTTATTTACTAACGAAGTGTACATACGTTTCATAATCGATCATTGAGGTGAGAAGAATGAAAAAAATAGGAGTACTTACCAGCGGTGGAGACTCTCCAGGAATGAACCCAGCCATTCGTGCTGTAGTGCGTAAAGCCATTTTTCATAATGTAGAGGTTTATGGTATTTACGGGGGGTATCTAGGATTAGTTAATGGGAATATTAAAAAACTTGAGCTTGGTTCTGTGGGTGATATTATTCACCGTGGAGGGACTATGCTTCAGTCTGCCCGTCTACCTGAATTTGCAAATAGAGAGGTACAAAAAAAAGGAATAGAGCAGCTGCGTGCCCACGGTATTGAGGGACTTGTTGTAATCGGTGGTGACGGTTCTTACCGCGGCGCAAAAGCCTTAACAGAGCAAGGGTATCCTTGTGTAGGTGTACCTGGAACGATTGATAATGATATTCCTGGAACAGAGTTGACGATTGGTTTTGATACAGCTCTTAATACAGTTATTGACGCGATTGATAAAATTCGTGATACAGCTACATCGCATGAGAGAACATTTGTCATTGAAGTTATGGGACGTGATGCCGGTGACATAGCTTTATGGGCTGGACTTGCAGGTGGAGCTGAAACCATTCTAATACCTGAAGAAAACTATGATATGAAAGAAGTAGCGGATAGGCTGCGCAGCGGTCATGAGCGTGGTAAAAAGCACAGTATTATTGTCGTGGCTGAAGGTGTATGCAGTGGCTATGAATTTGCCCGCCAGCTTAAAGAATCTACTGAATTTGATACTAGAGTATCGGTATTGGGGCATATCCAGCGCGGAGGTTCACCTACCGTTGCAGATAGAGTGCTTGCCAGCAGACTTGGAGCACGCGCAGTTGAACTCTTGATTGAAGGAAGAGGCGGACGTGCAGTAGGCATCGAAAATAATAAGCTTGTTGACTATGATATTATTGAAGCATTAGATAAAAAACATACATTGGATCTGGATCTATTCAAATTATCAAAGGAATTATCAATATAGGAATCAGAAGTTGTCTTTTTCTAAAATAGGAGGAAATATAGCATGCTACGTAAAACAAAAATCGTTTGTACGATTGGTCCTGCAAGTGAATCGGTTGAAAAATTAACACAGTTAATAAATGCGGGAATGAATGTTTCCCGATTAAATTTTTCCCATGGAGATTTTGAAGAACATGGGGCAAGAATTATAAATATCAGGGAAGCTGCTAAGCAAACAGGAAAGACTGTAGCGATCCTGCTTGATACTAAGGGGCCTGAAATTCGTACAAATAACATGCAAAACGGCGCAATTGAGCTTATTGCAGGCAATAATATCATCGTATCCATGACAGAAGTTGAAGGAACGACTGAGAAATTTTCTGTTACATACCCAGGACTAATTGAGGATGTTCATGTCGGTTCTAAAATCCTTTTGGATGATGGATTAATTGGTCTTGAAGTGACTGAGATTAATCAATCAGACAAAGAAATTCATACAAAAATTTTAAACAGCGGTACATTAAAGAATAAAAAAGGGGTAAACGTTCCTGGAGTATCGGTTAATCTGCCAGGGATTACAGAAAAGGATACCCAAGATATTCTTTTTGGAATTGAGCAAGGTATTGATTTCATCGCTGCATCATTTGTCCGCCGTGCGAAAGATGTATTAGAAATTCGTCAACTTTTAGAAGCAAATAACGCAGCACACATTCAAATCATTCCAAAAATCGAAAATCAAGAGGGTGTAGATAACATCGATGAGATTCTTGAAATCTCAGATGGTTTGATGGTTGCCCGCGGAGATCTGGGCGTCGAAATTCCTGCTGAAGAAGTACCACTTGTACAAAAAATGTTAATTAAGAAATGTAATGCACTCGGGAAGCCTGTTATTACAGCGACTCAAATGCTTGATTCTATGCAGCGCAACCCAAGACCAACTCGTGCGGAAGCAAGTGACGTAGCGAATGCCATTTTTGACGGTACAGATGCCATCATGCTTTCTGGTGAAACAGCAGCTGGTCAATACCCTGTTGAGGCTGTACAGACGATGCATAATATTGCTTCTAGAGCAGAACAGGCTTTAGATCATAAAGAAATCTTATCTAACCGCAGCAAAAATACTGATCATAATCTAACCGATGCGATCGGTCAATCTGTCGCACATACCGCTTTAAATCTTGAGGTGAAGTCCATTATTACACCTACGGAAAGCGGTCATACGGCTAGAATGATTTCTAAATACCGTCCAAAGGCTGCCATTGTTGCTGTAACAGCTAATGAGACAACAGTTCGTCGTTTGCAGTTGGTTTGGGGAGTTTATCCACAGCTTGGCAGAACCTCAACGACCACTGATGAAATGCTTGATACAGCAGTAGAATCAAGCTTGGAGAGCGGTATCGTTAAACATGGTGATTTAGTTGTTATTACTGCAGGTGTACCTGTTGGTGAAGCTGGCACAACTAACTTAATGAAGATTCATGTTGTTGGAGATATTCTTGCTAAGGCACAGGGGATCGGACGCCGCTCTGCATTTGGTAAGGTTGTCGTTGCTCATGATGCAAAGGAAGCATTGGAAAAAGTAAAAGCAGGTTCTATTCTTGTTGCGCTTGGAACAGATCGTGATATGATGCCTGCGATCGAGAAGTGTGCTGCAATCATTGCTGAAGAGGGCGGATTAACTAGTCATGCTGCAGTAGTTGGTCTAAACTTAGGTATCCCAGTAATTGTTGGTGTAGAACGTGCAATTGAGTTATTTAGAGATGGCCAAGAAATTACTGTTGATGCTGCAAGAGGGATTGTTTACAACGGTCACGCAAGTGTACTTTAATGATAAGCCTTGTGTATGTGAGCTTTGATTTTAAATAAGTAGGCTCTGTTTAAGGACATTGTTGATTGGAGCGGAAGGCACTTGACTCCTGCGGGAGAACGGGGCCGAGGAGGCTTCCCGGCACGCCCGCGGAAAGCAAGTGCCGGGAGCGGAAATCAACAGCCAAATTTAACAGAACAAATAAGTAAAAAACGTCAGCATCCGTTAGGGGCTGACGTTTTTTGATGGGTTTAAGTGAGTTTGCTTCCTATACTTCGCGGCCTTTGATAAACGCCCAAACATCCTGAAACACATTGGCTCGTTTTAGTGTGCTTATTATCACAAGGGTAACTGGACCAACAATTAAGCCTAAAAAGCCAATTAATTTAAAACCTACAAATAAAGCAATAAGGGTTGCTAAAGGATCCAGGCCGATACTTGATGACAGGATTTTTGGCTCCATAATTTGACGCTGAACGAGTACAACAATATAAAGAACGCCTAGTCCAATGGCAAGGCCCATATCACCGCTAATTGAGGCATAGATAATCCATGGCACGAAGACCGCACCGGTTCCTAAGTAAGGAATAATATCAACAATCCCCGTTGCTAATGCAATCGTAATTGCATAATCTACTCTAAGAATCAGCAAGCCGATAAGAATGATTACCGTTGTAATGGATATAAGGGTGAGCTGCGCTTTGATAAAGCCGAATAACGCTTTTTTTAAGTCAGCAAATACAGTTTTACCACTGGTTTTTGCTTTTTGAGGTAATAGTCTTCCTCCCATGGCAGACAAGTGGTACCAATCCTTGCTGATAAAGAAGGTTGCCAATAATGAGAAGATCAAAACTGTTGCGGCGTTCGGAAACCATGACAGGATATTTGGTATATTACCGAAAAGATTTTTTATAAAAGTCCCCACTGTTGATCCGATCTTTGCCCCAACATTTTGAATATTACCGATAATGGTGTCCTGCTGACCGGCCTCCAGCTTATTAAAAACACTCGTTAATTGATTGTATAAGGGAATTATCTGAGCAGTAAAATAATCCTCGAGATAATTGATCAGTGTATCAAGATGTTCTGGGACCACTGTAGCTAAATAGGCAGCGCCAGAGACAATTTCTGCAACTAAAAGAGTAATTATACCGGCACAAAACGCAAACATCACGATTAAGGCTATAAGTACTGCTAATACGCGCGGCATCTTTACCCTTTTCTCAAGGAAATCGACGAAGGGGTTAATGAGAAATGCAATAATTAAACCTATTAAAAAAGGATAGGTAACTTTTGACAAAAAATAAAACAGATACAGTGCCAAAAACACACCGCCCACTACGAGTAAGAATCGTATGGTCCGGTATATATATTTAAGCTCCAAAAACAGCCCTCCTTTAGTAAAAATAGTAACTTCAGTTTAACATTTTATGATTAAGACTGCATAATTTTCCAAATGAATTTATTCTTTAAAAATATTACGAACTTCTAGAAAAAAAGTTTCACTAGACAATTGAAAAGAAAAAATGAAGATAACAATTTTTCGTTGGAAATAAATACTATGGTACGATAATTTGGAAAGGATTGGTGAAACTATGCTTAGCGAGTCATTACTATTTCTGATTCTATTACTGGTTATAGGATTTATTGCAAAAAATAGCTCTTTAATGATTGCAATAGGTGTCTTGATTTTATTGAAGATTGTCGGGCTGGAGGCAAAAACATTTTCATACATTCAGTCAAAGGGAATTAACTGGGGAGTAACTCTGATAACCATTGCAGTACTGGCACCCATTGCAAGTGGGGAAATTGGCTTTAAAGATTTAACAGCTTCATTTAAATCACCTTATGCATGGATTGCATTGATCTCAGGGATTCTTGTGGCTTTACTTGCCAAGGGAGGAGTCAAGCTTCTGGCAGATGACCCGCAAATCACTACCGCTTTAGTACTTGGAACCATTTTGTCTGTTTCACTATTTAAAGGGGTAGCTGTAGGGCCTCTGATTGGTGCGGGTATAGCATATACAGCAATGAAAATTATCGGTTTTTTTAGCTAGATTTTTTGTAAAATAATATTTTTTTGTTTTTTTCGGTGTCTTTTCATTCACAAAAATCTGATAATTGTTTATAATAGGCTTGTAAGCGTATCCTTAATTACATAAAATATATATTAATGCTGTATACTTGTAAAAAATATTTTTTTAAATGTTTTTAAGAAAGACACTTACTTGGATTGATTCCGAGCAATCGCTCAGTTAATTGTAAGTGATAAAAATTTGGAGTCACTTGACTAAGTCAAAAAACATATATCACACTCTTAATTCAACTGAAACTGTTCACACCTTTCAGTTGGTATAAGTATTTATTGTCCATTTGAAAGATATAAATGTCTTCAGGGGCATAAGTGTATTAATGAGCTGACAATTCCTTTCAGTCAGCAGATAGGTTTTAAAAGAAAGATGGGGAAATTTAGAATGTGAGGAGAGATTTTGCTATGACAGTAACACGCGGTCTTGAAGGGGTAGTGGCAACAACATCGTCCATAAGCTCAATTATTGATGACACACTAACATATGTTGGCTATGACATTGATGACTTAGCAGTAAATGCTAGTTTTGAAGAAGTGATTTATTTATTGTGGCACAGAAGATTACCGAATGCAGAAGAGTTAGCAGAATTAAAAACACAGCTAGCCCAAAATACAGCATTGCCACCTGAGGTTATTCAACATTTTAAGATGTATCCAATTAAGGAAGTACATCCAATGGCAGCCCTCCGTTCAGCTGTTTCATTATTAGGTTTGTATGACGATGAAGCAGATTTAATGGATGACGAAGCAAACTATCGAAAAGCAGTCCGCCTGCAAGCGAAAATGCCTGCCATTGTAACTACGTTTGCCCGTATCAGAAAGGGTCTTGAACCAGTTGCACCTAGACAGGATTTAAGCTTTGCAGCCAACTTCTTATATATGTTAAGTGGTAAAGAGCCTGAACCAATTGCAGTAGAAGCAATGAACAAGGCGCTTGTATTACATGCTGACCATGAACTTAATGCTTCAACCTTTACAGCTCGTGTGTGCGTAGCGACATTATCTGATGTTTATTCAGGTATCACATCTGCAATTGGCGCTTTAAAAGGACCTCTACATGGCGGTGCAAACGAAGCGGTAATGAAGATGTTATCTGAAATAGGCACACTTGAAAACGTAGAGCCTTATGTTCGCGGCAAACTCGCTAACAAAGAAAAAATTATGGGCTTTGGTCACAGGGTATATCGTAAAGGAGATCCTCGTGCCAAGCATCTTAGAGAAATGTCTAAGAAGTTAACAGAGCTGACTGGCCAGCCGCATTGGTTTGACTTGTCTGTTCAAATCGAAGCGATTGTAACAGGTGAAAAGAAATTACCGCCAAATGTTGATTTTTATTCAGCTTCTGTTTATCATAGCCTAGGAATTGACCATGATTTAATGACACCAATCTTTGCTGTGAGCCGTGTATCAGGCTGGTTAGCACATATCCTAGAACAATATGAAAATAATCGATTAATCCGTCCACGTGCGGAATATACCGGCCCAGGCATGCAAAAATATGTGCCGATTGAGCAAAGAGGTTAATATTTTACTTTTTTTCAAAAAATTGATTCAATAGTATTGAATTAATAAAGGTTAGAGGATAAACTCTCTAACCTTTGATTCAGTCTTTTGATAGATCACGAACAAAGTTTTATACATACCAGGAGGGAGATCATCTAATGCAAGGTGAAAAAATTACAGTTACAAATGGCGTATTAAATGTACCAAACAATCCAATTATCCCGTTTATCGAGGGGGATGGTATCGGGCCTGATATTTGGGCAGCTTCTGAGAGAGTTCTAAACGCAGCAGTAGAAAAAGCCTATAAAGGCGAGCGTAAAATCGTATGGAAGGAAGTTCTAGCTGGTGAAAAAGCTTTCAACCAAACTGGTGAGTGGCTTCCAAAAGAAACGCTTGATGAAATCGACGAATATCTAATTGCTCTAAAAGGTCCATTAACAACACCTGTTGGCGGAGGAATTCGTTCATTAAACGTTGCTCTTCGTCAAGAGTTAGATTTATTTGTATGCTTACGTCCAGTAAGATGGTTTGAGGGTGTTCCTTCACCAGTTAAGCGCCCGCAAGATACTGACATGGTTATTTTCCGTGAAAATACTGAAGATATCTATGCTGGTATTGAATATGAAAAAGGGACGGAAGCAGCAAAGAAGGTAATCGACTTTTTACAGAATGAAATGGGAGTTAACAAAATTAGATTCCCTGAAACATCTGGTATCGGTATTAAGCCAGTTTCTGAAGAAGGAACAAATCGTTTAGTTCGTGCGGCAATTAATTATGCCATTAAAGAAGGCCGTAAGTCTGTTACACTTGTGCATAAAGGGAATATCATGAAATTCACTGAAGGTGCATTCAAAAAATGGGGTTACGAGCTTGCAGAAAAAGAATTCGGTGATAAAGTGTTCACGTGGGCACAATATGACCGCATTAAAGCAGAACAAGGCACAGATGCTGCAAACAAAGCACAAGCTGATGCTGAAGCAGCTGGCAAAATCATCGTGAAAGATGCCATTGCTGATATTTTCTTACAACAAATCCTTACTCGTCCACGTGAGTTTGATGTTGTTGCAACATTAAACTTAAACGGTGACTATATTTCCGATGCCCTTGCAGCTCAAGTTGGTGGAATTGGAATTGCACCAGGTGCTAACATTAACTACGAAACTGGTCATGCGATCTTTGAAGCAACACATGGTACTGCACCAAAATACGCTGGTCTAGATAAAGTAAATCCATCATCTGTTATTCTATCAGGTGTATTATTACTTGAGCACTTAGGCTGGAATGAAGCAGCAACTATGGTTATTAAATCAGTAGAAAAAACAATTGCATCTAAAGTAGTAACGTATGACTTTGCTCGTCTAATGGAAGGCGCAACTGAGGTTAAGACATCTGAATTTGGTGATGAGTTAATCAAAAACATGGAATAAACAAAAGGGGAAGCGTCTAGATTAGTGGCATAGTTTGCAAGGATAAGGGTGCTTGTTAGAAGGTGTTGACCATCGACCCTAGGCGGATGTTTTACAAAGGCTGTTTTTATAACAGCCTCTTTCTTAAGTATTAATATTAATACGAAAAAAGGGGAGAAAGAAAATGTCATTAAAACGTAAAAAGGTTTCAGTAATCGGCGGCGGTTTTACAGGTGCAACAACAGCATTTTTATTAGCGCAAAAAGAGCTTGGAGACGTCGTTTTAGTTGATATACCCCAAATGGAAAACCCTACTAAAGGTAAAGCATTAGATATGCTTGAAGCTAGCCCGGTTCAAGGCTTTGATTCAAATATTATTGGTACTTCTAATTACGAAGATACTCGTGATTCTGATATTGTAGTAATCACAGCTGGGATTGCTCGTAAACCGGGCATGAGCCGTGATGATTTAGTTCAAACCAATCAAAAAGTTATGAAGAGTGTAACGCAGGAGATTGTGAAATATTCTCCAAATTGTACAATCATTGTCTTAACAAACCCAGTTGATGCAATGACTTACACTGTTTATAAAGAATCTGGCTTCCCTAAAAACCGTGTCATTGGTCAATCAGGTGTACTTGATACAGCTCGTTTCCGCACATTCGTTGCACAAGAATTAAATCTTTCTGTAAAAGATATTACAGGATTTGTTCTTGGAGGACATGGCGACGATATGGTTCCGCTTGTACGTTATTCTTTTGCCGGCGGTATTCCATTAGAAACTTTGATACCAAAAGACCGTTTAGATGCGATTGTTGAACGTACTAGAAAAGGCGGCGGCGAAATTGTTAACCTTCTTGGTAATGGAAGTGCTTACTACGCTCCAGCTGCTTCTTTAGTGGAAATGTGCGAAGCCATTTTAAAAGATCAACGACGTGTATTACCTTCCATCGCATACTTAGAAGGCGAGTTCGGCTACGATGGTATTTACCTTGGTGTACCAACCATTCTTGGTGCAAATGGTATTGAAAAGGTAATAGAATTAGAGCTAACGGCTGATGAAAAAGCTGCATTAGATAAATCAGTGGAATCAGTTCGTAATGTCATGCAGGTATTAATTTAATAAATCTTTGATTCGGGGATCACTTTGCGGTCCCCGAATTTCTCTATTCCTTATGAAATCGCTTACAGAAAAGGTGGAATATGATGCTTTTAGGAAAAAAAAGAAAGCTTGGGAGAAGAATTGAAGAGATAAATGTGGGTGAAAAGTTATCGTTAACGGAAAAAGTGGAAGATAAGGATCTCCTGTTGTACCTAGGCTTGACTGGCGATGCCAATCCTCTTTATATTCAACATGATTATGCTTCTCAAACTCCATTTGAAAAACCGATTGTGCCAACTGTAATGCTAACAGGCATTATTACCTCTGCCATATCTAAGTATCTCCCTGGTCCTGGGAGCCATATCTTAAGCCAGGAAATCACGTTTATTAAGCCGGTTTATCATTATGGAACGGTAGAGTTTCTGTTTGAAATTATTGAGGTGAAACGCTCCGAACATGTTGTGGTGATTCGTGTCTTTGGGATGAATGAGGACGATGAGACAGTGATTGATGGAAAGTTAACTGTGTGCCCGCCGTATCGGTTAGAGGATATACATGGGAAGGTTTTGGATAATTTTTAATTTGAGGATAAATCACAGTGAGATAGGTGTATGAGGACTAACAGATCATACACCGAAGTCCTTTTGTCCACATAAGTCGTTCATGAGGACAGAAAGAGCTAGAAAAGAGGCCTTCATGTCCGCATAAGGTGTTCATGAGGACATTAAGGGGAGGATTTCTGGCCCCTTGTCCGTATGGATTCTAAAAGCAACATCCCAAATTTAACCTTAACTTTTATCCACATAATACGAGTACTTTCCATGCCCATTCCGAGATAGGTTTTTTATTAATGTTCTATTAATCTGCTTCTTAGATATCATCATCCCACACCACTCAAAAACACCATTAGTAGTAATCTTCCTATCCGCAAACAACAACCGGATCTCCTCTACACACCGTAAAACAGCAGACTCCACACTTTCCACATGACCGCAATCCGAACAAACAACCTTACCATTGCACACCGAACATGAAAAAGAATGACAGTCAAAACAGGTAATCCCTTTGCGTAACTGCGTGTATTTATAAGAAGGGATCTTTGAATATGAATAAGGGGGATGAACCTGATGTAAAGAAATGAGTTTATCCGCGATCTTTTTATGCCGATGAGTTAACTTAGAAGGTTCATTATTTAGTTTTTTCATAAGCTGAATTAACTGTGGTAGATAAAAAATGGGTTTATTCATAGGAGCTTGATACAAGAAAAACTCGGGGTTTACAAATACAACGCAGGCCTCAATCGATAGGTTATAACCATGGTTTTGAAATAATTGTTGGAGCAAGGAGTGGCTTCTTTTTATCTGTTCAAGTGGGTTTTTAATGATTTTTCCGAAAATTGTCTCAAATCGTTCCTCTCGATAACAATAATCACCTTCATAATTTTTTACCTCAAAAAAATAAAAATTGTTTTGAAAAATAATGAAGTATCCAGCTGAAAAGAGGTGTTATTAACTTCAAGAAGCAAATCATTCAAAATTAAACAATCGCTTTTCAGTTGTTCTGTTAATAAATCAAACTGGACTTCTCCTGTATAACCTTTCTCTTGATATAAATAATACTTTTGCTGCTCGGGTGTTAACTCCATCCGGATATTTAAGAGTCTTAAAATCTTTAAATCCATTGGTATTGAGCGAGGTTTATATGTCATAGAACACATCCTTTTTTTTTTACAAATACTATTTTAATAAAGCCAAAAAGCCGAAAGGCACCATAAATGTGAATTCTTTGTAAATTTTTTTACATGAAAGCGGTTATAATTTAACAAATGTCGATATTAGCCGATAAAACTAGATAATCCATATTCCTTATATATATAATGAGGGTATCTAGGAAAAATGGGGGTATTTATATGAAAAATAAAGTACTAGTTGTGGATGATGAACAATCAATTGTAACTTTACTTCAATATAATTTGGAACAAGCTGGGTTCGAGGTTCTAACTGCAATGGACGGTCAAGAGGGAAAACGTTTAGCTGAGACACAGTCCCCTGATATTATTGTATTAGACTTAATGCTGCCGCAATTAGATGGAATGGATGTCTGTAAACAACTGCGCCAACAGAATATCATGACCCCAATTATCATGTTAACGGCAAAAGATGATGAGCTTGATAAAATATTAGGTCTAGAGTTTGGTGCAGATGATTATATGGTCAAGCCCTTTAGTCCACGAGAGGTTATAGCAAGGGTTAAAGCTATATTAAGACGAACACAAATTCAAACAGAGGCTGCCGCAGACAATGATGAATCAGACGAGCAAATTCAAATTGGAAAATTAGCCATTTACCCTGGTAAATATGAGGCCTATTTCCAAGAAAATATCCTTGAATTAACATTAAAGGAATTCGAATTACTCCTTTATCTTGGACAAAATAAAGGCCGTGTTTTGACAAGAGACCAATTGCTGAGCGCCGTTTGGAATTATGACTTTGCTGGCGATACTAGAATTGTGGATGTGCATATTTCACACCTAAGGGAAAAAATAGAAGAAGATACGAAGAAGCCTGCCTATATCAAAACGATACGCGGCCTAGGCTATAAACTGGAGGAGCCTAAAGGAGAATGATAAAGTTCCGATCGAGGGCTTTTATTTTATTAATTAGTTTAATCGTAATTGTATTAATTGGTATTGGGATTTTACTAGGGCAATTTTTTAAATATAATTTTTTAGACACCATGAATGAAAAGATTAAAGTGGAAATATGGTGGCTATTATCTGCTGGCCTCGGGACAGCAGTAATTGTCACGATTCTTCTTGGAATCAAGATCACCACGAGGTACACTAAGCCAATTAAATCGGCTACCGAAGTGGCGATTGAGCTTGCGAATGGCAACTATCGTGCCCGTACAAAAGTGAACCGGTTAGATGATACGGGAATGTTAGCGTCTTCGATTAACATGCTGGCAGAGAATCTTGAAGAGCTCACAAAAGTAAGGGAAATGCAGCAGGATCGATTAACCGCTTTGATCGAAAATATGGGAGCAGGTTTAATCCTCATAGACAGCCGTGGGTTTATTAATTTAGTCAATAAGGGCTACATTGATATTTTTCATATTAATCCAAGTGAATATCTAAATAAACAATACTATGAAGTGATTGACTATGAAGAGATTTGTCAACTTATTGCAGAGGTATTTCGTACGGAACAAAAGGTACGTAAACAATTACATTTACCTTTACAGATTGAAAGAAAATATTTTATGGTTTATGGTGTTCCAATTATTGGGGTTAATAATGTTTGGAAAGGTGTTTTGCTCGTATTCCATGATATTACAGAACTCAAAAAACTAGAGCAGATGCGCAAAGATTTTGTCGCTAATGTTTCTCATGAATTAAAAACACCAGTGACCTCAATCAAAGGCTTTACAGAAACACTGCTGGACGGGGCTATGAATAACAAAGAGACATTACAAGCGTTTCTTTCTATTATTTTAAAAGAAAGTGATCGGCTGCAATCTCTCATTCAAGACCTTTTGGAGCTATCTAAAATTGAACAGCATGGCTTTCGTTTAAACATACAGCCATTTGATTTACACTTCCTGCTGAAAGAAGTAATCAAACTTTTAGAAGGAAAAGCTGTTGCGAAAAATATAAAGTTGGAGTTTTCTTGTGAACAGTCCCCAGTGTTGATTAAAGGGGATACGGATCGATTAAAACAGGTGTTTATCAATTTAATTAGTAATGCCATTTCCTACACTCCGACCAATGGCGCAGTGGAAATTTTCCTAGTTGAGTACGAACAAAAAGTGAGTGTCCATGTAAAAGACACTGGCGTTGGTATCAGTAAAGAAGATATTCCACGAATTTTTGAGCGGTTTTATCGTGTGGACCGAGCAAGAAGCCGAAACTCCGGTGGGACAGGTCTAGGTCTTGCAATTGTGAAACATTTAATTGAAGCCCATCACGGGATCATAAGCGTGAAGAGTAAATTGGGCGAGGGCAGTGAATTTACAATTGAACTGCCTAAAGAAATGATTTTGATGGATGGTGAAAGTTAATGGAAAAGAAAAAGCTTGTGCTGATTGATGGGAATAGTATTGCCTATCGGGCCTTTTTTGCTCTCCCTTTACTTAATAATGATAAAGGCATACATACTAATGCAGTATATGGTTTTACTACGATGTTAATGAAAATCCTGGAGGATGAGAAGCCGACCCATATGCTGGTCGCTTTTGATGCGGGTAAAACAACATTTCGGCATAAAACCTTCGGGGAGTATAAAGGCGGCCGGCAAAAAACACCACCTGAGCTTTCTGAGCAATTCCCGTTCATTCGAGAACTTTTGGATGCATATGGCATCTCGAGATATGAGCTTGAAAATTATGAAGCAGATGATATTATCGGAACCCTTTCCTTGACAGCAGAAAATGATGGATTTGAAGTTAAAGTGATTTCTGGAGATAAAGATTTGACGCAGCTGTCCTCACCGATTACTACTGTTGGTATCACAAGAAAAGGGATTACAGATATTGAGGAATATACCCCTGAGCATGTAGCGGAAAAATATGGTCTGACTCCAAATCAAATTATTGATATGAAAGGATTAATGGGTGACCAATCCGATAATATTCCCGGAGTTCCTGGCGTGGGAGAAAAAACAGCCATTAAGCTGCTCAAAGAATTTAACACCCTGGAAAATTTACTAGAATCAATTGATCAAGTAAGTGGAAACAAACTGAAAGAAAAATTAGCAGAATTCAAGGAGCAAGCCATAATGAGCAAGGAATTGGCTACAATTGAGAGAAAAGCTCCGGTAGAAGTTGATTTAGATGCGATTGCATATGAAGGTTTTATCAGAGAGAAACTTATCCATTTATTTAAAGAATTAGGCTTTAACTCCTTATTAGAAAAGCTCGGTGATGAACCATTAGAAATGGTGGAACATGAGCTTGAGGCTATTGACTTTGTCATCCCCGATGAAATTACAGAAGATATTTTTGCAGATACTAATTATTTCTATGTGGAAATGCTGGACGATAATTATCACTATGCAGATATTATTGGATTGTCAATTGTGAATGAAAAAGGGCACTATTACTTGCCGACGGATCTAGCGTTGAAATCAGACACTTTTAAAAAGTGGGCGGAGGATGATCAGAAAAAGAAAATCGTTTATGATGCTAAGCGCTCTGAGGTTTCATTAAGGAGATATGATATTCATTTAAAAGGAACGGCTTTTGATATTTTAATGGCAGCCTATCTGATTAATCCATCTGAAAATATTGAAGATCTTGCCGCAATTGCTAAAAGATATGAAATTCATAATATCCAATCAGATGAATCTTTTTATGGAAAGGGAGCAAAACGTAAGATTCCTGAAACAGACAAGCTTGCTGAACATCTTGTCCGGAAAAGCCTGGCAATGTCTGATTTAAAAGAAAAACTTGAAGATGAATTAAAGGAAAACGAACAATATGAATTATTTAAGGAATTAGAAATGCCTTTATCCCTTATCTTAGCCGATATGGAATCTACTGGAATTAGGGTGGAACGTGACCGGCTTCAAAGGATGGGGAAAGAACTTACGGAGAGGCTCCTTGAAATTGAGGGGAAAATATGTGAGCTGGCTGGGGAAAAGTTTAACATCAATTCACCTAAACAATTAGGTGTCATTCTTTTTGAAAAATTAGGCTTGCACTCCTTTAAGAAGACGAAAACCGGTCACTCAACATCGGCGGATGTGTTAGAGAAATTAGCAGAGGATCACGAAATTATTCAGTTTATCCTTTTATATCGCCAGCTAGGGAAATTGCAATCAACCTATATTGAGGGACTGCTTAAAGTCATTAACCCAAAAACAGAAAAGGTACATACCAGGTACCAGCAAACATTAACGGCTACAGGCCGTTTGAGCTCAATCGATCCAAACCTGCAAAATATTCCTATTCGTCTTGAGGAAGGGCGGAGAATACGTCAGGCATTTGTACCATCTGAAAAGGGCTGGGTGATTTTTGCGGCCGATTATTCGCAGATTGAACTTCGTGTCCTTGCGCATATTGCTGATGATGAAAAGCTAATAGATGCTTTTAAGCACGATATGGATATTCACACGAAAACGGCGATGGAGGTATTTCATGTGGATGAAGATGAGGTAACCTCCAACATGAGACGACAGGCCAAAGCTGTTAACTTCGGGATTGTCTACGGGATCAGCGATTATGGACTTTCTCAATCGTTAGGAATTACAAGGAAAGAAGCTGGTCAGTTTATCGACCGTTATCTTCATACTTATCCAGGTGTGAAGGAGTATATGGATGATATTATTCATTCTGCCAGACAAAAAGGGTATGTAACCACCTTAATGCAAAGAAGAAGGTATCTCCCGGAAATTACAGCTCGTAATTTTAATTTGCGAAGCTTTGCGGAAAGAACGGCGATGAATACTCCAATCCAAGGAACAGCAGCTGATATTATCAAAAAAGCCATGATCGATATGGATGAGGCCCTAAAGGATAAAGGTCTTAAAACACGTCTCTTACTCCAGGTTCATGACGAATTAATTTTCGAAGCTCCTGAAGAGGAGATGGAAGTTTTAAAGAAACTGGTTCCTGACGTCATGGAGAATGCTCTCGAGTTAAAAGTACCGTTGAAGGTGGATTATGCCTATGGTCCAACCTGGTTTGATGCTAAATAAGAAGGAGAATTAACATTGCCGGAACTTCCTGAGGTAGAAACAGTTAGAAAGACATTAAAACATCTTGTTCTTCATAAGAAGATTGTCAATGTTACTGTCTATTGGGCTAAGATCATAAAAAATCCTGTTGAGGTGGAGCAATTTATTGATGCCTTAAAAGGAGAAACAATTGTTGATGTAGGCCGAAGAGGGAAATTTTTAATTATTTATACAGACCATTTTGCTTTGGTGTCTCATTTACGTATGGAGGGCAAATATGGTTTATATCCAAGAGAAGAAGAGTTTGATAAACACACACATGTGATTTTTCATTTTTCGGATGAAACGGAGTTAAGATACCGCGATGTTCGTAAGTTTGGAACGATGCATCTTTATAAAAAAGGGGAGGAATTTCTGAAGCCTCCATTGTTAGAACTTGGACCTGAGCCCTTTTCGGAAGAATTTACTAAGAATTACTTGGCTGAGAAATTGAAGAGGACGAATCGAAAAATTAAAACTGCTTTATTAGACCAAAAACTGTTTGTCGGTCTTGGAAATATTTATGTAGATGAGGCACTATTTCGTTCTGGTATCCATCCTGAGCGGATTGCGAATACCCTTGATGAGAGCGAAATATCCGTTCTTCATGATGAAATTGTTGCTACCTTAGGTGAAGCTGTTAAAAAAGGCGGCAGCACCATTCGTTCTTATGTGAACTCTCAAGGCCAAATCGGCATGTTTCAATTGGAATTATATGCTTATGGCCGTACAGGGGAAGCATGTAAAAAATGCGGTACCCCTCTTCAAAAGACAACGGTGGGCGGTAGAGGGACACACTATTGTCCGACCTGCCAAAAACTTTAAATAGGATATATTAAATAACAAGAAGGCTTAGTCATTTGCCCATGGCACATTGGATGGGCTCCTGCCATATACTATCGTAGTATTTTGGAGGAAGGAGCCCTAAAACATCATGGTTCAGTTGTTCTCACTTCTTATTTTAGCTTTTGCTCTTAGCCTTGACAGCTTTAGTGTCGGATTTACCTACGGGTTGAGGCAAATGGTCATGCCGGTTAAATCAGTGTTGATTATCGCCGGCTGTTCGGCTGTCTCATTAATGATAGCAGTGTCAATCGGACATGGTCTAGAAAAGATCTTATCACCAAAACTAACGGCAAGCCTTGGAGGGATCATCCTCATTGGCCTTGGTGCATGGGTGTTGTATCAGTTTTTCCGGCCTGAGAGGGAAAAAGAAGAGATCACACATGAAAAAACGATCGTCAACTTTGAAATCCGCTCTTTAGGAATCGCCATAAACATCCTAAAAAAACCGATGTCTGCTGACTTTGACCAATCGGGAACCATTACTGGGATCGAAGCATTGATGCTGGGCTTTGCTTTATCATTAGATTCCTTTGGCGCTGGAATTGGAGCGGCCATGCTAGGGTATTCCCCCTTTTCCTTAGCATTTGCAGTAGCCGTGATGAGCTCACTGTTTGTTATGTTAGGGATTAAAAGTGGAACCTTTTTTCATAAATTTGAATGGATTCAAAAGTTTACATTCTTGCCAGGAATCTTATTAATCATCATTGGAGTTATGAAGCTATAGACTTAGAAAGGATTAAAACCAACCATGTCACTAGTTATTGGATTAACGGGTGGAATTGCCAGTGGTAAAAGCACAGTTTCAAACATGTTAAAAGGAATGGCTATAACCGTTATTGATGCAGATATAGAAGCGCGTTTAGCAGTAATGAAAGGGGAACCTGCATACAAAGAAATTATTGCAGAATTTGGTGAGGACATTCTATTAGAAAATGGAGAAATCGACCGGCAAAAACTTGGTGCCATTATCTTTCACCAAAAGGATAAACGCCAGCGTTTAAATGAAATAACCCATCCGGAAGTAAGAAGAAGCATGCTAGAACAAGTGGAAAAAGCTAAAAGAGATAATGAAAAAGTAGTAGTTTTGGATATCCCTTTATTATTTGAAAGTAAATTAACCTATATGGTTGAAAAAACGTTACTTGTATATGTGGATCGGGATATACAATTGCAAAGATTAGTGGAAAGAAACAGTCTGTCCATTGCTGACGCACAAGCAAGAATCAGTTCCCAGATGCCTTTATCTGAAAAAATAAAGCTTGCAGATGCTGTAATCAATAATAATGGATCACTTGAAGAGACAAAACATCAGCTTCTTAAGGTATTAGATAATTGGGGAATCAAACAAAAATAATTTTTTGGAGAAGGCGTAAGCCTTCTTTTTTTATATGAAAAATGATAAATCAGCACTAGGATAGCAAATATTAAAAAAATCCGCATTTAAATTATCACAAATAAACCTAAATGTGTTATACTAATTACAAGAATACTAGTTTAAAGTATAACATTAATGTGGAAGGGGCGTTAAAATGAAGGCAAGAATTGCAATTAATGGATTTGGGAGAATTGGAAGGATGGTTTTTAGACAAGCGATCCTTGAAAATAAGCTTGATGTTGTAGCAATCAATGCGAGCTATCCGGCAGAAA
Organism: Neobacillus cucumis; assembly: GCF_002860255.1. Lineage (GTDB taxonomy): Bacteria > Bacillota > Bacilli > Bacillales > Cytobacillaceae > Neobacillus > Neobacillus cucumis_A. Next base: position 37,994 of record NZ_PGVE01000069.1, read on the forward strand.
CTTTAGCTCATTTAATTAAATATGATTCAAATCATGGGCCATTTCAGGGAGATGTCATTCCTTTAGATCATGCATTGATCGTCAATGGAAAAAGAGTCAAATTATTAAATAATCGGAAACCTGAGGAGTTGCCTTGGAGAGAACTTGGAATAGATATCGTGATTGAGGCAACGGGAAAATTTAATTCACGCGAACAAGCGGCGCTTCATCTGGAAGCAGGAGCCAAAAAGGTTATTTTGACTGCTCCAGGAAAAAATGAAGACGTTACCATTGTAATGGGGGTAAATGAAAATATGCTTGATATTAACGAGCATGATATTATCTCCAATGCCTCGTGTACAACAAACTGCCTTGCACCAGTTGCAAAGGTTTTGGATGAAAAATTCGGCATTGAGTGCGGCTTAATGACCACGGTCCACGCATACACAAATGATCAAAAAAATATTGATAATCCACATAAAGATTTACGGAGAGCACGTTCATGTGGACAATCTATCATTCCAACAACAACAGGAGCAGCCAAGGCTATTTCACTGGTATTGCCGCAATTAAAAGGAAAACTTCATGGGATGGCATTGCGTGTGCCTACGCCAAATGTGTCTTTAGTCGATTTAGTAGTCGATTTAAAATGTGATGTGACAATTGATGAAATTAACATGGCGTTTAGAGAGGCAGCAAACGGAAAATTAAAAGGTATTTTGGATATTACTATGGAGCCATTAGTATCTGTAGATTTTAATACAAATACCCATTCTTCCATTATTGACGGTCTTTCGACGATGGTAATGGGAAAAAGGAAGGTCAAAGTATTGGCTTGGTATGATAATGAATGGGGTTACTCATCCCGTGTGATAGATCTGGCACTTTATGTAGCAGAGGAAACTACAAAAATCTCAAAAGTAAAGGTAAGCTAATGTTTTATATATTTCATAAAAATTTTTTCAAAGAGGCGTACGAATTAGTACACCTCTTTTTATTTTTATACAGAATGTTGTAAAATAGATAAAAAGGAAGAAACTTGGAGGGGTATGGCTAATATGGTGAATATCTTAACTCGCTTTAAAAAACAAATTGAAACGTCTGACAGAAACAAGGATAACGCATTAAAAACGCACTATTATAAGGCAACATTTAATCAATTATTTCAGTCTGTAGAAAAATTATTTCATGATGATGCCGACTGTAAGGTAACAACGGTATCTAAAGACCATGGGGAGATTGCAGTTGAAATTAATAAACCCATCCCTTGCTTTCTCGTCGTAACTATTGTTTCTGTCAAACCATTAGAAACAGCAGTGGATTTTAATATATCTTCGGAGAGTTTTTCACTTCTTGGCCTGTATCCACAATTGAAAAAAAGAATTGAATCCTATTATGAACGGATAGGGAGATTACATAACCTTGTCGAAATAAGAAAAAACGTGTAATCCTCTACTTGTGTAAAAGTCTGCTTTTTTATAAGATAAAGTTAAGGATTTTGTTCGGGATTATAGGCTATTTTAGAAAGATTCAAAACGTATAACGCCTTTGTCTTCTCCCTTAGGGGAATGCCAGTAGCAAGGTTCCTTTATTCAGATTTGGAGTTGATTAACGATGAAGTGCCCTTCATGTCAAAATTATGGTACACGTGTGCTTGATTCCCGGCCTGTTGATGAAGGACGTGCAACACGGAGAAGAAGAGAATGCGAAGAATGCGGATATCGTTTTACTACTTTTGAGAAAATCGAAGAGATTCCCTTAATTGTAGTGAAAAAAGAAGGAACAAGAGAAGAATTCAGCCGTGATAAAATCCTAAGGGGGCTGATTAAGGCTTGTGAGAAGCGCCCTGTCGCCTTGAAGGAATTAGAGGATATCACGCATGGTGTAGAAAAAGATCTTCGCAGCCAAGGTATTTCAGAGATTAAGAGTGACGCAATTGGTGAGATGGTTATGGACAGGCTTGCCCATGTAGATGAAGTCGCCTACGTAAGATTTGCATCTGTTTACCGCCAATTTAAGGATATAAATGTATTTATAGAAGAACTAAAAGAATTAATAAAAAAGGAAAAATCTTAAAAGGAGCTGAAGTACTTGGCTCTTTTTCTTAATTTATACAGGGGAAAGGTTGGATTGATATGGCGCAGCATTGGCAGGAAATTCTTCCTATCGACCGTTATATTGTAGCAGCAGAGGGGCTGCTGCATGAGTATGACCGCAAAGTGCTGACGTTTTTATATCAGCCGCTGATTGGGTCAACTTGCTTAAGTTTATATATGACGCTTTGGGCAGAGCTTGAAGAAAATCGACTTTGGTCAGAGTCGTCGACACATCATCTATTAATGAATCTGATGGGAATGAATTTAAAGGATATTTATGAAGCAAGGTTAAAGCTAGAGGGTATTGGATTAATCAAAACCTTCGTTAAAACTGTTGATGATGAGCGATCTTTCATTTATGAGCTTCAACCGCCTTTAAATCCGGAGCAATTTTTTTTAGATGGGATGTTAAATATTTATTTGTTCCGGAAAATTGGTAAAAATCATTTTGCGCGATTGAAACGTTTTTTTACCGACCAACAAAAGCCAAAGGAAAATGAATTTCAAAATGTAACTAAGTCGTTTCAGGATGTTTTTGCTTCGGAGACTCTTGGGAGCATGCAATATTTACAAGATGTATCAGGGGAATTAAAGGCTGAAGAGGATGAACAATTTGTCGGCCGACATGAACAAAAGGGAATCCAAATCCATGCCGATACATTCGATTTTGGCTTATTAATGGCTGGATTAAATGAATCCCTTGTTCCAGGGAAGGCACTGACGAAAAAGGTTAAAGAAGTGATTAGTAATCTGTCTTTCCTGTATAATATAAATCCTATTGAAATGAAAAATCTCATTCTGGATGCGATAACTCCAAATAATGAAATTGATGTCGAAGACTTAAGAAAAGCAGCACGAAACTGGTATCAATTTGAAAATAATGATCAGTATCCGAGTTTAGTTGAACGTACGCAGCCGCCAAGATATCGTGTCCAATTAGAGGAGCCAAAGACTAAAGAAGAAATGTTAGTTCGATCTTTAGAAACCACCTCGCCAGTTAAAGTATTTAGAGATGCTTCTCACGGGATAGAGCCTTCCGAAACTGAATTAAAAATTATTGAAGATGTTATGTTCAAGAAAAAACTTTTACCCGGTGTAGTGAATGTTCTTATACAGTATGTTCTTTTAAAAGCTGATTCCAAGTTTACAAAGAATTATGTGGAGCAAATTGCCAGTCATTGGGCAAGGAAGGAAGTAAAAACGGTTAAAGAGGCAATGGAATTAGCGAGAGATGAACATAGTAAGTATCTGTCTTGGAATGAAGAGAAGAAAAATAGAAAGTCTGCTTCCAAAAAAACGATAAGGACAGAACTCTTGCCTGATTGGTTCGATAAAGAACCGAAAAAAGAGGGTGAAGAGGGACAAAAAGAAAGAAATCCTGATTTAGAGGCTAAAAAACGGGAAATTGAAGAAATGTTAAAGGCCATTGAAGATTAAGAGGTGACATATGGAAAAGATAAACCGAACACTGAAACGGATAGCCTCAAGTGAAAACTTTCAAAAACGTTATGAAAAAATGCGTCAAGAAACTTTGTCACATCCAGATGTAAAATCGTTTATAAGGGAACATCAAAATGAGTTAACCAAGGATACGATTGAAAAAGGCTTAAACAAGCTCTATGAGTACATTAATCAAAGCAAAGAATGTAATAAGTGTGAAAGTCTTGACGGATGTATCAATATGATGAAGGGCTATCACCCGGAGCTGGTTTTAACAAGAAATTCAATTGATGTCCGGTATGAACGCTGTCCAAGAAAAATGATGGATGATGAAAAACGAAAAAATGAACGGCTCATTAAAAGTTTATATGTTCCTAAAGATATCCTAAATGCGACGTTTGAAGATTTAAAACATGATGATACCCGAATTGATGCCATTCAAAAATCACTCTCGTTTATTTTAAATTATGAACAAGGGAAACCGGCAAAAGGTTTATATTTATATGGAGAGTTCGGAGTAGGAAAATCATATCTGCTAGGCGCTATCGCTAACAAACTAGCGAAAAAACAAATTACATCAATGATTGTTTATGTCCCGGAGCTGTTGCGAGAGATGAAAAGCTCCATTGCTGATTCCAGCTTAAATGAAAAAATTGAGGCCTTAAAAAAAGAACCAATATTAATGCTAGATGATATCGGTGCAGAGGCTGTATCAAGTTGGACAAGGGATGAGGTCCTGGGACCAATTCTGCAATTCCGTATGCTTGAAAGCCTTCCTACATTTTTTACTTCGAACTTTGATTTTAAAGGGTTGGAGCATCATTTAACATATAGTCAGCGTGGAGAGGAAGAGAAAATGAAAGCCCGCCGAATTATGGAAAGGATCCGAACTTTATGTGAGCCTGTTTTAGTAGATGGGCCGAATAGAAGATAAAAATTGTTTTTTATGGACTGCCTTATTGCAAGGCAGTTTTTTTTATTTAAATAATAATTCCGAAGGTTAGTGGACTTCTATTTTGGCCAAGTCCCCCATATATATTAAACAGAGATTGGCTAAAAAGGGGGGATTTGGTTGGCGGAAATCATCTTCCAAAGCAAGATGGATGCAAAGCGGTTTTTAAACCACTTGCTAACGTATTTACCATTCAATTCTGATGAAAAAACTATTCTTCTAATTGAAGATCGACATATAGTGAAAATTTTAGATGAAAGTTTTTCTAGTGAAATGTCTAATAAAGTAAAAACAGCCTTTTATGATTTTATAACCACAATTAAGCGTGATGATTGGTTTAGAGATATTATTAAGAATCGCTTTTATTTCCAGGATGAAGAAGAACAACATCAGATTATGGAGATTATATATTCCATCCTAGAAGGTCAAAGAGAGGAGCTTTCTGCTTTCTTAAAAGAAACCTATCATGAGACGTCTTTGATTGAGGATGCAGTAAAACATATTTTTCATGAGAATATCTCTTTTTCATTGGAGTCTTTGCTTAAATTTCGCTTGCGGCCGTATCTCCAGATGCTGGAGGAGTATGTAGAGCTCGCTATTGATGAATACAAGATGGAACAGGAATATCAAATGTTTATCCAAATGCTTCGGAACTTTTTGATGAATCGGGAGCCGAAAATGGAAACCTTGCACCTATTGTTTGATGAGGAAATCACCTTTTATAATGAACAGCTTGTGGAGATTAAGCGGGCAGAATTAACAAGGATGATTGATCGGAAATTGTTAGTCAATCACCCGGTGTATGTCGACTCCGTTTCGATTGCACCGCTTTTATCCATTGCTCCCACATCCATTTTTCTTTATACGAACAATCCTGACGAACCGCTGGTGAGAACCATAAGAAATATATTTGAAGAACGGGTGACGATTAAAAATTATGCTGCCTTAAGAAGTTTGAAAAAGTGGCCGGCGGAACAAGATTCATCACAGAATCATGCATAAAAAAATAAAATACTGTCAATATTTAGTTTTATGTACCTTGCTTTTTTAAAAGTAAATCATTATAATAACGTACATAGTCTAAGTAAACGAACTGGACATGTAATATTTTATAAAAGTAATGATAAGGACAACAGTATTTCTTTACGGTTTAAAGAGAGGAAGACCACCGGCTGAAAGTCTTCTAACACGGAATAAATACTTACCACCTTTAAACTTCGGCAGTGAACCCTTCGTTTTTGATGAAGCAAGTAATTGTTGACGGTCTACAGCCGTTACCCTGACCAAGTCATTTTTAATTGGTTGCTTAAAAATGAGAAATTGGGTGGAACCACGTGTATTAAACTCGTCCCTATTCCTATAGGGACGGGTTTTTTTATTTTTAAAAAAAGAAATGTCCAGCTGCAGCGCCTAGGGGCTCGTCTTATGCCAGTCGCCCCCGGGCAAGGCGCTTCCGCATTTCAATTAAGGAGGAGTTATTATGTCAGATGTTGTTAAGATTTCGTTTCCTGATGGGGCAGTAAAGGAGTTCCCAAGAGGAACAACAACAGAAGATATTGCTGCTTCCATTAGCCCAGGCCTAAAGAAAAAGGCAATTGCAGGCAAATGGAACGGACAAATGTATGATCTTCGCCGTCCTATTCTAGAAGACGGTTCAATAGAAATCGTTACACCAGAATCGAAGGATGCTTTAGAGGTTCTACGCCATAGTACAGCACATTTAATGGCACAAGCGGTAAAAAGAATATATCCAAATGTTAACTTAGGTGTTGGTCCTGTTATTGAAGGCGGCTTCTATTATGACATGGATCTTGATGTATCATTAACACCAGAGGATCTGCCAAAGATTGAAAAGGAAATGGCGAAACTCGTCAATGAGAATCTTGAAATCGTGCGTAAGGAAGTAAGCCGTGCTGAAGCGGTACAGCTGTTTAAAGAAGCAGGAGACCCATACAAGCTTGAACTCATTGAAGCCATTCCAGATGAAGAAACAGTAACTATCTACGAACAAGGAGAATTTTTCGATCTTTGCCGTGGTGTTCATGTACCTTCCACAGGGAAAATCAAAGAATTTAAATTGCTGAGTATTGCAGGTGCTTACTGGCGCGGCAATAGCGATAATAAAATGCTGCAGCGCGTTTACGGAACTGCCTTTTTCAAAAAGGAAGACTTAAAAGAACATCTTCGTTTATTGGAAGAAGCCAAAGAACGTGATCATCGTAAAATTGGTAAAGAATTAAGTCTTTTCACAAGCAACCAATTAGTTGGTCAAGGCTTGCCGTTATGGCTTCCTAAAGGGGCAACCATCCGCCGTGTGATTGAACGCTACATCGTTGATAAAGAGCAGCGCCTTGGTTACGACCACGTGTACACTCCAATTATGGGAAGTGTAGATTTATATAAAACTTCCGGCCACTGGGATCACTATCACGAAGATATGTTCCCTGTAATGGAGATGGATAACGAGCAACTGGTTCTCCGTCCTATGAACTGCCCACATCATATGATGGTGTACAAAAACAGCATGCATAGCTATCGTGAGCTTCCAATTCGTATTGCTGAGCTTGGCTTAATGCATCGTTACGAAATGTCAGGAGCATTAGCAGGCTTGCAGCGTGTTCGTGGGATGACATTAAATGATGCACATATCTTCGTTCGTCCGGATCAAATTAAAGATGAATTTAAACGTGTTGTGAATTTAATTCTAGATGTATATAAAGATTTTAATATTAACGATTACTCTTTCCGTCTTTCTTACAGAGACCCACAGGATACTGAAAAATATTATGATGATGATGCCATGTGGGAAAAAGCACAAAGCATGCTGAAAGAAGCAATGGACGACCTTGGCCTTGATTATTTCGAAGCTGAAGGTGAAGCAGCTTTCTACGGTCCTAAACTTGATGTTCAAGTAAGAACTGCCCTAGGCAAGGATGAAACATTATCAACTGTACAATTAGACTTCTTGCTTCCTGAGCGGTTTGATTTAACTTATGTGGGTGAAGATGGCAAACCGCATCGTCCTGTCGTTATTCACCGCGGCGTTGTATCGACAATGGAACGCTTTGTTGCCTACTTAATCGAAGAATATAAAGGTGCATTCCCTACATGGCTTGCTCCAGTACAGGTCCAAGTGATTCCGGTTTCTCCTGGCGCTCACTACGATTATGCGAGACAGGTTCAGGAACAGCTGAAAAATGAAGGATTCCGTGTAGAATTAGATGGCCGTGATGAAAAAATCGGCTATAAAATCCGTGAAGCACAAATGCTGAAAATCCCATATATGCTCGTAGTGGGTGATAAAGAAGTAGAAGAAAATGCTGTCAACGTCCGTAAATATGGAGAGCAAAAATCAGAAACTAAGCCATTTGCAGATTTCCTTGCTGCGCTTCAAGCAGAGGTTAAACGCGGCTAACTTAGATTTAAAAATACCACGGCCTTTATGGGCCGTGGTATTTTTATCGCTTTTTTTAGTCCTCGAGCTGGAAAGTATGAGTAAAATGAGATTTACCGTTTTCATCCTGGATTTCAACTACCGCCTGTTTTTTTGCAGGATCCACTTTAAAAACACCAAAGTTGAAGAAGTTACCTTCTGCGTATAATTTCTCAGGACCAAAGGTAGGATCCAAGGTTCCTGGATTAATTTTTACAGCGCCAATTGGGCCACTGATTAGTTCGTTATAATCGGTTTTTCCGTCATGGTTGGCATCATATTTGATGACTTCTGCAAAATGGACATCAGTGGTTACGAAAAAGACGTTTTTAATTCCTTTTTCAATGATAAAATCAGAGATTTTTTTGAATTCATTCTCATAGCCTGTTGGGTCATTTGGATTTACATTGTCCCCATTTGCCCATCCATCTCTAGCCATGGCTTTTCCCGTTGGCACAGAGATTGGCACAGAAGTCGCTACTAGTTTTACTTTTGCATCAGATTCGAGAAGCTGTTGTTGCAGCCATTTTAACTGTTCATCACCTAGCATCTGTTTATCCGGACCATCTGCCTGGGTGTTTGGTGAGCGGTAGCCGCGGTTGTTAAGGATAATCATATCCATGGTATTGCCCCAAGAATACTTATGATATAGCTTATCTGAGGAACTGCGCTCACTTGAAATCGGCCAATAGTCCTCAAACGCTCTTAAACCGGTTGGAGTGAGTTCCTGAGATGGACCTGAAAAGTCATTGGTTACTTCATGGTCATCCCAAATGGCGAAAGTCCCTGTTTTTTGTAAAAGGCTGCGCAAGCCTGTGTCTGTACGGTTTTCTTTATATTTCGCCCAGAAATCCTGCACTGTCTTAGAAGGAGGGTTTGGCACAGCAGGTGTTTTATTATCTGCATAAATCGTGTCACCGCTAAACAGGAAGAAATCTGGATTTAAAGCTGACATTGCTTTGAAAGATTTATAGGGGGGAATCTCTCCCTGGCCGCCAGTATCACCGCCCCATACCATAGTTAATGGCTTTAAGCTTTTTTCCTCTGGTGCGGTTTTAAATGAACCGTTGACCGTATATTTGCTAGAAAGAGCGTGTGCCCGGTAATAATAGGTTGTATCGGCCTTTAGACCGTTTACTTCTACATTTACTGTATAATCATGCTTTTCATCAGCATGACTTGTTTTGACGATTGTAGCGTTTTTGAAATTATTATCAGTAGATATTTCAAATTGAACTCCTGCTTCTCCATTCGTACGAGCCCATAAGATAGCTGAAGAGTCGGTAACGTCACCGCTGGCCACCCCATGTGAAATAAATGGCTTTTTGAGTAAATCGTCTAATTGGTCAGGATTATTAGTGAATTCACCATCGACACCAAGAGAGAGCAAGTTTACCATATCGTCTTCAGAATTTACCGTCCAAGGATGAACGAGAAGATGATTTTGATGAGCGGCCTCCATGAGTTTTGGAACAACAAGCTCCTTACTAGGACCAACACCAGAAGCATAGTCTGAGATTCGCAGCATTTCCTGATACACATCTTTGCCTGCCAGCATGCCTCCTGTATAAAGCTGAATCAGCTTGACTTTAGGAGCGAGAGTTTTTAACTTTCGAAGGCTATCCTCGCTAAATGATTCAAGAAAAAGTTTGTCGCTATCAAGGACATTGGTTCTTTTTAAGATCTCGATGACTTTCTCTTCCATTCCCGGATAAACATTCGGTGCTTTTGTTTCCATGTAAAGACCGACTTTTCCGTTTCCATGTTGTTTAACAAATTCGATCGCTTCCTCAAGGGTTGGGACGTGTTGTCCTATGTATTCTTTTTTAGCTTTGTCCGGGTAAGCTTTATTAAACCATGAGCCTGCATCGAGCCGCTTGATTTCCTCCAGCGTAAAATCCTTCACGCGCCAAGGAGCCCGGTTTGGATAGAGTTCTTTTGCATTGGTTGTTCTTGCTAAGGTTTCATCATGCATAGCAATCAATTGGCCATCCTTAGTCATTTGTAAATCAAATTCTACATAATCCGCCTTCATCGTCATCGCCTGCTTATAGGCTGCAAGTGTATGTTCCGGCCCGTAAGCAGATGCTCCGCGATGGGCGATTACTGCTACATCAGGGGTGAGTGGACGTAAGGTAGATTGTCCATTATCAGTAGCTGTCGTTTGAATAGGATGGGCCAATACGGCCAAAGGTGCTGCTGAAGTAATCGAAAAGGACAGACAAGCAAGACCAGCAATTAAACTTTTTTTCATTTCACGTTCATCTCCTATAGCTTTATGTATATTCAACAATAAAGCTATAGGAGAATTGTAAAGTGGTAATGAAAAGAATATTAATCTTCTGTAAAAGGGTCAAAAACAGTTCTATTTACCTATCAAATCAGCTTTTAATGCCATTCGATATGGGAGTTTGGTTTGGTTGTTACTAGATAAATAGTAAGTAAAAAAAGCATTAGATAAGCGATTAAAGGGTTCAGTTTTGAGGTGCATCTCCTAAAATACGTACCGAATGACAGTCGTATTGGCATGGTTATTGGTATATAAAAATAAAACTTGCTATAGTTGGCGAGTTTCTCTTGGAATTTTGAGATAAAACTCACTCCTTTTTAAACTAGATCTCTTGTCCTTAATGGAGTACTCAGCAAAAATAAAATAAGCGGAGATTTTCCGGTTAGATACAGAATGGAGCTCGGTTCGGGGTAAATAAGGGGAGGTTTTCCGATTATGCGAAGTAAATTCACTCAATTTCACGTTTTTCGAGTAAATAGACGGAATATCTCCGTCTATTTAAGCTTTTTTTATTAATAATTACTAATTAAGCGAAATTTATCCGTCTATTTATCAGCTCGGGTGCTTCACCCGACCCCCAGCCGATAAATCCCGACCCTCTTGATCCTAGATGCCTAGATGCGGGATTCAGCAGCTTTTTATCGACCAGCTTATAAAGATCAATAAAATGGTACTCAAAACGGAACTGCAAATGACAAAAGTTTTGACCCTCTTTTATAATTGTACAATACTTATTGTCCATTTATAAAAATGATGTCAATTCTTGTGTTTTTTAATAAGAAAGCATCCGAAAACGGAACCCTTAATTAAGCTATAACAGCTTTTTTAGAAAAAACTATTGAATAATTATTTGTTTCTTGCTACAATAAATTTCGTTGTCAAAGAAAATAGTTCGTTTGACAAGTAATCTTTGCTATGATATAGTTACTAAAGTAAAAATTGAATACTAATTTTGAGAAAAGAAGAAGCACCCGCTTCTCACCTGATTTGACGCGTCTTTTAGCAGTTGGCAGGTTTACGTGAACTTTTTGTTTATTTACTTATGTTTCGTAAAGTGTGGGTGTATTCATCCGCACTTTTTTGTTTGTACTTAAGAAATAGCACTTTTTAAAACGTATTTCATGCCTGTCACAACTAGGGTGTCAAACAATAAGGTGATCTTATTCTTGTCCTCAGACGTTGTATTCATGATAAAACCTTGGAGGTGGCTAATTATTAGCAAAGACATGTTGTTAAATGAGGGCATCCGTGCTCGTGAAGTTCGTTTAATTGACCAGAATGGCGAGCAATTGGGGATTAAATCCAAATTCGATGCATTGGAAATTGCCGGACGAGTAAATCTTGATTTGGTACTTGTAGCACCAAATGCAAAGCCTCCGGTAGCCCGGATTATGGACTATGGCAAATTTAAATTCGAGCAGCAGAAGAAAGAAAAAGAAGCTCGTAAAAATCAAAAAATCATCACCACTAAAGAAGTTCGTCTAAGCCCAACGATTGATGAGCATGACTTTAATACAAAGTTACGTAATGCCATTAAGTTCTTGGAAAAAGGCGACAAGGTAAAAGCATCAATCCGATTTAAGGGCCGGGCGATTACCCATAAAGAAATCGGTCAACGTGTGTTAGACCGTTTTTCCGAAGCGTGCAAGGAAGTTGCAACCATCGAATCACATCCAAAAATGGATGGACGCAGCATGTTCCTAGTTTTAGCACCTAAAAACGATAAGTAATAAGGAGGACAATCATAATGCCAAAAATGAAAACTCACCGCGGCGCTGCAAAGCGTTTTAAGAAAACTGGTTCTGGTCAACTAAAGCGTGACCATGCTTATACAAGCCACTTATTCGCTAACAAATCTACAAAAGCAAAGCGTAAACTTCGCAAAGGAACTCTTGTTTCTAAAGGCGATTTCAAACGCATTCGTCAACTATTAACTTACGTAAAATAATTATAAGTGATCGATTTATTATAGGAGGGAAATTTAATGCCACGTGTAAAAGGCGGTACTGTTACCCGCAAACGTCGTAAAAGAGTTCTTAAATTAGCTAAAGGTTATTTCGGTTCAAAACATACATTATATAAAGTTGCTAACCAACAGGTTATGAAATCATTACAATATGCTTTCCGTGACCGTCGTCAGGTTAAGCGTGATTTCCGTAAACTTTGGATTACACGTATCAACGCAGCAGCTCGTATGAACGGTCTTTCTTACAGCCGTTTAATGCACGGTTTAAAGCTTGCTGGTATCGAAGTAAACCGCAAAATGCTTTCTGAACTTGCGATTAGCGATGCAAACGCATTTGCTGAATTAGCAAACGTAGCTAAGCAACAATACAACAAGTAATTTATAAATGCCATTCTCTTCGTGAGGATGGCTTTTTCTATAAAAGGGGATATTGGGAATGAAATTATTCTTAATCGCTGTTATCATCATGAATATAGCCGGGCTTTACATAATGGGAGAGGATAAAAAGCGTGCCATCAAGCACCAATATAGAATTAGTGAAAAGACACTCTGGATGGTAGCCATCTTGGGAGGGGCAATCGGTACAACGGCAGGAATGCGAATCTTCCGTCACAAAACAAAGCATGTTTCTTTTAAGCTGGGTTTTCCGCTTCTTGCCATCCTAGAATTAGTGGTCTTTTTTAAATTAATGATGTAAAAAGCCGCATAGAATGCGGCTAATTTTGTAAAAGTTCCTTCACTGGACTTTTCCAATTAATTTCAGCATTCGGATATTTCTCAAGTATTTTTTTAGATAAAAATAAGAAGTCATCTTTTACAAGCCCTTTGAGTGCTACAGTATTATCGGGGGAGAGTAAGATTGTTACAACATCAATGCTATTATTTTTTGTACCCATATATTTTTCTCCAATAAACACCGCGCCTTTATAAGTTAAGAAAAAATTCTTTCTAATATCTTCGTCATCAAGAAGTAAAAAGCGTCTATGTTTACGAGCGGTTTCAAGTTTTCGTGACGAATTGAAAAAGGATTTGACTCCGAGGTAAAAGATGAAAATAATCAAGAATAACAATACAAACCGCAGCAACCAAATCATGGCTAAGCCCCCTACCACTACACTGTTTTACTTTTTTATACGGTTGAGCAAAACAGAAGTTTCACAAATTAAGTTTTGATATTATTTTTTAAGAAGGAGAGCTGGTTATGGAATTAAAAAAACTGTTTGAAATGCAAAAAGCATTGGATGCGCATATTGAAGAAAAACATGGGCTAGAGAAGGAGGACTTATTTGACAGAAAGGTTCTTGCTTTGTTGGTTGAAATCGGTGAATTGGCAAATGAAACGCGATGCTTTAAGTTTTGGAGTGTGAAACCTTCTTCATCCAAAGAAGTGGTATTAGAGGAGTTTGTGGATGGAATTCATTTTATCCTGTCGCTTGGGATTGAGTGTGGGTTTGACCAAGAAACGCTTAACCTGAATACGGTGCAATCCTCCCGAAATGTGACGGAGCAGTTTCTAGCTATTTATGAATCGATTAGTCATTTTCAAAAAAGTAAAGCATTGGAAAATTATCTAAAATTATTTGAGTCCTATTTAATGCTGTCAATATTATTAGGGTTTGCAGAAGATGAAATTGTGAAGGCATATTTTGAAAAAAACGAAGTAAATTATCAAAGACAGCAAAATAACTATTAGCAGAAAATTTGTAGCTTGGCAGTTTCGTTTTGTATAATAATGGTTGTACATACAATTAGGGGGCTTAAGCATGGCGAAATTAGACGAAACATTAACAATGTTAAAGGACCTAACCGATGCCAAAGGAATTCCTGGCAATGAGCGTGAAGTCCGCGAAGTAATGAAGAAATACATAGCTCCATATGCTGATGAAATCACGCATGACGGACTTGGCAGTTTAATTGCCAAAAAAGTGGGGAAAGAGGGCGGCCCAAAGATCATGGTTGCGGGCCACTTGGATGAAGTTGGTTTTATGATCACGCAGATTGATGATAAAGGCTTCCTTCGTTTTCAAACAGTTGGCGGCTGGTGGGGACAGGTCATGCTGGCACAGCGCGTGACAATCGTAACGAGAAAAGGTGAGGTAACAGGTATTATCGGTTCAAAACCGCCTCATGTTTTATCTGCAGAAGCTCGTAAGAAACCAATTGAAATTAAGGATATGTTCATCGATATTGGTGCTTCTAGCCGCGAAGAAGCAAAGGAGTGGGGCGTGCGTCCGGGTGACATGGTTGTCCCATATTTTGAATTTACTGTCATGAACAATGAGAAAATGTTATTAGCGAAAGCATGGGATAACCGAATTGGCTGTGCGATTGCAATTGATGTGCTAAGACAACTGAAAGACGTGGATCATCCAAATGTTGTTTATGGTGTGGGAGCGGTTCAAGAAGAGGTTGGATTACGCGGTGCAAAAACAGCTACTTATAAGATTCAACCAGATATCGGCTTTGCAGTTGACGTGGGCATTGCAGGTGATACGCCTGGAATCTCTGAAAGAGAAGCGATGAGTAAAATGGGTAAAGGCCCGCAAGTGGTAGTGTATGATGCTTCTATGGTGGCACATAAGGGATTGCGCGATTTTGTTACAGATACAGCAGATGAGTTGAATATTCCCTATCAATTTGAATCCATCCCTGGCGGTGGAACGGATGCTGGTTCGATCCATTTGACACATAATGGTGTACCTGCGCTCGCGATTACCATTGCTACTCGTTATATTCACTCACATGCAGCGATGCTTCATCGTGATGATTATGAAAATGCTGTTAAATTAATTGTTGAGGTTATTAAGCGTCTTGACCGTGAAGCAGTTGATAAAATTACGTTTGAATAGAATGGATAGTCCCTCGGTTTGCTTTTTAACCGAGGGATTTTTGGTATAAAAAAAGCCGCCAAATGGCAGCCCGGCATTTACTTTACCCCTTTTTCAAGGGTTGTAAGCATTTCTTTTTTTTCATCTTCGGATGAATTTTTCCAAATAACCTCAAATAATACTCCAAGTCCAGGAAGCATTTTTTCCTCCCCGTTTTGAATCGCATCAACAATGGTATCTTCTAATTGGTCTTGTGTATTACCGGAGACATTATGAAGAATTGCATTTCTTAGGTTTAAGTTCATGTTCCAAACCCTCCTTTTGTTAACCTTCATTCATTATTATGATTTCTAACTATTGGTTTTATTATGTATGGTATTTAGGATATAATGAGAAAATCATATGAGTATGTTAAAGGAGAACTGTTTTGAAACATATAGAATCTGTCAATAATCCTAAGGTAAAACAATGGAGAAAACTTTTAACCAAAAAAGAGCGGGATAAAACCGAGTCGTTTATAATAGAGGGATTTCATTTAGTCGAGGAAGCACTCAAGCAAGGTGAGCAGCTATTAGAAATTATCGTTTCAGATCAGGTAGGTCTGCCGCCGCGCTGGGATGTAAGTTCTACACCGGTTACTCTCGTTACAGAGGAAATCTCTAAATTATTAACTGAAACCGAAGCTCCTCAAGGAATTTATGCGATTTGCCGGGTACCAAGCAAGATGGGTGAAGCGTTGGCACAAGAGGGGAAGACATTCTTATTAATTGATGCTGTACAGGATCCAGGGAATCTTGGAACGATGATCCGTACTGCGGATGCAGCAGGAATTGATGCAGTTATCGTTGGACACGGAAGTGTTGATATCTATAACTCAAAGGTGTTACGATCGGCACAGGGAAGCCATTTTCACCTGCCTATCATTAGAGGCGATCTCCATGAATGGATCGAAAGGCTCCAAGGAAAAAATATCCCGGTTTATGGGACGGCGCTTGAGGGTGCATCCGAATATACGGATATTTCTAGTGGAGAGTCGTTTGCCCTTATCGTTGGAAATGAGGGGAATGGAGTAGCAAAGGATCTTCTTTCTAGTACGAATTCCAATCTGTACATTCCAATTTACGGAAAAAGCGAGTCGTTAAATGTAGCTGTTGCCACTGGAATTCTTCTCTATTTCTTAAAAAAATAGGCCGAATACGTTTGACCATCTGCTCAAAAACGTTATATAATAGTGAACAATTGAAAAATGTTAAAAACGATGATGGAGAAAAGTATCTAGTGATCGACCATTAAGGGAGAAAGTGCCGTGACTGCAAGCACTTTTATGGCTCAACACTTGAGAAGTTCACCTCCTGAGTTGGCACCGGGACCACAATAAAAAGCAATAGCTTGAGAATAGATTACTGTCCAGCTACAGCGCCCAGCCCCTCGAGGTCATAAGCCAATCACTACGGAAGGCAAAGTGCACGCCTTCCGTAGTGCTTGTCTTATGCTTGTCGGGGCTGACCAGGGCACTTCCGCTTTTCTGTGTAAAGGTGCACCGGCACAAGCCGTTATTTGAATGAAGCGAACACAATATTTTTATACATATGTGTTTACAAGGGTGGTACCGCGAATGATAAACCTCGTCCCTTTCCAGGGATGGGGTTTTTTTGTTTTTCATAGTTAAGGTAACTACCCTAAAGTGACCAAATACCATTAAGGAGGAATAGATGATATGCAAGAACGTTTAAAGGAATTGCAGCAAGAGGCTATTCAAAAAGTTGAACAGTCCGAGAGCTTAAAAGAATTGAATGACATCCGGGTTGCCTACCTAGGAAAAAAAGGACCAATTACAGAAGTACTGCGCGGAATGGGGAAGCTTTCTGCTGAAGAGCGGCCAGTCATGGGAGCACTTGTGAATGAAGTGCGTGAAACGATTGCTGCTAAAATTGAAGCAAAACAAAAAGACCTAGAAGAAGCAGCTGTGTTAGAAAAATTAGCATCTGAAAGCATCGATGTAACCCTCCCAGGCCGTCCGGTCAAAGTTGGGAACCACCATCCACTGACAAGAATCATTGAAGAAATTGAAGATTTGTTTATTGGAATGGGTTATCAAGTAGCTGAAGGCCCTGAGGTAGAGCAGGATTATTATAATTTTGAAGCTCTAAATTTACCAAAAGGCCACCCTGCCCGTGATATGCAGGATTCCTTCTATATTACAGAAGAAATCCTTCTTCGTACCCATACATCACCAGTCCAAGCGCGTACGATGGAAAAGCATGAAGGGAAAGGGCCTATTAAGATTATCTGCCCTGGTAAGGTTTACCGCCGCGATAATGATGATGCTACACACTCTCATCAATTCATGCAAATTGAAGGCCTAGTTGTCGGTGAAAACATTCGAATGAGTGATTTGAAAGGAACATTAGAGGTATTTGCGAAGAAAATGTTCGGTGAAGACCGTGAAATTCGTCTTAGACCAAGTTTCTTCCCATTTACAGAGCCTTCTGTTGAAATGGATATTTCATGTAAAATTTGCGGCGGACATGGCTGTAATGTGTGTAAACAAACTGGCTGGATTGAGATTCTAGGAGCAGGTATGGTTCATCCAAACGTTCTAGAAATGGCTGGTTATGATTCTAAAAAATACACTGGATTTGCTTTTGGAATGGGACCTGAGCGGATTGCAATGTTGAAATACGGTGTGGATGATATCCGTCATTTCTACACAAACGATGTACGATTCTTAAAACAGTTCTCAAAACACGAGTAGGGAGGAGACGGAGACATGTTCGTATCATATAAATGGCTGCAAGATTATATTGATTTAACAGGTGTAACAGCAGAGGAATTAGCTGAAAAAATTACTAAAAGCGGAATCGAAGTGGAAGGTGTAGAGGTTCTTAACGAAGGCATTAAAGGTGTGGTTGTCGGCCATGTTTTAGAACGTGAGCAGCATCCAAATGCTGATAAATTAAGCAAATGTCTTGTGGATATTGGTCAGGAACAGCCTGTTCAAATTATTTGCGGTGCACCGAATGTTGCTCAAGGCCAGAAGGTTGCCGTTGCTACGGTGGGTGCCTTACTTCCTGGTAATTTTAAAATTAAAAAGGCGAAGCTTCGCGGCGAAGAGTCTAATGGAATGATTTGTTCCCTTACTGAGCTTGGCATGGAAGGGAAAATTGTTCCAAAAGAATATTCTGAGGGAATCTTTGTTTTTCCTTCAGATGCTGAAGTGGGCTTAGATGCGTTAGAATTACTAAACCGCGACGATGAAGTGTTAGAACTTAGTTTAACACCAAACCGTGCAGACTGCTTAAGCATGCTAGGAGTTGCCTATGAAGTGGCAGCGATTCTTGGCAGAGAGGTTAAACTTCCAGAAACGGACCTTGAGCCGATTAACGAAAAGGCATCAGATTATGTAAAAATCAAGGTGGAAGCAAAAGAGGATAACCCTCTTTACGTTGCTAAGATCATTAAAAATGTAAAAATTGGACCTTCACCATTATGGATGCAAACTCGCTTAATGAATGCTGGTATTCGCCCGCACAACAACGTGGTCGATATTACTAACTATATCTTATTAGAATACGGCCAGCCGCTTCATGCGTTTGATTATGACCGTTTAAGTTCTAAGGAAATCCTTGTCCGCCGAGCAGTAGATGGAGAAAAATTTGTTACCCTTGATGATGCTGAACGGACGTTGACTTCAGACCATCTAGTTATTACGAATGGTACGGAGCCTGTCGCTTTAGCAGGTGTAATGGGCGGTGCAAATTCAGAGGTTACTTCAGATACAACGACTGTGTTATTAGAAGCAGCTTACTTCAATGGTCAGACAGTCCGTAAAGCATCGAAAGACCATGGTTTAAGAAGTGAAGCCAGCGCACGTTTCGAAAAAGGCGTGGATCCAAACCGTGTCCGTCCAGCCGGCGAACGCGCTGCCTACTTAATGGCAAAGTATGCTGGCGGTGAGGTGCTTGAGGGTACTTCAGAGGTAGATACACTAACTGTAGAGCCTGAAGTGGTATCAATCACACTAGAAAAAATTAATCGTGTCCTTGGTACAGACTTACAGATGAACGATGTAAAAGAAATTTTTGACCGTTTGCAATTCCAGGTAAGTGTCGAACAAGATACTATTACTGTTACGGCACCAACTCGCCGCGGAG
Source organism: Neobacillus cucumis (assembly GCF_002860255.1). Lineage (GTDB taxonomy): Bacteria > Bacillota > Bacilli > Bacillales > Cytobacillaceae > Neobacillus > Neobacillus cucumis_A. Next base: position 57,132 of record NZ_PGVE01000069.1, read on the forward strand.
ATATTAGAATCGAAGAAGATTTAATAGAGGAAGTAGCTCGCCTTTATGGATATGACAACATTCCAAAAACTTTGCCAGTAGGATCAACAACTCCTGGTAAATTATCTGCGTATCAAAAGAAACGCCGTGTGGTTCGTCAGTATCTCGAAGGTGCAGGGTTATATCAGGCTGTAACATACTCGTTGACAAGTGCGGATAAAGCTTCACAATATGCCCTTGAAAAACGCGAGCCTATTCGTTTAGCGATGCCAATGAGTGAAGAACGAAGCGTGCTTCGTTTAAGCATCATGCCTCAAGTTTTGGAAGTATTAAAATACAATAGTGCCCGCCAAAATGACAGCTTGGCTGTTTATGAGACTGGTGCTGTATTCTTATCTAATGGAGAAGATGCCCTTCCCATTGAAATTGAGCATCTAGCAGGTGCTGTAACAGGTTTATGGCACAGCCATTCATGGCAAGCCGAGAAGAAGGCTGTTGACTTCTTCGTTGTTAAAGGGATTTTAGAAGGTATGTTTGCAAAGCTTGGCCTTGAAGATCGTGTACAATATGTGCAGTCTAAAGTAGAGGGGATGCACCCTGGCCGTACAGCAGAAATCCGTTTGGACGGAGTTAACGTCGGCTTTGTGGGCCAAGTCCACCCAACAGTACAAAAAGAACTTGATTTAAAAGATACCTATGTATTCGAACTCTCGTTACAAGCAGTTCTTCAAGAAGAAACTGCCCCATTACAATACAACAGCATCCCACGCTTCCCGACCATCACAAGAGACATTGCCCTTGTGGTAAACAGAGAAACGGTGTCAGGCACCTTAAAGGATATCATTCTAACAACTGGTGCACCGCTTCTGAAGGAAGCAGAGGTGTTCGATTTGTATGAGGGTGAAAGAATGGAAGAAGGCAAGAAGTCGATTGCTTTCTCATTAAAATATTTAGATCCTGAGCGTACTTTGACGGATGAAGAGGTAACAAAAGTACATGAGCGTGTGCTGGAAGCATTAAAAGAAAAGGCTGGCGCCGTTCTTCGCGGATAAAATAAAATGGCTGGTTCGAATCTAATTCGAGCCAGCTTTTTGTGTTTTTGCTGATAAAATGATTTTTTCGCTGATAAAACAATGAAAAGTGCTGATAAACATATAAAAACTGCTGATAAAAAATACGACAAACAAATTTCGATAAATTTCAGCAGGATTTTCCAGACTCCAATTAGAATCTATTATGTAAAACGAAAGGAGTGAGATTTATTGATAATAAAAGAGAGGAAAATTCCACTAGTTATACTTATTTTAGAGGCACTATGCCGACGTCTTTCCACTAACCATCCAAAATACAAAGAGATTCAAGAGGAGTTAGGAAGGAGGCGAGCCGGCTACCAAGGTGAAGTAGCATTTGACTACTATCTTAGGTACCTGCCTAAGGATAAATACATGATTCTCCACGATTTAAACCTTCCTGATGGTGAATATAACTGCCAAATCGATACCCTCCTCATATCACCAGAATACGCCCTAATTATTGAAGTGAAAAATATGACAGGTAAATTAATTTTTGATACAGAAAACGAACAGTTTATTCAAATTTATAATGAAAAGGAAAAAGGATATCCCTATCCAATTGCCCAGGCTGAAAGACACCAAGAATATTTAAGAAAGCTTTTAAAAACGAACAAATTTCCCGACATCCCTACTGAATATGTAGTAGTGATTAGTAATAGTTATGCCACTTATGCCGTTACTGGAAAAAATGCCTATAAAGTAAAACCGCGTGTAGGTAAAGCGGATGTTTTTCAAAGTAAAATCCAGTACTTTGAAGATCAATTTACGAAACCTGCCCTTGATTCTAAGGATCTCCGTAAGCTGTGCCGACGTCTTGTGAAAATGAATACGGTCCCCACAAACTATGTTTTAAGAAAATACGGAATCAACAAGTATGATTTATCCATCGGTGTTTTCTGTCCCCGCTGTAATCATTATCCGATCATTGAAAAAAGATCTAAATGGTTCTGTCCATCCTGCAATACTTATTCGAAAGATGCCCACATTAATGCTTTAATGGACTATTTTTTACTTATTGACACCCAAATAACGAATCAGCAATTTCGGGATTTTTGCCAGTTAACATCATCTCATACTTCAAAGAGATTTTTAGTATCGGCAAATCTAAGTTACGATCTAGGAACAAAAAAGGGGAGATCCTATTCTCCTAAGACCATCCCTTGGTAAAGTGCTGATAAGTTCTAATTTTCGCTGATATACGACTGAAAAGTGCCGATAAATATACGAAAAGTGCTGATAAATAACTAAAAACTGCTGATAAAAAATTTGAAACAAATTTTTAGACAGCAATCTCATGAAATGAATCACCCAATTAATCATGAACCCTATTTTTTTCGTAAATTTCATCATAAACCTTCGCCAACGCCACATCTAAATCCGTCAATCCTCCAGCATTCCAAGAGGTCAGCCTCAGCGTCACTAATTTATAATCAATTGCGATAAAGGGGTGATGATTCTTTTCCTCAGACAACTGTGCAATTTCATTTACAAATGCAACACCGCTTAAAAACTCTCGAAAACGATATTTTTTATCAATAAATTTACCGTCTAATTTCCATCCTGTTAATTCTGCCAAAGCTTGGTCGATCTCAGTTAAACTTAACTTATTTGCCACTCCAGTCCCCCCTAATTGCCGTTTACTATCACTCTATTCAACCAGTCTTCTGAAAACGACTTAGCTTCGTTTTTTATTTGCAATCGCCAAAGCCTTGTCGGTGTTCGCAAAGTGGAGTTTTACAAACGATGGAAGGCTATCCCGCCCTTTGCTCAAAATCAGCCTAGCCGCAGCCACATCTACCTGCGCCCCTGCCCCTTTTGGAATTTTAAATCCTGCCGCATCACTTAGCTTATCAATGTATTGAATAAACGCATAACGCGCTAAAATACTGGCGGCGGCAACAGCAATATGAATACCTTCTGCTTTCGTACTAAAATAAACATCCTTATTGGCAATAGCACTTTGTCCTTTCAGATGCTGAAAATAGGTTCCCGGCTGAACAAATTGGTCTATTAAAATCGCCTCTGGTCTCGAAGGGGCAATCTTCTCCAATACATTTAAAATCGCCTTGTTATGGAGCAATGCCTTCATTTTCCCTTGTGACATCCCCGACTGCTGTACCTGATTATACTTCTCATTTTTAAGCGTCATTAAGCTAAAAGGTATGACATCTTTAATCACTTTAGCAATTTCTACTATTTTTTCATCATTTAAATCCTTTGAATCTCTTACGCCTAATTCCTTTAATAGTGGAATATCTTCCTTTCTGACATAGGCAGCTACAACGGTAATCGGACCGAAAAAGTCCCCTGTACCTACTTCATCTGACCCGATAGCAGACATTCCTGAAATACCAGAGGGAAGATTCCCTTTAGGTGCTGATTTCCCCTTGGTAGCAGGAGTTTTGTTATTTGAAACAGCAGCACTGCTGTTCCCCCATTTTCCTGCCTCTTTTTCACAATCATTCCCTTGGAATAAAACCTTTCCGGACTTATACGCCGTAATCATACAAGCAGGGGTTTTCGCTGCAAACATTCCTCCAGGAATATTTTTATCTAAAAGTTGTTTTGCATAATAATTCTTCATTTCATTAATCTTTGACATTTCTAAAATAAGAACAACATTTCCCACTTAGGGCCACCACATTTCTTTGAATTTTTGAAAAAACGGAATCAATCAAGTCAGTCTTGCATTTTTAATTTGTTTGACTTTTCGTCTTATGTACGTTCGTGTTATAGTATAGAGTAGGATTCTGGAATGGAGGCTTTACGTTGTCAAATATTCAAAAACACAGAACAACCGTTGATATATTCGGCCAAGCATACGTCATAATGGGTACGGAAAGCCCAAGTCATATACGACTGGTGGCCTCGTTAGTTGACGACAAAATGCGTGAAATCAGTTTTAAGAATCCAACTCTTGACGTAAATAAACTAGCTGTTCTAACTGCTGTTAATGCAGTTAATGATTATATTAAAATCAAAGATCAGTTAGAGCGGCTGCAAGCGGAACTACAAAAAGAAAAGGACTAAAGATTATGTTAGGTTTAGCCATTATTATTTTTCTAATTATTGGATTCTTTGTTGGTCTTAAAAGGGGGTTTATCCTGCAGCTTGTTCATCTAACAGGTTTTATTATTGCATATGTGGCTGCTGCTTCCTACTACGAAGAACTTTCCACAAAGCTCATTTTATGGATTCCCTACCCAGACTTCGGGGATGGTACGGCATTAAAGATATTCTCAGACTCAACAGATATGGAGAGTGCCTTCTACCGCGCGATAGCCTTTGTGATCATCTTTTTTGCGGTAAAAATTCTTTTCCAAATTATCGGCTCGATGCTCGACTTTATTGCACATCTGCCGGTTTTAAGGCAGTTGAATGTTCTAGCTGGCGGCCTTTTAGGATTTTGTGAAGTCTATCTAATTATCTTTATTTTATTATATATTGCTGCCTTAATTCCAATCGAAGTAATTCAGGATCAATTGGATCATTCAAATTTGGCAAAGGCAATTGTGAACCACACCCCTATCCTTTCACAGCAAATTAAAAGCTTGTGGATTGAATATACTACAGCTTGAACTTCTCTGTAGCAGAGGAGTTTTTCTATTCATGCAAAAAGATAGGACATAATAAAAATGCTAAACCATAAGGCAGGTGTTTTTTATGGAGGTCAATAAAAAAGAATTAATTCGGTTATTAGAAACCATTGCGATTTATATGGAATTAAAAGGTGAAAACCCATTTAAAGTTTCAGCCTTCCGTAAAGCTGCGATTGCGCTTGAAACAGATGAACGTGTTTTAACGGAAATTGAAGACTTTACCGCCATTTCTGGGATTGGCAAAGGTACGGCCGCGGTGATCGATGAGTACATAAAAGAGGGGACATCAACCGTATTAAGTGAGCTGAAGGAAGAGGTTCCCGCTGGTTTAATCCCTCTGTTGCAGCTTCCAGGTTTGGGAGGGAAGAAAATTGCCAAGCTGTATAAAGAACTGGGAATTGAAGATGTCGATAGTTTAAAGGAAGCTTGTGAAGCAGGCAAAGTCCAAGGGCTTGCTGGGTTTGGCAAGAAAACGGAAGAAAAAATCTTGAGCGCAATTGCCAATGTAGGAACAAGGCCAGAGAGGCTTCCGCTTGCCTATATGCTCCCGGTTGCGGAGCAAATTGAGGATAAACTTGCAGAAATGCAGGATATCATTCGTTATTCTAGAGCGGGAAGCTTAAGAAGAATGCGGGAAACGATTAAGGATCTTGATTTTATTATTGCGACAAATGAACCCGAACTGGTACGAGAACACCTGCTTCAACTGCCTCGAATAAAGGAGGTCATTGGTGCGGGGGATACAAAGGTTTCCGTTGTTTTGGCCCTCGATTATGATGTCTCTGTTGATTTTCGTCTTGTAAAACCTGAGGAGTTCATCACAACGCTTCATCATTTTACAGGTTCAAAGGATCATAATGTCCGGATGCGTCAGCTGGCTAAAGACCGTGGAGAAAAGATTAGTGAATATGGAGTCGAAAATGTAGAAACAGGGGAAATTCTTACATTTTCATCGGAAGAGGAATTTTTTAAGCATTTCGATCTGCCATTTATTCCGCCTGAAATCAGGGAGGATGGAAGAGAAGTAGAGCAATTCTCTGCGGAAGACGAATTGATCGAACTTTCAGATATCAAAGGTGATCTGCATATGCACACCACCTGGAGCGACGGGGCTCACTCCATTGAACAAATGGTAGAAGCCTGCCGGGCTAGAGGATATCAATACTTGGCAATTACTGATCACTCTCAGTATCTAAAGGTAGCTAATGGGCTTTCACGTGAAAGATTGTTAAAGCAGAATGAAGAAATAAAAAAATTAAATCAACAATACGATGATATCTTAATCCTATCAGGCATCGAGATGGATATTTTACCAGATGGCACACTTGATTTTGATGATGAGCTATTAGCGGAAATGGATTTTGTGATTGCTTCGATTCATTCGGCGTTCACACAGCCAAGGGAAAAGATTATGGAGCGCCTAAAGACTGCGCTTGAAAATGCGCACGTTGATTTAATTGCCCATCCAACCGGCAGAAAAATTGGACGCAGAGAAGGCTATGATGTAGATGTTGATTTGTTGATTCAGCTGGCAAAAGAGACGAATACAGCATTGGAATTAAATGCGAACCCTAACAGGCTAGATTTATCAGCGGAATATTTGCGGAAAGCACAAGAACATGGCGTAAAGATTCTGATTAATACGGATGCTCACCAATTGGATACATTAAAGCATATGGAAATTGGTGTCGCGGCAGCTAAAAAAGGTTGGATTAAGAAATCTACGGTAATCAATGCTTTAGATAAATATGAATTACTTGAATATTTACATCATCGATAAGAAAAGCGTAAGTGCCTTGGTCAGGGGCGACAGGCATAAGACGAGCCGGCGAGAAGGCTGTTCTTTAGCCTTCTTGACGGATTGGCTTATGACCCCGAGCCCCTAGGCGCTGAAGCTGGACAATTCATAAAAAGGGGGGAAACTCCATGCACGAAAGAGCTTTAAAGGTTTTAGAATTTACGAAAATAAAGGAACAGCTCATCGGACATGCCTCTTCCTCACTTGGAAGAGATAAAATAAAAGAATTAGTACCGTCGACAGATTTTGAGGAGGTCGTTAGACTCCAAGCAGAAACCGATGAGGCATCAACGGTTATCCGGATAAAAGGGAATGTTCCTTTATCCGGGGTTCATGATATCCGTGCCCATATTAAACGTTCTGTTATTGGCGGTGTTTTGAGTGCTCATGAGCTGGTACAAATTGCAAGTACCATCCATGCCAGCCGTCAAATGAAGCGATTTATTGAGGAGCTGGCGGAAGAAAGAACAGAACTGCCAATTTTAATGGAACAAGTAGCGCAAATCATTCCGCTGACAAATCTAGAACATGAAATTAAACATGCCATTGACGAAAGCGGCGAGGTATTGGATAGTGCGAGCGACTTACTTCGCTCACTAAGACAGCAGCTTAGAGCAAATGAGTCCCGTATTCGTGAACGGTTAGAAAGTATGATTCGTTCTTCCAATGCAGCTAAAATGTTATCCGATGCGATTGTAACTATACGGAATGACCGCTTTGTAATACCGGTAAAACAAGAATACCGCGGCCATTATGGCGGTATTATTCATGACCAAAGTTCATCAGGACAAACCCTCTTTATTGAGCCTCAGGTCATTGTCCAATTAAATAATCAACTTCAAGATATTCGTGTCAAAGAGCAGCTAGAAATTGAACGAATCTTGACAGAGCTGTCAGCCAAAACGGCTGAATTTGAAAGTGAACTCAAGGTAATTGTTGATGTTTTAGCCAATTTAGATTTTATTTTTGCCAAAGCAAAGTACGGGAAAAAAATAAAAGCATCCATGCCAATGATGAACGATGAAGGAAGAATTGCCTTATATAAAGCACGTCATCCGTTAATTCCGATTGATGAAGTAGTAGCTAATGATATTATGTTAGGAAAAGACTATACAACGATTGTGATCACTGGTCCTAATACAGGTGGTAAAACCGTCACCTTAAAAACCCTGGGATTATGCTCTTTAATGGCTCAAGCAGGTCTGCAGGTACCTGCACAGGATGGATCGGAACTCGCGGTATTTGATGCCGTCTATGCAGATATTGGTGATGAGCAGTCGATTGAACAAAGCTTAAGTACTTTTTCCTCCCACATGGTTAATATTGTTGATATCTTAAACCGGGTGGATTTTAACAGCCTTGTCCTATTTGACGAACTTGGAGCTGGAACTGATCCACAGGAAGGTGCTGCTTTGGCCATCTCGATTTTAGATGAGGTTCATAAGCGCGGGGCAAGAGTTATTGCCACCACTCACTATCCGGAATTGAAGGCTTACGGCTATAACCGCGAAGGGGTATTAAATGCCAGTGTGGAATTTGATGTTGAGTCATTGAGTCCGACCTATAAATTATTATTGGGAGTTCCTGGCCGAAGTAATGCCTTCGAAATTTCCAAACGGCTTGGGCTAAATGAACGGGTTATTGAATCTGCTCGCTCGCATGTAAGTGAAGACACGAATCAAATTGATAAAATGATTGCTTCCCTTGAGGCGAGTAAGCGTCAGGCTGAGCGTGAGCAACAAGAGGCGCGCGACTTTTTAAAGCAGGCTGAAAAGCTTCATCGAGATTTACAAAAACAAATGATGGAGTTTTACGATCAAAAAGATTCCATGCTTGAAAAAGCAGCTGAACAGGCTTCTGATATTGTGGATGAAGCAAAACAAGAGGCAGAAAAGGTTATCCGTGACTTGCGTAAAATGAGAACAGAGAAACATGCAGAAATAAAAGAACACGAGCTTATTGACGCTAAAAAACGACTTGAACAAGCAGCACCGGAAATTAAGAAATCCTCTAAACTCATCAACAAGCAAGGAAAAAAACATACCTTTATGCCAGGTGATGAGGTGAAGGTTTTAACTTTTGATCAAAGAGGAACTCTTGTGGACCGTGTTTCAGACAATGAATGGCAAGTTCAGATTGGAATTTTGAAAATGAAAGTCAAAGAGAAGGATATGGAGTATTTGAGTACGCCAAAACAGGTTGAGACTAAACCAATGGCGATCGTACAAGGACGAGATACACTAGTTAAGATGGAATTGGATCTTCGGGGTGAGAGATACGAGGATGCCTTGATGAAGGTAGAAAAATATATTGATGATGCCCTTCTGTCAAATTACCCACGTGTTTCGATCATTCATGGTAAAGGGACAGGAGCATTAAGACAGGGTGTACAAGAATATCTAAAAAACCATCGTTCCGTTAAGAAAATCCGCTTTGGGGAAGCCGGAGAGGGTGGTACAGGGGTAACCATCGTCGAATTTAAATAATATTCGGGGGATACGTGATGGACCAGTTTTGGCAGAATAGGTATATTCAAATTGCTGCATATTACAGCGTTGTAATTTTATGTTTGGTAGTCTTTTTGGCTATTTTTGAACTGGTGACCAAATATAAAAATTGGGAAGAAATTAAGAGAGGGAACTTGGCGGTGGCAATGGCAACCGGTGGAAAGATATTGGGTTTGGCCAATATTTTTCGTGCGTCAGTTCAGGAAAACAATTCTTTACTTGAGATGATGGGCTGGGGTGTGTATGGGTTTGTCCTGCTGCTTGCCGGTTATTTTATCTTTGAATTCTTAACGCCAAAGTTTAAGATCGATGAGGAAATTCAAAATGATAACAGAGCTGTAGGTTTGATGTCGCTTATTATCTCAATTGGGTTGTCTTCTGTGATTGGAGCAGGAATTTCGTAAGGGGAGAAATAACAGTGGAGACATTAGCTAAGGTACTGCTGGGATTGTGTGGTTTATTTTTACTTATAGGCATTATCTATATGGTGTTTTTTGCATAATATAAATCATCGCTGAAGTCATTTGGCGATGATTTTTTATTTTGCGGATTAACGAAGGTATTCTCCCATGAGAAACGAAAGTCTCATTGTCTGCAAGGAATTGCTGTACTATAATAGAAGAGAGTTTAGAATTTTTATAATTTAGATAAAAAAGGGAGGTTTTATTTTGGAGTCAAAACCATGGTTGGACCTTTATCCAAAGGAAATTCCCGCTACACTTGAATACTCAAGAGAACCTGTTCAAGAATACCTGGAACATGCCGCCAGAAAGTTTCCGGATAGAACAGCGATTCATTTTATGGGTAAAGAAATGCCGTACAAACAACTATATGAAGAAGCTCTCTGTGTTGCCAGTTACCTGCAGCAATCCCTGAGTATACAAAAAGATGACCGGGTTGCCATCATGCTTCCTAATTGTCCACAAGCCGTGATTAGCTATTTCGGAATATTAATGGCCGGAGGAATTGTCGTTCAAACGAATCCTTTATATACCGAACGTGAGCTTGAGTACCAAATGAAAGACTCAGGAGCAATAGCAATCATCACCCTAGACATCCTCTACCCAAGAGTCACAAAAGTCATGCCGCAGACTAATTTACAACATATAGTTGTAACCGCTATCAAAGACTACTTACCATTTCCTAAAAATCTCATCTATCCCTTCATCCAGAAAAAGCAATATGGGATTGTTGTAAAGGTTACACATGAAGGGAACTCCCATTTGCTCAGCGAAATAATCCAAGCAAACTCCAAAGAAATCATACAGCATGAGGTTAATCCTTATGAAGATATTGCTTTATTACAATATACTGGAGGTACGACAGGCTTCCCGAAAGGTGTTATGCTGACCCACAAAAATTTGATAGCCAATACCTGCATGAGTGAGGCTTGGCTATATAAATGTAAACCAGGGGAAGAATCTATTTTAGGAATATTGCCCTTCTTTCATGTCTACGGAATGACTACAGTTATGATATTATCCATTAAAATGGCATGTAAAATGATTCTTTTACCTAAATTCGATGCTTTAACAACATTAAAAACGATACACAAACAGCGGCCCACCCTTTTTCCTGGCGCGCCAACCATCTATATTGGCTTATTAAATCATCCGGATTTGAAAAAATATGATCTTTCTTCCATAGACTCATGTATCAGCGGATCTGCGCCGCTTCCAGTTGAAATTCAACAGAAATTTGAAGAAATAACTGGCGGGAAACTGGTAGAAGGCTATGGCTTGTCCGAGGCATCGCCTGTAACACATTCCAACTTTTTATGGGATGTGCCAAGGGTCAAGGGCAGTATTGGCGTTCCATATCCTGATACAGAGGCAATGGTGTTATCAGTTGAAACAGGTGAACCAATGCCTGTAGGTGAAATTGGTGAAATTGTAATTAAAGGCCCCCAAATAATGAGGGGATACTGGAATCGTCCAAGGGAAACAGAGGAAGTATTAAAGGACGGATGGCTTTATACCGGAGACCTTGGTTATATGGATGAAAAGGGATATTTTTATATTGTTGACCGTAAAAAAGATATGATCATAGCTGGTGGTTTTAATATTTATCCTAGAGAAATTGAAGAAGTGCTATATGAGCATCCGGATGTAGTAGAGGCCGTTGCAGCAGGTGTTCCTGATCCATATCGGGGGGAGACCGTTAAGGCTTATATTGTCTTAAAGGATGGTTCCACCGTCACAGCAGAAGAGATGAATACATTTGCCAGAAAATACTTGGCTTCTTACAAAGCACCCCGGCTTTATGAATTTAGAAAGGAATTACCGAAAACAGCCATTGGTAAAATATTAAGAAGAACGCTTGTGGAAGAGGAAAAACAAAAATTAGAGGAAGAAAGAAAAAAACAAGCCTAATCATATTTTTTTTGAGATGCAGGGCTTGTCAACCTATTGTATCTCCTATTAGGATAAAGTTAGGAGTTTTCCTTGACAGAAGCCAATTTAAAATCTATTATAAAAATATGAATGAACAATCATTCATATTTTTATATTTAATCGGAAGAATACAGGAAAGACAACTTCAAGAGGGTGGATTAATTGAAAAAGAACAAACCGAAATATATGCAAATTATAGATGCAGCGGTCGTAGTGATTGCTGAAAATGGATACCATCAAGCACAGGTTTCAAAAATTGCGAAACAAGCAGGAGTAGCAGATGGAACCATCTATCTATATTTTAAAAACAAAGAAGACATCCTTATCTCTCTCTTTGAAGAAAAAATGGGCGAATTCGTTGAAAAAATAGAAGGAAAAATAGCAGGAAAAGTGACGGCAGAAGAGAAGTTATTAATGATGATTGAAACCCATTTCCAACTCCTGTCGGATGATCACCATATGGCTATTGTTACCCAGTTAGAGTTACGTCAATCCAACAAAGAATTACGCTTAAGAATTAATGCGGTTCTTAAAGGATATTTACAGGTGATTGATAAAATCCTTTTGGAAGGTAAAGAAACAGGGGAGTTTTCAAGCAGCCTTGATGTTCGTCTAGCCCGACAAATGATTTTTGGGACGATTGATGAGACGGTTACATCATGGGTGATGAACGAGGAGAAGTATGATTTAATGGCCTTGGCCTCTCCAGTCCATCGACTATTGATCAATGGCTGTGGGAAGAGGTAAGGAACTTGAAAAGGGGGAGTTGCATTGGAATACTTAAAATGGTCATATCAGGACCGGATTGCTTCGATTACCATCGAGCGTCCGCCTGCAAACGCTCTTTCATCCGGCTTATTAAGAGAACTGTCAGCAGTACTTGATGAAATCGAGCCAAACCGTGAAATTGGTGTTATTGTCATTCATGGCGAAGGCCGATTTTTCTCAGCGGGAGCCGATATTAAGGAATTTACGACTGTGACTTCTTCAGAAGGATTTGCAAACCTTGGTAAATATGGACAGGATCTATTCGACCGAATGGAAAAATTTCCAAAGCCTATTATCGCAGCCATCCATGGTGCCGCACTTGGCGGGGGACTTGAACTAGCGATGGCATGTCATATCCGCTATGTAAGTGAAAATGCTAAACTGGGTCTTCCAGAACTGCAGCTTGGTTTAATCCCTGGATTTGCAGGAACACAGCGGTTGCCTAAATATGTTGGAGTCGCTCGTGCTGCGGAAATGCTGTTCACCTCTGAACCTATTACGGGTCTTGAAGCGGTTCAATTTGGTTTAGCTAATCGTGCTTTCCCTGAAAGCCAACTATTAGATGAAACATATAAGCTGGCGGGCAAGATTGCAAAGAAAAGCCCGGGCTCTATACGTGCTGCCATCGAATTACTTAACTATGCAAAAACGAAAGAATTTTATGAAGGAACTAAAAGGGAAGCAGAATTATTTGGAGAAGTATTTGTATCCAATGATGCAAAAGAAGGGATTCAGGCTTTTCTTGAAAAAAGAGAGCCGAACTTTAAAGGGGCATAACTTTTTACGGCAGACACGCTGTTGTAAAGTTTAATAATTTTTTTTGCCAAAAATTTTCTCAATCTTTCGAACTACCTCAATGTTTGAAATTTACCTAGGAGGGAAACCATGAACATTTATGTATTAATGAAAAGAACCTTTGATACGGAAGAGAAGATTACCATTTCAGGCGGAAAAATCAACGAAGATGGGGCAGAGTTCATTATCAATCCCTATGACGAATACGCTATTGAAGAAGCCATTCAAGTACGTGATGCCAATGGCGGTGAAGTAACGGTTATTTCAGTAGGCAATGAGGAATCTGAAAAGCAATTACGTACTGCCCTTGCAATGGGAGCCGACAAAGCCGTTCTCATTAATATCGAAGATGATGTAGAAGATGGAGACCAATTTACGACAGCCAGAGTCCTAGCCGAATACTTAAAAGATAAAGCTGCTGATTTAATTTTAGGAGGCAATGTTGCCATTGATGGCGGTTCAGGCCAAGTGGGTCCTCGTGTGGCAGAGCTGCTTAATATCCCATACGTTACTACGATTACAAAGTTAGAAATTGACGGAACCAACGTAACGGTCACTCGTGATGTTGAAGGAGACTCTGAAGTGATTGAAACCAGCCTGCCGCTATTGGTTACAGCACAGCAAGGCCTTAACGAGCCGCGTTACCCTTCCTTACCAGGTATCATGAAAGCAAAGAAAAAACCGCTCGAAGAACTAGAGTTAGATGATCTTGAACTTGACGAAGATGATGTGGAAGCTAAAACAAAAACAATTGAAATTTATTTGCCTCCTAAGAAAGAAGCAGGAAAAGTTTTAACCGGCGATTTAAATGACCAGGTGAAAGAACTAGTTCATCTTCTTCATACGGAAGCGAAAGTAATCTAATCCATTCACATAAAAATTGTTTTTCAGGAGGGTAATAGAATGTCAAGAAAAGTATTGGTACTAAGTGAAGTTCGTGACGGATCATTACGTAATGTTTCTTTCGAAGCCATTTCTGCAGCTAGAACTGTAGCAGAGGGTGGAGAAGTTGTTGGGGTTTTAGTTGGGGAATCTGTAAGCGCTTTAGGTTCCGAACTGATCCAGAATGGAGCAGACCGCGTAGTTGTCGTAGAGAACGAGAAATTAAAACAATATACCTCTGACGGTTTTGCCCAGGCTCTATTAGCTGTTGTAGAACAAGAAAAACCAGAAGGATTAGTTTTAGGGCATACGGCATTAGGAAAAGACCTGGCACCAAGAATCGCTGGAAAGCTTTCTTCAGGTCTCATTTCTGACGCTACAGCTGTTGAAGCGGCAGGCGGAAACATTGTGTTTACAAGACCTATTTATTCCGGTAAGGCATTTGAAAAGAAAATTGTGACAGATGGTTTGATTTTTGCAACTGTACGCCCTAATAATATTACTCCATTAGGAAAGGATGAAAGCAGAACAGGTGAAGTCTCTTCATTGTCTGTGGACATTAAAGACCTTCGTGCCATTATCAAAGAGGTAGTAAGAAAGGCAGCAGAAGGAGTAGATTTAAGTGAAGCGAAAGTCGTTATTTCCGGCGGCCGTGGTGTGAAGAGTGCAGACGGTTTTGCACCATTGAAGGAATTAGCCCAAGTATTAGGAGGAGCAGTCGGTGCTTCTCGTGGTGCGTGTGATGCTGATTATTGTGACTACTCCCTGCAAATTGGTCAAACTGGAAAGGTTGTTACACCAGACCTTTATATTGCCTGCGGTATTTCAGGTGCCATTCAACACTTAGCAGGAATGTCCAACTCCAAGGTCATTGTCGCAATTAACAAAGACCCTGAGGCTAATATTTTCAAAGTGGCGGACTATGGTATTGTCGGTGATCTATTCGAAGTCGTACCATTATTAACAGAAGAATTCAAAAAACTAAAAGTCCACTCTTAAACACAGAAATAAACACGCGTGAGTGATCATTGAAAGCCTCGCAACCGTGTTTACAGGTTCACAAGCAGGTCAATATAAAAAGCGGGTGGAGTTTCTGCTCGCTTTTTATCATGTTCAATCATAGAATACTTACAGTAAAAAAGGGAAAATTATTTGTTGAAACATATTATTAGCATGATATGACAAACAAATGTTATACTTTCCGTAGTATTTCAGTATTTTAAGGAGGTCAATATAAATGGCTATTTCACACGTAACAGATCAAACTTTTGCTTCTGAAACAGGTTCAGGCCTTGTACTTGTAGATTTCTGGGCACCATGGTGCGGTCCATGTAAAATGATTGCTCCAGTTCTAGAAGAACTTGATGCAGAAATGGGCGATAAAGTAAAAATCACTAAGCTTGATGTGGATGACAACCCACAAACTGCTGCTAACTTTGGTGTTATGAGTATTCCAACATTGTTGGTTTTCAAAGACGGCGAAGTTGTTGACAAAGTAGTCGGCTTCCAGCCTAAAGATGCGCTAGCAAGCGTTTTAGGAAAGCACGTATAAGCTTAAGACCAATCAAATAGACCTTAGCTGGGAATTTCCGGCTAAGGTTTATTTTTTTACAAAAACCTCCTACTTCCATTTATGAACGGTTTGTTTTAAAATTTTAGAGATATAGATTTTGACGGAGGAGTGGCCGGAATGAATGAAACGATAAAGCAAAAACTGACACTGCTGCCTGATCAGCCTGGCTGCTACTTAATGAAAGACCGTCAGGGAACGATCATTTATGTGGGAAAAGCGAAAGTATTAAAGAACCGTGTTCGCTCTTATTTTAACGGTTCTCATGATGGTAAGACATTAAGATTAGTCAATGAAATCGAGGACTTTGAGTATATTGTTACCTCTTCAAATATAGAAGCACTACTACTTGAATTAAACCTGATTAAAAAATACGACCCTAAATACAACATCATGTTAAAGGATGATAAAACCTATCCGTTTATCAAACTTACAGCTGAAAGACATCCGAAACTAATCATAACGAGAAAAGTAAAAAAGGATAAAGGCAAATATTTTGGCCCTTATCCCAATGTCATGGCTGCGAATGAAACAAAAAAACTGCTCGACCGAATTTATCCGTTACGTAAGTGTTCTACTTTACCTGACAGGGTCTGCTTATACTACCATTTAGGACAGTGCCTGGCACCATGTGTCAATGAAGTGAGTGAAGACCAATATAAACAAATGACGGATGAAATCACTCGCTTTTTGAATGGCGGTTATAAAGATATAAAGAAAGAGCTGACTGAAAAAATGACGGCCGCCGCGGAAGAACTTGATTTTGAACGGGCAAAGGAGTTCCGCGATAAAATCGTTCATATCGAGACCATTATGGAAAAGCAGAAAATCACCATGACGGACTTTACTGACCGTGATGTGTTTGGATATGCAGTCGACAAAGGCTGGATGTGTGTGCAAGTCTTTTTTGTCCGTCAAGGGAAGTTGATTGAGCGGGACGTCTCCATGTTTCCCATCTATAATGAACCTGAGGAAGAAGTCTTAACATTTCTAGGACAATTTTATACAAAAGCCAATCATTTTAAGCCAAAAGAGATTCTCATCCAAGATGAAGTTGACCTTCATTTAGCAGAACAACTACTTGAGGTAAAGGTACTGCAGCCGCAAAGAGGCGCCAAGAAGGACCTAGTTAAAATGGCGATCAAAAATGCTAATATTGCTCTTAAGGAAAAGTTTTCACTCATTGAAAAGGATGAGGAAAGAACGATTAAAGCTGTTGAAAATCTTGGTGAGCTTCTTGGGATTTACACCCCGCACCGAATTGAGTCATTTGATAACTCCAATATTCAAGGTACGGACCCTGTATCAGCAATGGTTGTGTTTACAGATGGAAAAGCAAACAAGCGTGAATATCGAAAATATAAAATTAAATCAGTGAAGGGTCCCGATGATTATGAATCCATGCGGGAAGTCACACGGAGAAGATATTCTAGAGCCTTAAAAGAAAATCTGCCGCTTCCAGATTTAATTATTATTGATGGTGGTAAAGGGCATGTTGAGGCCGTTAGGGATGTTCTAGAAAATGAACTTGGCTTAGATATTCCACTTGCAGGACTGGTGAAGGATGAAAAACACCGTACATCGCAGCTGCTCTATGGAAACCCGCTTGAAATTGTGCCGTTAGCTCGAAATAGCCAGGAATTTTACTTGCTGCAGCGGATTCAGGATGAAGTCCACCGTTTTGCAATTACCTTCCACAGGCAAATCCGCGGGAAAAGCGCATTTCAATCCTTGCTTGATGATATTCCTGGAATTGGTGAAAAACGAAAAAAGTTATTATTAAAACAGTTTGGTTCAGTGAAAAAGATGAAGGAAGCAAGTCTAGAGGAATTCACTGCTCTTGGTATTCCAACGAATGTCGCAGAGGAATTAATTGAAAAACTTCGTTCATAATTATTGTCATATAGAAATAAGCATGATATAATAGGTGAAAATTTAATCAATCACTTTATCGTACTAAAGTGAAGGTAGAGGTGCGAAATTCAATAGTAATGATTCGGAGAAGGATGAGCTTCAAGGAAGAATCATGAAAGGGAAGGTTCGCCGAAGTGAAAAAGGACTCATAACCTTTTTTTGCTGGTTCTGTATTGAAAAAATCCAGAATTGTCAAGACGATGTCTTGGAGAGCTATCTTAACGTTATTTGTACAGGAATTTACTTTTTCGTGTTCAAAAAGCAATGAGATGCCCTTCTCATTGCTTTTTTTATTTTACTAGCATACTAGTTACAGCAAAATGGAAAGTAGGGGAAAAAGAATGGGTTTAGTTGTTCAAAAATTTGGAGGCACTTCCGTTGGAAGTGTTGAAAGAATTTTAAATGTTGCAGCATGTGTAAGAGAGGAAAAAGAGCGGGGCAATAATGTTGTTGTCGTTGTCTCTGCGATGGGAAAGTCAACTGACCAGCTTGTCAGGTTGGCAAGGGAGATTTCAGAGGAGCCTAGCAAGCGTGAAATGGATATGCTGTTATCTACAGGTGAACAGGTCACGATTGCTTTACTTTCCATGGCTTTACAGCAACAAGGTCTTGAAGCTGTTTCTTTCACAGGGTGGCAGGCAGGAATTGTAACGGAACCTGTCCACGGAAACGCTCGTATTGCCAAAATTAATACAGAAGCCGTCAAAGCTCAGCTGTCAACAGGTAAAGTGGTCATCGTTGCCGGCTTCCAAGGTATTACAGAGGAAGGCGAAATTACAACCTTAGGCCGCGGCGGTTCAGATACTACAGCAGTTGCTTTAGCCGCTGCATTAAAGGCTGATAAGTGTGATATTTATACAGATGTAACCGGAGTATTTACCACAGATCCAAGATATGTAAAGGATGCCCGTAAATTATTATCCGTTTCATATGATGAAATGCTCGAGCTGGCCAATTTAGGTGCAGGTGTGCTTCATCCTAGAGCGGTCGAGTTTGCGAAGAATTATAAAGTACAGCTGGTTGTTAGATCAAGCATGGAGAAAGAAGAAGGAACAGTTATTGAGGAGGAAGCAACAATGGAACAAAATTTAGTTGTACGCGGAGTGGCATTTGAAGACGAAATTACAAGAGTTACTGTATTAGGTTTGACTAACTCGCTAACAAGTTTATCAACTATTTTCACCACTTTAGCACAGAATCATTTAAATGTAGATATCATTATTCAAAGTACTACAGAAAGCGGAAGTGCAAATCTGTCCTTCTCCATCCATACAAATGATTTAATGGAAACGGTGAAGGTACTTGAGGAAAATAAAGCAGAACTTGGCTATGAACAGCTGGATGCGGAAAATAAACTAGCAAAGGTATCGATTGTCGGCTCAGGAATGATTTCCAATCCAGGTGTTGCTGCAAAAATGTTTAAAGTCCTTGCTGAAAACGACATCCAAATCAAAATGGTAAGCACATCCGAAATCAAAGTCTCAGTGGTGGTTGAAGAAAAAAATATGTTAAAAGCAGTCGAAGCCCTGCACGAAGCATTTGAACTAGGCCAACAACAATAAAAAAACCGGAAGTAAAAATAGTAGTACAATTGGTAAATATAGTAAAGATAATACAAATAATATAAATAATAAAAATGGTGTCAGGCACCGAAAGGTAACCTGACACCGTTGATAATACTGTTATAGGATAAATTTTGGGATTAGATTACTTGACGGAGTCTTTTATGTCCCATTTTACGGTGAATAGTACTTTGTTTGATTTTTTAACTGGGTGCTCGAAGGCTTCAGCGATAACTCCTTGTTGAAGTTCCATTTGCTGGGCAAGAAAGCCTGCTTCAAGCTGAAAGAAGTGCTCAGCCTTTGATTTTACTCGAGATACAAGCAAAGGGCTTAACAATTCAATTTCCATTTCGTTCTTGGTTTCTTTTTTAATTTCCAGCTGGCCCCATGAAGCATTATTGAAAAAGGTGATGACTTCATCAAAATTTGTTAATGGGTAGGTCCGCGCGAGCCGTTTACCGGCCCAATAGAGTATTTCTGGTGCATCCTTACCAAGGATCTCAGGCAAAAGGATTTCCCTGATTAATTCATATCCAAATATCGATATAGTGCGTGGTTCCGGTGTGTTTGGTTCAGCTGTGTTAATACTTACATCGACGACTGTACTTTCTTTCACTTTGTTTCCCCTCTTTCTATCATTCTATTATATACAATTTGAAGCGAATTTCATTAGAGTTTTACTTGAAGAAATATATTATTGTGCAATATTTAATCCTATTTCTTATCATAATTATTATTTCCTATTGCAAATAATAACTAACAGTTAGATGTTGGAAATCCATTGAAGAATATGGTGGTATTACATAACAAGAGGCTATAAAATATAGCTGTTATAAAGGTCTATTATAATATCAATATATTTTAAAAATTTTATATTTTTGATTAAGAATCTGTATCCGTTTTCTTGACGCTCTCAAATGATGGGAGTAAAATGAACATGTCACATAATTGTCACAGAGGGGACAATTAAGTAATCGTAAGGGAATAAAAAGGAAGCTGTAAAACAACATTTTTTGAAAACTAAAAGGGGGGTAAAAATAATGGCGGGTAATCGAGAGTTTGTTAATCGCAGATTGCACTCATTACTAGGAGTTATTCCGATTGGATTATTCCTGACACAGCATCTTGTAGTCAACCATTTTATCACAGGGGGACCTGAATCCTTTAATAAGGCTGCAGGTTTTATGGGGAATCTGCCTTTCAAGATTGTCCTAGAGACGGTACTTATCTACTTACCATTGTTATATCATGCAATCTATGGACTTTATATTGCTTTTACAGGTACTAGCAATGTTAAAAGGTTTGGTACTTTCCGTAACTGGATGTACTTATTGCAGCGTATTACAGGCGTCATTACATTGATCTTTATTGCATGGCATGTATGGGAAACACGTGTGGCGGCGGCCTTTGGGACTGAAATCAACTATGACATGATGCATGATATTTTATCATCACCATTTATGTTTGGTTTTTATTTAGTAGGAATTCTCTCAGCTATTTTCCACTTTGCTAATGGCTTATGGTCATTCTTAGTCAGCTGGGGTATTACCGTATCACCTCGTTCACAGGTTATTACAACCTATGTGACAATCGGTGTGTTTGTCATTCTATCATTTATTAGTATTCAAACATTAATAGCATTTGTATCTTAATAGATTCGTATCGGAAAAATTGTATTTGGATTAGAGGGAGTGAGTCACGAATGAGTAAAGGTAAAGTGATCGTAGTCGGCGGCGGTCTTGCAGGCTTAATGGCTACTATCAAAGTTGCAGAATCAGGAACACCGGTAGAGCTTTTTTCTCTAGTTCCGGTTAAACGTTCTCACTCTGTTTGTGCCCAAGGTGGTATTAATGGAGCGGTAAATACAAAAGGTGAAGGTGATTCCCCGTGGATTCACTTTGACGATACCATTTATGGCGGAGATTTCTTAGCGAATCAGCCGCCTGTTAAGGCGATGTGTGATGCAGCACCAGGTATTATTAATCTCTTCGACCGGATGGGTGTTATGTTTAACCGTACTCCTGAAGGTTTATTAGATTTCCGTCGTTTCGGCGGTACACAGCATCACCGGACAGCGTTCGCAGGAGCAACAACAGGCCAGCAGCTTCTATATGCACTAGATGAGCAGGTGCGCCGCCATGAAGTGGATGGATTGGTAACCAAGTATGAAGGCTGGGAATTCCTTGGTGCGGTTCTAGATGACGAAGAAGTTTGCCGTGGTGTTGTGTGCCAAAACTTAAAGACAATGGAAATTAAATCATTTGCTGCTGATGCTGTGATCATGGCGACTGGTGGTCCTGGGATTATTTTTGGAAAGTCAACTAACTCTGTTATTAATACAGGATCAGCTGCTTCCATCGTTTATCAGCAAGGGGCTTACTATGCAAATGGTGAAATGATTCAAATCCACCCAACGGCCATTCCTGGGGATGACAAGCTTCGTTTAATGAGTGAATCAGCTCGTGGGGAAGGCGGACGTATTTGGACATATAAAGATGGAAAACCTTGGTACTTCTTGGAGGAAAAATATCCTGCATACGGAAACCTAGTACCTCGTGATATTGCTACACGTGAAATCTTTGATGTATGTGTACGTCAAAAGCTAGGTATCAACGGAGAAAACATGGTATTCCTTGATTTATCTCACAAGGATCCACATGAACTTGATGTAAAACTTGGCGGTATTATTGAAATCTATGAAAAATTCATGGGCGATAATCCACGTAAAGTACCAATGAAAATTTTCCCTGCGGTTCACTACTCAATGGGCGGACTATGGGTTGATTATGATCAAATGACAAGCATCAAAGGCTTATTTGCAGCTGGTGAGTGTGACTATTCACAGCACGGTGCAAACCGTCTTGGTGCAAACTCCTTGTTATCAGCTGTTTACGGCGGAATGGTGGCAGGACCAAATGTTGTTAAATATATCGAAGGACTTGAAAAGAGTTCAGATGCCATTTCTTCTACTGTATTTGACCGTCATGTAAAAGAACAGCAAGAAAAATGGAATGATATTATGTCTTTAGATGGTACCGAAAATGCTTATGTACTTCATAAAGAGCTTGGAGAATGGATGACTGATAACGTAACGGTTGTCCGTTATAATGACAAGCTTTTACAAACAGACGAAAAAATCCAAGAACTATTAGAACGTTACCAAAACATCAATATTAATGACACTTCTAAATGGAGCAACCAAGGGGCAGCATTTACAAGACAATTACAAAACATGCTGCAATTGGCTCGTGTTATTACAATTGGTGCTTATAACCGAAATGAGAGCCGAGGTGCTCACTATAAACCTGAGTTCCCAGAGCGTAACGATGAGGAATTCATGAAAACTACGATGGCTAAATTCGTTGATTCTAAAACTGCTCCAGCTTTCCATTACGAAGAGATCGACGTTTCGTTAATTAAGCCAAGGAAGCGCGATTACACAACAAAACATTAATAGAAAGGGGAGTAGGGAAACATGTCTGAAAATAAAAAGGTAACATTTATCATTACTCGTCAAGATAGCCCAGATGCTGCTCCTTATGAGGAGACATTCGAAATTCCATACCGTCCGAATATGAACGTTATTTCGGCATTGATGGAAATACGTAAAAATCCAGTAAATGCACAAGGGAAAATGACCACTCCGGTCACTTGGGAAATGAACTGCCTTGAAGAGGTTTGCGGTGCATGTTCAATGGTTATTAACGGGAAGCCTCGTCAATCTTGTTCGGCATTGGTTGATCAATTAGAGCAGCCAATCCGCTTAGCTCCAATGAGAACATTCCCAGTTGTCCGTGACCTTTCAGTGGACAGAAGCAGAATGTTTGATTCATTGAAAAAGGTAAAGGCGTGGATTCCGATTGATGGTACTTATGATTTAGGTGCAGGTCCACGGATGCCTGAAAGAAAACGCCAATGGGCATATGAGCTTTCTAAATGTATGACTTGCGGTGTTTGTTTAGAGGCTTGTCCAAATGTGAATAGCAAAACAAACTTTATGGGACCTGCTGTATTTAACCAAGTTCGTTTATTTAACGCACATCCAACAGGCGAAATGAACGCGGCAGAACGTTTAAATGCTTTTATGGAGGATGGCGGTATGCAGGGCTGCGGAAACTCTCAAAACTGCGTTCAGGCTTGTCCAAAAGGGATTCCAATTACCACTTCTATTGCTGCAGTTAACCGTGCGGCAACTATGCAAGCATTTAAAAACTTCTTCGGCAGCGATACCAGTTACTAAAAATTATAGTGTCTTACTAAAACCTTCTTTTCTGTACAGGAAAGAAGGTTTTGCTGTTTTAAGGGTTTCTGCTTTTAATTTTTAAAAGCCAAAAGTTTCAATAGTTCTTTTTTGTAACTTTTTGATATACTTAGACAAATGATCTATTAAAGGCAGGTATTTAAGGTGAAAAAAAAGCTTCCCCTGTTGATTATTCTGACCGGTTTTATTCTGTTGGGCATTGGTCTTTGGCAATATGTTCATTCAAAGGTACAATCCCATACGGCACTGGCTCAAGCAAAGGAATTAGTTAGCAGAAAACAGACCACAGCTGAGGTTAAAAAGAATAAAGAGCATGCTGCATCTCCTAATACAGGTGATACAGTTGGTGTGTTAGTGATTCCAAAAATTAAAGCGGAATTAGCCATCGTGGAAGGGACAGATCCTGATGATTTAGAAAAGGGTGTAGGCCATTACAAAGGTTCATATTTTCCAGGTGATAAAGGGCAAATTGTATTATCAGGCCACCGGGACACTGTTTTTCGCAAATTAGGCGAGTTAAAATTGGGGGATCAGTTAAAGATGCAAATGCCTAATGGAAATTATACGTACGAAATTACTCATACAAAAATTGTGAAATCAAACGATAAGAGCATCATTACCCTGCAAAAACAGCAAGAAGAACTAATTCTTACAACATGTTATCCTTTTCATTATGTCGGAAATGCGCCAAAACGATATATTGTTTATGCAAAATTGATTCGTCACTAAATTATCACGAAAGAAAAAGGAATAATTTTCAAATTTTTTATGAAAAAACAAACTCCTTGCAGGAAATATAGTCACTCCATTTGTATCGTTTACATAAGATATGGTGACTAAATATATACCCATCCCACGATACATTACTGGCGAAGGCAAGGAGGGTTACAATACTTGAAGGAGAATGATTATAATCACAAGCCATTACTCACCAAACGTGAAAGAGAAGTATTCGAATTATTAGTACAAGATAAAACAACGAAAGAAATCGCTGGTGAATTATTTATAAGCGAAAAAACAGTAAGGAATCACATTTCAAATGCCATGCAAAAGCTTGGTGTTAAGGGGCGTTCACAAGCTGTTGTAGAGCTCCTTCGTATGGGAGAGCTAGAACTATAAATGATGATCGGCTTCCATATTGGGAGCCGGTTCATTTTTTTAAAAATGTTTTTGTAGAAAAATAAAAACGGAAGAAATCCTTCCAGATTTTATGGGAAGGCATAAGGGGTCCTTTCTTTATCGATAGTCTAGCTCAATAACATAAGTTAATGGAAAATAGTAGAAATATATTGAAAGTTTTATCAGTAAAACTTACAATTAAATTTAAAGTGGATATTATATGTAATTAGTAAGGGGAGAAAGGAACTGAAAGAGAAAGATGAACAGTCCTGTTGAAGCTATTAAAAGTGAAAAGCGATTGCTTTTAATCGAATATTTGAAAAAAAATCACAGAAGATATAAGACACTATTTTCAGACAACGAAGATAGTATTTTTGTATTGGATATAGAAGGACATGTAGTTCAATCAAATCCGGCATTCCAACATTTAACAGGCTATTCACAAGTGGAAGCGGACGAGTTAAGACTTCAATTTCTTTTTCCAATCGACCATATTAATAAGGTATTTCATCATTTCAGTAATGCGGTATTAGGTCGGTTCCCAAACTTTGATACGAAGATCATCACTAAAATCGGACAAATTCTTGATTTAAATATAACCTTTATTCCCATTTGTGAAGATGACCAAATCGTTGGAGTCAGCGCAATTGGGAAAGATATAACGGACTTAAAAAGAAAAAAAGAAGAAATAAGAAAAATCGAAGAGATGCAGCGTGTTTTAACAGATAATATTTTGGATGTTATCGTCAGTACGAATTTGCAAGGAGAAATTGTTTACGTATCTCCTTCCTGTGAATATATTCTTGGCTATGATCCCGATGAAGTAATGAAGGAAAATTTATTATCGTTTGTCCATCCTGATGATGTCGAAAAAGCCTATCAGAGCCGAAAACAAGTACTCGACACCCAAGAAAGTGGACGAGACTGCTATCGTGTTCAGAAAAAAAACGGCGAATATTTATGGGTGGAATCACTTTGTAAACCGATCATCGCTCATGATACACTTCACGTGTTAGAAATTGTCAGTGTCATTAGAGATGTCACAGATCGCATAAAGGTGGAGGAAGAAGCAAAAAGACGTGAAGAGACCTATCACGATTTAGTAGAGCATTCACCAGATGCAGTGATTATTGCAAAAGATTCCGAGATTCTTTTTATAAACGAAACCGGTGCTAGATTGTTTGGAGCGAAGAATAAACAGGATATTCTGCACAGGTCCTTGAGTGAAATTATCCATCCGAATTTTCTCGAAATGGCTAAAGAGCGAGGGGAAATGGTGGCGAAAGGGACTATCACCGAATTTATTGAGTATCAATTGCTGCGTTTAGACGGAACAACTTTTGTGGCGGAAGTAAAAGGCATTCCGACCTTCTATGAAAATACATTTGCCAGACATATAATTATACGAGATGTAACGGAACGGAAAAAGACACATGAACTGCTTGTAAATTCAGAAAAATTAAATGTAGCGGGACAATTAGCTGCGGGCATTGCTCATGAAGTACGAAACCCGCTGACAGCCATCAAAGGTTTTCTGCAGTTAATGGAGACAGAAGATGACGGAAATAAGTCTTACTTTGATATTATTCAATCTGAAATGGACAGGATTGAACTAATCCTTAGTGAGCTTTTAGTCATAGCTAAACCACATGAATTAAAATTTGAAGCAGTCGATCTCATCACCCTTTTAGAGAATGTCAAGACGTTAATTGAAACTCAGGCTGTTATAAACGGGATTCAAATCGAAACGATCTTTAATTATCATAACTTTACGATTAATTGTGATAAGAACCAGCTAAAACAAGTGTTTATTAATATTTTAAAAAATGCAGTTGAAGCGATGCCTAAAGGCGGGTTTATCACTATGGAAGTAAAGCAGTACGGTTGTAATATGGTGAAGATCTTTTTTAAGGATACTGGATATGGAATGCCGCCTGAAATCTTAAAACGTGTCGGAGAACCTTTCTTTACTACAAAAGAAGATGGTACGGGACTCGGCATTATGATTTCAAAACAAATAGTTGAAAACCATGGTGGAACAATCAACATTTGGAGCGATCAGCAAGGGACAATGATTGAAGTGCTATTGCCGATTGCAAGTGTAAGGCTTCATTAATAAGACTTAGAATGATAGAAAAGCCGGCATCTTTAGCAGGATGCCGGTTTTTTTATGAGATAAGAAAGTAAAAAAATTTTCGACTTTGAGAATTGTCCAGCTTCAGCGCCTAGCCCCTCGATGGTCTACAGCCAATCCGTCCAAAAGGTTTAAAAAGCAACCTTTCGGCCGGCTCGTCTTATGCTTGTCGGGGCTGATCAAGGCGCTTGCGCTTTTCTTATATTATAATATCAAAAATAGTCCCAACATTAGGGCTGCTTATTACCTCAATTGTCCCCCCATGTGCCTCTACTAACTGTTTAACAATCGAAAGCCCTAGACCTGAACCGCCAAGTGAACGGGTCCTCGATTTATCCACCCGGTAAAAACGCTCAAATATCCGGGGTAAATCTTCTGTAGGTATCCCTTTTCCTTCATCTTGAACCTTCATGTGTATTTTTCCTTCGGACTCAAATACAGAAACCGTAATATTCGTATTTGGCTCAGAATATTTACGGGCATTCTCCAGCAAATTTATGATGACCTGTTCAAACCTGACGGGGTCAATAGGAGCATAAAGATTCTCAGCACATTCTAACACAAGACTCATTTCATTTTCCTTTAGGGCGGGTGCTACTTTTTCAATAATCGCTTGAAAAAAAGGGAGAAGATGAACGTTTTCTTTCTCGATTGAAAACGAATTTTCGTCCATTTTCGCTAAATTAAACAACTCTTTGATTAGCTTAGAAAGCTTCACAGACTCTTCATGAATAATTTCTAAATACTTATCTTTGTCTTCTTTAATCGTATCTTCCCGTCGGGCAATATCGGCATATCCCTTAATATAGGTCAATGGTGTTCTAAGCTCATGAGAGATACTTGCTAAAAACTCATTTCGTTCATTTTTTAAAATTTCTAAGTCATTGGCTAAAACTTTTATGGCTTCACCCAGATCACCGATTTCATCCTTCCCTAGCTTAGGAAGAGAGACAGACAGTTCCCCTTTACTGATCCGTTTGGTTGCCTCACTTATTTGAATGAGCGGGTGTGTCACCACCCTAGTAAGAAAAATAATAATAATCATCATAAATAGGAGTGAAAGCAGGCTTGCAAGTAAGAAGTGCTGGTTTAATCCAGCGATTAAATCTTTAATTTTCTGTGTCGTTTGGAACATATATACGTAACCGGCAATCTTCTTATCGATTACCACTGGACTAATAGAAGCAATGTTAGTCGCATTTTTCCAGTCCTCTTCAAGGATTAGCCCTTCGTGCGGGACCTTCTTAGGCTTAGATTTCATAATGTTTTTCATTTCATCTGTCACCTTATTGGATGACATATAGATGGAGCCATCGGGCCTTGTTAAAACAACTTGGGTATCGGTTCGGGCTTCCATCATAGCAATGTGCATCACCGTATCGTCGTGAAAGGAAGCCTCTAGGACATCACGATGATTATTCCCTCTCGTCTGGAGCGCTGATAGTTCCTCATGGACTCGGGAATGGATGATATTATTGTGTAATACAAACATAGAAATGCCCTCTAACACACAGATAGCCAGGAAGAAAAGCAGACCTATTTTAAAAGATATCTTATTCATAGTCTCAGCACCTCACCTCTCAAGAATACTACATATAGGGCCTTAGGAATGCATCCTTTTGTTGCTAATTTTTTAAAAAAAAGACTCTTTTAATTTTAAAGATGTATTTACAGGAAGCGGGAAAAAGATTCGAGTGGGTAGACAAATAAGGTCGGTTCTAAACCCCTGAAGCGCCAAAGAATTGGAAGTTACGACAGATAAGATCATATCCTAATATTCGAAGCTTGCTTCCACTAGCAATCCGAGGAGGATCTCCTTCTCCGTACACCCGCAAAATTCCGTACCCCAAGCTCCAATCAACATAGTTAACTACTCATTAATGTCCTTTAACAAAGCCTTAAAAATAAAAAAATGAGGTGTCCCTGCAGCAGGGACACCCTTTGTATAGTAGAGAGGTTAATTTTGGGATGAGTAAGATGGCTGAAAAACCATGAACTCTATCGATAAAGGGAAGATAACCTAAACTTTGGGGAGTTCGAAGTGCTATCTCCTCTTTACATCCTTATCCTAGCTAAAAAGATTGAAGATGTTATGAAGAAGTTGTGGTGAATTTGTGAAGTTACAAAAATCACAGACCCGAGATGATATAGTAAGGATATGGGGAGTGATGATATCATGAAGATTTTATTAGTGGACGATGAACGAAGAATAGTAGAAGTCCTCGAAGCTTATTTAGAGAGAGAAGGCTATGAAATTCATAGTGCCAATAATGGGATAGATGCTTTGAAAAAAGCGAAAACAATCGAACCTGATTTGATTATTCTAGACCTCATGCTGCCTGATATTTCTGGTGAAGAGGTATGCCGGCTGGTGCGAAAAGAGTCGGATGTCCCTATTCTTATGCTTACAGCGAAATCTGCTGAAGATGATCGCATTAACGGGATTGTCATGGGGGCCGATGACTATTTAACCAAGCCCTTTAGTCCAAGGGAGGTCGTCGTTCGCGTACAAGCGATCCTTAGACGAGTGAAAAAAGCAGAGAAGGTCGAACGCCTTGAATTTAACGATAAAAAACTGGCCATTGATTTAGACAAAAAGGAAGTAACGGTTAACGGAGAATATGTCACATTAACCCCGATTGAATATAAATTATTAACCAATATGGCCGTCCATCCCGGCCGTGTATACAGCCGAATGGATTTGCTTGAAAAGATACAAGATGAAGGCATTTATTATGAGGGCTACGAACGGAGTGTCGATACGCATATTAAAAACCTCCGAAAAAAAATAGAGCTGGATACGCGGCAGCCTGACTTTATTGTCACTGTTTTTGGAATGGGCTATAAATTTGGAGGGGTCCTTGATGCTGCAAACGCTCCGGTCTAAAATTCTTTTTTATCTAGTCCTCATCTCCATGATTGGAATCGTAATTGTCAGTTTTTTTATTCAGTACGGATTTGAAGAAAGCTTTAATAGTTATTTAGACCGGAACCGTGAAAAGAAGATTGATAGAATTATTACGGAAATTGAGAAGGACTATCGAAAAAATGGCCATTTTACTAGTGATCCGGTGTATGGACTGCTGCATGAAAATGCGATGACGGATCAGCTGTATTTTCGATTGTATGATCGGTTTGGAAAGATGCAGATGGATACGTCTAGTATCCGTGGAATGTTAAATAGTTTTGGATTAACCGAACCGGAGCCTAGTGGAGAAGAATGGCACAGTAAATCTTACACATTAAAGGTAGATCAAGCTGTAATCGGCAAATTGGTCGCTATTTACCCTGAAGGTCTCATTGATGATGAATACACCTTTATTCAGACGATTCAATTGTATATCCTTGCAGCCGTTTGTTTAACGATTTTCTTAGCCATCATCTTTAGTATGTTATTTTCAAAAAAATTAACCGCTGGGTTAAAGAAGCTTTCGTTTGCAGCAGGCGAACTGCAGCAGCATAATCTTGACATCCGCATTCCTTTATCAGGTCTGCCAACAGAGGTCAGACAGATTGCGGTCTCGTTTAATAATTTGGCGGAATCATTAGCAAAGGAAGAAAGGCTAAGAAAACAATTTACAGGCGACCTCGCGCACGAACTGCGGACGCCGCTTGCCACATTGAGAAGTCAAATTGAGGCCTTCCAGGATGGGATTTGGGAACCAACGCCGCAACGCTTGCAAGTAAGCCATGAAGAGCTGATGCGGTTAGTGAGGCTAGTAAATGAATTAGAAAAGCTGCTTGCCGCAGAGAATCCTCAAATAAAACTGGAAAAAATGGAGTTAGAGGCAGAAAGTGTTCTAGCCGCATTATGGGAAATGTTTTTGCCTATTTTTAAAGAAAAGGGTGTCGGTCTTCAAATTGAAGAAACAGCCCAGGAAGAAATGTTTGAGGCCGATAAAGACCGCCTAATGCAAATATTATCCAATGTTCTTAATAATGCCTTAAAATATACGCCGGAAGGGAAAAATGTGACCATTTCAGTCGTAACAGATAAAGATGGATATGTTGGGTTTCAAATTCAAGATGAGGGCTCAGGGATGGATGAAGAAGATATCCCGCATATTTTTGAACGTTTTTACCGGGGAGACAAATCCCGTGATAGAAAAACAGGCGGTGTCGGAATCGGGCTCTCCATTGTTAAGGCCTTAATGGATGCCCATAAAGGATTAATTAAAGTAAAGAGCCGGTTAAATAAGGGAACAAGCATTACCTTATGGTTCCCGCAGGAAGGGTAAAGGCCGCTCATCAACGGACGGCCTTTTTTCTAAGATTCTAATAATTCCTTGATATGGTATACCCTGCCGCTTTCCGGGTTTCCTCTTAAAACCAGTTCAACTAAGCGTTGAGCAACCGTGTCGGTTTCTAGCAGCAAATTCTTTTCTTTATATTCCTTAAATTTTTCTAGTTCTTTAAAGGCATCCCCGGAAGTTGAACGAATTGTTTCCTGCATGCCGGTATCCATCACACCTGGACTAAATCCAATAATGACATTCTTTGTTTTCAAATCTGCCTGTTCAATGGCCGTCGTTTGGGTAAACATATTTAACCCTGCCTTAGAACTGCCATACACACTCCAGCCCTCAAACGAGCGGATTGCAGCACCTGATGTAACATTGATAACGGTTACTTTTGTATTCGTTAAAGGCGCTTGGCTTAAAAACAAATTAGTAATCAAAATGGGTGCAATAAGATTGACCTTTATATTTCGGATAATTGGGGTTTGGTCTAAGTTTCCTACCTTTTGAATTGGTTCGATCACACCTGCATTATTAAATAGAAGGATTTCAGTTGGATTTTTCTCGAAAATGCAGTGAGCAATCTCCATAAAAACCTCTTGAATTTCTTTTTCAAGTGAGAGATTGCAAGAAACGTGTTTAAATTCAATTCCCTTTTCAATAGCAAGGTTTTTTAACTCTATATTTTCTGTCCGGGAAACAGAGATTACCGCAATTTGCTCCTGTAAAAGGCGTTTCGCAATACTTTCTCCCAAGCCCTTAGAAGCCCCGGTTATGATTGCATACTTCATGGAAAACTCCCCCTGAAAGCAGTTTAATATGTATATAATCTATTTTATTCCTCATAAAACTATTAAGCAAATTTGGAAGTAATTTAAAAAAGCAGCTCCCAATAGAACTGCCTGCCACCTTTTTGCATTAACCTTTTAACACTTTTTCTTCTTTAAAGGAACTGCCCGTTAATGCGGGCAAGAATTTTTTCCACTCATTTAGGAAGGATTGAGTGGAAGCGTTAGGATGTTCGAGGACCAGAGGGGTGGGTCCAGATTGCTTCACCTGGCCATTAACAATAATGGAAAGCCGATTGGTAAGATAATGAATCTCCATCAAATCATGGCTCACAAACACAGCGGTAGTTCTTGTTTCCTCCATAATTCGTTTGAAATCTTCCATGAGACGAATCTTTGTAGGAAAATCTAGTGCAGAAAAAGGTTCATCCAGAAAAAGAATTTCCGGCTCAACAATCATGGCGCGCGCAAGATTAACCCTCTGCGCTTCACCGCCAGATAAATAGAGGGCATTTTTTTTCGCTAAATGACTAATGTCAAACAGCTCCAGCCAATGAGCTACTTTTTCTTTGATCATCGGTTTGGGAGTCTTTCTCAATGTTAAACCGATCGCGATATTTTGAAACACCGTACCTTCTAATAGAAGGGATTGCTGGAGGGCAACCGAAAACCTTCTGCGTAATTCCATTGGTGCTTGGCCATTCAGAACAGTTTGACCCCGGTATAAAATCTCGCCGCTGGATGGTTTCTCGAGAAAAGAAAGAACCTTAAGTAATGTACTTTTCCCAGCTCCGTTTGGCCCCATAATTCCGAGAAATTCACCGTTGTAAATCTCAAAGGAAGGGATATCAAGAATTGTCTTTTGCTGGGCTTGATAAGTCATGTTCTTTAGCTCAATTAACGGGTTCATGATATTCGCTTCCTTTGCTGTAAAAATGTTAATGCTGCCGTGATCATTAGGGCAACAGATAATAAAATAAACGAAAGGGCCAGGGCAATATCAAAGTTGCCTTTAGAGACTTCCATTACGATGGTCGTGGTTAAAATTCGTGTATCTCCTTGAATATTGCCGCCTACCATCATCGCAGCACCCACCTCGGCAATCACCCGGCCAAAACCAGCCATGATTGCCGCTAGAATTGCCATTTTCAATTGTTTTATAAGAATGAACAAGGTCTGTATTCTTGTTGCACCAAGGGCTTTAATTTGCAGGAGCATCTTATCACTGATTTGCTGAAAGGCTGTACAGGTAAGGCTTGTGACGATCGGCAGGCTGACTAAGATTTGTGCCATGACAATGGCAGTCGGTGAATAGAGCAAGGAAAAATCCCCTAATGGACCGGAGCGCCATAGCAGCATTGTAATCCAAAGCCCGGCTACCACTGGGGGCAGGCCTAACCCAATATTAATGAAAACTAGTAATAATTTACGTCCTTTGAATCTAGTTAACCCTAGAAAAATTCCGAGAGGCAATCCAATTATGGTACTAATTAGAATGGAAAGGAGGCAGACTTTTAGTGTCAAACCAGTAATCTCTAACACTTCCTGATCGCCGGAAAGAATGATTTCGATTGCTTTTTTTATTCCGTCTAGTAGTAAGTCCATAAATCTGCCCCCAGAAGAAGTTAAACGAGAGGCGGGCTAAAAGCATTGAGTGCCCGCCATGCAAAGTTTTATTATTCCGTATACTTTATAAATAAGGATCTGCCAAACTCTTTTTTACCAAAGTTCTCGATCACATCTTGTGTTTTTGAATCTACCATAAATTCTACAAACTTTTCAGCATCTTTACTATTCACTTTATCATGCTTTTTAGGATTCACTTCCATCACATGATAGATATTCATTAAATCTTTGCCGCCTTCAACCACAATTTGTAGAGTATCCAGATTTTTTGATTGGGCAAGCCATGTTGCACGGTCAGTTAAGACATACCCTTTTTTCTCAGCCGCTACTTGTAAGGTTTGTCCCATTCCTTGTCCGGTGGAAACATACCAATTGCCTGCCGGTTTCATATTTGCAGTTGTCCAGATGGCAAGCTCTTTTTTATTTGTACCAGAATCATCTCCGCGTGAAATGAAGGTTGACTTTGTTTCAGCTAATTTTTTAAAAGCAGCAACAATATCATCTCCGCTGACGCCAGCTGGGTTTTCCTTTGGTCCCACAAGGACAAAATCATTGTACATCACGCGCTTATAGTTAATGGCATCACCTGCATCAACGACAGCCTTCTCTGCTGCTGGAGCATGAACTAGAAGGGCATCCGCTTCGCCTTTCGTACCCATTGCTAATGCTTCACCCGTACCAACAGCAATGACTTTCACTTTTACATTATTTTGCTTTTCAAACATAGGGATAATGACATCCAGTAAGCCGCTGTCTTGTGTGCTAGTAGTAGTAGCAAGAATCATTTCCGTTGGGGCCGGTTTTGCTGCAGTCTTTTTCTCTTTTGCAGCCGTATCCTTTGTATTGGTATTTCCGCAAGCTGATAAAACTAGAAGCATTAAAGCAAAAAACACCATAAATAAACGATTGGTCTTCATACAAGTTCCTCCGTTTGACTAGTTTGATAGATAATTTTCCCTAAATCTTGAATGGAGTAGCCTTCTAAATCTGTTAGACTCTCTCTAAAGCTGGAAGACTGTAAATACTGGATTAAATCAATTAAATTTTGCTTGTTTTCAGCTGTAAAACGAAAAACAAGATCAAACTTTTCTTGTGTGACTGGCACAAAATCCAGTCCTAAGTGACTGGCGGCGGATTGAATACCGAACGCTACATCAGCGTTGCCTCGATTTATGTAGGAAGCAGCAGATAAATGGTTCCATTCTTCCTTTCCATAGCCGTTAATTTTACTTGGGTTAATTCCAAATTTTGAAAGCATGCTATCTAGTAAAAATCTTGTTCCCGCTCCTTTTTGGCGATTCACAAACTGGACATCATTTCTAGTAAGATCCGTGAAATCCAAGATACTCTTGGGATTGCCCTTTGCGACAATGAAGCCTTGTTCTCTGTCAGCAAATCTCATGACCGCAATATTTTCGTAGACAAAGAGCTGATGGATAAATGGCAGATTATACTCTTGTGATGTCGGATCTAATAGATGTATCGCGGCAATATCGCATTGGCCGCGATAAAGCATCATTAAACCTTCCAAACTGCCAATGAAGGAAGGCTGAATATGCATATTTAAAGCGCTTCCAGATTGTTTGGCAAAATGTTCGACAAGAAAATCATGGCTGCCTGAAAGACGGATGGGTGCCGGGGGCATAAAGTTTATGCTTGGGGCCTCTGTACTTTTTTTAGCAGGTGCTTTCATGCTTTCTTTATAACGTTCCAGTTCAGCATGCTCGATTCTCATTTTATTTCCTATCTTAAAGGCTTGCAGATCCCCCCTTTTGATCAGCTCATATACGGTATGCTTAGAGATTTGAAAGATTTGCGCTACCTCATCGGGAGTATAAGCCCGTTCGTCCATGGTTTCGCCTCCTTTTACCAGTTCATTTTATAAAAAGCATAGCATAACAGATGTGACTTTTGTTAAGATTTGTAAAGTTTCGTTTAGTTTTATTTGTATTTGTCATGAATTGTTCAAATGAAAGGGTGGAATTCACTAATTGGTCACAATCGTCACTTTTTGTTCATTCGTGAGCAAGATGATTTGATGTAGTATGGTATTGGAAGGAAAATTTCAGGTTAAGGGAAGGGATGTAAATGTCTAAACTTTTATATATTACGGCAAATCCTAAAAATGATATAAAACTATCCAAAGGAATGCAAATCGGGGAAGTATTTTTAGAGGAGTTTATGGCTGCCCAGCCAGATGTAGAAGTGGAACGCTGGCACTTATATAATATGGACATCCCTGATATTGACATGGACCTTTTATACGCACGCGCTAAACTATCCTTTATGGGCTATACAAAAGAGCAATTATCAGAAGCGGAACGGACGAAGCTTGAAAAAATGCATGAGCTGGCCGATCGTTTTATTGCTGCTGATTATTATGTGTTTGTGACACCAATCTGGAATCTCGGTGCTCCATCTATTTTGAAAAAGTTTATTGATAATTTGTTTATCGTTGAAAAAACCTTTACCAACACACCAGAGGGTCCTAAAGGGCTGTTAACCGGAAGAAAGGCCATTCATATTCAAACACGAGGCGGTATTTATTCCTCTGGTCCAATGGTTGATTTCGAATTTGGCGATCGTTATTTGCGCAAGGTGTTCCAATTCCTTGGTTTCGAAAGCCTGGATACAGTTGTAGCAGAAGGCATGGATCATTTTCCGAAGCAAATTCCGGAAATTATGGCAAAAGCAAAAGAACAGGCCGCCGAAGCTGCGAGAGAAATGGCAAAAGGAACAGTTACCATAGGTTAAAAAAAGGCGACTCATCGTTGAGTCGCATTTTTTTAAAACTTGCCAGTGAATTGAAAGAAAAGTACTAGGATACCCAATGCCCACACATAAATCGCAAAAGGTTTTAAGGAATGGTTTTTCAAGTAGCCGATCATCCATCTTACCGCTACGTAACCGAAAAGGGCAGAGGCAATAATACCAACTAGTAAAGCGGAAAGGGAAATCGCTTCACCCTGTCCTTCTAGTAAATCCTTGGTCTGCAGGACAATAGCCCCGGCAATCGCTGGAGTCGACAGAAGAAAGGAAAAGTAAGCGGCTGTTTCCCGGTCTAATTTTCTCCAAAGCGCTGCAACAATGGTCATACCTGAACGAGAAATGGCCGGCATGATGGCAACCGCCTGGAAGGTACCGATAATCAATGCATCCTTATAGCTGATATCGTCCATTTTCTTGTAGCCATTTTTTGCAGAATCGGCAAGCCACAAGAATAATCCAGTAATTAAAAACTCCCATCCAATGGTTACCCCTGTCTTCGAAATTTCATCAATATAATCTTTAAAAGCTAATCCAAAAAGAACGGCGGGTATCGTACCGATAATCAATAAAAAGGTTAATTTACTAAAGGGTTTCTTGAGAATACTAATAAATTCATTCTTATAAAAAACAAATACAGCCAGTAGTGTCCCGACATGCAGCATCGTATCAAGTAAAAGCCCTGCTTCTTGCAGGCCGAATAAATTTCTCCCCAGGTAAAGATGCCCCGTACTGCTGATTGGCAAGAATTCCGTTAGACCTTGGATAATGCCGAGGATAAATGCTTCAAATTTGGTTAACATACGCTCCCTCTCAATCTAAAAAAATATAAGCCTGTACTAAAATATGCAGAAATCTACTAATTAATGAAAATAGGTTAAAGAAAAGTTGAGCGCATTCAATCAAAATAAGTGCAAACGGAACGTCCTCTCCCATAAAATAGTAATATACTTGCCTGGGAGGAGAACTCGCTTTGGAAAATTCTCATCTTCATTTTAATACGACTATCGGAGTCAAGAAGCCGGAAAATATCCGGAACAAAAATCAAGCCTGTCCATTTTGCGAAAGAGACCAGCTTACAAACCTGATTGAGGTGGACGGTCCAATTATTCTTTTGAAAAATAAATACCCAGTGCTGGAAAATGCTTATCAAACGGTGTTAATTGAAACAGACGATTGCCATGGAGATTTATCGACGTATTCAAAAGAGCATCTTCATCGCTTGATTCAGTTTGGCCTGAGGTCTTGGTTAGAGATGGAGCAAACAGGCCAATATCGATCAGTCATCTTTTTCAAAAATCATGGACCGCTGTCCGGAGGGACCATTGCCCATCCACATATGCAGATTGTTGGGTTACATGATATTGATTATAGAGAAAAGACCACACATGATATGTTTGAGGGTCTTCTAATTGCTGAGAACAATGGTGTCCGGTTTACATTATCCACAAAGCCGCGTGTAGGCTTCTATGAATTTAATGTCGAAATGGGGGATTATGGGTATAAGGAGGAGTTTGCCGAGTATATTCAAAAGTCCGTTCACTATATTTTGAATCATTTTCCATTTAAGGCCACAAGCTATAATGTTTTTTTTCATCACCTGGACGATAGAATTTACGCAAAAATTGTCTCTCGCTTTGTGACCACCCCGCTTTATATTGGATACGGCATTCCTCAGGTCCCGAGTAATCTGGAATGGATGGCAAAAGAGGTAAGAAGGATTTATTTTTCCATCATGTAAATTAAACCAGCAGCCGGTTATAAGTTGAGATTTGTCGTTTTTCAAAATATAATGGAGGAATGGACAAGTTTTTTGTAAGGTGGAACGATCAAATATGACTTCAAATAGCAATACAACTTCAAAACTTGATTACAGCCTAGTTTTTATCTTAATCCTGCTTTTTCTAGCGAGCTGTTTC
Organism: Neobacillus cucumis; assembly: GCF_002860255.1. Classification (GTDB taxonomy): domain Bacteria; phylum Bacillota; class Bacilli; order Bacillales; family Cytobacillaceae; genus Neobacillus; species Neobacillus cucumis_A. Next base: position 94,823 of record NZ_PGVE01000069.1, read on the forward strand.
GCCATTTATAGTGCTCAAGCGAGCGGGCAATATAAGGAGAACTTTTTAATTAAGCAAATCGTTTGGTATGTGGTTGGGGCAGGCATTATCACAATGGTCATGACGCTTGATTCGGACCAATTGAAAAAATTAACCTGGTACGCATACGGATTTGGAATCTTCTTGTTAGCCTTTTTAATTGTCGCGCCTCCGAGTATCGCACCGGTCATTAACGGAGCTAAAAACTGGTTTAAAGTACCAGGGATAGGTTCCTTACAGCCATCTGAGTTTGTTAAAATCTTTATCATCTTAGGTCTTGCACGGACGATTGAACAGCATCACTTAAAAAATCCGGTTAAATCGATTCAAACTGATTTCTGGCTCTTAATTAAAATGGGTATCGTTACTATGGTTCCGTTGGGACTGATCATCAAACAAGACTTAGGGACATCGCTTGTATTTTTGTCTATATTGCTTGGAATGATTTTTATCTCCGGAATATCATGGAAGATCCTAGTGCCAATATTTACTTTCGGAATTTTAGTTATTGGTACGATCTTTTATTTTGTTTTGTGGAGTCCGGATGTTTTGGAAAAGTATCTTGGGGTTGGGGAATATCAGCTCCGCCGGATTTATTCCTGGCTTGATCCTTATAGCTATCAGGGTTCGGATGCTTATCAGTTGACGAAATCGCTCCTGGCCATTGGCTCTGGACAAACAGGCGGTAAGGGCTTCGGCAATCGTGAGGTCTATCTGCCTGAAAGCCAAACGGACTTTATTTTTAGCGTCGTTGGTGAGGAATATGGTTTTATTGGTTCTAGTGTGTTAATTAGTTTATTTTTCTTATTGATTTACCATATTACAAAGGTTGGTATGGAAACGAAGAATAATTTTTATACGTACATTTGTGTTGGTGTCATCAGTATGATTACCTTCCACGTGTTCCAAAATATCGGTATGACTATCGGCGTGCTGCCGATTACCGGTATCCCGCTTCCATTTATCAGTTACGGGGGAAGTGCCTTGATGGGGAACATGATGGCCCTGGGATTAATCTTCTCGATTCGTTATCATTATAAAAAGTATATGTTTTCGACAACGGCTTAAAAAAGAGCGGACAATGGTTCGCTCTTTTTTTGATGGGGAAAAAGTGGTTTGGGGCGGAAATATTTTAAATTCACGCGGAAAAATTTGAAAAGGACGCGGGATTAATTTGAATTCGTGCGGAAAAATGAGAAAAAGCCGCGGAAATCCAACCAAAAAGCGCGGAATCCATCTCAGACCGAGACCGCTTCCCATAAAATGCAAACAAAAAGGCCGCCACAAAGGGCAGCCCTACTACAACAGGTTATTTTTTCAAAAAGATCTTCTCCATATCATCCAGCATCAGATTGGCTGCAAGCACACCGCCCGCTGTATTCCAAATCGTATCACTTACCTTGTGCACTTCGCCCTTCTTAGCTACTTCCAAGTTCTTAAATAAAGGATCAGCAATCCATTCCTTTTCCAATTCAGAACCTTTGCCATCCCCCGTATCATAGGTGAAATAGAAAAGGATATCTCCATCCATCGCTGGAATTCGTTCCTTTGTCACATTTCTCTCTGCAAAATCATCCACATTTTGACTGTCCGGACGGGCAAAACCTAAATCATTTAAAATCACACCAGAAAAAGTATCCTTATGATAGATGCGAACCTCACCAGCCATAAAACGAACCATCGAGACCTTCATCTGTGTTTTATCCCCAAGCTCCTTCTTCAAAGAAGCCACACGAGAATCATAGTTTTGAATGACCTCATTCCCTTTTTCTTCTTTATTCAGTGCCTTAGCATATAATCTAAAGTTCTCTTTCCAATCACCGCGAAGTGTCTCGGCAAAAACAGTCGGAGCAATCGCACTTAACTGATCATAAATTTTTTCCTGACGCATTTTGTTCCCAATAATTAAATCCGGCTTTAAAGCAGCGATTGCTTCTACATTTACTTCACTTTCAAGACCAACCACTTTTACGCCTTTCATTTTATCCGCAATGTGCTTATACCAGGGATTACCCGTAAACGATTGAACAGCGCCGACAGGTTTCACTCCTAATGCTAAAAGAGCTTCTGTCCCTTCGTTTGTGAGAATGACGACACGTTTCGGTGTACCTTTAATCGTAGTAGAACCCATCGCATGTTCCACCGTATAGCTTTTTTCTTCCGTTGTCTTTGGTGCTTCACTTTTTTCCGTTGTTTTCTCATCTGTACCGCCACATGCCGCTAATAAAAATATCGCCATGAGAGAGAAGATAGAGAAAATCATTTTGATTGCTTTCATTTGTTTATGTATCCCCCTTGAATAAATAATTGATAATGATTTTCATTTACATTCCTATCATAAAATGCCTTTCAAGCACCTGTCAACAGTTAATTGAAAATGATTATCAAAATCATTGACAGTTATTATCCATAAAAGTAGACTAAAGGTAAAAGAGTTTGAAAGGGTTTCATATAGATGCTGGTAAAAAGTACATCCTTCAAATGGGCCGTCTTTATTGGTGCCGTTATCCTCATGCTGTTATTAATGTGTGCTAGTGTCATCTTTGGTTACACGGACACAAGCTGGAAAACGGCCATCGATGCCTACACGAATTACAATGGTTCAAATGAACATATTATTATCCAAACTGTGAGGGTTCCGAGAGCGTTAATAGCTGCAGCTGTTGGAGCCAGTTTGGCCATAGCAGGGACACTTATGCAAACCTTAACGAAAAATCCACTAGCGTCACCAGGGATATTTGGAATCAATGCGGGCGCTGGCTTTGTGGTTGTAGCAGCGATTACCCTATTCAAGGTAACCGATCTACAGGCTTTCAACGGGCTTGCCTTTTTGGGTGCGGCAGTTGCAGCTTTTTGTGTGTATGGAATTGGATCCTTTGGGAGAGAAGGGCTCACCCCTATGAAGCTTACTCTTGCTGGAGCAGCCATCTCGGCCATGTTTTCTTCTTTTACGCAAGGATTACTCGTCATCAATGAAGCAGCACTTGAGCAGGTGTTGTTCTGGCTGGCAGGTTCGGTGCAAGGAAGAAAGCTTGAAACACTTGGAGCCGTATTACCATATATCGGAATAGGCTGGGTGGGGGCCGTTTTAATTACTGGAAAACTGAATATCCTGTCCATGGGAGAAGATGTAGCGAAAGGACTAGGCTTACATATAGGGCTCGTTAAAATGACGATTGGTATATTAGTTATTCTTTTAGCAGGGGGTTCAGTAGCGGTAGCCGGGCCCATTGGCTTTGTCGGGATTGTGATCCCGCATATTACCCGAACAATCATTGGAATAGACCATCGTTGGGTCATCCCTCTATCCGGAATTCTTGGGGCAGTGCTGTTACTGGCGGCAGATATTGGTGCTAGATATCTTTTAATGCCCTCCGAAGTACCTGTGGGAGTTATGACCGCCATTATTGGAACGCCATTCTTTATTTACATTGCAAGAAGGGGGTTCAATGGCAGATGAGCAACTATAAAATCTTCCGTCCATTAAAGGGAAAGATATCTTTTTTAATTGATCGAAAAGCTGCACTTGTGTTTCTAATTTTGCTTTTTATTACCTTCATTGTTTTCGTTTTTAGTACTGGAACAGGGGATATGAAGATTAATCCGCTAACTGTAGTAAAAGTATTATTTGGCGGCGGGCCGGAAATGGAAAAACTCATTATCACTTCATTTCGCCTGCCCCGAATTATTGTTGCTTTACTTGTTGGAATATCTTTAGCATCAGCAGGGGCCATTTTACAAGGAATGATCCGCAACCCATTAGCTTCACCAGATGTTCTTGGAATAACAGGGGGAGCGGCTGTTGCGGTTGTTGGATTTTTAGCTGCATTTAGTGATAAAAATAATGCTTTAACTGTAAGTATTACCTGGCTGCCATTAGCGGCTTTTTTAGGGGCCGGGCTCGTTGCTTTTTTAGTTTATTTCCTTGCTTGGAAAAATGGTGTATCACCTATAAGGCTTGTATTAATTGGGATAGGGATTTCGACGTTAATGCAGGCCTTAACAACCTTAATGATGATTATGGGTCCCATTTATCAGGCCAGCCAAGCGAATATCTGGATTACGGGTACAGTCTATGGGTCCAATTGGAAAAACGTTGCGACTCTCTTGCCTTGGACCGTCATTTTCCTAATCATTTCCTTTATCTCAGCGCGGTCGATTAATATTCAAGAGCTAGGTGATGAGGCAGCAACCGGTCTGGGCGGCAAGGTCCAAAAACAACGGTTCCTTCTTTTAATGATTAGTACGGCATTGATTGGCAGTTCCGTTGCTTTTGCCGGAGGAATTGGCTTTGTTGGATTGATGGCCCCCCATATGGCAAGAAGATTAGTTGGTTCCTCTTTTGGGGCATTACTTCCAGTCTCTGCTTTATTGGGAGGGATCCTTGTTATGGTGGCCGACCTAATCGGAAGGACCATGTTTTCGCCATTAGAGGTGCCTGCCGGTGTGTTTACAGCAGGAATCGGTGCACCCTATTTTATTTACCTTCTTTTTAAAACGAGAAATGCATAAAAGCCTTTTGCCCAGCTTGCTGACGGGCTGCGTCACCAAAGTTGATTAATAAAGGAGTTGGCATCATGAAGAATGCAATCGAAACGAAAAATTTATCTCTTTCATATGGGGAAAGTCTCATTATTAAAGAACTGGATTTAGAGATTCCAAAGGGTGAGATTACCGTTTTTATTGGTGGGAACGGCTGCGGAAAATCCACGCTTCTTCGTTCCATAGCCCGTCTCCTAAAACCGAAATCCGGTGGAATTTTACTAGAAGGGAAGGAAATCGGAAAGCTTTCGACAAAAGAAATTGCTAAAAAGATGGCCATTCTGCCCCAATCTCCGTCAGCACCGGAAGGACTTACTGTTTTTCAACTGGTCAAACAAGGACGTTATCCACATCAATCCTGGTTAAAACAGTGGTCTGAAGAAGACGAAAAAAAGGTAGATGAGGCGCTAAAGGCAACCCGTCTTGAGCATTTAAAAGAAAGAGCCGTAGATTCTCTTTCAGGAGGCCAAAGGCAGCGCGCCTGGATTGCCATGACCCTGGCACAGGATACGGATATTATTTTATTGGATGAGCCCACTACTTACTTGGATATGACCCATCAAATTGAGATACTGGACTTATTATTTGAATTAAATGAATGGAAGAATCGAACAGTTGTTATGGTCCTTCATGACCTAAATCTTGCCTGCCGCTATGCTCATAATATTGTGGCAATCAAGGATCAGAAGGTTTATGCTCAAGGGGCGCCTGAACATGTAATAACCCGCAGTTTGGTCAAACATGTTTTTGATATGGATTGTGAAGTGACAGTAGACCCCTTATTCGGCACTCCTCTATGTATCCCTTATGGAAAGGGAAGGCGAATCAAGAATAAGGCGGTAGTAATGAATGGGTAACAATCTCTTAGAAGCGGAACTTACTCAACTAGAAAAATATAGATTCAGTTCAGATTTGCCTCAGTCCTTCATGGTCAAAGATCTGTTGAAGGATGAATACCTTAAAGACTTTTTAAAAAAATTAACTGCCATCCTCGGAGCGCCAAATGAAAAAGCGACAGCCTCTATTTTCATTAAACGGTACGCATTCGTCGCTGTCATGTCACTATATACGATGACGGCTTGGAATAAAAGACTGGATGTTTCGTTAAGTAATATAAAAATGGAATCTCCAAAAACGGGAGAGGATTGGCTGCCATCCTTTTCGTTAGTCAATGATAAACTACAACCATGGGATGGAACAAAGCGTCCTCACTGGCGTCAAGACATTGTTAAAAGTCTCTTTGCTGAAAACCTGGAATTGCTGATCAGAAAATTAGAGAAAACGGTGGGTATTTCAAGGCTCATTTTATGGGAAAATATTGCTGTTTACTTGTTCTGGCTATTTGAAAAAGAATTAAAGGACCATCCGAGTGCTCATGTTTTGGACGATTTCAACTATATGCTTTTTCAAGCAGAAGGAGGATTATTCGGCACCTACAAGCGTAATCCCCTTCTTAGATATTATGGGATGAAAACGAATATGGTAGAATGGAACGAAGAAGTACGAATTCGAAGTACATGTTGTTTTTCGTACCAACTGCCGGCAGGGAAACGCTGTAAAACCTGTCCATGTACGCAAATCGCCAAGGACGGAAGGTGTCAGGATGGAGAAGGAATTTACTGCTCAATTCGAAGCATTACTTGAAAAATATAGTGAGCTTTTGGTTGGGGAAAGTAAGGAAGATACAAAAGAAAAGGTGAAAGCATGGGCATTATACACACATATTGCCAAGTCTATGCCCGCTTTAGCCAAGCACTGGAATGAACTGTATCCCGATGCAAAAGAAGAGATGAAACAAATCGTTCAAGAAATTAAACAGCTCAATGAACAGCATCGAAATGCCAAAAAATAATGTGAAACGGCCATGCATGAACATGGCCGTTTTTTTATAGTTGATCATCTGTTTGATCTGATTGTCTGGCTCGATTATTAATATCTGTCATATCATTTTCTTGGCCAAACTCTGTAGCATAGCTCGGCTGACCAATGTTTTGACGGGGTGTATCTGTTTTGGACTCACCAATTCGAGCAAATAATAGTGGAATGCAGAGAAGTCCGCTCAGCCCAACAAGGCTATAAATAACTCTTGATAAAGCCGAATCTTGTCCGCCAAAAAGGGCAGCTACTAAATCAAATTGAAATAAACCAATTAGTCCCCAGTTAATAGCCCCGATAATCACTAAAACCAAGGCGATTCTTGATAAGGTTCTCATGCTTGTTCACCTCCTGGATTAGTAAATAAAGATATCGTTTCTAGCATGTGTAAAATCACCTGTCATCATTCAGGGCATAAAAAAAGAAAAACAGGCTGTTGGCTCAGCCTGTTTAACCACCTAACGTTTAAACTGACTATTCTGGCTGTTTTGTTTGTCAGTGTTTTGTTCTTCATTCCCTGGGCCAGCATTGCCTTTGACGCTGGCTGCACTAACAGCCGCTTTGGAAGGGTTCTTTTTCACTCTCGCCATTTATATCACCTCATGAATAGGATGCCCATCCAAAGCAAATTATGAGGCTGAAAAATGATGTTCAAAAAAATTTTAAAATTCCGCGTTTATTGATTGCACAAATTTTCGAAATATTTTATATTAATTAGTAGCGGGACTCATTCACATGTAAATTTTTTTTACTCTAAAAATGAATGAGTATTCATTCAAGAATTGAAGGGGGAGACAATGTTGAACCAATTGATTAAAAAAGCAGCTGTCCTTGGATCGGGTGTTATGGGATCAGGAATTGCTGCTCACTTAGCAAATATCGGAATTCCAACATTATTGCTGGATATTGTGCCGCGGGAATTAACGAAGGATGAAATAGCAAAAGGACTAACTTTAGCAGATAAACCAGTTCGTAATCGGATTAGCACACAAAATATCCAAAAATTATTAAAGCAAAAGCCTGCACCACTTACCTCTAAAAAGAATCTCGCCCTCATTGAAGCAGGCAACCTCGAAGACGATCTAGTGAAATTAAAGGACGTTGACTGGGTCATTGAAGTAGTCGTAGAAAACCTAAACGTGAAGAAACAGGTTTTTGAAAAAGTCGACCAATACCGCAAGCCTGGCAGCATTGTCAGCTCGAATACCTCTGGAATATCAGTTGAAGCCATGGTGGAAGGACGTTCCGATGATTTTAAAAAGAATTTCTTAGGAACACACTTCTTTAATCCACCTCGCTATTTAAAATTACTTGAAGTGATCCCTACTCAATATACGGCACCTGAAGTACTTTCATTCATGAAAACTTTTGGTGAGGATGTATTAGGTAAAGGTGTAGTCGAAGCAAAAGATACTCCAAACTTTATTGCCAACCGCATTGGTACCTATGGTCTGCTAGTCACCGTCAGGGAAATGTTAAAGGCTGGACTAAGTGTCGGAGAAGTAGATTCGATTACTGGTCCATTAATCGGCCGGGCCAAGAGTGCTACCTTCCGTACATTGGATGTCGTCGGATTAGATACTTTTTATCATGTGGCCGGTAATGTTTATGAACAAGTGGACGGAAAAGAAAAAGAAGTATTTGAAATTCCTGGATTTCTAAAGACAATGGTTGAAAAAGGCTGGCTTGGCAGTAAAACGGGCCAAGGGTTCTTTTTGAAAAAAGGAAAGGAAATTCTTGAGCTTGATCCCAATACATTAGAATATGGTCCGCGCAAAAAGCTTTCCACTCCATCGATCGAACTGGCTAAGCAAGAAAAAAGCACAGCAAATAAATTGAAAGCGCTTGTATATGCGAATGACAAGGCAGGGCAATTTCTATGGAGGACATTTACTGAATCCTTCATTTACTCTGCAAAGCTTTTAGGTGTCATTGCTGATGACATTGTTGCCATTGACCGGGCGATGAAATGGGGCTTTGGCTGGGAAATGGGACCATTTGAAGCGTGGGATGCCATCGGCCTGGAAAAATCGGTACAAAAGTTAAAAGAAGCGGGTGTTGAAGTACCGGCATGTGTCACTGACATGCTTGATAAAGGTCATACCTCTTTCTACTTAGAAGAAAATGGCGAGCAGTTTTACTATCATAACGGTCAATACCGACTTGTCGAAACCAATCCAAAGGTGATTGACCTTAAGAAAATCAAAAAACAAAGAGGTGTCATCAAAAAGAACAGCGGTGCAAGCCTAATTGATATCGGTGATGGTGTTGCGCTCTTGGAGTTCCACTCACCCAACAACGCGATCGGCCTCGACATTGTCCAAATGATGAACTATGCAGTGGATGAAGTCGAGAAAAATTATAAAGGTCTCGTCATTGGGAACCAGGGGAAAAACTTTTGTGTCGGTGCTAATCTGGCGATGATGTTAATGGAAGTGCAGGATGACAATATTTATGAGTTAGATTTAATTGTCCGCCACCTTCATAGCGCCTTATTAAAGGTGAAATATAGTTCGAAGCCGGTTGTTGCTGCTCCATTTGGGATGACTCTTGGAGGCGGTGCTGAGGTTTGTCTGCCAGCAGCTCATATTCAAGCCTCATCAGAAACCTACATGGGTCTTGTCGAAGTAGGTGTCGGCTTACTGCCAGGCGGAGGCGGAAACAAGGAACTTTACATGAAGCATTTAGAGAACCTGCCAAACGGCGTTCCATTTGATTTGCAAAATGTAGCCAATAAAGTATTTGAGACGATTGCAACTGCAAAAGTGTCAACTTCTGCAGACGAGGCAAGAGAAAATAATTTCTTACGTTCATCTGACGGTATCAGCTATAACAGCGACCATCTTATCTATGATGCCAAACAGGCCGTGCTTTCCTTGCACGAAAAAGGGTATAAACCACGAGTACGCAGGAAGGTTCCAGTCGTGGGAGAAACAGGTTATGCCACTCTATTATTAGGGGCAGAAGCCATGCGCCTATCTGGCTATATCTCAGAGCATGATTTAAAAATCGCCAAAAAGATTGCTTATGTCATTGCTGGCGGACGGGTGCCATTCGGTACAGAGGTCGATGAGCAATATCTATTAGATTTAGAACGAGAGGCTTTCTTAAGTCTGATTGCCGAGCCAAAATCACAGCAGCGGATGCAGCACATGCTTGTGAAGGGGAAACCATTAAGAAACTAATATCAATAGATTAAGAGAAAGCGAGGGAGCTTGCATGAGAGAAGCGGTGATTGTTGCCGGGGCCCGGACCCCGGTTGGTAAGGCAAAGAAAGGATCACTTGCCCATGTACGTCCAGATGACCTGGGGGCATTGGTAGTAAAAGAAACGTTAAAGCGTGCCGGTAACTATGAAGGAAATATAGATGATTTAATCATTGGCTGTGCCATGCCGGAAGCGGAACAGGGAAACAATATGGCCCGAAACATCGGGGCTTTAGCGGGGCTTCCTTATACAGTTCCTGCAATCACCATCAATCGGTTCTGTTCCTCGGGATTACAGGCCATCGCTTATGCTGCACAAGGAATTATGCTGGGGCATACCGAGACAGCCATTGCTGGCGGAGCGGAATCCATGAGCATGATTCCCATGATGGGGCATGTCGTACGTCCGAATATTAAACTCGCGGAAACAGCACCGCAATACTACATGGGAATGGGCCATACAGCCGAACAGGTTGCGCAAAAATATGGCATTTCCCGTGAAGACCAAGACGCCTTTGCCGTTCGAAGCCATCAGCGTGCCGCGAAGGCGATTGCGGAAGGGAAGTTCGTGGATGAAATCGTGCCCGTTGATGTAACCATTCGCACGGTTGGTAATGACAATAAACTGGTTGAAAAAACGATCCAATTTTCAGTGGACGAGGGGGTTCGCCCGGATACCAATTTAGAGACACTATCGAAGCTTCGTCCGGCTTTTTCCGTCACTGGATCCGTAACCGCAGGCAATGCCTCACAAACAAGTGACGGGGCAGCGGCCTTAATGTTAATGGATCGTGAAAAAGCAGAAGCACTCGGCCTGAAACCCCTGGTTAAATTTCGTTCGTTTGCGGTGGGAGGCGTTCCTCCTGAAATCATGGGTGTCGGCCCGGTGGTAGCCATTCCAAAAGCGGTTAAGCTCGCAGGCTTAGAATTATCGGATATTAACCTATTTGAATTAAATGAAGCTTTTGCATCCCAATCATTACAGGTCATTAGAGAACTTGGCTTAAATGAAGAAATAGTCAATGTCAATGGCGGTGCGATCGCCCTTGGACACCCGCTTGGCTGTACAGGAGCAAAGCTGACTCTCTCTCTCATCCATGAGTTAAAACGCCGTAACGAACAATTTGGCGTTGTAACCATGTGTATCGGCGGCGGAATGGGTGCTGCTGGAGTATTTGAATTACTATAAAAAAGTTAGGAGGAGTTTTTAATGGCTGAGACTAAAAAGATTGTTAAAGGCGGAAGCTTTTTAATTGAAGATCTCCCTTTTCAAGATATTTTTACACCAGAGGATTTTAATGAAGAGCATTTAATGATTGCACAGACAGCTTCTGAATTTGTGGAAAAAGAAGTGGTCCCGCAACTCGAGCACTTAGAAAACCATGAATTCGATCGGACTGTAAAATTGTTAAAGAAAATGGGGGAACTTGGTCTTTTAGCTGTAGACGTCCCAGAAGAGTTTGATGGTTTAGGTTTAGATAAAATCACTTCTTCTATTATTACTGAAAAAATGGCAGGGGCAGGTGGATTTTCGCTATCCTATGGTGCACATGTTGGAATTGGTTCCCTGCCAATCGTTTTATTCGGAAACGATGAGCAAAAGAAAAAATATTTACCTGCGCTTGCATCGGGCGAAAAAATTGCTGCTTATGCCTTAACAGAGCCTGGATCAGGTTCTGATGCACTAGGAGCCAGAACCACTGCCAAATTAAATGCAGCTGGGACTCATTATATCCTAAATGGTGAGAAACAGTGGATCACGAATGCTGGCTTTGCTGATATATTTGTCGTCTATGCCAAAATTGATGGCGAGCATTTTTCAGCCTTCATTGTGGAGAGAGGCTTTAAAGGAGTCTCAACTGGTGCAGAAGAAAAGAAAATGGGAATTAAGAGCTCTTCTACTCGTACATTGATCTTAGAGGATGTTCCCGTCCCTGTTGAAAATTTATTAGGTGAGTACGGAAAAGGCCACGTCATCGCCTTTAATATCTTAAATATTGGCCGTTACAAATTGGCGGTGGGCGCTATCGGCGGCTCCAAAAAAGCATATGATATGTCTGTTAAATATGCCAATGGCCGTCAGCAGTTTAAAACACCGATTTCGCAATTCAATTTAACAAAAGAAAAGTTTGGTACTATGGCATCAAAGATTTATGCAGCTGAAAGCTCAGTATACCGGACGATTGGTTTATATGAAGAAAACCAAGGGAAGCTTTCCACTGAAGAGGCAAAAGATCTTAAAAAAGTGGCAAATGCCATTGCTGAATATGCAATAGAATGTTCTGTGAATAAATTCTTTGCAAGCGAAGTACTGTCCTATGTCGTCGATGAAGGGGTACAAATTCACGGCGGTTATGGATTCATGCAGGAATATCCAATTGAAAGAGCCTACCGTGATGCCCGGATTAACCGGATTTTTGAAGGAACAAATGAAATCAACCGGCTTCTTGTTCCAGGAACTCTTGTGAAAAAGGCATTAAAAGGCGAGCTGCCTCTTTTCCAAAAAGCATTAGCATTACAAGAGGAATTAATGATGTTAATGCCTGAAGAACCTGGTGACGAGCCGTTAGCACAGGAAAAGTATTTAGTACGAAATGCGAAAAAAATTGCTTTACTGGCTTCAGGCTTAGCTGCCCAGAAATTTGGTAAGTCATTAGAAAGGGAACAAGAGATTCTAGCTAATATTGCTGACATCGTTTCAAATGTCTATGCAATGGAATCAGTTGTGCTTCGGACTGAAAAGGCGCTGGCAAAAAATGGCTTAGATAAGAGCAAGCAAAAGCTTCTTTATACACAAATCTTCTGTCAGGAAGCCTTTAATGAAATCGAAGCCACAGCTAAAGAATCGTTAGTAGCTATTGAACAAGGCGATACGCTTCGAATGATGTTATCATCGCTCCGTAAGTTTACCCGTCATCAGCCAATCAATGTGATCGCGAAAAAACGCGAAGCTGCTGATGTCGTTATTGCAGCAGAACGTTATACTGTCTAAAAATGCAGAAGCTCCGTCATTTGACGGGGCTTTATTATATTTTTAAGCAGAGAAGGAAAATATACAAAAGGTGTCGAATTTTACCTATTGGAGTACGGTCTATTAGGATTTTAACTGGCCATATGATAAAATTCTTATGAATGATAAGGATAGGGTGGTGAAACCATTGGCTTTAACTTTTTATTGGTATCCAAAATGCGGCACTTGCCGAAACGCAAAAAAATGGCTGGATGCACATCATCTTTCCTATGAAGAGGTACATATTGTCGAAAATCCACCTTCACGGGAACAGCTTCAGGAGCTTTACCAAAAGAGCGGCTTAGAACTAAAGAAATTTTTTAATACGAGTGGTTTAAAATACCGTGAATTAGGGATTAAAGAAAAAATGAAGACAGCAACAGAGGATGAACTTTTGGATTTGTTAGCATCTGATGGAATGCTAATCAAGAGGCCGATTTTGACCGATGGAGAGCGCGTTACCGTTGGATTTAAAGAAGAAGACTTTGAAACAAATTGGCTTGAGGCTTCTCATTCTAATTGATTAATACATATAAAACTGGAGGGATTTTTCAAATGGCAGCACCTAAAGAATTACGTTATTCTGAAGAACATGAATGGGTAAAAGTGGAAGGAGAAAAAGTCCGTGTTGGAATTACTGATTTTGCTCAGCATGAATTAGGCGATATCGTTTTCGTTGAACTTCCAGAGGTTGGCGCAGAAATTTCAGCTGATGAAGCATTTGGCAGTGTCGAATCTGTAAAAACGGTTTCTGAGTTATATGCACCAGTCAGCGGTAAAGTTGTGGAAGTAAACGAAGACCTAAGTGACAGTCCTGAGTTTGTTAATGATTCCCCTTATGAAAAAGCATGGATGATTGTCATTGAGCCTACTGATTTAAGCGAAGTAGATAAATTAATGACGGCTGAGCAATATGAAGCAATGATTAAGGAAGACTAATTTGTTAAAGCACCTATTTTATGGGTGCTTTTTCTCTTATTTCCACTCCTTTTCTAGTCCAGCCTGGAAAGACTAATCTTAAACCATATCGAAAAGGGTGGAAGCAAATGACATTAAAACAGCAAAAGATCGACGTAACCGACCGTGTGGTTGGAAAATTAAAAAATGGCGAAATCCAGCTCTTTCTTGAAAATGAATCCATTGGGAAAATTAAACTTTCCGATCAGATGCACGTCGAACTGGATCACCATTTTGAGGCCGAACAGCAAAAAATTTATCAAAATGTAACCGTAACTGAACAGCCGAATGCCAAATATACCGACTGTGATGAGGGTGGATGGTGTTAACATATTTTGAGCAAATATCTGTTTTTTAGCAGACATTTAATGGTATAGTGGATTTACTAACAAGAAGGCACACGAAATCAATATTTTAGAATATGTTAACATAAACAACTTTATATTACAGGTGATGGGATATGAATGATTCATATGTTGACAAAGTTCTTATTGTCGAAGGAAAATCCGATAAAAATAAGGTTAAGAATATTGTAAAGGAACCTGTAGAGATCATTTGTACAAATGGAACAATTAGTCACTCCAAGATGGAGGAACTAATTGATTTTCTCGAGGATAAGGATGTCTATATTCTTGTCGATGCAGATGATTCAGGTGAGAAGCTCCGCAAGAGATTTAAGCGTGAGTTTCCCCATGCTGAGCATCTCTATATTGACCGGATGTATCGGGAGGTAGCCACCGCACCTGAACATCACCTGGCAATGGTCCTTTTAGGGGCAAATATTGACGTACACACTGAGTTTTTAGAAATGAGTTAATGGTTATGAATGAATGGAATCGAACTGAGTTGGCTGATTTCCTCGAAGTCGAGGGGATCGGTCTGTTATATTTCTATACCCCTTTATGCGGCACCTGCCAGGTAGCGTCTAGGATGCTTCAAATCGTGGAGGAACTTGTAGATATTCCTATGGGAAAAATGAACCTAAATTTTTATCCGGATATGGCTGAGAATTTTGCAATTGAGAGTGTACCCTGCCTGCTGATGATTAAAAACGGCACGGTACAGGAAACCATATATGCATTTCATTCAGTCCCGTTTTTACTTGAAAAAATTAAATCTTATTTAGGGTGAGCAGATGCGCGAGGGAGTGCATCTGCTTTTTTATGGAATTGTGATTGTGCCCTTTGAAAGAGAAAAAGAAACGTGACGGTCACAAAAAAAGAAGATTGTGCCTTTTGAAAGGGAAAAAGAAACGTGACGGTCACAAAAAAAGAAAATTGTGCCCTTTGAAAGGTAAAAAGAAATGTGACGGTCACAAAAAAAGAAAATTGTGCCCTTTGAAAGGAAAAAAGAAACGTGACGGTCACAAAAATAGAAAATTATGACCTTTTCAAAGGGAAAAAATCCCCGAATGGTCAAAATAAAAATTAATTGTTACCCATCCAAGATAAAAAACAAAAGCAATGGTCATTAAAATGTGCATATACAGAAAAATGACCTAGTCTATTCAAAAAAGAAACCCTTTGTTTTTCCTGTACCATTAAAATTCTGTTGTAAAATCCTTCTAATTCTCTTTTTTGAATCTACCACCTCGCACCACTCAAAAACCTCATTCGTAGTTATCTTATGCTCCGGATAAAGAAGCTTTATTTCCTTTACAGTTCTGATAACAGCCTCATCAATCCCCTCCCGATGCCCACACACCTCACATTGCAAATGTCGATCATAACAGCAAACCTTAAATGAATGACAAGAAGCACAAATAACCCCTTTCTCGATCCTATCAATCGTATACTTAGCATACTTTTCATAAGGTGATTCCGTCTGATGCATAGCCACTAATTGCTCAGCTAAGTTCTTATGGCGGCCATTTAAAGTAGACATCTTTCTATTTAATTTATTCATAAAATGGGGGAGCTGACCAGGATAGATAATGGGTTTATTTAATGGGGATTGATATAAGTGGAATCTGGGGTTAATAAAAATGACATAGGCTTGTATCGCCACACGATATCCAAGATTTTGGAGAAGCTGGCGAAGAAGTGAATCACACCGCTCTAACTGCAACAGAGGATTCTTAATTTCTTTATTGTTGGAAAGTGTACAAAACCTTCCATTCTCATAATAGAAATCACCTTCATAATTTTTTACTTCAAACAGGTAAAACGGTTCTTGCATAATCATCAACGTATCAATCTGAAATTTACTGCCATTCGACTCAAGTAACAAGTCATTTAAGAGGTAACTAGGGCATTCCATCTTCTCTGTTAGCCTGTCAAACATTAGTTCACCCTCATAACCTTTTGTAAGATTATGAAAACGCTGATCATCTTTTTCTGCTAACTCCGTTCGAGCATTCAATGACCTTAAAAATTGTAATTCAAGCGTTTCTGACCGTTCCTTAAAACTCATACCACACATCCTTTCTATTTCTTCTTCTATTTTAATTTAGAACCATCGGGCATAGATTTGACTATTTTCTAACACTTTCATAGACTCGACATATTTCTCGGGAAATCGTCTTAAACAGCCTATTTCACCAGAGAATTGTCGAGCGATTATCAAAGGAATCCCTTCTTCGATGGTGAATTAGTAAAGTAATACGTGTGTAGACCGGAGGGGTGAAAATGAAGGAACTAGCAGAAAAATTCTTAGAAAAATTCACCTTACAGGGGCATGTTCTAGGATTAATTAAACATGCCGACATAAAAGTAAAATTCTGTTGTGAAAAGGAAACAGCTATATTTGAAATTAAAAACGGCAAAATCTCATTACTTAACAACCAGGATCAAATATGTTACGAAATCCACGGAAACAACGGAGCAATGAAGCAATTTCTTGAAGGAACCGAGAGACTTCGTATTCTCGAACGGAAAGGGCAACTAATTGTTTCTGCGCCCCTTAGAACCACCTTATTACTTGAAGCCATCTTTTTTTTAACAAAAGCACATGAAAATCTTGCTAAAGTCATATAATCCTATATGTTGACTCGGAATTAAAGTTCTAGTAATCTATAGTTAACAACAATCGAATGTACAGATTCTTATCTAGAGTGGTGGAGGGACTGGCCCTTTGAAGCCCGGCAACCGGTTATATAAACACGGTGCTAATTCCAGCAGAGCAAAAAAGCTCAGGAAGATGAGAAGAGTGAACCCCCTCTTCTAAGGAAGCAGGGGTTTTGTCATTCTATTGGAAAAAAGGAGGAACAGGAAATATGGGAGAAAATCAAAAGAAGTACCGTTTTGAAACTTTAAGTATTCATGGTGGATTGTCACCAGATCCTGTTACAGGTGCAAGAGCCGTTCCTATCTATCAAAATAATGCGTATCAATTTAAAAACACAGAACATGCAGCAAACCTGTTTAGCTTAGCAGAACCAGGGTACATATACACAAGGATTCACAATCCAACGACAACCGTTTTTGAAGAACGGGCTGCCCTGCTAGAAGGTGGAGTCGGAGCACTCGCCGTTGCCAGCGGCATGGCTGCCATCACACTCGCCCTCTTAAATATCGCCGAAGCAGGCGATGAAATCGTGGCGGCTTCCAATCTTTACGGCGGAACCTATAATCTGTTAGCGGTTACCCTGCCTAAATACGGAATCAAAGTAAAATTTGTCGATGCCGAAAATCCGGAAAACTTCCGACAAGCGATTACTGAAAAAACAAAAGCAGTTTTTGCTGAAACGATTGGTAATCCAAGTTTACGAGTACTTGATATTGAAAAAGTGGCGGAGATTGCTCATGAAGCAGGCGTTCCGTTAATTATTGATAACACCTTTGCCACACCATTCCTCTGCCGTCCTATCGAGCATGGTGCCGATATCGTTGTGCACTCTGCAACCAAGTGGTTATTAGGAAATGGTACCACTACTGGAGGAATTATTGTCGATGGAGGTAAGTTTGATTGGAACTCGCCGAAATTCCCTGGCTTTACTACTCCGGATGACAGTTATCATGGCCTTGTTTATGCAGAAGCACTTGGGGCCATTGCTTATATCATAAAAGCGCGTGTTCAATTATTGCGCGATCTTGGCCCTGCACTAAGTCCGCAAAATGCTTTTCTTTTTACATTAGGACTTGAAACTCTTCATGTAAGGATGAAAGAACATGTGGCCAATACGAAGCAAATTGTTGAATATCTATTAGCTCACCCGGCTGTGGAGTGGGTGTCTTACCCAGGTCACAGCTCACATCCTGATTATGCATTAACGAAAAAGTATTTGCCAAAAGGTGCTGGATCTATGGTTGTTTTTGGAATAAAAGGAGGAAAGGAAGCAGGGGCAAAGTTAATCAATTCTCTTTCTCTATGGGCACATGTGGCAAATGTCGGTGACGCAAAGAGCTTAATAATCCACCCTGCGAGCACAACCCATCAGCAGCTTGATGCGGAAGGGTTAAAAGCCGCCGGTGTATCAGAAGATTTAATCCGGCTTTCCATAGGAATCGAGAATGTAGAAGATTTAATAGAAGATCTTGAATCTGCTATTGAATCGGCTACAGGATTATCATCCTTAAAGACAAATGCCTAAAATTTCCTAGTAAAAAAATCGTTGACACCTATTTTTAAGCGTGATACGATAACTTTTGTAAAATAAATTTACTTAGTTAATATAATTTTTCTAATTGAATATAGAAGCTGAAAACTCTTATCAAGAGAGGTGGAGGGATGTGCCCGATGAAGCCCGGCAACCGTCAATTTTATTGAAATGGTGCCAATTCACACAAAGCATTTGCTTTGGAAGATGGGAGAAAGGTTTATTTTTTATAATGCCTTTCTGCCCGTGCAGAAAGGCATTTTTATTTTTCTGAAATAATAGAATCCTTTTTGTTCCTACAGTTAACCCTATATTCAACCATTCACATAAAAGTAGGTGATTACATGATTTCAATTCAGAATGTTCGGAAGATCTTCTCTGGTAAGAAAGGCGAATTTAAGGCAGTTGATGATGTCAACTTAGAGATTAAAGATGGAGAAATATTCGGTGTCATCGGTTATAGTGGTGCTGGTAAAAGTACCTTAATTCGAATGTTAAACGGTTTAGAGATCCCGACAGAAGGCAGTGTTACAGTTGCAGGCCGTGTGATTTCAAAAATAAAGGGCGCCGAACTTCGGAAAGCTCGTCAAGAAATCAGTATGATATTTCAGCATTTTAATTTACTTTGGTCTAGAACCGTTAGCGAGAATATTGCTTTTCCATTAGAAATTGCCGGCGTTAAAGGGGCAGAGCGAAAGAAAAGAGTAACGGAATTAATCAAATTAGTTGGTCTAGAGGGCCGGGAAAATGCTTATCCATCCGAACTAAGCGGCGGTCAAAAACAACGGGTCGGAATTGCCCGGGCACTTGCGAACAATCCAAAGGTATTGCTTTGTGATGAAGCAACATCTGCCCTGGACCCACAAACAACGGATTCGATCCTTGAATTGCTGGTCGATATTAATAAACGTCTTGGATTAACCATTGTGTTAATTACACATGAAATGCACGTGATTCGAAAAATTTGTCACCGTGTTGCCGTTATGGAAAGCGGCCGGGTCGTTGAACTTGGTTCAGTACTTGATGTATTTAAAAACCCACAGCAGCCGATTACGAAGCGGTTTGTCCAGCAAGTATCTGAAAATGAAGATACGAAGGAAACAGCCGATCATTTACTGGAACGTTATAATTCCGGTCAAGTGGTTAAATTAACTTTTATTGGTGAATCAGCAGAGCAGCCAGTGATCACTAATTTAATTCGTCATCACCAAGTGACGGTTAATATATTGCAAGGTCAAGTTGCACAAACGCAAAATGGATCATATGGAACCTTGTTCATTCATATTGATGGGGACGAAAAAGAAGTGAACCAAGCAGTGGATTTCATTCGTTCACAGCAAGTAGGAGTGGAGGTGGTTACAAATGATTAAACATTATCTGCCAAATGTTGACTGGTTAATTATGTGGCAAGAAACTAAAAATACTCTATACATGACAGGTATTTCGGTCCTTGCAACCTTTATTTTAGGAACCTTACTTGGTTTAATCTTGTTCCTTACTTCTAGCGGGAATTTGTGGGAAAACAAGTTTGTTAATACCATTATCAGTGCCATTGTGAATATTTTTCGTTCAATTCCATTTATTATTTTAATTGTATTATTAATCCCGCTGACAACCTTTATCGTAGGAACAATGATTGGTGAGGATGCTGCATTGCCTTCCCTTATTATTGGTGCGGCTCCATTTTACGCAAGAATGGTGGAAATTGGTCTTAGAGAAATCGATAAAGGGGTCATTGAAGCCGCGAGATCAATGGGGGCAACTACTGGAACGATTATCTGGAAGGTTTTATTGCCTGAATCAATGCCAGCCCTTATATCTGGAATTACGGTTACCGCGATTGCACTCGTTGGGTATACAGCCATGGCAGGAGCAATTGGTGCGGGCGGTCTTGGAAACCTTGCGTATAATTATGGTTTCCAAAGAAACCAGAACGACGTTACGCTAATTGCAACAGTTATTATATTAATTATTGTTTTTGTCATTCAGTTTATTGGTGATTCAATCACTTCAAAATTAGATAAAAGATAAAAGGAGAGGTCAACATGAAAAAATGGTTAACATTAGTATTATCTTTAGCCCTTGTGCTAGCATTAGCTGCTTGCGGTAAATCAACAGACAAGTCTGAAGGTACAGATTCAAAAAGTAGCACAACTAAATTAGTAGTCGGAGCATCTACCGTTCCACACGCAGAAATCTTAGAAAAAGCAAAACCAATCCTTAAAGAAAAAGGGATTGATTTAGAAATTAAGACATTCACAGACTATATTCTTCCAAATAAAGCTTTGTCAACTAAAGAACTAGATGCAAACTATTTCCAGCACATCCCATATCTAGAGTCACAAAATAAAGAATTTGGTTATGGATTTGTAAATGCTGGCGGGATTCACATTGAGCCAATTGGTATTTATTCAAAGAAATATAAGAGTCTAAAAGATCTTCCAAATGGTGCTCATTTAATCATGAGTAACTCTGTTGCTGACCATGGCCGTCTGCTTTCATTGCTTGAAGCACAAGGCTTAATCAAATTAAAGCCAGGCATTGATAAGACAAAAGCAGAAATCAAAGACGTTGTAGAAAATCCAAAGAAATTAGAGTTTGATGCAGATTATGAAGCAAAACTTTTACCACAAATCTATAAAAACGGCGAAGGCGACGCTGTACTAATCAACTCAAACTATGCCATTGACGCGGGGCTAAACCCAGTGAAAGATTCTATCGCCATTGAAGACAAGAATTCTCCTTATGTGAACGTTATTGCCGTTCGTAAAGGGGACGAAAACAAGCCAGCAATCAAAACACTTGTAGAAGTTCTTCATTCAAAAGAAATCCAAGACTTCATCCTTGAGAAATACAAAGGTGCGGTTGTACCAGTTTCTGAGTAATATATAAATAGGTAATAATCGGGAAGTCAGTGAGTAATTCACTGGCTTTTCCTTATTATTTTTATACATGAATAAAGAAAATTGGGTAAAAATAGAAAGGTCTTTATGGTCTATTACGGTTGGAAATAATAAAAAAATGAGGTATGATTTTAATCGAGTGTATTCTACATAAGAGGTTTTATCAGAATTTTCATTCGGATAACTCTATTTATATTCTCATTTAGCGTGGTCTTAATGAAAATGTTATCGTGTTTATACTGTTTAAGAGTTGCTAATACATTTCATTTGTTATAAGATTGGAATGAGAATAAAATGAGAATAGAGTTACAAAAAAACTTGCCTAGCAAGCTTAAAACACTTTCTTTTCGGAGGTATAAATATGGCTGGATCAACTTTAACGATCAAAGATTTACATGTAGAAATTGATGGGAAAGAGATTTTAAAAGGTGTAAACCTTGAAATAAAGGGTGGAGAAATTCACGCAATCATGGGACCCAACGGTACTGGTAAGTCAACCTTATCTTCTGCTATCATGGGACACCCAAAATATGAAGTAACTAGCGGTTCGATTACTTTAGACGGACAAGATGTCCTTGAGATGGAAGTAGATGAGCGCGCACGTGCAGGTCTATTTTTAGCAATGCAATACCCAAGTGAAATCAACGGCGTAACAAATGCCGATTTTTTACGTTCTGCGATTAACAGCCGTTTAGGTGAAGGAAACGAAATCTCTCTTATGAAATTCATCCGTAAAATGGATAAGCAAATGGAATTCCTTGAAATGGATTTAGATATGGCACAGCGTTATCTAAATGAAGGATTCTCCGGCGGTGAGAAAAAGCGTAACGAAATTCTTCAATTAATGATGATTGAACCAAAAATTGCAATCTTAGATGAAATTGACTCTGGTCTAGATATCGATGCTCTAAAGGTTGTTTCAAAGGGTGTTAATGAAATGCGCGGAGAAGATTTCGGCTGCCTGATTATTACGCACTATCAACGTCTTTTAAACTATATCACTCCTGACCATGTGCACATTATGATGCAAGGCCGTATTGTTAAATCAGGCGGAGCTGAGCTTGCACAACGCTTAGAAGCAGAAGGATATGACTGGATCAAACAAGAGCTTGGCATTGAAGATGAAACAGTTGGGCAAGAAGCGTAACCGAGTGTTAGGAGGATTAAAATGACAACAGATACAAAATTACCAGTTGATCAGGAGTTTGTTCGCTCGTTCTCCAAAGAAATGAATGAGCCTGCTTGGTTTGAAGAATTCCGCCTTAAAGCATTAAACGAATTTGAGCAGCTTTCTCTGCCAAGACCTGATAAAACTAAAATCGATAAATGGAACTTCACAAATTTTCAAAAGCACACTGTCAAAAGTGATGCCTATCCATCTTTAGATGCACTGCCAGAAGAAGTTAAAGCGTTAGTAAATTTAGATGATCAAAATAAAAATCTTTATATCCAACGTAATCAGACTCCTGCATTTTTATCTTTATCAGAAGAGTTAAAGAGTAAGGGAGTTATCTTTACTGATATTTTGACTGCTGCAAGAGAACATGGCGACCTTTTGAAAAAGTATTACATGACTCAAGCGATCAATATGGATGAGCACCGCTTAACTGCCCTTCACGCAGCACTTGTGAATGGAGGAGTTTTCTTATACATTCCGAAGAATGTTGAAATTAAAGAGCCAATCCAGTCCGTATTTGTTCAAGATAACCCTGAGGCAAATCTTTTTAATCATGTTATTGTAGTCGCAGAAGATAATAGTGCTGTCACATACGTAGAAAACTATATTTCTACAGTGGAAAGCTCAGATACCCTTGCGAATATCTTGACGGAAGTAATCGCCAACGTAAATGCAAAAGTTCAATATGGAGCTGTTGATTATTTGGCGAAAGGAATCACTACTTATGTTAACCGTCGCGGTGTGGCAGGCAGAGATTCCCGAATTGAATGGGCTCTTGGTCTAATGAATGAAGGAAACACTATTTCTGAGAATACAACCAATCTTCTTGGTGATGGCTCCTATGGCGATACAAAAACAGTGGTAGTTGGCCGTGGAGACCAAACGCAGAACTTTACAACAAAGGTTGTTCATTTCGGTAAAAATACAATCGGAAACATCTTAAATCATGGTGTGGTAAAAGATAGTGCGACTTCTATTTTTAACGGAATCGGTAAAATTGAACACGGTGCTTCTAAATCCGATGCAGAGCAAACTTCTCGTGTCCTTATGCTTAGTGAAAAAGCACGTGGAGATGCCAACCCAATTCTTCTAATCGATGAGGATGATGTTGTAGCAGGTCACGCTGCCTCTGTTGGACGTGTCGACCCAATTCAGCTTTATTACCTAATGAGCCGAGGAATTCCAAAAACTGAAGCAGAGCGCTTAGTAATCCATGGTTTCCTAGCACCGGTTGTAAAACAGCTTCCAATCGAAGGCGTGAAGAAGCAGTTAACCGATGTGATTGAAAGGAAAGTACGTTAATGAATATCCAAGATATTCGCAGTCAGTTTCCAATTCTCGATCAGGAAGTGAATGGTAAGCCGTTGGTTTACTTGGATAGCTCTGCTACTTCGCAAAAACCGATCAAGGTTATTGAAACCGTTGAAAAATATTACCGTGAAATTAATTCCAATGTCCACCGCGGGGTCCATACCCTCGGAACTAGAGCAACCGATGCTTACGAAGGGGCAAGGGAAAAGGTTCGCAAATTTATTAATGCCAAATCAATTCAAGAAGTGATTTTTACAAGAGGCACAACCACTTCCCTTAATACGGTAGCTTCTAGTTATGCAGCTGCTAATTTAAAGGAAGGCGACGAAATCGTGATTACTTACATGGAGCATCATAGTAACATTATTCCATGGCAGCAGGTCGCGAAACGTACAGGTGCCCAGTTAAAGTACATTCCACTTCAAGAAGATGGCACTCTTTCTTTAGAGGATGTACGTGCAACGATTACTCCTAATACAAAAATTGTATCTGTAATGCAGGTTTCAAACGTGCTTGGAGTGATCAATCCGGTGAAAGAAATCGCACAAATTGCTCATGAAAATGGAGCGATTATGGTCGTAGATGGTGCTCAAAGTGCTCCGCATATGAAGATTGATGTTCAAGATCTTGATTGTGATTTTCTTGCCTTCTCTGGACACAAAATGTGCGGCCCTACCGGTATTGGCGTCCTTTATGGAAAAAAACATCTGCTTGAAAACATGGAGCCGATTGAATTTGGCGGTGAAATGATTGATTTTGTACACTTGCAGGAATCAACATGGAAGGAGCTGCCTTGGAAATTTGAAGGCGGTACTCCCATCATTGCCGGTGCAGTTGGGTTAGGAGCGGCCATTGACTTCTTAAATGAAGTGGGCTTAGACAATATTGCCGAGCATGAACATAAGCTTGCAGCTTACGCCTTAGAAAAAATGTCTGCAGTTGAAGGGATGACCATATACGGTCCGCTTGATGCTGCTAAGCGTGCTGGACTCATAACATTTAATATTAAAGATGTTCATCCGCATGATGTTGCAACTGTTTTGGATGCGGAAGGCATTGCTGTCCGCGCCGGCCATCATTGTGCTCAGCCGCTGATGAGATGGCTTAACGCTTCAGCTACTGCACGTGCAAGTTTTTATTTATACAATACGGAAGAAGATATTGATAAACTCGTTGAAGGGCTTGTCAAAACAAAGGAGTATTTCAGCGATGTCTTCTAATAATATAGATTTAGATGCATTATACCGTCGAGTCATTATGGATCATTATAAAAAACCACGCAATCGCGGTGTTTTAGAAGATGGCAGCCATACCATTAATATGAATAACCCTACCTGCGGCGACCGCATTCAATTAACCTTTAAGGTGGAAGATGGAATCGTCAAGGATGCCAAGTTTGAAGGAGAAGGCTGCTCGATCTCCATGTCTTCAGCCTCGATGATGACACAGGCTATCAAAGGGAAAAAGGTAGAAGAGGCGCTACAAATGTCTGGGATTTTTTCTGAAATGATGTTAGGGAAAGAACCCGATGATTCCATTGATTTAGGTGATATCGAAGCATTGCAAGGTGTTGCTAAATTCCCTGCTAGAATTAAATGTGCCACATTAGCATGGAAGGCAATGGAAAAGGGATTAAAGAGCGAGAAATAAGAGTAAAACAAACGTGGAAGCGAGGCGTCTGGCACTTTGAGGTGTTTTAGGCGCCATAAGCTTTTCTAAAAAGGAGGAACTCGACGATGGCGAAGAAAATGCCGGAAATCGGTGATTATAAATATGGTTTTGCCGATAAAGACGTCTCCATATTCCGTTCAAAACGTGGTTTAACACGTGAGATTGTTGAAGAAATTTCAAAGATGAAGAATGAACCACAATGGATGCTGGACTTCCGCTTAAAGTCTCTTGAGCATTTTTACAATATGCCAATGCCACAATGGGGCGGCGACTTAAATTCTTTAAGCTTTGATGAAATTACGTACTATGTAAAACCATCTGAAAAATCCGAGAAATCTTGGGATGAGGTACCAGAAGAAATCAAAGCTACTTTTGATAAACTTGGTATCCCAGAAGCAGAGCAAAAATACCTTGCAGGTGTGTCTGCTCAGTACGAATCAGAGGTTGTTTACCATAACATGAAAGAAGACCTTGAAGAACTGGGTATCGTCTTTAAGGATACTGATTCAGCGTTAAGAGAGAACGAAGACATTTTCCGCGAGCACTGGGGCAAGGTAATTCCGCCAACGGATAATAAGTTCGCAGCTTTAAACTCTGCCGTTTGGTCTGGCGGTTCATTCATCTATGTACCACCAGGTATTAAGGTAGATACGCCATTACAGGCATACTTCCGAATCAACTCTGAGAACATGGGTCAATTTGAACGTACCCTTATTATTGTTGATGAAGGTTCATCTGTACACTATGTAGAAGGATGTACAGCACCAGTTTATACAACGAACTCTCTTCACAGTGCAGTTGTAGAAATCATCATTAAAAAGGATGCTTATTGCCGTTATACTACCATTCAAAACTGGGCAAACAACGTGTATAACCTTGTTACCAAGCGTGCGGTTTGTGAAGCCAATGCAACGATGGAATGGATTGATGGGAATATCGGTTCTAAGTTAACCATGAAATACCCCGCTGTTATTTTAAAAGGCGAAGGCGCTCGTGGAATGACTTTATCGATTGCGATTGCAGGTAAAGGCCAGCACCAGGATGCTGGAGCAAAGATGATTCATTTAGCTCCAAACACTTCTTCAACGATCGTATCTAAATCCATCTCTAAACATGGTGGTAAGGTAACTTACCGCGGTGTGGTTCATTTTGGACGTAAAGCGGATGGTGCCCGTGCGAATATCGAGTGTGATACATTGATTATGGATAATCAATCAACATCTGATACCATTCCATACAATGAAATCTTAAACGACAATATTTCTCTCGAGCATGAAGCGAAGGTTTCAAAAGTGTCTGAAGAACAGTTATTCTACTTGATGAGCCGTGGTATTTCTGAGCAAGAAGCAACTGAAATGATCGTAATGGGCTTTATCGAGCCATTTACAAAAGAATTACCAATGGAATATGCTGTAGAAATGAACCGTCTGATTAAGTTCGAGATGGAAGGTTCTATTGGATAAGAAAGAAAAAACCCTTGATGCAAGGGTTTTTCTTGTTTTGCACGTGCCAAGTTTGGGTTCGCGCCAACTTTTTGCCAAGCTTTTATTATCTTGATGTGGAAGTTGCTAATTTTACAAGTTCATCTTGTTCGATTTTTTTCGTATTATGAGAATATGTTTCACTGGTTATTTTGGTGTTTTCATGATAAGCATCCCTCTACAGAAAGGGATGCTTATTTGTTATTAAACAAACATGGCAGGATAGATATATTAGTAAATCTTTTTTACTTTTGTTTTTGTAGCACTACGGCGGCCATCTATACTAATAGGTACGTCTCCATCCGTAGTAATTCTTCGGACAACTCTTTGGGCATTACCATAGTCATTCACAGCATAATGCTGGGTTGCGTGGTTATCCCAAATGATGACATCTCCCGCTCTCCATTTCCAGCGGACCGTATTTTCGAGTTGTGTGACATGCCCTTGTAAAATGGAGAATAAATGAGCAGAATCCGTTGAAGAAAGTCCGATAAAGTTTTTCACAAAATGACCGAGTAGAAGATGGCGTTCTCCTGTTTCAGGATGTACATGAACAACCGGATGTTCAGTTTCATAGATGGTAGAAGTAAAGATTTCGTCATGGCGTTTTTTCGCTTCAGCAGAAGCGTTCGTGTGCTTGGCTGCATAATCGTAAGAATTGGTATGGACGGCCCATAATTGATCCGCTAGATTTTGTAATTCTGTTGGTAAGTTTTCATAGGCAGCAGCTGTGTTTGCCCAAACGGTATCACCTCCTGCCTCTGGTATCACTACTCCACGAAGAATGGAGAATCTTGGGTACGCTGCTTCAAACGTTACATCTGTATGCCATGAATTGGCACGGCCGCCATGATCAGAATGAAGTTCTAATATATAGTTGGTGCCATCTTTTGCCGGAACAGTTGGATGAACGACTGGGTTACCAAGCAGTTGTGCAAAAGCTTCTTGTCCTTGATCGTCCAGATGATTCTGATCACGGAAGAAAACAACTTTATACTTTAACAGTGCTTCACGGATGGATTTAACCGTATCGGAGTCGAGTTCTCCGGAAAGTTTCACGCCTGATATTTCTGCTCCAATACGACCAGCTACTGGTGTTACTACGATTGCTGCTCCATTTTGCACTTCTTTAACATTACTCATTTTTATTTCCTCCTTGTTATTAGCCGCAAAGGCGGCGCTTTGGTAATGGACCGATAAGACAAAAGAAAGCCAGAGCATATGGCTCTGGCTTCCAGGTGACTGGTCAGCAATTCATTTGAATGTTAAATATGTAATCCCTATCGGTTTAATGCGATTTTAAAGGGTCTAAATACTACTGTCAATCAAAAATAAATAAAATTGCTAATAGAAAAATACTATTTAGAAAATTTTAAATATTTCATTGACGATTAAAAATAGAGCTGATAGGATAAGTGAAAACCAAGTAGTCCAATAGGAAATAACAAATATCCACCGGACAACCGGAGACTTTTCTTTTAAAAGAGAGATGTCTCCGGTTTTTTTTTCGAGAAATAGGCACGAAATAGAAATGTACCCTTAACTAAAAGTATTTCTCGTACCCAGTAAATGAAATTTCGATTGGATGGATTGGTTTTTATCTTAAGAGAGAAGGAAGGGAATGTTATGAAGTTTTGGAGAAGGAAAGTACTTTTATTATTAGTGGTATTATCAATCGTTATTTCCGCTGGATGCCAGGAAAAGAAGACAGGAGCAACCGGGTCTAAAGAAGATGGTGGGTATGAAACACTAAAAATAAAATATGAGGGGTCAGTTGGTTCAGTTATTTATCCAGAGTTAGCAGAGGATCTAGGCTATCTTGGTCCGATTAAACTTGAATGGATTGGAAATCAAACAAGCGGGCCTGCGTCTATTCAAAACGCAGCTACCGGTCAAACCGATTTTGGCGGTGCCTTTAATGGGGCCATTGCCAAATTAATAGCGAGCGGTGCACCTTTAAAGTCGGTCATTGGTTATTACGGCAGTGATAAGGATACATACACCGGCTATTATGTTTTAAATGACAGCCCGATAAAAGACGCTCACGATTTAATTGGAAAAAAAGTTGGTATGAACACAATGGGAGCTCATGCTGAATTCGTTTTAAAAGAATATTTAAAACAAAATGGACTCACAGATGAAGAAATTAAGAAAGTAACTTTAGTAGTTCTGCCACCGGTAAGTACAGAGCAAGCACTGCGCCAAAAACAAATCGATGTCGCTGTTTTGAGTGGGATGTTAGGGGATCTGGCTGTAAAAAATGGGGGGATCAAAAAGCTTTTTAGTGATTATGATTTGTTGGGACCTTTCACAGCAGGCAGCTATGTCTTTACCGAAAAATTCATCAAACAAAATCCACATACGGTGAAAAAATTTGTTGAGGCTACAGCAAAAGCGATTGAGTGGGCACAAACCCATTCACGAGAAGAAGTAATAGCCCGTTATGAATCCATTATTAAGAAACGGGGGCGCAAGGAAGATACAAACACACTGCAATATTGGAAAAGTACTGGTATTGCAGAAAGAGGTGGAGTTATACAGGAAAAGGAATTTAAAATTTGGGTCGATTGGCTGAAGAAAAATGGTGAGTTCAAAGATGGCCAAGTGAAACTAAGTGATTTATATACCAATGAATTTAATCCTTATAAGGGTAAGCTTGAAAAAAAGTAATGAGGTGAGAGGATGACGGCAAAAATTCAGTTTGAACATGTTAGTAAGGTCTTTAAAGTAAGGGATTTAGGTCAAGGAAAGGGAGCGCATAAAGAATTTACAGCCATTAAAAATGTTCATTTTTCGGTGAACAGTGGAGAGTTTCTTTCATTAGTAGGACCATCGGGATGCGGAAAATCAACTTTGCTTGATCTTTTAGGCGGGTTGACGAAACCAACCTCCGGACGGATATTATTGGATGGAAAACCGATTGAAGGACCCGGTTTAGATCGGGGGATTGTCTTTCAGCAGTATGCGCTGTTGCCTTGGAAGACAGCCAAAGGAAACATTGAATTTGGCTTAGAGTCAAAAGGTGTTCCCAAAAAGGAGCGGGCTGAAATTTCTCGGTACTTTTTGTCACTGGTTGGATTATCAGGTTTCGAAGATCGTTATCCGCACGAACTCTCGGGTGGAATGAAGCAGCGTGTGGCCATTGCCAGAAGTTTGGCGTTTGACCCTGAAGTGCTGTTAATGGATGAACCGTTCGCTGCCCTCGATGCGCAGACGCGTGAAACTTTGCAAACAGAATTACTTCGAATCTGGGAACATACCAAAAAGACGATTGTTTTCATTACACATGGGATTGATGAGGCGGTGTATCTAGGGCAGCGTGTTGCCGTAATGACTTCCCGCCCGGGTACGGTTAAACAAATTATTGATAACCCGCTTCATTCAACCAGTCATGATGAGGATTTACGTTCGACAACAGCTTTTGCAAATGCACGTCACCAAATTTGGGATTTGCTTCGAGAAGAAGTAGTCAAAGCACAAAAAGTTGAGAATAAGGACCAATCAGCCTAACAAAGTTCAATTATTTTTTAGAAGAGGTGAGAAAATGTCTGATTTTGGTAAATCGTTAACTGCGCCAATGCAAACATCCCAAAGGATTCGTTTTTCGTTTCATTGGGTGCAAAGTCTCGTAAAAAAATCAATTGTCATTTTGCTTTTACTAATTCTTTGGGAGGCCGCTCCCCGAATGGGGTTAGTGGATCCCACATTCTTTCCGCCTTTTTCAAAAGTAGCAGAGAGCTGGTGGGGGTTAGTGATTTCGGGTGATCTGTATGCCCACTTTCAGGCCAGTATTCTCCGTTCGCTTTTCGGATTTGGGTTGGCGATCCTCGTTTCCATTCCTTTGGGGCTTATCATTGGGTGGTATCCACTGGCAAGTGAATTGTTAAATCCGATGCTGGAGGTGTTTCGTAATACAGCAGCCTTAGCATTATTACCTGTCTTTATTTTGTTGCTTGGGATTGGTGAAACATCTAAAGTTTCAATCGTCTTTTTTGCTTGTACGTTTCCGATTCTTTTAAATACGATTAATGCTGTTCGAAATGTCGATCCGTTACTCATTAAGGCGGCCAAATCCATGGCTCTTCCCTCCTACAGGTTGTTTTATAAAGTCATTTTGCCGGCCTCAATTCCGACTATTTTTACTGGAATACGTATGGCAGGATCTTCATCCATTCTTGTATTGATTGCTGCTGAAATGGTTGGAGCTAAGGAAGGTTTGGGGTATCTCATAAATTATTCGCAACAGAACTTCCAAATCCCGCAAATGTATGCCGGTATTATTACGATTTCACTCCTTGGTGTGGCGATAAATTATCTTTTAGTATCCTTAGAAAGAAAATTTTCAAGCTGGAAAACAAATTCAAATCAACAATAAAAGAAAGAAGGAAAATGAAACATGACTCAAAATAATCGAGAAATGAAACTAGGCGCATTTTTTATGATTCCTGGACATCATGTCGCAGCTTGGCGTCATCCCAAAGCAGAAGCTCATCAAACCATGAGTTTTGAATTTATCAAAAGATTAGCCCAAACAGCGGAGCGTGGAAAGTTTGATATGGTTTTTCTTGCGGATAACTATGCGGTGAGAAGGAACAATCAGAAGGTCCTTGGCCAAACCGTGAATACGTTATTTGAACCCTTTACCCTTTTATCCGCTCTTTCTGCGGTAACAAATCATATCGGATTTGTCGGAACTGTATCAACTACTTTTAATGAACCATTTAATGTTGCACGGAGGTTCGCCTCACTCGATCATTTAAGTGGTGGCCGTGCAGGGTGGAATGTTGTCACATCGAGCACGGACGTAGAAGCCCAAAATTTTAATTTAGAACAGCAGCTTCTTCATGAAAAACGTTATGAGCGTGCCGAAGAGTTTGTCGATGTGGTCAAGAAGCTTTGGGATAGCTGGGAGGATGATGCTTTAATTATTGATAAAGAGGAAGCCCAATTTGCGGATCCTTCCAAAATACACGCGATTAATCATAAAGGAGAATGGTTTTCCGTTGCAGGTCCATTAAATATCTCCCGTCCGGTCCAAGGGCATCCAGTTGTGATCCAGGCTGGTTCTTCTGAAGCAGGGAAAGAGCTTGCGGCGCGGACTGCAGAGGTGATTTTCACAGCTTGGCAAACCCTTGAAGAAGCTCAAAGCTTTTATGCGGATGTAAAAGGAAGAATGGCAAAATACGGTCGCTCACCAGAGGATCTGAAAATTATGCCTGGGATATTTCCTGTTATTGGCAGAACGGAGGAAGAAGCGGAGGAAAATAAGATGCTTCTTGAGGATCTCATACCGGAAGAAGCGGGGATATCTCTTTTGTCTGGCATGATAAGTGTTGATTTATCAGGATATCCAGTGGATGGGCCACTTCCTGATTTGCCTGAATTGGATCAGATAAATGGTGGGAAAAGTCGTTTTCAATTATTAAAGGATCTTGCAGATCGTGAAGGATTAACGATTCGCCAGTTGTATCAACGGATCGCTGGTGCCCGCGGACATCGAGAAATAAAGGGCACTCCTGAACAAATTGCGGATCAAATGCAAGAATGGTTTGAAAATGGCGCAGCGGACGGATTCAATATCATGCCTCCTTATTTGCCTGGTGGTCTGGATGATTTCGTTAATCTGGTTATTCCAGTACTACAAAAACGCGGTTTGTTCCGTAAAGAATATACAGGTAATACATTAAGGGAGAATCTCGGATTAAAACGGCCTGTCAATACTCTTATTGAGTCAATAAAAGAAACAATCTAATCAAAAAGGAGCGATGCTGCTGCATCGTTCCTATTTTTTTTATTTTTCCGAAATATTTTAAAAAATCAATTGACATTTTGTTCATGAGAAGATAAAGTTTAATCATAGTTTTAAAACCAAGTAAACAAGTTGGTTAAGTTGGTTAGTTTGTTTTTGCTGATTAAATTCAATGTAAGAAAATACTTATTTCTTACTTGACTGATTGGAAAAGTATAGATAAAATAATGTTTGAATTTTGAATTAATAAAAGTAACCATAAAGGTTAACGAAATTATATAAAATGCTGATCGGACTACCGAAGGCTCCTTATCTCTATTTGATGAGATTAGGAGCCTTTTTTATTCACATTAATCCGACTAAATAAATAGGTTTAATATATTTAATTCTGATTAAGCATATTTTCTTATCAGTCCACTGAAAGGAAGTGATTCATTGTGTGTAAAATTAACAAAAATACCCTTAAATGAGAATTATAGAGATTCAGAATCTATCAATGAATATTTTGAGAAATGGGAGGAGTCAAACGTGATTAAAAAATATAAGCATCATGGGTGGTTGATATTCATCTTTCTTTTGTCCTTTCTAGTAAGTGGATGCAGTTCCGCCGCTTCAGGAGAAAAAACTGCATCAAGTAGTAAGGAATCAAAGGTCATTAATATTGGTTATCAAAAGTTTGGAACCTTAAACATCTTAAAGGCAAAAGGAACCTTGGATAAAGACCTAAAATCACTTGGATATACAGTGAAATGGACCGAGTTTCCTGGAGGCCCTCAGTTGCTTGAAGCATTAAATGTAGGAAGTTTGGACTTTGGCCATACAGGAGAAGCGCCGCCTATTTTTGCTCAAGCGGCAGGTGCCCCGCTAGTGTATTATGCGAATGCCACCGCCAATCCAAAGGGAGAAGCGATTATAGTACCTAAAGATTCACCTATCAAATCACTGCAAGACTTAAAAGGAAAGAAAATTGCGTTAAATAAAGGTTCCAATGTCCATTATTTATTAGTCAAAGCATTAGAAAAAGCAGGTATTTCATACAGTGATATTAAAACAACCTTCCTGCCTCCTGCAGATGCGCGGGCCGCGTTTGAAAAAGAAGACGTAGATGCCTGGGTGATTTGGGATCCATTTTTAGCAGATGCCCAGCTAGCTACGAAGGCAAGGGTCTTAGCAGATGGAGAAGGATTAGTAAGCAACCGCGAATTTTTCTTAGCTACCAGTAAATTTGCCAAGGAGCATCCTAAAGTATTAGACGTCATTTTTAAAGATTTAGAAAAGACGGATAAATGGGTAGAAGAGAATCCAAAAGAAGCGGCCAAATTCCTAGCGCCTCAAATTGGGATGAGTGTAGATGCATTAGAATTAACACTCAATCGAAGAACATATGGATTAGAAAAAATGAGTGAACAAACGGCAAAGGATCAGCAACAAATCGCTGATGCATTTTACAAGCTAAAATTAATTCCAGAAGATATAGAAGTACAAGAAGCACTTTTAAAAACAAATAATTAAAAAAGGGGACTTAAAAAATGAACGTATTCTGGTTTATTCCAACACACGGTGATTCAAGATATTTAGGAGTTACAACGGGAGGCAGAGCAGTTACCTTGCCTTACCTAAAACAGGTGGCTCAGGCAGTTGATGAGTTAGGTTTTACTGGGGCTTTACTTCCAACAGGAAGATCTTGCGAAGATTCATGGGTGGTAGCTTCGAGTTTAATTTCTGTTACCTCACGAATGAAATTTCTAGTTGCCGTACGGCCTGGTTTAAGTTCTCCATCACAAGCCGCAAGAATGGCAGCCACGTTTGATCGCCTATCAAATGGCCGGTTATTAATCAATGTGGTAACAGGCGGGGACCCTGTAGAGCTTGCGGGTGATGGTCTTCATTTAAACCATACGGAACGTTATGAATTAACGGATGAATTTCTGACAATATGGAGGGATTTGTTAGAAAAAGGAGAGGCCGACTTTTCTGGAAACTATTTAAATATAGATAATGGAAAGCTGTTATATCCACCTGTTCAACAACCTTATCCACCTCTTTATTTCGGAGGATCCTCTGAAATTGGGCAAGAAATAGCGGCTAAGCATGTGGATTACTACTTAACATGGGGCGAGCCGCCTGCGAAAGTGGCAGAAAAAATAAACGAGGTCAAAAAATTAGCGGCTCATCATGGCAGGACTGTTCGCTTTGGTATCCGATTGCATGTCATTGTGAGAGAAACAGAGCAGGAAGCCTGGACTGCAGCGAATGAATTGATTAAATATGTAGATGATGATTTAATTGCCTCCTCTCAAAAGATCTTTTCTCGGTTTGATTCGGTTGGACAGCAGAGAATGTCGGAATTACACAATGGAAGTAAGGACCAATTAGAAATTAGTCCGAATTTATGGGCAGGAGTAGGCCTAGTTAGAGGAGGAGCGGGGACAGCTTTGGTAGGAGATCCTGAAACGGTAGCACAAAGAATGAAGGAATATGCTGACCTTGGAATCGAAACATTTATCCTTTCGGGCTATCCACACTTGGAGGAAGCTTACCGTGTATCTGAATTATTATTCCCGCATCTTCCATTAAAAAAGGATGCCCCTCAATCGGATTCAACTAGTATCATCAGTCCATTTGGAGAAATTGTTGCAAACAACGAATTGCCGAAAGTCTTAAAGTGAAAGGTGAATGAACATGAATAAAAAACAGATTATTCCGTGGATTGTCCCCATTTTATTACTTGCTTCCTGGCAACTATCAAGCCAATTTGGGCTATTATCTTCACGTGTGCTGCCAAACCCTGTCGATGTATTCAAGTCAGCGGTTGAACTAGCCCGATCGGGTCAACTATTCGAATACATTGGAGCAAGCAGTAAACGAGCCATTTTAGGGTTTATAATCGGTGGGGGAATCGGATTTGCTTTAGGGCTGTTAAACGGTTTATCGAGAATTTCAGAAAGTCTGTTGGATAGTTCCTTGCAAATGATTCGGAATATTCCGCATCTTGCATTGATTCCCATTGTGATTTTATGGTTCGGAATCGAAGAAGAGGCAAAGCTGTTCCTAGTAGCTTTAGGTACTTTTTTTCCGATTTACTTAAACACCTTTCATGGAATCCGTTCTATAGACAGGTCTCTTATTGAAATGGGAGATGTGTATGGTCTTAAAGGACTTTCGTTATTTTGGAACATTATTTTACCCGGTGCTCTTCCTTCCATTTTAGTTGGGGTTCGTTATGCGATTGGTATTACTTGGGTTACACTAATTGTCGCTGAAACGATTGCGTCGAATTCAGGTATAGGGTATATGGCCATGAACGCTCGAGAATTTATGAGGCTAGATGTCGTCGTATTAAGTATTATTCTTTATGCACTTCTCGGAAAATTATCAGACTTAATAGCGAAATTAGCTGAGAAGAGATTTTTAAAATGGAATCCGTCTTATCAAAAATAGGAAGGAGGGTAATCGATGGTTGAAAAAAACATTATATTAGAAATTTCTAACCTAGAAAAATCATTTGGCCAACATCATGTACTTCGAAACATTAATCTAAAGGTTCATAAAGGAGAATTTATTGCAATTGTAGGAAAAAGCGGTTGTGGTAAAAGTACATTATTACGGTTGCTTGCTGGATTAGAGACGGCTAGTGATGGAAAGATTTATACCGATGGTGAACGTTTTGAGGGGAGAAATCAATTAGCTAAGATTATGTTTCAGGATGGAAGACTTCTCCCGTGGAAAAGAGTGGTTCAAAACGTTGGTTTGGGTCTAAAAACAGACTGGCGGCAGCGTGCTAAAAAGGTATTGGAACAAGTTGGATTAGCTGACCGCGCCAATGATTGGCCATATGTGTTATCTGGGGGACAACGGCAGAGAGTAGCCCTAGCACGAGCATTAGTTCATGAGCCAGAAATCCTTTTATTAGATGAACCACTCGGGGCCCTGGATGCATTGACGCGGATCGAAATGCATCAGCTCATAGAAGATTTATGGATGGAAAAGAAGTTTACTGCCGTTTTGGTGACGCATGATGTAGAAGAAGCGGTAGCTCTTGCTAATAGGGTCATATTAATTGAGGATGGGGAAATAGTGATGGACCACTCTATTAAACTACCTTATCCTAGGCAGCGAGAACATCCTTTATTTGCTCCAACTGTGAGCCAAATATTGAACCGAATATTGAAAAAAGACAAAATGTCAACTAGTGATTTAAGACTAACGAAAATTGAGTAGCAGGTTTCATTTAACCTAAAACCAAGTATTCTAATAGGAATTCTCATCTTTGATATTAAGAATGAGAGGGGATAGCTAAATGGCGGTAGTTGATAAAGAAAAAATTGAGTCTATTTTAGCCATGCTAAAAAACTTAGAGTACGGTTCTTTGGTCATAACCATCCATGCTGGTTATATTACACAAATTGATCGTACAGAAAAATATAGATTTGCAGCAGAAAATTCGTCAGTAAATAAAAAGTCATCTTCAACATGAACTTCAAACACTACATCGAAGGATTTTCAGGAGGAGATAAATCATGTCAGAAGGAGTGAAGGGGTCTTTAAAACAAAGTGAATTCCTAAACTTACCTGATTTACCGTTTTTCAATTGGTGCAATCAACAATACAAAATAAACAGGGGTGTATATAATACCATCGATCAATGGTTTTATGCCTATGGATTCAAGGAAATTCTTCCACGTCGACACTATCTTTTATCATTCTTAAGATTTGCTTTGGATAGAAAACGACAGTATGAACAACAAAAATTTATTCGGTTTGGAAATGGGGACTGACCAAAGAGATTACAGAATTTTTAACGATAATAGATAAAGAAAGTGAAAAGCCTAGTCCATATTTATATGAAACCTATAAAAGCTTGTGAATACAGCGATTCGCTTAAGAAAGGGAGTTTGTATGATGAGTAAAATTACAATTATTTCTGGAAGTCCTTCTGAACAAACGAGATTAAATGGAGTGTTCGATGAAGTTGTAAGGCATTTAGAAGGGGTTAATATCAACCCTGAAATCATCCATGTTCGAAATCTTCCTGCACAGGATTTAATTCAAGCGAAATTTGATAGTGAAGACATTATTAGAGCCAATAAAAAGGTTGAGGATTCTAACATAATTGTCATTCTTACACCTGTTTATAAAGCTTCTTTTACTGGGGTTTTAAAAACCTATCTTGATCTATTACCGCAAAATGGTCTTGAAGGTAAAACCATCTTACCTATTGCAGTTGGAGGAAGCTTTGGACATCTATTAATGATTGATTATGCCTTGAAACCAGTTCTAACTGCTCTTGGAGCAACTCATATTTTAAAGGGAGCTTTTATTTTGGATAGTCAAATAAAAAAATTTGAAAATAACCAATATGAAATTGATGAAGAAGCTAAAACTCGGTTAGAAACTTCCTTGAATTTCTTAAAAGGCTCTTTATCTTCAGAAAAGAATGTGACCAGTTCTATAGTTTAGAAAAGTTAGTGAAAAATGTATTTAAGCTAATAAAGAAATTTGATTTTAGTGTGGAGGCGAACTTTTAAAGTTCGCCTCCTTTTATTTTTTATAGTAGATTAAATCTATAAGAACTAGCATGGTCTTTTTTACTTCTTTATCAAAAATATGGGGTGCTGAATTATTTTTCTAAAAGACATGAGGGGAATCAGTAACATGAATGGAATGATGCTTTTTTTATGTATTATTTGGGGGTTTAATTTTGTAATTATGAAAATGGGCAATGACGTGTTCCCACCTGTTTTATTTGCTGCCTATCGTTTTTTGCTTGGGGCCATTGTACTTTTTGGGTTAACTTGGTTTAAAAAAATCCCTCTTCCGGGTAAAAGGGAACTAAAATGGTATATTTTATGCGGATTTCTGCAGACAACTTATTTTAATATTGCCATCCAAATTTCTTTAAATTATATAAGCGCAGGGCTTACATCTGTACTAACCTATAGTATGCCATTGTTTCTGTCACTTATGGCTCATTATTTCATTCCTGGGGAGAGATTGACTGCTGCTAAGACAGGCGGGATCTTGATTGGAATATTGGGTTTGTTTATATCAATGGATATTCATTTTGGAGAAAATATATGGGCTCCGGTTCTTGCGTTAAGCTCTGCGGTAACATGGGCTCTATCCAGTTTAATTTTCAAAAAAAATTTGCAAGGCTGTGATACAGTTCAATTTACTACATGGCAAATGGGCGCAGGAGCTATTGGCTTGTTTTTGTATTCTTTTAGTTTTGAACATGACCAGTCACATTGGAGTCTTATGGCTGTAGTATACCTTTTATATTCCGGGATTTTGGCTTCTGCATTAGCCTTTGTTATATGGTCTTTTCTTCTTTCTAAATTGGAGGCTAGTAAAGCATCCATTTCTTTGTTAATTGTACCTGTAGTTGGTACTCTGTCAGGGTTCCTATTTCTAAAGGAGAGTTTGAATACTCTTACATTAATAGGAATAATTTTGGTACTTACAGGAGTTTGGCTGGTTAATAATACAGGTTCTGCCCGTATCTCATTACATAAGCAACAATAGCCGCTCTAATTTTGGCAGAACAAAAAATGGTTATGCTATTATAAGATGGAGGTGAGAGACTTGATTTATATTGGTGTAACAGGCTGGGGTGACCATGATAGCCTGTATCCAGGTAAAATCTCCTCAAGAGACAAGCTAAAAGAATATGCCGGACATTTTCCAACCGTAGAGGTGGATTCCGCTTTCTATGCCATCCAGCCTACCCGAAATGCTGAAAAATGGGTCAATGATACTCCGGAAGGTTTTCAATTTATTGTCAAAGCTTATCAAGGAATGACCGGCCATCAACGGGGAGAAATCCCATTTGATAATATGAAAATGATGTTTCAAGCCTTTAAGGATTCTTTACAACCGTATATTGATAAAAACAAATTAGCGATGGTTTTATTTCAGTTTCCACCATGGTTTGATTGTAATAGAGAGAATGTGGACTATTTACGATGGTGCAGAGAAATGATGGGGGAGATTCCGTGCGCTTTAGAGTTTCGGCACCAATCTTGGTTTGCGGCTTCCTTTCGCGAAAAAACACTAGAATTTATGAAATCAGAAAAATGGATTCATAGTATTTGCGATGAGCCGCAATCAGGGGAAGGCTCTGTACCAACAGTGTTACAGCCCACCACAAAAGAGCAGGTACTCGTTCGATTTCATGGCCGAAATGTGTACGGCTGGCAGAAGCGTAATGCTGAAAACTGGCGTGAAGTCCGTTATCTCTACCGTTATAACCAACAGGAACTGCAAGAATGGGCGATTCACATCGAAAAGTTGTCCAAAGAATGTGAACAAGTATACCTTCTATTTAATAATAACTCTGGCGGGGATGCATCCGACAATGCGAAGGAAATGATGAAGCTCCTGGAGATCACCTATGAAGATCTCGCACCAAAGCAGCTCGATTTATTTAATGAACTATAACATTCATAGAAGGTGAAAACATTGGAGTGGATTATTTTAATTTTAATAGGAATCGCGGCTAGTTCACTTGGGTCGTTAATTGGCATGGGGGGAGGAATTGTCGTCGTTCCTGCTTTGCTTTACTTGGCAACTCTTCCATCCTTCAGCCATCTCACACCACAAGTAGTCGTAGGTACCTCGCTGTTTACCATGATATTTACCGGCTTATCATCAACGCTAGCTTATATGAAACATAAAACCGTCGATTATAAAAGCGGATTTATTTTTCTAATTGGCAGTGGACCAGGAAGTATTCTAGGTGCGTGGGTTACTGATAAAATGGACTTACATTCCTTTAATATCTATTTTGGTACGTTTATTCTTTTTGTTTCTCTAGTCCTTGTGGTAAAAGATAAACTAAAGCCGCTCCCCTTTCGAAAGGATAAAGGGATTGTCCGCACTTTTACGGATAATAGCGGCACCGCCTTTGAATACGGATTTAACCCTATTCTTGGAGTCATGATCGCCTTTATCGTTGGTTTCCTTTCAGGAATATTTGGGATTGGCGGAGGGTCACTCATGGTACCGACGATGATTTTATTATTTTTCTTCCCGCCGCATGTGGCCACAGCCACTTCGATGTTTATGATTTTACCCACTTCAATCTTAAGCTCAATCACACATATCGCTTTGGGGAATGTGAATTGGCTTTATGCCTTGGCTCTGATACCGGGAGCATGGATTGGTGCAAGAATTGGGGTCTATTTAAATACAAGATTTAAAAGCAAAACGATTGTACTGATTATCAGAACAATCCTCATCATCGTGGGAGTTCGACTAATTTATCAAGGAATAACAGGGTAGGATCAAAAAATGGAAAAAATACATATATTTCATACAAATGATTTTCATAGCCATTTAGAACACTGGCCTCGAATTCAGGGATTTCTGAAGGAACAAAGGGAGTATTATCAGTCAAAGGGAGATGAAAATTTTTTATTTGATATTGGTGACTTCATTGACCGTTGGCATCCCTATACTGAGGCAACCAAAGGACGAGGGAATATTGAGCTATTAAATCAATGCGGCTATACAGCTGTTACGATTGGAAATAACGAGGGAGTCAATCTTCCTCATCATGATTTAGACCATCTTTATGATGAGGCTAAATTTGATGTACTTAACGCAAACCTGTATAAAGCAAATGGTGATTTTCCTGATTGGGTCAAACCGTATAAAATTTATTATACTAATCAAGGAACCCGAATCGGGGTCCTTGGTCTTACGGCTTATTTTAATCATCTTTACAATCTGTTGGGATGGGAAATCACAGAGCCTATTTCAGAACTTGAGAAATGGTTGGAGCCTCTACGTAAAGAGGCTGATGTTATCATTTTACTTTCTCATCTAGGAATTACAGACGATGAAAAAATTGCGGCACATTTTCCTGAAATCGATGTAATTTTGGGCGCTCATACCCATCATGTTCTTGAAAAAGGGAAGGTAGTGGATCAAACACTCATTGGGGCCGCAGGTAAGTTTGGTCATTTTGTGGGACATATGACCATCCATGTTAATAAAGAAAAGGTTGTAACCAAGAAAGAAGCGATTCTTTATGACTTTATGGAAATTCCAGCACCTCAAAAGGAAGAAGAGCAAATCAATGACTTTTTAGAAAAAGGAAAAGAACTCTTAAACCAACAAGTAACCATTCTGCAGGAGCCACTGCTAAGCGACCCTTTTCATGAGACAAATTTTTCAAGGTTACTGTGTAAAGCTTTAAGAGATTGGTGTCAAACGGATTGTGCCATGATTAATGCAGGTCTTCTTTTAGGATCACTATCAGGGGTTGTCACCATTTATGATTTGCTTCATATCTGTCCCCACCCTATTAATCCCTGCATAGTGAAAGTGACTGGGGAGGAACTGGAAAAAATCATATTAGAAACAAAAGGGGAAGAATTGCCGTATAGAGAAATAAAGGGTCTTGGATTTAGAGGTACTGTTCTAGGGGTCTTTGTCTATGAAGGAATTCAATTTGAGAATGATCGAATCTTAATCAATCAAACCGTTTTGGATTACGAAAAAACCTATACTTTTGCGCTTCCGGATATGTTTACATTTGGTCATTTTTTCAAAGAGGTTTTGCCGCACAAACATAAAGAATATCTGCTCCCGGAATTTTTACGCGATTTATTAAAATGGGAGTTAGAAAATCAGCAATAGCCCATAGCCTGTCACCCTTTAATCCTTCAAATCATACAGTGATAGTAAGGAAAGGAGTGAGGAACCTTTGGTTGAGCTTTCACCAATTGAAATTAATGGTCATACTTTCTTGGCTGTTACTGTGTTACTCCCTAAAACCACCTTGCTTGCCGTTTCAAATGATAAGGGCTATATCATGTGCGGTGCTTTAGATGTAGGCCTATTAAATGATAAACTTAAAGATCGAAAAATCATTGCTGGTCGTGCTGTCGGTGTTCGGACCATTGATCAGCTTCTAAATGCACCTTTAGAGTCTGTCACATGGGAAGCGGAGGAACTTGGTATTTATAAGGGAATGATTGGTAAGGATGCTTTGCTTAAAATGATTTAAAAGCGTGCCATTTGGCAGGCTTTTTTCTTTTGGCGGGTTAAACTTGGATGTTGATTTCCGCTTCAGGCACGAGCGGTTCGCGGGCGTTACGGGGAGCCTCCTCGGCGCTTGGCGCCTGCGGGGTCTCCCCAGCACCGTACTCCCGCAGGAGTCTCGTGCCTTCCGCTCCAATCAACATCGTTTCCAAATCACCAATAACTGTCCTTTTTTTGGGCTAGTTCACTTTTTCTTTGCATACATATAACAAGAAGGGGTGATGTTCTTGGCTAAGTTTTCTAGGCGGCTTCGCAAACGGGGGCCTCTGCCTTTCCGCTATGTCCTGCTTTTATCTTTTATCCTTTTCTTGTTCTCTACTGCTACAGGATTATGGATCGTAAATAAAGGAATTGAGCCAACTTTAATGAGAATTGCCACATCAGAAACTCGAAATATCGCTTCGCTTGTCATCAACCGGGCAATAACCAAACGGACTACCAACGTGGGTGATAACAATGATGTTATAAAAATCGTACCAGGCAGTAACGGAAAAGGACAAAACGCCCAATTAAATACAGATTTAATTAATCGAGTTTTGGCTGAAACAACAGCACAGATTCAAAAGAACTTAAAAACAGCCAAAAAGGGTGATATAGCTTTATTGGAAAATGATGTAGAAATTGAAACAGAAAATACGGAAAAGGAAGATGGGATTGTTTGGTATGTTCCTTTAGGGCAGGCAACAAACATTTCTTTATTAGGGAACATTGGTCCGAAAATTCCTGTTAAATTCCATGCCATCGGTGAAGTGGAACCAGATGTGCATATTGCAACAAAAGAAATGGGAATCAATAACACGTGGGTAGAGGTTACCGTGGATATACAAGTTTCTGTTCAGATTATTACTCCATTTGCGACGGAAGTGACGAAACTAGAACAAAGCATTCCTGTAGGCGGAACACTTGTAGAAGGTGAAGTACCACAATTTTATAATAGCGGCGGTGGTATAACCCCTTCGATTCAGATACCGGAAAAAAAGTCAGATACTAAGAAGGATTCAAAAAAGACCTCCAAGAAAAAAGACTGAACAAAAATTTTCAGACCACTAAGTAAGGACTATCCAATTTAGGATAGTCCTTCTTAATGGTTATCGGATACCCAGTTCATCACTTCTTTGCTTTACGGAGCTCGATCCGTTCCATTCGTTTCCACTGTGCTAAATGAGGATATGGATCAAATGACCATTCTGTAATCCCGTTGTCTTTATACATTCCATAATGTAAATGCGGCGGAAACTTTCCGGATGTTCCCGGAGGGCCATATCCCGTGCTGCCTACACCGCCAATGACCATACCAGGTTCAACCACTTGCCCGACTTTAAGGTTCTTTGCAAAGCCGCTAAGATGGGCGAAATAGTGATAGGTGTTATTAATATCACGGATGCCAATTCTCCAGCCGCCAAATTTATTCCAGCCTTTCATTTCAACAATCCCATAGGCTGTAGCTCGAACGGGAACACCATAACCGGCAAAAATGTCGGTTCCTTCATGAATTCTCCTGCCGCCCCAGCCGCGTGCGTCACCCCAGGTACTTCGGTAACTGTGATTGCTATATAAAGGAACAGGAAAAACACGTTTATCTAGATCCAGGCGTCCAAAATGGCGGTAAATTTTGGCCTTCCCAGCAATAATGCCAACCGTTCGATCGCGATGATAGTAGTTCCATAACCCAATTTTAATATTATCAGGATCAACACCGTATGAAAGGAGATAATGTGCAAAAGCATATAAAACATCCTCATCGCTCTTTAAACTCGCTTTGCCATCTCCGTCTCCATCCACG
The DNA here is from genome assembly GCF_002860255.1 of Neobacillus cucumis. Taxonomy (GTDB): domain Bacteria; phylum Bacillota; class Bacilli; order Bacillales; family Cytobacillaceae; genus Neobacillus; species Neobacillus cucumis_A. The sequence continues at coordinate 139,093 of NZ_PGVE01000069.1, forward strand.
CCCATTCCATTAAAAAACTGAATGACTGCCGGATTCTCTTCAGAGGGATTAGGGTTTGTTAAACCCGCCCACACCTCAGGACGATAATAAATACCGATTACACCTTCAGCTTTTGGCAAATCTCTGCGAGCTAGGCGGACACTTCTCTCGTATTGGTCAATGGCTGCTAGATAATACCAAGGGATTTGAGTAATGGTTTCCACTTTTTTATAAAGCTTCATTCTTTCCTGATAGGGATCGGCTTCTTGTGCATGAGCATCCCTGACAGACAAAGTAGAAATAAAAAGTATAAGGATGGTTCCAATAATTAGAACAGCCCGCAACAGGAATCCTCCTTCCAAGTAATGTACAATTTTAGTGTGTGAACTTTCAGCTATTTCATTATGGTTAATAATTGGTAATCAAATTTGTATTGCTTGTTGTTCATTCTCTAGTATGATAAAGTGAGAAGAGCTCAATTTGAACCATATTAGTATTTTGAGGAGTGTAAAAATGAGCAAGAAAGAAGAAATTTTACGTAAGCCGGAATGGCTAAAAATAAAATTAAATACCAATGAGTCTTATACAGGCTTAAAAAAAATGATGCGGGAAAAGAATCTACATACGGTTTGTGAAGAGGCTAGATGCCCTAATATTCACGAATGCTGGGCAGTAAGACGTACAGCTACTTTCATGATTCTAGGTGATACTTGTACTCGTGCCTGCCGATTCTGTGCGGTTAAAACAGGTCTTCCAACTGAACTAGACTTGCAAGAGCCAGAAAGAGTAGCGGATTCTGTTCAATTGATGAATCTAAAGCATGTCGTTGTAACGGCTGTTGCACGGGATGATTTAAAGGATGGCGGAGCAGCCGTGTTTGCGGAAACAGTCCGTGCCATTCGCCGGAAAAATCCATTTACAAGTATTGAAGTGCTTCCTTCGGATATGGGTGGAAAGGAAGAGAACCTTAAGATACTAATGGATGCCAAGCCGGATATCCTTAATCATAATATTGAGACAGTTAGACGTTTAACTCCAAGAGTTCGGGCACGCGCTAAATATGACCGTTCCCTTGAGTTTCTTCGCCGAGCAAAAGAAATGCAGCCTAATATTCCTACTAAATCAAGCTTAATGATTGGGCTTGGCGAAACAAAAGAAGAAATTTTGGAGGTTATGGATGATTTAAGGGCCAATAACGTCGATATCATGACGATTGGACAATATCTACAGCCAACCAAAAGTCATTTAAAAGTTGAAAAATACTATTCGCCAGATGAATTTAAAGAATTGCAGGAAATTGCGTTTAGTAAAGGATTTAGCCATTGTGAAGCAGGTCCGCTTGTTCGTTCCTCTTATCATGCCGATGAACAAGTAAACGCAGCAGCAAAACATAAGCAAATGCTCGGAGAAAAAGAAGCGCAAGAAGCATAATGTAAAAAGAGTTCAGCCATATATTTTTTGGCTTGAACTCTTTTTTATTAACGATTCATATTTGTATTTTTACCGCCGCCATTTGTATTTTTATCTAACGTTTTTGATGCATTATTGTAGCTTTTATTATTCCAGTTAGGTGTATTTTTTATATCAAAGTCATCGGGTGTGCGGCCATTTTCATCTTCACTTGCATTCAGGCGCGCTCCTTGAGGAGATTTTAACATTTGTGTGATGACACTATTGACCGAATGACGGGCATTCCGGCTGGTTGAATCCATGTTTGCAAGGTTCTCGACATCACGCATCAAAGAGGCATTATCTGTCACATAAACATGATAATAACGCGGAACCACAGAAAAGGCTGTCTTTTTCACTTGGTCAGCTGTAAGGTCGCGGTTCTTAGAATCCGTTTTATAAGCGATCAATACTTCTTGGTCTGTTACAAGTGTGGCCACGTCATGTACATTATGAATATTCGCACTATACTTACTGATAATATTAGCGAGCTGCTCGCGGTCAAGGGCTGTGTAATGATCATTTGACGTATTATCATTCATTAATGGGCTTTTTTGGTGACGGACAAAACCATAATTTGTGCTGGCGTTGCGAATGCTGCGGCCCGCTCCTTCATTGTAAAGATCATGCCGCTTATTATTCACATTAATGGTATTGCCGCTCTCTTCATATACATCATTATTACCTGTATCCTTAGCACATCCGCTTAATGCTGTGATTGTACATAATCCAGCGATGATGAATACCTTTTTCAAATTTATTGCACCTCCTATACATAGGATGACCAAAGCAGGCATTTATTTTCTTAGCAATTGATGGTGAATCGGGTATAATGGGTAATAGGAATTTGTCGGCTAAAATAGAGGTGATATAGATGATTGTAATTAACAATACCACGTATGAAATCATTCAAGAGTATCGAGAGGGGTTTAATGAGGAAGCCTTTAAAGGAAGGTACAGTGATATTTTGGCAAGATATGATTATATTGTGGGCGATTGGGGTTATGGGCAGCTTCGTCTTAAGGGATTTTTCGAGGACCAAAATCAAAAGGCTACATTTGATACAAAAATTAGTACCCTTAGTGAATATCTTTACGAATACTGTAACTTTGGATGTGCGTTTTTTGTCTTAAAAAAAGTAAAAAAATAAGAAGGATCAGATGGCTGATCCTTCTTTTTTATGAGTTAAGAAATAATAAAAATTTATGACTTTGAGAATTGTCCAGCTTCAGCGCCTAGCCCCTCGATGGTCTACAGCCAATCCGTCCAAAAGGTTAAAAAGAAACCTTTCGGCCGGCTCGTCTTATGCTTGTCGGGGCTGATCAAGGCGCTTGCGCTTTTCTTAATTGTCATAAGGCGGCTGCTCATCTGTATCAGGATCATCATGGGTCGGATGAGCCCCTTCCATCTGCCTTGGGATATCCTGGTGCAGTGATTTATTTTCATAATTAAAACTACTGTAATAACGTTGGCCTTCCTGCCATGGGGTACTCTTGTTCTGGACGGGTTGATTTTTTCGAATCGGTGAACCATAGGGACCTTCAGGAAATTCTTGTGCCGTAAGATAATTATGCTGTTTTTCTACATTTGATAATTCCGTATACTTTTCAGAGTTTTTATCTGTCATGCTTTCACTCCTTTAGCCTATATTATGAGAAGCAGGGGTGAAAAACATGTGCCATGATTAGACTATTTCAGCTAAAAAGTTTCGAAGTTCTTCGGCATCCTCTTCATTTAATTGAAAGGCAAACTCTAAATAACCTTCTTCCTCTAAGTCATCAGGACCAATAATGGCAAAACGGTTTCCTTGCATATCAAGAACTAAATGTTTTCCATAATGGCGGTTTGTTTGAACAATGGCTAAATCAAATCGTTGGTTTTCACCAACAAAACTGACAAATCTTGTTTTTGTATTCTCTGTATCATCGTATAAATAAAAACGTTCTGTCATTTGTTAATCTCCTTTTGGCTTGTACTGTTTTCCATCTCCTTTATAGTATCAAATTTAGTCCCATGATGGGAGAAGATTTCTACCTCTTAAAAAAGCGAAAGGATCAAATTGTGATACAATAAGTTATGGGATGATTACATACAATAGACAGAGGAAGGAAGTGGGCTAGATGTATTTTGTTGATAGAGAAAAAATTGAACGTACGCTCCAATATTTAGAAAAACAAATTCATCTTTTCCGAGTGCAGCAGGAGTGGACAACCCCTATCGAAAAAGCGGCCTTGGAGAGGGTTTCTCAAATGATGATTGAGTCTGTACTAGACGTTGGCAATAGTATGATTGATGGTTTTATTATGCGTGATCCCGGCAGCTATGAGGATATAATTGATATATTAATCGATGAAAAAGTAATCGAAGCTAAGACTGGTGATCATTTAAAGATACTAATTCTTTATCGTAAAACTCTTGTACAGGACTATCTTGATATTTCTCATAACGTACTTAAAGAGGAATTCTTAAAAAACCTGCACGAATTAGAGATTTTTTCAACAAACGTCCGAAGTTATTTGGCCAATGAATTGGGGCCAGTTTCAGCTTTTAAAAACTAATGTTGGACCGGTCATCGGTCTATTTCTTTTGAATAGGGAGCGAAACTTTTAGATGAAAAAGTATAAAGGGTATTTGATTGATTTAGATGGAACGATGTATAAAGGGACAGAACGAATCGAAGCCGCCTCGGATTTTGTAAAAAAACTGAGAGATAATAGTATTCCTTATTTATTTGTCACGAATAATTCCTCAAGGACACCTGCACAGGTTGCCGATAAATTAAATAGCTTTGATATCCCAGCGGGTGAGGAGCTTGTTTTTACAACAAGCCAAGCTACCGCCAATTATATTTACGAACAAAAAAAGGATGCTTCTGTTTATGTGATTGGGGAGGAAGGTCTCAAGGCGGCCGTTCAGGAAAAAGGATTTAGAAAAGCAGCGGAGGATGCCGATTTTGTTGTCATCGGAATTGACCGCGAAATCAGTTATGAAAAGTTAGCGGTAGCCTGCCTTGCCGTCCGCAATGGTGCTCAATTTATATCAACCAATGGGGATATCGCGATTCCTACGGAAAGAGGGCTGCTCCCAGGAAATGGATCGTTTACTTCGGTCATATCGGTTTCGACCCAAACCAACCCGATATTTATTGGAAAGCCTGAAGCCATTATTATGGAACAGGCCTTAAAGGTATTAGGCACCGCTAAAGAAGAGACGCTAATGGTTGGGGATTACTATGATACCGATATCTTAGCGGGAATGAATGCAGGCATGGATACATTACTTGTTCATACAGGTGTGACCACAAAAGAAATGCTGACCGGATATAACAGAAAGCCTACATATGCCATTGACACATTAGACCAATGGGAACTATAAAAAAGGGATGGAATTAAATCCATCCCTTTTTGGACACCATTAGTTCTCTTTTTCTTCCTCCGCATGTGCTGCACGATGAGCGAGTCTGCTTGAGGCAGCCGCCGCAATGGCACCAACTATATCATCTAAGAAGGTATGACATTCACCCGTAGATTTATCATTTAAATGAGCAAGTATACCAGGCTTAAGCTTATCAATGTATCCATAATTGGTAAAGCCGATTGAGCCGTATACGTTCACAATTGAAAAGGCAAGTATTTCATCCACACCATAAAGACTCTCATCTGTCCCGATGATCGATTGAAGAGGCTCTTCTAGTAATCCCTTTTCAGCCAGAACATCGAGCTGTATTCCAGTAAGAATCGCATTTTGAACCTCCCGTTTTGAAAGGACACGTTCAACGTTTGAAATACAATCTTCCATTTTTAAATTTTTATGATATTTTTCTTGCAAAAAGAAAACTAGGTCAGCTATATCTTTTACCTCTACGCCTCTTTCTTTCAACCATTTTCGTGCCGTTTCTTCAGTTAGATCCCCTTTTTTGTTGTTTGCCATTTACTGATCACCTTTTCCTTGTGAAATAAATTGGATACTAAAAAACTTAGCTCCAGCACTTTCTATTTCCACTATATATATACTTTTTTTTATGAAAATATGCAATGACAGACCGAATGACCAAACTAAAATGTTATCATTCCCAACGTTGCTTCGTGTATTCAGTAATTATTAAAACAACAAGTTTTTGATTGCTGTACATATACATATGGTAAGAAGGTAAAGGAGACGGGGTGTATGGATGCTTCAAAAAATGCTCGAGAATCAATATGGAATTACCGTAGATGAATATCTGAAGCTTGACGTTTATGACGCTTTAAGGGGAAATGGCTGGCTCTATTTGGTCTCTAAACCAGGAGGAAAGGGAGAAGAAGACATCACAGAACTTGAAAAAATTGCGGAACATTTACGAAATTATGGTGACCAAAATGTGCCTATTTTTCTGCCGTCTAAGGAAGGGAACCTAATTACAACATGGGAACAAAATCAATATTGTGTTTTAGCCAATCGGCAATCGGAAGAACAACGGAAAATCAAACTAGGCCGGAAGCTTGCTAAATTTCATGAAAGAGGCAGAAGAGTTCCATTCCAAATTGAACGTTCCAGCCGAATTGGTCAATGGAAATCATTATGGGAAAAGCGTCTAGAGCAAATGGAAAAAGTTTGGAATGGGCTTTTGTTTCAAACGCCTGAAGATGAATTTGAGCGGCTGTTTATTGACTCTTTCCCTTATTACCTTGGTCTGACAGAAAATGCAATTCAATATTTAGTTGACACGGAAATTGATGATGAACCGCTTGATGCCGATAGTGGAACGGTTTGTCATGAGCGGTTTACCAGTAAAACGTGGGGGCCCTATAACCAGTATATGATAAAAAATCCCTTTGACTGGGTATTTGACCATCGAAGCCGAGACTTGGCTGAATGGACTCGGGAGAGATATTTTCGGAACATCCAAACCTATCATGTGGAATTAAGAAATTTTTATGAGGAGTACCAGAGCGTGACTCCATTATCCTCTTTTACTTGGCGATTGTTATATGCCCGTTTAGTTTTTCCACTTCACTATTTTGATTGTGTTGAAAGTTATTATATCACCCGCTCTGAAACAGAGAAGAAGTTATTAGAAGAAAGATTAGGAAAGATATTACGGCAATCTAGTGATTATGAACGTTTTCTAGCAGAATTCTATCAGATATCAGGTGCGCCGCTTAAACAGTTGCATTTGCCGCCATTAGATTGGCTGTATAACAATTAATTCAAATAGAGTAATTAAAAGGGAGCTTACCCTAAAGTTTATGATACACTAGTATTAAAACAGCATAGGATGTGACAAGATATGAAGCCCTACGTTTATGTTACGCGAAAGCTTCCAGATGCACTTGTGAAACCATTACGAGAAAAATATACCGTGAATATGTGGAAACATGATGATATTCCGGTACCAAAAGATGTCTTAATGGAAGAAGCAGCAAAGGCAGATGCTCTTTTTACCGTTTTGGCTGATTCGATTGATGACAGTGTTCTAACAGCTGGAAAAAATCTAAAGGTTGTAGCGAACCTAGCCGTTGGATTTAATAATATAGATTTAAAAACGGCTAATGAAAAAGGAATTGCCATTTGCAACACCCCCGATGTACTTACCGATACGACTGCGGACCTTACGTTTGGTCTTTTAATGGCTGCTGCCCGCAGGATGGTGGAAGCGGCAGAGTTTGTCAAAGAAGGAAAATGGCAATCTTGGAGCCCTTTTCTATTAGCGGGGCATGATATTCACCATAAAACGCTTGGAATTGTGGGGATGGGCAGGATTGGTGAAACGGTAGCCAAACGTGCAACGGGCTTTGATATGAACATTCTTTATTATAATCGGACGAGAAAGCCCGAGGCAGAAAAGCAATTGGGTGTTCATTATACATCTTTTGATGAACTTGTAGAAAAGTCCGATTTCATCGTTTGCCTGACACCGCTTACGCCTGAGACTGAAAACATGTTTACTCGTGAAGTCTTTCAAAAAATGAAGCCATCTGCTATTTTTATTAATGCAGCAAGAGGTGCAGTGGTGGATGAACAGGCATTACAAGAAGCACTTGAAGCAGGAGAAATTGCTGGTGCAGGATTAGATGTGTTTCAAAGAGAACCTATTGCTGCCGACCATCCTTTATTAAAGCTCCCTAATGTCGTAGCACTGCCGCATATCGGCAGTTCGAGTACGGAGACAAGAACTTCGATGGTAAACCTATGTGTCGAAAATATTATCTCAGTATTAGAGGGAAAAGAGCCTAAGACGTTAGTAAACAAAGACTGGCGGCCCTTAATAAATAAGTGATCATAAAGAAAAGCGACTGCCGAGAGAGGCAATCGCTTTTTTAGTCGTATTTTAGAAAACCTGTTCGACTTCTACAACGCCAGGAACTTCTTCAAGAAGAGCTCTTTCAATACCAGCTTTTAGTGTGATAGTAGAACTAGGGCAGCTTCCGCAAGCACCTAATAGGCGCAGCTTTACAATACCATCCTCTACATCTACTAATTCACAATCTCCGCCGTCGCGAAGAAGAAATGGACGTAATTTATCTAGTACTTCTTGAACTTGTTCAAACATTTCAGTTTCAGTTGCCATTTGATCGACTCCTTTCGTAATTATATTATAATGTGATTAGTGTTAAAAATCCATTCTCAGAAATTAGGAAATTACACATTTACAGATATTATTTTAGTTTTTATCTTGCATTATAGTATAAAATAAAAGAAAAATGACAGGAATGATTTTAGTGGATACCAATGAAGTAGAGATTGTCCTGTATGGGGCTGAAACCATATGCCCGAGCTGTGTAAATTTACCATCTTCAAGAGAGACCTTTGAATGGTTAGAAGCCGCCATTGCAAGGAAGTACCCCAATCAACCGTTTAAAATGACGTATGTAGATATTTTTCAGCCCTCTGGGGAACACGAACAATTAACGTTTGCTAAACGTGTGATTGAAGAGGATTTGTTTTATCCAGTGGTCGTAATAAATAAGAAAATTGTCGGCGAAGGCAACCCCCGCTTAAAGACGATTTTTGCAGAGCTTGAAAAATACGGATATATATCAGAATAATAAAAAAGCATTCCAGTCCTGTAACTGGAATGCTTTTTATTACGTCTAGCTCCAGCGCCCAGCGACTAGTGTACTTCGCCTATCTCCCTACGATAAGTCAACATCGAATCGCTATGCTCTTCGTGTTTCCTTTATCTCAGTCGATGGGCTCCAGTCCTGTCGTGCGCTAAACGGGCGCTTCCGCTTTTGTGTCAGCCATTATGAAACTTATACAACCATAAAATTCCTGATTTTAAGATACGGGCTACACGGCCTGTGATGGCACGGTCTGCCATAACCCCAAATCCTTGTTTTTTACCTAGAGAACCTAGGACACCTTTTAATTTAATCGCCGGAAACGCCTCAGGAAGTGCCTCGCCATTCCATCGTCTTTTTAACACTTCAACAATCTGTTCTGCCTGCCCTTCTGCTAATTGTGCACTAGGGGCATGTGGTGAACTGGCACAGTCACCAACAATAAACACATGTTCATCATTTGGTAAGTGATGGTGAGGAGTAACGATTAATCTTCCTAAGCGGTCTTTTTCACCATCCATTTGTCGTACAATCTGATTCGCTTGAATACCTGCTGTCCATACAATGACATCGCAATCAATTGGCTCGTCATGGTTATACAAGCGATTTTCTTCTACTTTCGTAATGTTGGATTGGTTAATAATCTCGACATTATTTCGCACAAACCAATTTTCAACATATTTACTTAACCTTTCAGGAAAGGCGGATAAAATATGTTTGCCTCTATCAAATAATTTAATGTTGAGATCTTCGCGGCTTTCGCTTAACTCACTTGCTAATTCGACCCCGCTTAACCCCGCACCGACAATCCCCACCACAGATCCTGGACCAAGGTTGTTTAAGACCGAGTAGGTAAGCCGTGCTTTTTCGATGGATTGAATACTATAAGTAAATTCATCAGCTCCCGGGACATCGTGGTACTTATCTTCGCAGCCAAGCCCGATGACTAAATCATCATAGATAATAGGTGCATCATTCTTCATGATAACCTGATTATTCTTAGAATCGATTCCGGTTACTTCCCCGTATTTAATTTGTAAGCGCGGATGTTCAGGAAAAGTGACACGTACCTCTTTATCAGAGATTGTTCCGGCCGCTAAGGCATAGTATTCGGTTTTTAAGCAGTGATAGGGAACACGGTCAACAAGTGTGATCGTCACATCCTCTGGCAAATGGTTTGGAAGCAGTTCATTTAAAATTTTCATACCACCATAACCACCGCCAAGGATTACAAGGTTTTTCATGGTTATTACCCCTTTGTTTCAGGCTGTTTTTATCAATTAGTATGGATCATTAAAAAAATAGTAGAATAATAATTTCTAGATAACCACAATCGAGTATAACTAATTTGTGTCAAAATAACAACACTTTCAAACGTTTCTTGACAAGAATATGAGAACGTGGTATTTGACGGTTTTAGACAAATAGAGTAGGATAATTAGTTGTGGAGAGGTGAAAACATTGATTAAGCCGATCATTGAATTTTGTATTAGCAACCTGGCAAACGGTGCTCAAAAGGCACTGGAAATATTACAAAGAGATCCAAATTTGGACATTATTGAATATGGATGTCTCGGCTACTGTGGAAAATGTGCGCTTTCTCTCTATGCTTTAGTAAATGGAGAGGTTGTGACCGGAGATACGCCAGAGGATCTGGTTGACAAAATTTATCAATATTTGGATGAAAATCCGATGTTTTAAAGAGGGGGCAGACTGTGCTCCTTTTTATATAAATGAGATTATTCTTAAAATGGTGCTTTTAATCGGTTGAGTCTTAAAACATAAGTGTATATACTAAATTAAAAGCCTCAAAAGAAGGAGGAGTTAGGATGAGTAAAGAAGTAGTCATTCTTACAGAAGCCGCATCATTACACATTAAAGAAATGATGAAGCATAATGAAGAGGAAGGTGCCTTTTTACGTGTGAGTGTAAAAGGGGGCGGTTGCAGTGGCTTATCGTACGGCATGGGATTTGATCATGAAGTAAACGCTGATGACCTTCAGCTTGAACAGTATGGAATCCCTGTTTTAGTCGATAAAGAAAGTGCTCTAATCCTACAAGGTACGAAAATTGATTATAAAGAATCCATGATGGGCGGCGGATTTACTATCGATAATCCGAATGCAATCGCATCATGCGGCTGTGGTTCATCGTTCCGTACGGCAGGAGTTGCGGGAACACCGGAAGAGTGCTAATCATAAAACAAAAGGCGTCCATCGAGACGCCTTTTTTATTTGATAAGAAATATTTTTCGACTTTGAGAATTGTCCAGTTCCAGCGCCTAGCCCCTCGAGGT
>NZ_PGVE01000070.1 GCF_002860255.1 Neobacillus cucumis
AACCAAGTCTACCGGCCCCGTTAAAGATCCCTAGCACACCAACTAATGCGGCTGCCTGAATAGTCGTCATGCCAATACTATCAATCGCCATTGGTTTGGCAGCCGAGAGAATGGCGATACCGCAAGTCACATTAATAAACAACATTAGCCATAAATAATAAAAGCGTTTTGTTTTAACTGCTTGATTTGCTGTCAATTGAGAAAGATCTTCTTTAACTTCCGTTTTACCTAAACGAACTTTTTCAATAAATCCAGGCGGTGCCCATCCTTCTTCTGGTTTTTCTAGATACAGGGAAGAAAGTAACATAATTAAGAAATACGATACACCGAGAATATAAAAAGTGTTCTGTAATCCGACATTGCTGATCAAGTATTCCATGATCGGACTACTGATGGCTGCAGCAAACCCAAATCCCATGATGGCCAGTCCCGTAGCAAGCCCCCTGCGATCAGGGAACCATTTGACGAGTGTAGAAACAGGTGCAATATATCCTACTCCTAAGCCGATTCCGCCGAGCATACCGTAAAAGACATACAGCAAAGGCAATGAAGACATACCTACTGCGAGTCCGGAACCTGTCACTCCCACTCCGAAGAACACAGCTGCAAGTAAACCTGCTTTTCTTGGACCATATTTCTCTACAAAATGACCTAAAAAAGCAGCTGATAAACCAAGAAATAAAATGGCTATACTAAACGTCAGCTGTACTTGGCTTGTGGTCCATCCAAACTCTTCAATGAGTGGATTAGTGAAGTTACTCCAGGCATAAACAGATCCGATAGAAATGTGAATACCTACTGCAGATAACGCGATCAGCCATCTGTTCTTCGTTTTTTTCATTCGTAGTCCTCCTTTTAACAAAATTCTTCCACAGCTCCAATTCCAGTAACAAAAACCTTGACTAATCGGTATTGTAAAAGAATAGTTGACACACTACCTAGTCATAAAATTACAATAAAAGGGAGATAATTAAGCAATTACTGGAATGTAAGAAGGGATTAAGGAGTATAATATTAGTAATTCACAAAATTGTCAATATTACATTTTCATGGAATCGAAAAAAGATTAGTGGTATCCATGACGATTCTTTCAGGATGTGTGTACACATTAAAAGATCTTCCACGAATGAATCCAACCGTCGTTATTCCTAAATCGTCAGCTAAACTCAAAGCTAATTCAGTAGGTGCAGACTTTGATAATACAATTTCACAACCAATCTTAGCGACTTTAAGTAATATTTCGGAGGAGATTCGTCCGCTGAACACAATGATTTTATCTCGCACAGAAATATCGTTCCTCAGACAGTGTCCATAAATTTTATCTAACGCATTATGGCGGCCGATATCCATACGGGATAATAATAATTGATCTGGAGCGCACAAAGCAGCATTGTGTACACCACCAGTATGGCGGAACATTTCTGCCTGTTCTTCCATTTGATGCATCAAGGAAAATATTTGTGCAGGTATCAGTTGAACAGAAATACTATCCATCTTTTTCGCTGTCAGTGCATCATTTGCAAAGATATAGCCTTGTCTGCTCATGCCGCAACAAGATGTGATATACCGTTTATTCTGCAATTGTTCAAAGAAAGGGTAGACTTTATCCGTATCGATGTAAATGAAGCCATTTTCAAGATCAAGTCGAATATCTTTGATTTGTTCCCACTTAGGTACGATTCCTTCTGAAGCCAAGAAGCCCACAGTCATATCCTCAATATATTCCGGAGTACATACGATCGTC
>NZ_PGVE01000071.1 GCF_002860255.1 Neobacillus cucumis
TTTACGGTCGTCAATAACGGCTATTGGCATCCATTTTGAATGATTTTTTTGTTTTTTAAGTCGTCAATCTTTTTTGGTTATTCCTCTATTAGACTACAGTATCGATTCGACTACATGATGAACGTTCAACGAATTGATGTGAAATGATAATGCGTTTGGTGGGCTCTGTACTATTTTCAATTTTTTCAATTAAGCTCCTTGATGCTTCCGTTCCAAGTTTTAGAATATTAATATCCATTGAAGTTAGAGGCGGCTTTGACATTTCAGAGAGCAGGATATTATTGAAGCTAACAACAGAGATATCTTCTGGAACCTTGATTCCTAATTCATCCAACTTATTAAGAACACCTAGCGCCATGAAATCATCAACAACCAATAGCGCAGTAGGCCGCTGTTTAAGTGCCATTAACTCACTAACTGCCTCTTGGCCCCCTTCTCTTAAAAATTCCTCATGTTTGATATATTCCTTTTTAATAGGGAGGTTTGCATCCTCTAAAGCCTGTTTATAGCCGGATAACCGATCGACAGTAACCATTAGTTCAGGTCTTCCGCCAACAAAAGCAATTTGCCGGTGCCCAAGATGAATCAAATACTCTGTCGCTTCCTTCATAGCACGAACATTATCATTATCAACGTGAGTGATTTCCTCGGGATATTTAGCAGGTTTTCCAATCACAACAAAAGGGAAATTGATTTCTCTTAAGTACTCGATGACCTTATCTTCCACTTTGGAATTTAAAAGAATCATCCCATCTACTCGTTTTCCTTGAACCATTTGAATAACTGCTTCAAAAATTTCGTGGTCCATACTTCCTGTAGTCATTTGCAAGGCATATTTTTTTTCGTGTACTCCTTCACTTATTCCCTGAAGGACTGTTGGAAAGAAAGGATTTTGAAACACCACATCCCCAGAACTTGGCATGACAAGCCCAATCGTTTGTGTTGCTTTACTAGACAGACTTCTAGCATTCAAGTTAGGATGGTACCCAAGTTCCTCCATCACCTTTTTTACTTTTCGTTTCGTTGCCTCACTAATCCTTGGATTATTTGCAATTACTCTTGATACCGTAGAAGGTGCTACATTCGCAAGCTTTGCCACCTCTTTTATCGTAACCGTCATTTTTTCCATCCTTCTTCATAGGAATTTTCATCTCATTTTATCATAACAGAAATAGTACTTTGGAATCATTATTATTGTATAAGCGTTATAGGTTTGTAACGATCTCAATAATTGGAATTATCTTTCAGAAAAATCAAACTCTTAATCTAACTTTCTATTGAATTAATTACAAAAAAATAGTATTATTTGATTGTGAAAACGGTTGCACATTATCTCCTTAAATAGCAATATCCTCCTGTACCCATCATAGGAGGATATTTATATCATTTTTTGCGCAAACGATTTCACAAAAATAAAAAACATAGGGGAAAGGGGCTTTTCTATGAAAAAAAAGCAGCGAACACTGCTGTCGCTTATCACCATTACTGGTTTAATTCTTCAACTGCTAACAGGTTTCTCAAGCGGAACAGTAAAGGCAGCGGAAACGGCATCTAAACAGGTAGTACTTGTTGGTAACCTGCAAACAGCTCTAGGAAATTCAGGTGACTGGGATCCATCATCTACCGTAACCAAAATGGCTGATCAAGGGAATGGATTATATACCTTTACTGGTACATTACCAGAGGGTACATATGAGTACAAAATCGCCCTCGGCGGAAGTTGGGATGAAAATTATGGGGAAGGTGGAGCTCCGGGGGGGAATAACATCAAATTAACTCTAAACGAACAAAAAAATGTTACCTTCTACTACAATGATAACACACACTCCATTGCCGACAGCACTCACTACACTCCATTAACCGGGGACAGGCAGCCTCGCATTGCTGGAAACATCCAGCCCGCCATCCAGGCAGGTTCAGAATGGAGCCCTGCAGAATCAACCGCCTTGCTGACAGATGATCATTTTAATAATGTCTACTCTTTCACTGCAAAAGTGCCTAGAGGAAATTATGAATTCAAGATTGTTCTCGGCAAGGACTGGACAGAATCATACCCTGCTTCAAATGTAAAACTAAATGTCCAAGCTGATACGACGATCACATTTTTTTATAACCACGAAACAAATGAAGTATATACAGATTATAAGCCAAGCGGATCGGATGGTCTAATTGATAAGTCTTCTCTATATCATGATTCATGGGACAAAGTCTATCGAACACCATTCGGAGCCATTCCTGCTGATCAACCAGTCACATTGCGTGTATCCGCTAAGAAAGGTGACCTGACAAGAGCCAGACTATATGTTAAAAACTATAATACTGGAACCTCAAATGTTATTACCATGAAAAATTCTGGCTGGACTAATACAAATGACAAAGGTGCTCTTGAATACTGGGAAGCTACCTTCATCCCAAAAGACAAAGGGATTTATGGATATAAATTCATTGTTGGAGATCAAGATGCAACAGCTGAGTACGGAGAAGACACACAGGAAGGTCACACCGGAAAAGCGGAAGATAAAAATGCTGGACTTTTCCAATTGACGGTTTACGACCCTGCTTACAAAACACCGGATTGGATGAAAGAAGCCGTTGTTTATCAAATCTTTCCAGATCGTTTTTATAACGGAAATAAAGCAAACGACCATGTAAAAGATCAGATTGGAGCACGTGGAAGCCAGCCAATCGAACATCCCGACTCTTGGTCCTCTTTGCCTGATAATCCATATGAACAAGGCACTAGTAACTATAAAGGGGATGGAGAATTCACTAACGACTTTTTTGGCGGTGACATAGCCGGTATTAAAGAAAAGTTAGATTATCTTCAGTCGTTAGGGGTTAATACACTCTATTTAAACCCTATTGCCCTTGCACCATCCAACCATAAATATGATGCAACTGATTATAAACAGGTCGATCCAATGTTTGGATCACAGAAAGAATTCGAGGATTTTGCAAAGGAATTATCCAAACGTAATATGCACCTTATCTTAGACGGAGTCTTTAACCATGTTTCCGACGATTCCATCTATTTCGACCGCTATCACAAGTATAATACCGTAGGAGCATATGAATATTGGTCTCGTATCTATGACTTAATGAATCAAGAAAAATTAACTGAAACAGCCGCCAAAGAAAAGGCTAAGAAGGAATTTATTGCCGAAGGTCAAACTTTTAGTCCGTACGGCTTTGAAAACTGGTTCGATATTAAAAATGAAAAAGTAGACAATGAAAAAGTCAACGGTGTTTCGACAGGTCAGCATTATAAGTATGATGATTGGTGGGGCTATGATAGTCTGCCAGTGTTTAAATCCGTAGACGGTACAAAAGTTAACCACCCAAGCGAGCTTAACAACACTCAGTTCGCCAATTATATTTTTTATAATAAGGATTCTGTAGCAAAAACTTGGATTGATCAAGGTTCATCTGGCTGGAGGCTTGATGTTGCGAATGAAGTGGACAGTTCCTTCTGGCAGGAATTCCGAAAGCAACTGAAATCGAAAACGATGATTGGAGCCGGAAAGACACTTCAAAAAGATGAAGAGCCCCTAATCCTAGGTGAGATATGGGATGACGCATCTAAGTATTTCTTAGGGGATCAATATGACTCAGTCATGAACTATCGTTTCCGCGGAGCCATCTTGGATTACTTAAAGAATGGCAATGCAACTAATGCAGAGAACACCCTCCTCGCCGTACAAGAGGACTATCCAAAGGAAGCCTTTTATGCCCTTATGAACCTAATGGGATCCCACGACACAGCTCGGGCAATTTTCTTATTAGGCAATGGAACGGATACGTATTACAGAGCAGAACAAGACCCGAATTACAATTATAACGAAGGTGTCAAGCGATTGAAGTTAGCTTCTATTCTTCAAATGGGTTATCCAGGAGCACCGACCATCTATTATGGAGATGAAGCAGGTCAAACAGGATCCAAGGACCCAGATGATCGCCGAACCTATCCATGGGGCAATGAAGATAAATCCCTGATTGCCCATTATCAGAAAATCGGTCAAATTCGCAAAGATAATGCAGAGCTTTTTGCTTATGGGGATCTACACCACATTTATGCGAAGGGTGACGTATTGGCTTATGTGAGGACAAAAGGGACAAAATCCGGCCTTGTCATTATCAATAGAGGGAAAAACTCACAAACAGTTGAAATCGATACAAAAGAGCTGTTAGCGAATGGTCTTCGTTTTGTGGACCAATTAGATAAAAAATATGAAGCTACAACAAAGGATGGAAAGATGACATTAACAGTTCCGGCTGAATCGGGGCGAATGTTAGTAACGGTTAATGTAGTTAAAAAACCAGCATCCGTAAAAGGTATAACCGGCACTGCAGGCTCTAAAAAGGTTACGTTAAGCTGGACTGGAACTGGGGCCAAATACAATGTTTATCAAACTACTATTTCTGGCGGCTTATGGACTAAAGTCAAAGAAACAACGGAGACAAATGTAACCATTTCCGATATAGATAATGGCCGTACCTACTATTTTGCCGTTGCAGCTGTAGATGAAAATGGTAATGAATCAGTACTTGCTGCCACAACCGGCTTAGTACCACATTACGATGTGACAAAGGCAAGCATTAATGATCTGACTGGATTAGAGAACGGAGAACTGAATCTGGCGCAAGCCTCGAATGTAAATGCAGCTTTTTATTTGTCTGGTGCAACAGAGACTGGCGCTGCAGAGGGAGTCACAGCTGAGCTTCAAGTAAGACAGAAAGGCCAAACGAATTGGCAATCCTCTCCTGCCCTATATATTGGCCAATCACAAGACGGACAAGCAAATGAGTTTCAAGGAAGCTTTACCGCCTATGAAGCTGGCACTTATGAATACCGAATGGCCTTTACACCTGATATTGGGACGACCTGGGTTTATTCGGCAACTGGAGAAGTCACCTATACTCATAGTACATCTGACACGACCCCGCCTGCTAAAGGAGTTATATTGGATACACCAGTTAAAGAGTCTGGCCAGGTTAACTTATCTTGGAAACTTACGGAACCAGATCAACCATTTAATACAGTTATCTACCGTGACGACCAAGTTCTTACAACATTAAATGGGGATGTTACCTCTTTCAGAGATTATCAGGTTGCAAATGGCACTGCGTATAAGTACCAGATTCGCATCTTTGACCAGGCAGGAAACTATGTGAATTCAAACTCAGTAAGTGTAACACCAGAAATTGTTATGGTCCAAGTCACCTTTAAAGTGCATGCACCGGATTATACCCCATTATCCGCTCAAGTGAATATACCTGGCAGTTTGAATGGCTGGAACACGGGTGCATGGTCCATGAGCCGTAATGGTGCTGTTACGCCTGATTGGGAGTATACAATGGAAATAGAAGAAGGAACGGAACTTACCTATAAATATGTAAAAAATAATTCTTGGGAACAGGAAGGTTTAGCCGACCATACGCCAAACGACCCAACGGATGATGATATTAGCAACTATGGCTATGGTGCACCGGGAACAGACATGAAGGTGGTTGTTACTAACCAAGGGAACAACAAAATGGTTGTTCAGGATACCATCCTGCGCTGGATTGATATGCCATTAGTCGTCAATCAAATCAGTGTTAGTGGTTCAACGATGACCGTGACGGGTAATGCCATTAAAGGTGCAGACTTCACCATTAACGGTGAAAAAGTAGCAGTGGGCAATGATATGAATTTTACACATTCATTTACACTGCAAGCTGGTCAAACTTCTGTACCAGTGCACATTGAACCTTCTACCGAAACTAAATCATCGATTTTTAAAGGTGATGGAGGATCGATTAATAAGAACACGAAGAACTATTCGATTGATGTCGCAACAAAAACAATAACCGAAATTAAAAATTAGGATGCGATGCAAAAGGTCTGCCGATTCCGGCAGACCTTTTGTCTTGTATATAATTAGTAAAAGATGAGGCCTTTTTACTCTAGTCCTTCTGTTGATTAAATAGTAATCTTACAAATAGACTAGAATAAGGATTGGATTATTTACCCAAAATAAATTATCCATACTTAATAGGACAGTTACTTTTCAAATTACATAAAGCGGAAGAAGGAATTTTATGACTGAAAATTTGGTGATGGTTAACATAGGGTTGTTAATGATTCGACTGGTTATTGGGCTAACTTTTTTTGGACACGGGGCTCAAAAGTTATTTGGCTGGTTCGGTGGTCCGGGTATAGCGGGCATGGGAAATTGGCTTGAGACACTTGGGCTGGAAAAAGGAGCAAAGGTTTGGGCAACACTGGCAGGACTTTTTGAATTAATAGGCGGACTGCTTTTCGCTGCAGGCTTTCTTACATGGATTGGTGCCATAATGATCGTTATTGTGATGATTGATGCAATTTTTACCGTTCATTGCAAAAATGGATACTGGATGACCAACGGCGGATTTGAATATAATCTCGTTTTAATTGCTGTTGCAATTGGCGTCGCTTTAATTGGCCCAGGTGACTATGTTTTGTTGTTCCACTCAAAAAGCTGACTTTTTGTCAGCTTTTTTGCTTTTCCAACTACTATTTCTCAGGTCAATAATTGGTTAGTAAATCCGCTCGCCCTCTTATTCAAATGACTGTAAAGAACGCCTTCACGCAGCCCTTTTCCACTTGAAATAAACTTAGTAGCACTTGTGAAAAGACAAAGAATCTCAAAAACCTCAATTGCCAGCAGAATCGTATCGGCACGATCCTTTGAGAGCCCCTCAGTATTTTGTAATTCTGTAAAGGATAAAGATTTTAGCTTTTCTTTGATCCCATTTATCTCTGGTATTTTTATCTCATATTTGTGAATGCCTGCTGGCGGCAAATGATGAATTCTTTGATGAAGTTGGGCAAGATTTCGTGCACTCCCCCCCATCGCAATAATCGGAATTTGTTTATCTATAATCCATGGAATTTTTTCAATATGGGAACCTATAAACTGACGAATTTGAACTAATTCTTGGTCAGTTGGAATTTCTCCTTTTATAAACTGAAGCTTTAAAGATAAGGCGCCAAAAGGCAGGCTAGCATGATGGAGTAATTTACGATTATTGAAATAGGTAAGTTCTGTACTTCCTCCACCCAAATCAATTGTAATACCTTCTAGTATATCTATAGAATTGACAACTGCCAAATAACCGTAATAGGCTTCCTCATATTCCCCCAAGACATGGACGACTAAACCGGTTTTTTCTTGAATTAATTGTAAAATATCCTCTTTATTCTTGGCTTGCCTAATGGTCGCGGTTGCCACACATATGGGTTCTGACACTTCATAAAAGCCTATCATTGTTTGGAAATTCAGAAGGGTTTCTATTAGTAAACTTATACCTTCTTGATCCAGCGATTGTTCATCATTCAAATAGGATCGTAACCGAGTTGTCTTTTTTATATTTTCAATTTTCTTAAATTGTTTTCCATTTTTTCTTTTTTTATAAATAACAAGTCTTATTGTATTGGAACCAATGTCAATAATAGCAACTTTTTCTTTCAATACGACTATCAACCTCTCCAAAAAGTTTATTTTATTTAATCGTACAATTAATTATGTAAAGATCTCTAGTGTGATTTTGTAAATTTTTTGTAATTTTTCCAAAAGGTGGTTTTAATTAAACTTCCATATTTAATTAACAGAATTTTTACAATTCTTAACAACAGCTTAAGAAGAATTAGCTTAATTATCCAGTAAGATATAGAGACATTAAATTAAAATTATTTCCCCCCCGGTTTTGATTGAGTTTTTTAAATGGAGATTTCAGGTTAAGGAGTGATAGAGTGGATACTTTTTCGCATGTGGTTATTAGCTTAGGCCTAGGTGCTCTAGCTCAAATGGATCCGACAGTCTCAGCAAATGAGACCTTATCCCAAGTTGTCATTTTTGGTACAGTCATTGGTTCCAACGCACCTGACTTTGATTTTCTATATCGTTTGAAGGGAAAGGGAAGCTATATTCGAAATCACAGGGGCCTGTCACATTCATTACCTGCTCTTCCATTATGGGGTATTCTGATTTCTGGACTTCTCTATCCAATCGTCGCCACAGCGTTTTTTCATCTATTTATATGGACTTTATTAGCCGTGGTTCTACATGTATTTTTTGATTTATTTAATGTACATGGTACGCAAATACTGCGCCCCTTTTCTCGAACCTGGGTTGCCTTTGATGCTATTCCCTTATTAGATCCTTACATTCTATTTCTCCATTTTTTAGGATTCGGTTTAATATTATTCTATCAAGCAGGCATAACCTTTCTTATCATTTATTTCATCCTATTTTTCTACCTTACCATTCGTACAATTTCTGCAATATTAACGAAAAGACACCTGCAGGATCATTTTATTAACGCAGAACGGATAAAATTAATCCCACGTTTAAAGCTGTTTAAATGGGATGTTCTTATAGAGACTGAAGAAGATTTCCTATTTGGTATTTATTCTGTAGGTAGTTTAACTATTGAACATACCCTTTCCAAAAAAATCAATTACCCGGCATTGGTCTCAAATAGTAGATTTGATCAAGAAGTTTCCGATTTTCTTGCTGCAACTAATTATGCTTATCCATTTGTTGAGGTCAGGAAAAAAGGATATTTCGTATATTGGAAGGATCTTCGTTTTCGCACAAAAAGATTTTTCCCTGCACTTGCCATTCAGTTTATTTCCACTGATTTTAAGAAAAAAAACAGCTATATTGGCAGGGTTAATTCTTTAAAACAATATAAGAAAGTGGTAAGGAATCTAACAAACAGCTCATCTTCTTTCAACTAAAAGTTTTCAAATAGTAAGTAACCTTAATTTTTTACACTTTTCCTGCTCTTTCCTTTAAAGTTTTTAAAACAAACTTTATATCAATCACATTATTTTTAGACATTTTCAAATAACAAAAGGCCGATGGAATTAGAAAGATTTGCAGAATAGATAAAGTATAAATATAACTATAAGGTTCATTAAATCTAGTGGATAAAATGCCAAGCAAAATACCAACAGCAGCGTTTCCAATGGTTCTACCCAAACTATTGAAAAGGTTAGCGATACTAAAGGTAATCCCTCTATGTTCAGGAAGATTTACATCAGTTAAGAGTGCCATCCAATTAGGTGAATTGGCTGATTGGGCAGCTGAAGCAAAAAGGGATAAAACAAACAAAAGTGTAATCCAAGGATTAATGAAAATTTGCCTTAAAATGCTGACTAAAATTGTGATTTCATTATTCTGATCATTCGGTAATGATAGGTTTGACATTGGTATAAAAAATAACGCGATATAACAAGGCATGGTAATACAGACAAAGAATGCAGTGAAATATGCTCGACCTCTAAAGGTTTTTCTTTGAAATTTATCTCCCAGATGCCCGAAATAAAATGATGCTATGCCGCCAATCTGGAAAATTGCGTAAAGATAGCCTGAGACAATCACAGCTGTTCCCATACTGTAGCCTTGCTGCATTATTTTAAATGTATATAGGGTAGGGATCCAAATAAGGCTTCCCGTCGCAATGTTCATTAAAAATGTCTGCATAAACAAATATACATTGCTTCCTTTTAAGATAAGAAATTTTATATGCCTGGTTTCCAACCTGTAGTCATAATGAGTATTTTTTAACAATTCTTTCGGCGTTGATTCTATTGGACCTTTGATTGGCTCTTGAATAAAAAGAAAACAAATGATGACAAACAAGCCAAAAAAACCTACTATTTCAAAAGGCCATCTCCAGCTATAGTTTGCAATAGTTAAAGAGGCCAAAATAGATCCAGCTATTCCGCCAAAACCTTGGGCCATACCCCAAAAACTTAAAATTAAACCGCGTTTTTGATTAGGAATAAAATCAGTTAATATCCTTAAACCAATTGATGTTATACAGCCTAAACCAAATCCGGTTATTACTTGAAAGAACATGATTTGAAAATAACTGCTGCTGAATGAGGTCAAGAATATCGATACGGACCAAATTAGTGTTCCTGCAATCATCATCCTTTTTTGTGGATACTTCCCTGATAGGTATCCCCAATAAATGGAGGAAAGGGACGTAACCAAAATATTGGCAGCCGAAACAAAACCCAAACTCGCTATATTTACATTTAAATCCTTTGCTATGTATTGAATAAGCGGCGGAAACAAACCAATGATAATATGTTCAAAGGCAGCAAGTATGATGATTACAGCAATAGTAAAATTGATTCTCCATTTTGAACTTTTCATAGTTAATATTGCCCCTTTGAAATGTTTGATTTCACCTACAATCTTATCTAAGTTTTCTAATTCTTATATTCATTTTTTTAAATCTTAATATGAAATTTACAAATTATATATTCTTAAAAAGGGCTGATTTTATGAAAAAGACTTTATTAATCATTTCTTCCGACCACACAGGGCATGGACACAAAAGTATTACCGAATCTCTTTGTGAGAGTGTCAAAACTCAAAATGAAGTAAAAATACATGTAGTAGATGGATTTCTGCTTGGGAAACATCTTTTGTTAAAAATAGGAAAGTCCTATGGCCCCATAACAAGAAATTCAGAAAATCTATGGAAGTTGATTTGGAAACTCTCAGCTTTGAAACCATCGTTAGTAGACAATTTTATTGAAAAACTTATAAAGGATAATTTTTTAAAAACAATTGCCGAAATTAAACCAGATATCATTTTATCCGTTCACCCTAATTTTAATGGTTCCATCCTGAATATTTTAGAAAAGCAAAATATAACGATCCCTTTCATCACTCTAATTGCCGATCTTGTAAACATTTATCCCCTTTGGGCAGATAGTAGGGCAAATTACATAATTAGCCCAACTTTTGAAGCTCAAAATAAGTGTATTGAATTTGGGATTCCAGATGAGAAAATAAAGGTTTCAGGATTTCCAGTCCGATCTCGATTTTTTCTGAAGAACTATAATCAACGAAAATTCTATAAAGAAGAACGATCTTTAAATTGCTTGATCATGAGCGGTGGTGAAGGTGTAGGAAATATGAAGAAAATAGCTGATAACCTGCTTAATCATTTTGATTGTACAGTAAAAATTGTTGCTGGGAAAAATGAAAAACTTAAAACAAATCTGGAAAGATCCCTTAAAACACAATATGGTGATAGAGTTGAGATTTATGGTTACACTCAAAATATCCAAGATCTAATGCTATCATCTGATATCGCTTTTACTAGAGGCAGCCCAAATGTCATGTTTGAGGCAATAGCTTCCAATACACCGTTAATCATTACGGGTGCATTACCAGGTCAGGAAGAGGATAATCCAGCCTTTGCTGAAAATTTCAATTTGGGAGTGGTATGTAAAAACCCTAAAGAAATTAAGGATACAGTGTCCAAATTACTGGAAAATGATGGAGAAAAGCTAAATGAAATCAAAAACTGTCAGAGGAATTTTATAAATGCAAATGCTGCCGAAGACATACTAAAATTTATACTAAAAGTTGGAGAAACTTCCAATGAAGAAGCAAAAGTAAAACTTTCTTAGCTTCCATTTTTCCACAAATAAAAATAAGCTGACTTAAATTGGAGTTGATTATCAACCTATTTGAATCAGCTTTTCTTATTTCCTTTACACATAAATAGGTTAAAATTGATAGATAGTATGCTTCAATATATTTTTAAAAACAAGCTCCGGTCTTTCCTCCGTAATTAAATGTCCTGTTTTTTCATAGGTAATTAATTGGGCAGCCGGTAGATCTCGAACTAATTTATGGCCAACCTCTACAGGAACTACTCGATCTTCCTCTCCCCATATTAATAATGTTGGTACTAATATATTCTGGAGTTGGTGGGATAATAAATCACCCTCACGATGACGCAGTAATCGAATTAAAGCTTTATAGAATCCTTTTTCGGTTAGCGGTTTACCGAATTCATGAATTAATTCATCATTGATCAACTCTTGATTAAAAAAGACGTTTCTCAGGTGATCTTGAACATCTTTTCTTCCAATATAATAATGAATAAACTTTTCAAAGAATGGTAAATAAGAGATCCAGATAAGAGGTTTTTTTGCAGGCTTTAAGTACCCTGAACTACATAACAAAATTAAACTGTTAATCTTTTCAGGGGCGAGGATTGCCATATTTAGAGCAATTTGTCCCCCCATTGAATGAGCCACTATATAGGTGTTAGCAAGCCCAAACTTGTTGATACATTCAATCATCAACTTCGCATAGTTCTGAAAGCTATAAACAAAAGAAGTTGACTTCTCACTTTTTCCAAAACCCGGAAGGTCCACGGCAAGTATGGAAAACTTCTTTTGTAATAAAGGTATGATACGGCGAAACGTATAGGTAGAAGATGCAAAACCGTGGATCAGAAGAATTGGAGGCTTATCATTCAATATGTATTCACAGTACAAGTTGATATTAGCAACTTGTATGTATGATTGTTTCAAACCATTGTCACTCAATGTGTTCCACTCCTCAAGAAATTATCCTATAGTTTTTATTATTATTTATCAATTAAGACTCGAGGATGCAGAAAAAAGTTTTGAATTACGTGAGATAAGAAATTTTTTGTTTGATGAATGGTTTGAAACCTTTACTATTTCGCCATAATGGATTATGTGTAGAATCAACCTTTCTACGTGGAATAGTTCTCCTAAAAATAATATTTTTTAGAGGTGATTGTATGACCTTACAGCGCACGTTTATCATGGTAAAGCCAGATGGGGTTAAACGAGGATTAATCGGAGAAATTATCAAACGCTTTGACCAAAAGGGTTTTACCTTATTAAATGCAGAGCTTATGACAGTTGACCGCTCTAAAGCCGAATATCATTATATGGAACATCAAAATAAGCCATTTTTCGGTGAATTAGTCGATTTTATTACATCCGCTCCTGTTTTTGCAATGGTTTGGGAAGGGGAAAATATTATAGAAGTTTCTCGCCTCATGATTGGAAAGACAAGTCCATTAGAAGCACTGCCAGGTACCATACGTGGAGACTTTGCCTTTACAAAAGAAGAGAATGTCATTCATGGCTCAGATTCTCTCTTAAGTGCAGAACGGGAAATTGAAAATTTCTTTGGCCTATTGAAAAAACGTATTTCAAAAGATGACTTTCCTTTTGAAGATCGAAAATCTGTCTAAAAACGCAAAGGACACTTCCACTTTCGGAAGTGTCCTTTTTCCATTATTTAGAGGCTACACTGCCTTGAAAAACTTGCTTTAATGCATTAGCGGCCTGCTCAATTGCCTTTTTACCTTGATCTAGCGCTCCCGGCATCCAGAAATAACCATGAATCATGCCGTCATATCGTGTAGCCTCCACTTGAACCCCAGCGTCCTTCAGCCTTTCTGCATAGGCTTCTCCTTCATCACGAAGCGGGTCAAACTCCCCTGTTAAAACCAAGGCGGGAGGAAGTCCACTAAGATCATTCGCCTGCAGCGGAGAAGCATAAGGATTTTTGCCATCCTCTTCATTCCTTAAATAATGATTCCAAAACCAGATCATGCTATCCTTTGTTAGTAAGTAACCATCAGCGTTTTCAGTATAGGACTCCGTTGCATAGGAATGGTTGGTAACCGGATAGATCAGCATTTGGTAAGCCAGTGAAATTTCTTTCTTGTCTCTTGCCATTTGCGCTACAACTGCGGCTAGGTTACCGCCTGCACTGTCGCCGCCGACAGCAATTCGATTAGGATCAATCTGAATGGAGGCAGCATTTTCAACCACCCACTTGGCTGCTGCATACGAATCTTCCGCTGCTGCTGGAAATTTATGCTCCGGTGCCAAACGATAGTCTACTGATATGACAACACAGTTTGCACGATTAGCCAGCATTCGGCAAGGAACCTCCACTGTATCCAGATTGCCGATAACCCAGCCCCCGCCATGATAATAAACCAAGGCAGGAAAAGACCCTTCTCCATCTGGTGTATAAATACGAACAGGGATTTCTCCATCAGGGCCAGGAATCTTTCTGTCCTCTACCTTCCCGACTTCTTCAGGCACTCCCGCCAAGGCACTAAAATCAGTTGTCAGCCTTGCTTCTTCAGGTGTTAGTGTGTGCATTGCCGGAGCTCCCAGTGCCTCCATTTGTTCCAATAGAAATTTTGCTTGCGGATCTAGTGCCATAAGTACGTTTCCTCCTTAAATTTTTTTAAGATAGGCTGTGTTAAAACTTGTATGTTAATCTCCGCTCCAATCAACATAGTTACTAAATTAACAATGACCTTTAACACAGCCTTAAGAAAAATTAGCAATTAGCTTGCCGATATTAGTTCACAACACTTTCTTCAGAAGCCTTTAAGATGAAACCTTCGTAGCCTTTTTCAGCGACTTCATCACAAATTTGACGGTACGGTCCAACTCCACCGAGATAAATTTGGAATCCGCGGGATTTCCCTTCAATATTCGCGCCCATATACCAGGAATCTGTCTTCACATAAAGAGTGGGTTCAGCTACCTCTCGGCAATGCTTGGTCCATGCATTTTCAGCCTCCTCATTTACTTCAATGATCCCTTTATTGTTATCGCGCATATAGATGATGCAATCAGAAACCCATTCAACATGCTGTTCGATCGAAACCATCATATTACTAAGTACGGAAGGACTTTCAGGGCCCGTAAGCATGAACATATTAGGGAAGCCTGCTGTTCCGATACCAAGGTAAGTCCTTGTTTGAGACCCTCCGTCCCATTTTTCCTTAAGAGAAACACCATCTCTTCCTCGAATATCCATTTTAAAGAGTGGACCTGTCATGGCATCAAAACCCGTTGCAAACACAATCATGTCTAGTTCATATTCAGCATCAGCCGTCTTCACTACAGTAGATGTAATCTCCTCGATTGGTGCTTTTTTGACATCTACAAGTGTTACATTCTCACGGTTATACGTCTCGAAATAATCGGTATCTATGATTGGACGTTTGGTTCCGTAGTAAAAGCTTGGCAAGAGTTTCTCTGCTACTTCTTGGTCTTTTACCACTTCGCGTATTTTAGAACGGATAAATTCCGCAACTGTTTCGTTTGCTTCAGGTGTTAAACTTAAATCATTATAAGAATAGGAAATCGTAAGAAGTCCACCTTTTTCCCAAGCCGCTTCAAAAGTCCGGCGCCGTTCTTCAGCTGTATCGTCCAGTGCTGAACGGTCCCGGGGCACCGCTGGTATACCTGTAAGCGAGGAGCGCATTTGATTCCGGATTTCGCTGTAATTTTCTCGAATTTGTCTAGTATATTCCGGGTCATTTAATTGATTTCTAGCTGGGGTACTATATTGAGGAGTGCGTTGAAAAACAGTAAGATGTTCTGCTTCCTTAGCAATTACTGGGATAGACTGAATGCCGCTCGAACCGGTGCCGATGACTCCAACCCGTTTGCCTTTGAATTCAACCTTTTCATGAGGCCAGCGTCCAGTATGATACCACTCACCCTTAAAATTCTCCAACCCTTTAAATTTGGGTACGTTGGAAGCAGATAGACATCCTACTGCCGTAATAAAATAACGAGCCGATACCTTCTGGCCGTTATTCAATTGAATGTCCCATCTATTCTTCTCTTCATCAAATTGAGCAGAATTTACACGCGTCTTAAATTGGATATCCCTGCGCAAATCAAACTTATCAGCAACAAAATTAATGTAGCTTAAGATTTCCGGCTGCTCGGCATATTTAGAGGACCAAGTCCATTCTTTGAGGAGTTCATCAGAGAAAGTGTAATTGTAATAGATGCTTTCAACATCGCAGCGAGCTCCAGGGTAGCGATTCCAATACCATGTCCCTCCGACATTGTCTCCTGCCTCAAATACACAGGTTGAAAAGCCAGCCTCGCGAAGACGATATAGCATATACAATCCGGAAAATCCAGCCCCGACAATCACAGCATCCAGTTCATTGAAAGAATTCGATTTTTGAGTTAATGCCATTTTTCTCTACCTCCTCATTTTATTATCCTTAAATGATTACATCTGAGTATAGGTATTTCAGCACATGTCCACTCATTAGTCGTCAGTTAAAATACTAGTATAAACTTTGATTTTCATTGCAAGCGATTACATTATAAAGCTGAGTATCACTCTCCTCTTACTTAAATTTTAAATTTTAAATTTTAAGTTTTAAGTTTTAAGTTTTAAGTATTTTACTATGAAGGTCTATCTAAAGATTACTATCTTTTTAAAAATTTGAATATTCCTAATTTTCTATGTATTACATCCCTATAAAGAAGGTGATAATGTGACATTAAATCCTACCATTTTTAGTAATATCCAAGATTTAGAGGAAGCTTCCACACATGAAGACAAGCTTTATAAAATACTTGAAATCTATATGAACTTTTATCCTGTTAAAAATTCATTTTTATTTAGATACTCCCATTTGGGCTTTATTGGAGAAGGAATCATCTCGTTAAACCCTTTTGGATTAGTCCACATACGGGACATCCGCGATGATATTCGGTCTTTGCCCATTATATATTCAGCACTTTATGAAAGGAAAGCAAAGTACTGTAGTGGGATTGATTACCTTAGACAAGTAAACAGTAAATACATAACCTCATCAAATGTAAATTCCTTCTTAGTTATCCCCATATGTTTTGGTTCAGTAACCATCGGATATATTTGCACGAACGAGTTTGAATCCGGTGCCATCATCAACGATCAATTACTTACATCATTTACCCAATATGGACGTCAGGTCGGCAGAATTATGGAAAAAACAAACGGCCCGGAATACACACAATTACTCAGCAGACGAGAACTTGAAGTAATGAAAAGGATATCCTGGGGAGAAAGCACGAAGGAAATGGCTGATACGATGGATCTCAGTGAAGTAACGATCAATCAGTATGTTAAATCAGCTATAAAGAAATTGGGGGTACAAAATCGGGTACAGGCGGTAGCTGAGTTATTTCGGAAGGGGATTATTTCCTAAATACTTTAATTCTATACCATTAAATCTATTATTGATTTTAAAATAGTTTCCTCATAGAAAGGAAGAGATATTTTAATTCCTTTCTATGAGTTCACCATTCTAAAGCAGTGTAAAAATTAAATGGTAGTCTCCACATTTTCAAAATTGGAGTTCGATATTTTTTCAGATTTCATTAAGAAAATATAGGAAATAGCGCCAAAACCAATCCCTAAGAACCAAGAATAGGTGTAAAGCTCCTTCAATGCGGGGATGATTAATCCAATAAAGGATGCAATCAGACCAATCACTAAGGCAATCAGTGCCTTAACATTCCAGCCATTTTTATACGCGTATAGTCCGTCTTTTTTATAAAAACTAGCTAAATCATATTTTCCTCGTGCAACCATGTAATAATCAGCAATCATGATTCCAGCTACTGGCCCAAGTGCCCCACCTATTGCCCCTAATACATTAAAAATGGTTGCAGAATTGTTGTACCAAAGCCAAGGTGCAAAAAATAAGGCAACGACAATCGAAATGAGACCAGCTTTTACAAAGTTAAGTTTTTGAGGAAACAAGTTTACTAGGTCATACGCAGGTGAAACTACATTTGCTGCCACGTTAACTGATAAGGTAGCTATTAGCAGGGCAAAAGCTCCCAAGAATAAAACGAATGGATTACCAAATTGTTGGAGTAATTCGACTGGGTCCCATATTGGTCTACCGAAGGCAATGATCGTTCCTGAGGTTGTAATAATACTCATGATCGAAAAAATAATCGCGGTTCCTGGTAAGCCAATGGCCTGACCAATGACTTGATCCTTTTGACTGCGAGCAAATCTTGTGAAATCTGGTATATTAAGTATTAAGGTCGCCCAGGTACCAATCAGTCCGGTTACTGAAATTCCAAATGCACTCCAAAATGCCCCGCCAGTTAATTGTGATGGTTCATCAAAGAGCGGTCCTAATCCATTTGATACGGTAATGGCCCAAATTACTAGGGCTAAACCCAACACAATCACAAGAGGACCTGCCCAAAGCTCAAAGAATTTTACTCTTTCCATGCCATGAGAGATGACCCAAGCATGTAAAATCCAGAATAGCGCTACAGCAAGAGCGTCATTCAGCCCCAATCCGATAAAATGAATAGAGGACAAACCATTCCAGCCCGGTATTAACGCACCAAGAACAGCACCTACCGCTTTACTGCCCAAATAGGCTTGAACCGCAAACCAGAATATCGCCACAAAGGCCCTTATTATAATTGGAAGCTGAGCCCCTTTATATCCAAAAGAAGCGCGGATGAGTACAGGAAATGGGATGCCATACTTAGCACCAGCTGCACTATTTAACCACATGGCTAATATAAGGATAATATTTGCAGTTATTACTGTCGCTAATGCCTGCCAAACACTCATTCCTAACCCAAGTAAGCTTCCTGCAGTTTCATAGGCAACAATATTATGGACCATCCCCATCCACACGGTCGTATAGTTCAGCCAATTCCAATTCCTCTTTTCCTTTTTAAGAGGGGCAAGATCCTCATTGTATAAAGAGGGATCCTTTACTTTCAAGGTATCTTGTTCTTCCATGGATTCTGTACTCATTGCATTCACTCCTTCTCTTTTAATCATAGAAAGATAGATTTAACTCATGATAACCAACATTGACTTAATACTATGAATTCCTTATAAACAATGGAGCCCTTCCTTTCTTGTATGTTGTTTTAAAAGTACAACTTATTTATGTATTCTACTGAATGATTGGTTACTTGTAACAAAATTGGTAAGGAAAGCTAACACAAAATTAAATAAATAAAATATCAAAATATTATTAGCAAAGGTACAATCTATTTTGTTTTATATTATAAAACAGAATTTTATAATAATTGACAAAATTTAGATATGTATTATAATAGTCACGAATCTACATTGTAAGCGTTTTACAGGAAGGAGAAATGGAATTGGTATATTCTGTTGAAGAATTAATGAACACAGCAAATCCCGACATTTTTTCTATTAAAACAAAAGCATTGGGTCCCCAAGGTAAACTCCCCCTAACGGACCAAATGCTTCGAAATGAACCGAGTGGTAACTTATTTGGGTTGACACAAAATGTAGGAATGGGATGGAAACCTGCCAATCTAAAAGGTAAACAAGTTCTTTTATTAAGTACACAAGGTGGAATGAAGGGTCCCAACGGGGATCCGATTGCCTTAGGGTATCATACAGGGCATTGGGAAGTAGATATATTAATGAAGGAAGCTGCTAAGGAAATCAGCAAAGCTGGCGGAATGCCATTTGCGGGATATGTTAGTGATCCTTGTGATGGGCGGTCACAAGGGACGACAGGAATGTTTGATTCCTTGCCATACCGGAACGATGCAGCCATGGTATTCCGGCGGTTAATTCGTTCATTACCAACTCGACAAGCGACCATTGGTATTGCTACCTGTGACAAAGGACTGCCCGCCATGATGATCGCCATTGCTTCCATGCATGACTTACCTACCATTGTCATCCCTGGCGGAGTTACTCTCCCCCCTACTTACGGTGAAGATGCTGCCAAGATTCAAACCATCGGGGCACGCTATTCCAATAATGAGCTTAGTCTTGAGGAAGCGGCTGAATTAGGCTGCCGTGCTTGTGCCACACCAGGTGGTGGATGCCAGTTTTTAGGGACAGCGGCCACCGCACAAGTCGTAAGCGAAGCATTAGGACTATCTATCCCACATTCTGCATTGGCTCCATCTGGACAAGAGGTGTGGAAAGAAATGGCCCGCCAATCAGCACGTGCTGTTATCCATCTTCAGGAGCAAAAAGTCAAAACAAAGGATATTGTTACAAATGCTTCAATTAGAAATGCAATGGTTGTTCATGCTGCATTTGGAGGTTCAACTAATCTCCTTTTGCATATTCCTGCCATCGCTTATGCTGCTGGATGTACCATCCCGACCGTAGAGGATTGGATTGAAGTAAACAAATCAACTCCTAGGTTAGTCAGCGTGCTTCCAAATGGGCCGGTTCATCACCCAACGATTCGTGCATTTTTAGCAGGAGGAGTTCCAGAGGTAATGCTGCACTTACGCTCTTTAGGCTTATTAGATGAGGACGTAATGACCGTTACAGGAAAGACGTTACGGGAAAATCTAGATTGGTGGGAAGGTTCCGAAAGAAGAAAAAAAATGAAGGAGATCCTTTTTCAAGAGGATCACATTGATGCCAATGACGTCATCATGTCTCCTTGTGAAGCGAAAAAAAGAGGACTTCATTCTACCTTAACCTTTCCAACCGGCAATATAGCACCGGATGGCTCCATTATCAAGTCGACATCCATCGATCCTGAAAAAATAAACGAAAAGGGTGTTTATTATCATAAGAATACTGCAAAAGTGTTTACAAGTGAACGCGAAGCCATCCAAGCGATAAAAAATGGTGAAATCTTTGCAGGAGATATCATGGTGGTAATTGGATGCGGACCTCTTGGCACAGGGATGGAGGAAACCTATCAGCTTACTTCAGCCTTAAAGCATCTTTCCTTTGGAAAACACGTTACGCTGTTAACGGACGCCCGCTTTTCAGGAGTGTCAACAGGAGCTTGTATCGGGCATATTGGTCCCGAAGGTCTAGCCGGCGGGCCTATAGGAAAATTAAGAACGGGAGACTTGATTGAGGTCTATATTAATACGAAGACATTGGAAGGCCATCTTCATTTTTTGGGAACGCTTGATTACGAAGTGACACCCGAAGAAGGAAGCTTAATCCTTTCTCAAAGACAACAAAACAAGGAGGTAAAACCTTCTCCGGATCTTCCTGATGATACGCGTCTTTGGGCAGCGCTTCAGTCTGTGAGTGGAGGTACATGGCGCGGAAGCATTTACGATGTGGACCGCATTATTGAAGTATTAAAAGCTGGTGAGGAAGCGTTGAGGAAAAAGAAAGAAGAAAGTTTCATTTAATAAGGCTTTTTTCGTAAACTTTGTTGCTTTTGGACCTTGTAAAGGACCAAAAACTTAAGTTGCAGGGCAATTTCCGCAAATGTTCTTACGAAAAGATGCCAGGATGCATATAGTTATACGGGTCATTAATGAACTTTTACGGAAAACAACCATTTATGCGAAAATAGCCTTTAATAAAAAAGAATGACTCTGGTACCGAGTCATTCTTTTTAAACTTATTTCCTAGGATACTTTTGTTGGATATAGTGTAAAAGGGCAGTAACCACTTGTGGACCGTTTTCTACCATTCTACCTTGTTCAAATGCAGTGAAGTTATCACCGCCCGAAGCTAAATAATTACTAACGGCTACCACATATTCCCTGTCAGGTTGAAGACTTTGGCCCTTACTGTCCTTCAGCATGACAATTCGGCTGCCAATGGGCGCATTAGGGTCCCACCTATAAGTTAAACCAACCGTTTGTAACATATCATTCATCTGATCTATTCTCCACTGCTGCTCTAATACGAGTTTAATTTGGTCCCCGGTTAAGATTAATTTACTAACACTATGACCAAACGGCATTCGTGTATAAAGGTCTTCTAAAGTAATATTTCCTCGCTTTAGGCCTCCTCGCATTTCTCCTTGATGAACAAAGGCAATTTCTGTCCCCATCACTTTCCGCTCAGACTCTGCAATCATTTTCGCGAATGGTGATTCACCATTTACATCTTGCTTCCGGCTGACTTCTTCAGAAAGGAATCCGACGATTTGATTAAATTTAACACCCAATTTTTCCTTATACTTTTTTATTAAAGTAACGGTTACTTTATCTGGCTCTATACCATCATGAGAAGTGACAACAATCTTTGCTTCTTTCTCAATAATATCTTTGGTATCGCGGTCAATTTTTATATTTACTTGAGAAAAAGCTTCTCCGTACGAATAAGCTTGAACAATCAGTTTATTGTTTACAACTGTATTAGCATAGTGATGGCTATGGCCAGCAAAAATGACATCGACCTCATTATCGATTTTTGGGGCCATCTCCACTAAAGCTTCTTGGGGATCGGCTCCTGACTGATTGGATTTCGCAGAAACATGTGCCAGTACCACAATTGCTTTAATCCCTTTTTCCTTTAGTTGCTTAACTGTTCGATTAATTGCTGTAACTTCATCCGTTATTTCTACTTCTTTTCGATTTTTATGGGTTACATACAGGTTGGTTTCAGTAGTGACCACACCAATAAAGCCAATTTTGATTCCCTCAATTTGCTTAATAATATATGGTGGCAGCAAGGGAGAACCGGTTTTTTTATCAATGATATTTGCAGAAATGTAAGAGGTATGGGCGCCTTTAAAGTAACCGGTTTTTTCATGGAATCCTCCATAAATAAGTCGTTTCATCTCTTGAACGCCTTCGTCCAATTCATGATTACCAGGTGTACCGACATCCATGTGCAGAAGGTTTAAAAAATCAATTGTAGGTTCGTCTTGAAATTGGGAAGAAATGGGGGGACTTCCTCCTACCATATCACCAGCATGAACAAGCAGGGTATTCGGGTTCTCTTCTTTATATCTTTTTATATAGGCAGCCACGTATTCAGCACCACCTGCCAGAGACCCTGAAACCTTTCGATATTTGTTTAGTTGACCGTGAAAATCATTCATACCTAACAATTGTACTTGAACGTAGTGAGTAGATGTGGAATGTGTGATTGTGGATGTATTGTTTGAAGATAAGGAGAATATATTGCTTCCTAACAAAATAAAGCCAAAGATGAGCAAAGAAGACATGACCCGAAATTTTAACAGCTTCCGATCCCTCCCTCCTGATGTACTTTAAGGATAACTCTGGAATCTTAAATCCGTTTAAACTGCTCATTAAGTTTTTGTTACAAATTTTGTTTGGCCATATCGGGTCCATGAAAGTACTTTTGGCTATAAAAAACCCCCGATAAATTAGTCGGATTTTTATTTTTTCATCTGTCTACTTTATCGGGAGCATATATAATTGAGTCATTTTCTTTTTTTATTACTATCTGCATTTATTTGTGAATAACTTACCTTAAACACACTATCCTTTGATAAAGACCGTTTTCGTAGTAGTAAAGAACTCCTTAGCCGCTTCCCCTTGTTCACGTGAGTGAGAGCTTGAAGCTTTCATACCGCCAAATGGAGCCTGTAATTCTACTCCCGCCGTTTCAGAATTTACTCTTACAAGACCCGCCTCGATATCATCAATAAACATTAGAATTTTGCCTATATCCTTTGTAAAGATCGAAGCACTTAGTCCAAATTCGGTATCGTTGGCAAGATCAATTGCCTCTTCAATCGTTTCTACCTTCATGAGAGCTAAAACCGGTCCAAAGATCTCTTCTTTAGCAATGGTCATCCTTGATGTGACATTTTCAAATATCGTTGGACTAATATAAAATCCCCTTGCAAGTTCCTCAGACTTCGGAGCATCTCCGCCAAAAATTAATTCAGCCCCTTCTTCCAATCCTTTTTGGATATAACTTTTTACCGTATTATACTGGTCTAAAGTTGCACAAGGTCCCATCCATGTATCTGAATCCAAACCATTCCCTACTTTAATAGTTTCTACTTTTGCTAGTAGTTTTTCCTTAAACTCCTGGTAAATTCCGCTTTGTACGATGACACGGCTGCTACAGGTACATTTTTGTCCGGTAGACTTTAAACCACCGCTTAGAACCGCATCAACTGCTAGTTCCATATCACAATCATTCGCGATAATAATTGGATTTTTTCCGCCCATTTCTAGTTGATACTTGGCACCACGAGCGGCCGCTGTTTTTCCAATTAGATTCCCAACCGAGTTCGATCCTGTAAAAGTTATAGCATCGACATCTTGATGTTCAGCTAGTCCTTGACCGATAACGGAACCTTTACCTGTTACAAGGTTAATCACTCCTTTTGGGAACCCTGCCTGATGGAAACATTCGATTACTTTAGCAGCCGTTACTGCAGCTTCAGAGGCTGGCTTTAAGACGACGGTGTTTCCATAAATAAGTGCAGGAGCTGATTTCCAAATCGGAATTGCGACCGGGAAATTCCAAGGGGTAACCACACCAACAACACCTAGCGGCACGCGTTTACTAAACATGAGTGCCCCACTGTCTGATGATGGAATTAAATCCCCCATTTTTCTCATGCCTTCGCCTGCGTAATATCTTAAGATCGCAACGCCCCGGGCCGTTTCTCCTTTTGCCTCAGCCAATGTTTTACCCATTTCTCTTGTCATGGTCTCAGCAATATCATCTATTTGTTTTTCGATAATTTCTGCGGCCTTGAATAAATAATTCCCTCTTTCAGCGCCAGAGAGCTTTTTCCAACTTTTATGGCCCTGTTTGGCCGCTTGCACCGCTTCGTTTAAGTCTTCTCTGGTTGAGTTTTGTACATATCCAACCACCTCTTCTTTATTTGCGGGATTAATGCTCTTGGTTACTTCTCCAGATGAACCTGTATCCCAGCTCCCGTTAATATAGTTTAAAAATGTTTTAGTTTCAGATAAAATGGCCATAATCAGTCTCCTTATTTTACAAGATTCATCCGACTTTGAATTTGCACAGGATTGCGTAGAACACCAATACAAGGGATTTCGATTTCCACTACATCGCCGTCCGCAAGAGTAAAATCTTCATTAGGTACTATGCATGTACCCGTTAACAATACGGTTCCATCAAACACCACATTATCTCTTAATAAATAAGAAATTAATTCATTATATTTTCTTTTTAGTTGGGAAGTATTGGCATAATCTTCAAAAACTTTTGTACCGTTTCGATAGATCCGGCATGAAATGACTAGATTATAAGGATCTTCTACTGTCTCGGCTAAACGGATGCTAGGTCCAATCGAACAAGAATGTTTCCAAATTTTTGCTTGGGGAAGGTATAAAGGATTTTCACCTTCGATATCGCGGCTGCTCATATCATTTCCTATTGTATAGCCAACAATATCACCGTTCCTGTTTAATACCAATCCAAGCTCAGGCTCAGGAATCTGCCAGTTAGAATCAGTCCTAATATAAACTGGAGTCTCAGGTCCCACTGTTCTGTGGAAGGTTGATTTCATAAATAATTCTGGTCGTTCCGCCTCATAAACCTTGTCATAGCAGGATTCACCAGTAGATTTCGATTCCAAGTTTCTGGCTTCTCGGCTTCTTAAATACGTTACACCAGATGCCCAGACTTCATCTGACCGCAAAGGTAATCTCAATGTTAGATCCTCTAGTTTTACTTCCATTGGAAGGGAATCTTTAATCGTCTGATGAACCAATGACAAACAGGTCACATTTTTGTTTTCTGCTTCCTTCATCAGTTCTAGAAAACTCTTTTGTTGTAAAAGATAGATTTCACCACTGTCAGTCACTGCTGCCATTTGTTCTAAACCTTCGCATGATTGAAAACATATAATTCTCATAAAAAACCCCCAGTTTTATTATTTAGAAAGTGTTTTTTGATAGACCTATAGCCCAGTTTTTCAGAGATGGTTGAGGCAGTTTCTTTTAACATTTGTACCGTTTGGCTTTTCACCTCGGCAGTAACACTACTAATAGGAAATGACATACTAAGGGCGGCCACTACGGAAAAAGAATGATCATATATTGGTACCGCTATACAGTAAACCCCTTCCTCATTTTCTTCGTTGTCAATAGCGTATCCACACCTTTCCACTTGTGCTAACTCCTCTAAATATTTCATTTTGTCCTTTATGGTTTTGCCTGTTTGTGGAAAAAAATCATATTGTTCTAGTAAAGAATCAAGCTCCTGCTGTGACTTGTAAGCTACTAAAACTTTCCCGACTGCACTAGAATGGATTGGTACACTGCGGCCAATGCGGGAAAATACTATCGTCTTATTGGGACCTTCTACCTTGTCAATGTAAACCCCCGTTTTCTCGTCTAATATAACTAAATGAGTGGTATTGCCGGTTTTATGAGATAATTCAACCAACGAATCTTTAGCTATGATTCTTAGATCCATGCTGTTTAAAACAAAATTACCTCTTTCCACAAGCTTCAACCCAAGGCTATACTTACCAGTCTCTAAATCCTGTTTAATATAATCTTGTTCTTTAAGTGTTTTCAAAAGTGAATGAGCGGTACTTTTATTCAAACCTAATCTTGTACTGATTTCAGTAATTTTGAGCTCCTTATTAAAATCATCAAAAAGATCTAAAATATTTAGGGCCCTTTTAACAGATTGAATGATTGGCAAAGTAAATTCACCTCCTATACTATCCACTATTTAACATAATTGTTTTATAATATAAAACTTGGTTTGACTATCCTGTTTATATTCAGAATTTTAGCACATATTTTAACTTTGTAAACCCTTTCTTCTGTAACAATTCGGTTACAAACTAGTAATTTCAAATCCCTTCAAAAGCAAAAGACCCAAGTGAGGTTTTCACTTGGGTCTTTCAAACATCTTTAATATGATTCTGCTTTAGTTAATAATTTCATTTGTTTTTGATTACTTTTTCCTTTTTTCAAACTAATCATAGCAACAAAGGAAATACAGTACAGTATTGCAAGATATCCCATGGCAACTGTAACATTCGTATGCTGCAGGATATAGCCTACTAAAATAGGAGATAACCCACCTAATGCCCTGCCAAAATTAAAAATGGTGTTCGTTGCAGTACTGCGAATTTCTACTGGATAATAATTACTGATTAATGCTCCATAACCAGCGAACATCCCATTTGAAAAGAATCCAACCACCGCACCGCCAAGTAAAACAGCTGTACTACCTGAAGCATAGGCATATAAAAAGACTGCCAGAGCGGATGCGGATAAGAAGATACCATAGGAGCGCTTCGCACCCAAACGGTCCATAAATTGGCCGAAAGTTAACATCCCTGCTATCATTCCCACAGCGGTACTAATCGTCCAAAGAGCCGAGTTTGAAACGGATAACCCTTGGGATTGTTGAAGCATGGATGGCAGCCAAATCATTAAACCATTATATCCTGCAATTTGGACAGTTGCCATAATCGCTAAAGCTATGGTTGTAAAAGACGTTCTTGGAGTGGCAAATAATTGCTTTAATTTCCCTTGTTTTGGTAAAAGTTGTCTTTCTTTTTGAGATGCAAGCCAAACAGGTGATTCACCTAAATTCTTACGTACGATGAAGGCGAATATTACTGGAACCAATCCGATGAAAAACAAACCTCTCCATCCCCATGATGGAAGAATCAAAGCACTAAGCAGAGCTGCAAGAATGACACCATATTGAGCACCGATACTAACATAGGAAGAAGCGCGTCCTTGTTTTTCCTTTGGCCATGCTTCAGCTACCAGCGCCATACCAATTCCGTATTCTCCCCCTGCACCTAAACCAGCAATAAACCGAAAAATATATACTTGTTCAATATTTACCGCTAATCCCGTTAATGCTGTTCCAATCGCGAATAAAAGAATCGTATAAGTGAATATTCTAACTCTCCCATATTTATCTGCTAAAATACCGAAAATCATGCCCCCAGCTAGCATTCCTATGTTTGTTATCGAAGAAATTAGACCTCCAGATACCATGTCAATATGAAACTGCGCAATAATCATGGACATGGCGAAGGATATAAACATAATATCCATACCCTCTAGTGTTAAACCTGCTACTGATGCAATGACTGTTTTTTTACGATATTCCATTTTTTCCGTTCTCCTTTCAAGCCTCACTGGACTTAGATTAAAAGATGTCGGCAAAATAAAAAGCCCTCTTATCCAAAGGACAAAAGGGCATTTATATACATAAAAAATATATAAAGTTTACTTTTGCCTTTTTGGCCTCTCTGGACCAAATTAAAGGAATTTAAATTCATCTAATAATAACATGATTCTACATGTGTGACAATAACATTAATAAGCTAAACTAAACAATGCTTTAATGTGTGATAGGTATCGAACATTACTTGCTTCTTTCATTAATGATGCTGGCATCCCTTTTAACGGAATAGAGTTAGCGCCAATTGTAGCAACAGCATCTTTACGTCCCAAGCTTGCTAGTGTTCCAGAGTTTACTTGAGAAAATTCTTTGAACGATTTGTTTTCTAAGAAAGCAAAAACATTGTAACCTGTTTGTTCTCCCATTTGCCATGCAATTTGTGCTGTCGGTGGGAATGGTCGTCCATCCGGACCAAAGACAACCGCACTGTCACCTACAACAAAAACGTCTTTATGAGAAGTAGATTGAAGATATTCATTAACAGTTGCTCGTCCACGATCCACATCCAAGCCTGATTGACCAACTAGAGGATTCCCTTGAACTCCACCAGTCCAAACAAATGTATTTGCCGTGATTTTTTGCCCATCTTTTAAATCAATCACGTTACCTTCCACATTGGTTACAGGAAGACCTGTTAAGAATTGAACACCACGTGCTTCTAAACTAGCTGTTGCACGTTCGATTAGTGGATCTGGTAAAACTGGCAAGATTTTAGGGCCTGCTTCTACTAGGAGCAGCTTGACTTCTTTAGGATCCACACCATAGCTTCTAGCAAGTTTAGGCATGATATCAGCGATTTCTCCAACTAACTCAACGCCAGTTAAACCACCACCGCCGATAAGAATCGTTGCGTCAGCCGCATTTTTCGTTTTTGCATATTCAGCGATACGTTCTTCAATATGCTGATAGATATTATTCGCATCTTCTGCTGATTTTAAGACCATGCTGTTTTCTTCTAATCCTGGAATACCGAAATAAGCTGTTTTACTTCCCAACGCTACCACTAAAGCATCATAGGATAAAGTAGATCCATCTGATAGCTTCACTTCTTTTTGATCAACAGAGAAGGACTCCACCTTGGCAATTTTAAGATCAATATCCTTTCCTTTGAACAGCTTTGCTAATGGCATCGCAACCGCCTGCTCTGAAACACTTCCTGCAGCTAAGCGATGAAGTTCTGTAATAATTTGGTGTGTATGAAACTGATTAACCACCGTTACTTGTGCTTGTTCTTTATTTAAATATTTACGAATATTAATTGCAGCTAATAGTCCGCCGTAACCGGCACCTAAAATAACAACTTTTTTTGTCATAGTATCTCCCCGTCCTTATGAATGTTCTGTAAAATTTATTTAGCTGAACGTTCTGCTGAAACTTCAAGGTAAGCATTGATGAAGCGGAAAAGCTTCTGTGCTTGAGGGTCTTTAAGCATTTTTAAAATTCCAAAAAGACCAATCACTTCATTGCTCTCCTCAGCCCGGTCTTTTGCTTCGATTGCTGTAGCAGCAATGCCTTTCACCGAATCTTTAATTGGTTCGACAATTTCTGTAATGGCTCCAATCGTATCATTTTTCAACACTTCATCTGTTGCCACTGATTGAGCAAAGGCATATGACTTTGTTAATAGATTCACAAGTTCAGTCAATTTAGGAAGCTGCTCCACTAAATTGGTTAATGATTCCTGAACCTCTGGATTTAACAATTGATCAAGCACATCTGCTTTCGTTTGTTCTGACTTTGGTTTGTCCATAACTTCTACCATATCTAATTCCCCTTTCGAATTGGGCTGAGTAAAATTTTTTTAATAGAATGGCCTATATGTATCACTATTTTTCAAGTCCATTTTTATAAAAATAAATCATCCTCTGAGCCTTTTTTCTCCTAAACAATATAAACACTATTATAATATTATTTAACAAAATAAAATGATAGAACAAATGAGGATTAATTTCAAATTTTACAGCTTTTTTGATATTATTACTGAATTTTCACAATTATTTTATTTTAAAATTAAATGCAATAACTATTATCCTAATAAAAAAACGAGTCTCTGTTTTCCATTAAGGAGACAGAGACTCTGTTTATTTTGGGTTTACCTTACCAGAATGGTTAGGGAATCTACATACCTATTGATAACTATGCTTGTTTTCCCATTTGAATCCATGACTCCTCAAAGCTAGCCCTTGGAAAAGCAGAGGAAATCGGGTATTTTTATTTTATTCTTTTAATGCTATTTAACTAGCTTGCATGATACTCAAATTTTCATGGAGTGGTTTTCTATTTTTCCAAGATTACTATTTGTTTTAGGAACAATCGGTTCAACTTTTCCAAGCCAAAAAAGGTAGGTTAGTGCACCAATTAAGGTAGCTGCTCCTGACACCATGAGTGCCGGAGTAAATGAGTGTGTAGTAGCAATAATAAAACCGGTTACAATCGGACCCAATATACCACCTATATTGGAGACACAGTTTTGAAGTCCACCAACGACTGAAGTCATATTAACAGGCGCAACGTCCCCAGGAAGTGACCAAATTGCACAAGCAGCAGTCGTTAAACCTCCATAAGAAATGGAAAGTAAAGCAATTGAAAGAACAGGTGAATTAACTAGTCCTGCAAAAGCAATCGAAGTTGCCAACAGCATACCTCCACCTAAATTCAATTTACGAACGAAAGTTAATGAATATCCTTTTGCATAAAGACGGTCGGAAAACCACCCTGCCAAGAGTTCAGCTACTAGACCAAATAAAGGAGGAATCATAGATACCCAGCCCATTTTCATCAATTGGAAGCCTCGTTCTTGTACAAGATAGGTCGGGAACCAAGTAATAAAGAAATAAATGGCATAGTTTAACATGAAAAACCCAACACACATTGCTAAAATATTACGATATTTTAGAAGTTGATACCATTTCATTGGCTGTACATTTTCAAGACCTTCCTTTTTGACCTGCCCATCACGAATATAGGTTAGTTCTTCTTTGTTTACATACAAATGCTTTTCCGGATCACGATAATATGCCCACCAAATGGCAACCCACAACAATCCTAACAATCCAGATACAATAAACGGAACTCTCCATCCAAAGGAAGTCATTAACCAAACTACAAACGGCATTGCTATAGCCGTTCCCACCTTAGAACCGCTGTCGAAAATAGCAGAAACTCTTGTCCGTTCTCTGTCAGGAAACCATTTTGCAGTCACACCAGCATTGCTTGGATATGCTCCGGCCTCACCCATACCCAATAAGGAACGAAAGATGACGAGTGACTTCATTCCTTGGCTAACAGCTGTTAATGCGGTAGCAATGGACCACCAGGCAACGCTTAAAGCAAGAGAGAATCTCTGTCCAACTTTATCTGCCAACCAGCCAGCAGGAATCTGAAATAACGCATAAGTCCAAAAGAATGCTGACATGACAATCCCCATTTGTGCTGCGTTTAATCCAAATTCCTTCATTATAGTCGGGGTGGTAGCGGAGAGGACTGTACGATCCAAATAATTAATGGCTATGGCTGCCCACATAAATATGGCAATCTTCCAACGAACGTTGGTCCTTTTTTGATTTATCTCTCTCATTTTAAAACCTCCTATATTGAAATCGCTTCCAAAAAAATAATAAAAGTATTTACTAATTCAAAATTCCATTCATTCGTTTATTAAAGGTCAGGATTATCATTGTGTACCCATAGAGGAGGCATGCATTTTTGGCTTATGCCCAAGCCTGTAAATAAGATCATTGGTTTACTAACTACCAGCCCCTAAAATCTTAAAAAGATTTTAGGGAGCTACTTATGAATCTATCAATCTATGCTTTTACATATACAGTTTTAATTGCCGTAAAGAATTCAATCGCTGCCTGCCCCTGCTCGCGAGAATGCGAGCTAGATTGTTTCATGCCACCGAATGGTGCCTGTAATTCAACACCAGCAGTTT
The DNA here is from genome assembly GCF_002860255.1 of Neobacillus cucumis. Classification (GTDB taxonomy): domain Bacteria; phylum Bacillota; class Bacilli; order Bacillales; family Cytobacillaceae; genus Neobacillus; species Neobacillus cucumis_A. The sequence goes on from NZ_PGVE01000071.1 coordinate 31,462, forward strand.
CAGCGTTAATACGCACAAGTCCTGCATCTACGTCATTGATGAAAGACATCATGGTACCGATGTCTCTTGTATAAATGGAGGCACTTAGCCCAAACTCAACATCATTAGCCTGCTCCAAAGCTTCTTCGATTGTATCCACTTTGATTAGGGCCAGTACAGGGCCGAAGATTTCCTCCTGGGCAATGACCATTCTATTTGTAACATCTTCAAATATGGTTGGTTGGACAAAAAAGCCATTTTCGCTTCCGTTCTCCGTGTACCTTTCACCTCCGAAAATCAGGCTTGCTCCCTCAGCTTTCCCTTTATCAATATAAGAAAGTACGGTATTCAACTGATTTTCACTAGCACATGGGCCCATCCATGTCTTACCATCCATTCCGTTTCCTATAATAATCTCTTTTACCTGTTCAATCAGTTTCTCTTTAAATGTATCATATATTTCAGACTGAACGAATACCCGGCTTGTAGCTGTGCATTTTTGACCTGTTGAACGAAGGCCGCCGCTGATCGTTCCTTCTACTGCAAGATCTAAATCTGCATCTGCCGCAATAATGACTGGATTTTTTCCGCCCATTTCCAACTGATATTTTGCTCCTCGAGCAAGAGCTGCCTGGCCAATTTTTTTCCCCGTGCCATTGGAGCCCGTAAACGTAATGCCGTTTACGTCTGAATGGTTGACGATTGCTGTACCGACTTCCGAACCAGCCCCAGTAACCATATTGACTACACCAGCAGGGATACCAGCCTCATCCATACACTCTATAATCTTTGCAGCTGTAACAGAGGCTTCCTGTGCCGGTTTAATCACCACGGTATTCCCATAAATCAAGGCAGGTGCCATCTTCCAGATCGGTATGGCAACCGGAAAGTTCCAAGGGGAAATAACACCGACGACTCCAAGTGGAACACGTGTCGTAAACATTAGCGCTTTGCTGTCAGTAGATGGTATCACATCACCTGTTTTGCGCATTCCCTCTCCAGCATAGTAACGAAGAATGGCGATCCCGCGCGTTGTCTCTCCCTTGGCTTCAGAGAACGTTTTACCCATCTCTCTTGTCATCGTTTCAGCAACTTCATCAAGACGCCTTTCTAGACAATTAGCTATTTTATATAGGTAATTACCGCGTTCTGTTCCTGAAAGACGGCTCCACTCTTTTTGCGCTCTTTTAGCGGCTGCTGCTGCCCTGTCAACATCTTCCCTTGTCGAGCTCTGAAAGTAACCGACGATTTCATATTTATTGGCAGGATTAAAGGATGCCTCGACTTTATTTCTATGGCATGATACCCATTCTCCGTTAATATAGTTAAGATGTTTTTTCACCTGCACTACAGTCGTCATCATTAAAACTCCTTTCTATTTTTTAAAATGTCGGGCCAATGCGCCAAATACCGAAATCATGCTGCTTTAGAATTTCCGCTTTTGTCAGTTTACCAGAAGCAACAAGCTCGATTTCATCAAAAATATGCTGACCGACCGACTCAATCGATTCTTTGCCTTCGATGATCGTTCCCGCGTTCAAATCGATATTATCTTCCATTCTTTCAAAAATTCCAGTATTAGTCGCAATCTTGATTACAGGGGCAATTGGTGATCCGGTAGGTGTGCCTCTTCCTGTAGTAAATAAAACAATTTGGGCTCCACCAGCTACCATCCCTGTCAGCTGCTCGATATCATGCCCCGGTGTATCCATCCAAACCAGACCTTTTTTAGATGGAATCTGAGCATAATCGATTACTTCTTGCAAAGGTCTGCTGCCGGACTTATTAGAAGCACCTAATGATTTTTCCTCGAGAGAACTCAACCCTCCCTTGATATTTCCAGGGCTTGGATTCCCTGTACGGATATCTACCCCCATCTTGATTGCCCGGTTTTCCATAGCACCGATTACTTCATATACACGCTTGGCCGTCCGGTCATCTACCGCCCGTTCTGCCAATAGATGTTCCGCTCCAATCAGCTCTGTTGTTTCAGCTAATATCGCAGTACCTCCATGATCGACAAGCATGTCGCTAACGATCCCAACGGCTGGATTGGCTGATAAACCAGAACATGCATCCGAACCGCCGCATTCTGTTCCGATAATTAGCTCACTGAAATCACAGAGTTCCTTCATTTGGGCGGAAGCCGCCTGTACCATTTTCGCTGCTATTCTTGAGCCTTCAGCAATAGCCCCAAGTGTCCCGCTGTGGTCTTGAATGGAAACCACTTCAACGGGCTTTCCTGTCTTAGCCAGCTCACCCGCAACACTGCGTGCTTGGTGAGTTTCGCAGCCTAGTCCTAGAACAACCACTCCATAAACATTCGGATTGGCTCCCATTCCTACATAAGTACGGAATGTTTGATCATAATCCACACCTACCTGTGCACAACCATGCTGATGAATGAAAGAAACGGTCCCTTGCACCAATTCCGTAATTTGTTTAGCTGCCTGCGTAGCACAAGTAATTGTTGGCAAAATTAATACGTGATTTCTCACTCCAACTTGACCATTTGGGCGCCGATATCCCCAAAACTTTTTTCTATTAATCAACTTTATCCCCCCTCCCTCTTTTTCCTTCTAGATTATGAATATGAACGTGTTCACCCGAACGGATATCCGTTGTGGCTGAACCAATTACTGCCCCATATTTAAGAATGTCCTCCCCTTTAGAAATCGGCTTGATAGCGAATTTATGCCCAAATTCAATTATTTCTTTTATTTCAACATCATAGCTCATTCCCTGGCATGTGACCGTAACGTGACTTCCTTCTGGAATACTCTCTAATGCCACAGCCACTTTATCATTCGGTTTCATCATTACCGTTTTAAAGGCTGTACTCACTAAAATCTCCCCCATTATTGGTTTTAATATAAAAATGGTTTGATAACTTCTTACAAGTTAGGGACCACTGTTTTTGCCATCTGTACAGGATTTTTTAAAACCCCGATATTTGATATTTCAATTTCTATCTGGTCTCCATCCGCCAATGTAAAGTCATTCGGGGGAACAATGCATGTACCTGTCAATAAAACAGTGCCATTAAAAATCTGATTGTCTCTCAGAAGATAAGAAACAAGCTCTTCAAATTTCCGCTTTAATTGGCGGGTATTAGCACTTCCTTCCACCACTAATTCCTCATTTCGGTAGATTCTGCATGTAATTTCAAACTGATAAGGATCTTTAACTGCTTCCGCTAGTAAAATGGCAGGGCCAATTGAGCAGGAGTTTCTCCAGATTTTTGCTTGAGGTAAATAGAGTGGATTTTCCCCTTCAATATCACGGCAGCTCATATCATTTCCAATCGTATATCCTAAAATTTCTCCCCCGCTAGATATGACAAGTCCTAATTCTGGTTCAGGGATTTGCCATTTAGAATCGCTTCGAAGAAAAACCTTATCATTTGGACCTACAGTTCTGGCAGCAGTGGATTTAAGAAAGATTTCGGGCCGTTTGGCATCATAGACTTTATCATAGAAAGTAGCTGAACCATTTATTCGGTCCGTAGACTCGAAATTTCTTGCATCTTTGCTCTTTTCATATGTAACACCCGCCGCCCACACTTCTGCCGCTTCAATCGGAACGAGCAATGATAGCTCTTCTATAGATTGTGAAATTGGCTGCAAAACAGAGATAACGCTTTCAACTAAATGAAGAATAGAAGTATTTCGATCTTTTGCTTGCTTTGCTAACTCCAGAAAGTCCTTTTGCGGCAAAGAATAGATAAGCCCTTCATCGGTTAAAGAAGCTAGTACGGGATCTAAATTTTCATTTAAATAACGAATAATACGCATAGTAACCTCCTAATTTAATTTACAATCAGTTAATTTAATTAGTTGCTATCCTCCCATTTATTTTTCTGTCGTGCTCATAAAATTTATATGCAAATTCCGTGCCAAAAAAGAAAAATTTCATAATTTTTTAAAAATATAATCAATTAGCGTCTGTAATAATTAGATTTGGTAAGCCTCAAAAAAAATAACTCCTTTTCACTAAAGAGCAAGAAACCAATTATATTAGTTACTTATTTTTAATTCATTTTTCAAATTTGAAATTACTATTTCAAATTTGAAATCACATAAATTCATTTATGGAAGGTTAGCTATGTCATAAGGTTTTTTAGTTAAAAAACAAGGGCGTGAGTTCACCGCCCTTGTAATAAAACCACCCATTATATTTTCGAACATGAAATTATGAAATAATGTAGAGTTCACTTATGTAAATTCAGCTTACGCCAAAGGGTAGTTTTACTTATTCCAAAATCCCTGCAAAGTCTCTCCTTGTTTCCATGGTAACGTTCAAGAAGCTGCTTCCAAAGTTGAGTTTCCATTTCCTCGAATTGATTTGAAAAGGTAACCTGTAACTGGTCTGGATTTTGTCTATCTTTAGTGTAAAGTTTCCCTTTTTTCTCATCTAACAACTCACAGATTTTAAATGGTGTTAACTCTTCACCCTCCTCTGTACTAATTACTAACTTCTCGATAAAGTTTTGTAATTCCCGTGCATTGCCGAACCAATCGTAACTCTTTAGACAATCAAAAAGTTGATCCTGTGTCCAAAACAAAACCTTTTGCTCTTTTATACATTCATTCTTGAAAAAGGATATAGCCATTGGGACTATGTCTTCTTTGCGTTGGCGGAGTGGAACTAATTGTAACTCCAATACACTCAGGCGATAATATAAATCTTCTCGAAATCTTCCCAAACGAACCTCTTCACGTAAATCACGGTTTGTAGCGCAGATGATCCGAACATCTATTGGTGTCACCCGATCGCCACCGACACGACGGACCTCCTTTTCTTGCAAGACCCTTAAGAGTTTTGCTTGAAAATTAAGGGAGATCTCCCCCAATTCATCAAGAAATAACGTCCCACCATGGGCTAGTTCAAAAAGTCCAATCTTTCCACCTTTAAGAGCGCCTGTAAAAGTACCCTCAACATAGCCAAAAAGCTCACTTTCTAATAGATTTTCATTCAGAGCAGCACAATTAACCGATACAAATGGTCCCTTAGCCCGCTTGCTCTCATTATGTATACTCTGAGCAAAGATTTCCTTTCCAGTCCCCGTCTCACCATAAATCAAAACAGTACCGTTGGATCTAGCATACTGCTTCGCTCGATGTATACATTGGAGCATTTCTGTACTACTACCTTGAATCTGGTTGAAGGTTTGCTTAGCCACTAAACCTTTTTCATTAAGACGAGTTCTGATGTTCATTTCTAAATTTTGAATATCACCGATTTCTTGAAAAATAGCCACAGCCCCATGAAATCTGCCATGAATAATAATAGGAACCCGGTTACAAACAATCTTCTTACCACTAATCTTAAGAAGGATATTTTTTTCTTCGTTATGTTTCGATAAGACTCTATTCAATTGACTTTCTGGTAAACACTCAGTTAACTTTTGCCCAAGCACCTGATTTTTTTGTACGCCAAATATTCTCTCAGCTGATTCATTATATACGATAACTCTCTCGTTATTATCAATTGTAAGAACTGCCTCTGTCGTAAAATTAAGAATAGCTTCAAGTTGTTTTAATCGTGCCTTCTCTTTTTCAATAGATTTTAAAATCGTTAATGCTTCATTTAGTGCAATTTGAAGAGACCTAGCACCTGATTCTAAAAGACAACCATAGATTCCATGGTCCACCGCCTGTTGTGTGGCTATTACATCGCCCACCACTGCTTCTATGCCTTCGTCTTGGATTAAATGTTTGACCTTTGCAGGTATTTCGTTAACATCTTCACACGGCAAAAATTGTAAATCTATATCAAAAATTTTCTTGAAATGCTGTGCTTGAAATAAAATATTTAAAGTAGTGATAAAGGCGATCTTTTTAAAACCTTTCTCACTTGCCTTACTTAATGCCATTAATATGTCGACAGACGTTACAGGAATTTCAATCACTGGTAAATCGAAGGCATGACGTAATGTTTGGGCGGTTCCCCCACGAGAAATAAGAATCTTTGCACCCTGGTTAATACATGTTCTAATTTCGTCGATGTTCTCCTTGAGATTCCCTGGAATAACGGTAAAAGGTATATTACTACTTTCAATCAATTTTTTGGCCTGCTTTACCATCGTTTCATAGGGGGCAATGATAAGAATATCGTTCATTGAGTGGACACCTCTATTAATAAAATGCTTTTATATAAAATAAACATAAAAAAATAAAGTTTTAAATAAAAACTTTATTTTTTTGGTCTTATAAATTACATCGCATGAAGTTATAACAAACCTACCATTTGAAGACCATGCAAAATTCCATCGTCTTCAACAGATTTTGTTACATATTTTGCAACGGACTTGACGATTTCTTCCGCATTCCCCATTGCTACACTATTTCTTATTGCCGTGAGCATTTCCATATCATTCAGCCCATCACCAAAGGCATATTGGCGTTCTTCTGATATCCCTAAACTTTCTACTACCTTTTTAATCCCTTGGGCTTTTGATCCACCTTTTGGAACTACATCAACTGAAACGGGATGCCATCTTACAAAATCAAAATCATAGAATTCTTGTTCATACTGCTTCTCTTCCCCTTCTGGACAAAAAAGGAGCGTTTGGAACAGTTCTCTTCCTTTGTAATAATGCGGATCATGGGCAGGAAAACGGCCAATTTTTAATGTGGCAATACTTTCTTTAATATAAGTATGCTCTGGCACATTTGCTTTCATATCCTCATGGTCCATAAAGACAACCGGATGATTGTTATGAAGAGCAACTTCTGTTAACTTTTCAAGAGATGATATCTTTAATGGATTTCTATATAATTCTTTACCTTTCAGCACAACATATTGCCCGTTATAACTAACATATGTATCAATGTCTAACTCTTTTCGCAAATCCTCGAACATAAAAGGGGCTCGCCCTGTGGCAATGGCTACTTCATGTCCAAGTTCTTTTAATTTAAAAATAGATTCTTTAGTTGAGAGAGGCAATTCTTTATCATGATTGAGCAGCGTTCCATCAATATCAAAAAAAATAATGCTTTGATGAGTCATTTTAGGTTCCAACTTTCCTTGTAAAATCTAGTTATTTTATGTTTTAGTGTACTTGTTTACTAATATAAACATAAACAATCGTAAAAATCCATCATGGCACTCTACATACTCACTGCTTTTTACCAGTATTTGTACTTGTGCAAATAAATAGAATTATGTATTTATAAACTATCCGATTAGGTGTATGATATTATTTTAATAACAAAGAAAGAGGCTATCGTATGAATTCAACATTCTCAACACAAGAAACAACTAAAACAAAAGCCATTGTTATTAATGCGCTCTTCATCGCATTAACACTTTTAGCTACAGCGTTTATCAATTTAAGGCTCCCAATAATGGGTAACGGCGGATTAATCCATCTGGGAAACGTGCCTCTTTTTTTAGCAGCCCTGATTTACGGCAAAAAAACTGGAGCCATAGCAGGCGCTTTCGGTATGGGCTTATTCGATCTGATCTCTGGCTGGGGAGTATGGGCACCATTCACCTTCATTATCGTAGGTACAATGGGCTTTTTAGTGGGTCTCATATCTGAAAAGGTACCCGGCAAAAGAGTCTTTGTAAACACCTTGGCAATCGTAGTTGCACTAGTGGTAAAAATCGTGGGCTACTATTTTGCCGAAGTGATGCTCTACGGTAACTGGATACAGCCAATCGGCTCCATCCCAGGAAACATTATGCAGGTCGTAATCGCCGGCATCATTGTAGTACCACTTGTAGGACGCTTAAAGAAAAGGGCTGGGCAAATATAGGCGGGAAAATGCTAAAAAAAGAGGAATAAACCACCCTACAGGCGGCTTATTCCTCTTTTTCTTTTCCGGAAATAAGATACTGTTACTTAAGAATAGAAACTTTACGCCTCTTCTATAATGAAAACTCCCCAAGGCTCTAATTCCAAAGTTTGCTTCATCGTAACCTAACTTCCGCTTAATAATTCGACCCCGTCATTATAGGGATACTTTATTGAATTCTGGTTATCAGAATAATTAAAGTAATAATGAACTTTCTTTCCTTTTGGATTAATACCAGACTTTACGATTATAGGAAAGGCCAGTTCTTGGTCCACACCCCATAAATTCGCCTTTTTTACAGCTTGTTCCAATACCTTTTTTATAATTGCTGAACTTGGTATACATCCAATATATGTAGCAAGACCTTTACCATAGTGGTTTTCGGTTATAGCCGCATATTTTCCCCAATGTGGATGATCATAATAAGCGAGTACCTCGGCCGTGGTAGGGGTTATTAGCTCCATCCATGTTTCCACGGTATTTTGTTTCTGGCCTACTTGAAAAGGATCATCCCTTAATGAAACATTTTTAGGTTCTACGAACATATTGTAATAAATGCCGCATGCTTCATTAATAATCCCAGGCTGATGAGTCGTTCTTACTTTTACATGCTCGTCCGTAAACCCGCTCTTGAAGGTATGAACAATATGCCCGCCATTTCTTACAAATTCATTTAACCGTTCTAACAGCAGATCAGGAGCAGAATACAAGGCAGGAACGATGATCATTTGATAATCTTCTAAATTATCACTAGATGGATTCACAAAATCGCAGCCAATATTCATTTTGTAAAGCTCGTCATACATCATTCGAACGATATCATTGTAATTTTTTGAGCTAGAAAAATTAAACTTAAACCATTCAATTGCTGTAAGTGATTCATTGCTTACTAGAATAGCTACTTTATTATTTTTCTTAAGATTTACTAGATGTGGAGAGAGTCTTTCAAAATCTCTTCCGATTGTTTTTGCTTCAATGTATACAGGGTTGGGTTCAAAATCATGGCTCAGCAGCCCTTTCCAATAGGTCTCAAACGAATTATGAATGGAATGCCAATGCCAATAGGCGACCATGTTAGCTCCTGAAGCTAAATGGGAAAATGCCTGCAGTCTTAACTGTCCAGGGTACGGAACCCAATTTGTAAAAGCCTGTGCTTCGGTTTCAACGACCAAATAATTGGTCCCCTTTGTAGAACGAGCAACGTCTCCTCCAAAGGAAATTTCAATTCCGGTTAAATCGTCTTGAGAGGGATGATAGATATCCACTCCAGTAATGTCAAATGCTTTTGCTGCTTCAAAATGATTCACCCTTGGCTGAATCCCGTAGGAATAGCCACGCCATTCAAAATCGAAGTTTTGCATAACAAACTGATCCGAACGTTTATATTCATTGACAATAGAAACCTGCCAAGCAAGAAAGTCAGTTACAAGCTGCCGTTGAAATGTTGCAAACTCCGATCCTAAACTACCGTTGATAGTTCCAACAACAGAAGGGAAATCCTCCCAGCTATTAATGCGATTACTCCAATAATCAAGTCCAAATTGGCTGTTGATATTATCTAGTGTTTTAAACTTTTCTTTCATATATTTAACGAATAATACCTGAACATTCGGACCAGTAGTGTCATAATGCTTTGTTTCGTTATCTGTTTGATAACCGATAACAGCTGGATGATCCTTTACATGTCCAATCAACTTTCGTATGATTCTTTCTGCATAAAAGAGATAAGTAGGATTGGTGATATCCATAATTTGCCGAGCACCATATTTCCCCGGTCCCTTCGGGGTAATGGCCAATACCTCTGGATGTTCTTTCACCATCCAAGTGGGGATGGCATACGTCGGTGTTCCTACGATCACTTTGATACCTGCACGATGCATGGCATTCAGTACCCTGTCCACCGAACCAAAGTCGAATACACCGTTTTGCGGTTCATGAGTGCTCCAAGTTGATTCTGCAATTCGAACGACATTTATCCCTGCATCTTTCATCATCTCGATATCTTTTTCTAATCGTTCGCAAGGCATGTACTCATCATAGTATGCAACGCCATATAATAATTGTTTCATAGCATATTCACCTTTCTAAACTGAGTAAACCAATGGCTTTATTTTATTGCACCATCTGCGATTCCCTTAAGAATGTGTTTTTGGAAAATTGCATAAAACACGACTACAGGCAGTGCGGTAATAATCAGCCCTGATAGGATTTTTGGCCAATCACTGTTGTATTCCCCAAATAACATGTTAACGGATAACATGAGGGTATAATTATTCACATCTGTCAACATAATCAATGGCAATAAGAAGTCATTCCATAGCCATAAAATATCTAAAATAAGGATGGTCGCTGTGATTGGCTTTAAAAGAGGGAAAATAATTTTCGTAAAAATTTGAAAGTCATTACAGCCATCAATTCTTGCGGCTTCCTCAAGCTCTTTTGGAATGGTTTTTACGAAACCGTGGTATAAAAAGATGGCCATATTTACTCCAAGACCAATGTAAATAAGTCCCAAGCCATAGACGGATCCTTGTACATGGAGCCCTTTTGCAATTTTAGTTAAGGTAATCATAATAGAATGAAAAGGTACTAGCATAGATGCCAGGAATAATGTAAAGATAATATTACTTAATTTACCTGGGGTTCTGGCTAATTTATACCCCGCCAATGAACCGCAAATAACAATTCCTGCTAACCCAATCACCGTAACAATGACCGTATTCCAGGCACTGTGGAATAAATCTAATTGCTCAAATATCCCTGTATAATTTTCAAAGTGCAATTTGGATGGCAATTTTAATACTGATTTAAAAATTTCGCCTTGTGTTTTAAAGGAATTGATCAAAGCCATGTAGATAGGAAAAAACGAAATGGCTGCAAAGATGGCTAAAATAAAAGTAGTAATAACCCCATAGATTTTTTTCATTATGCTTCCACCTCTTTCTTTTTCAACACTTTGACTTGGATTAAGGTAATTACTAAAACAATGAGAAAGAGAATCATCGCTTTGGCATTGGCATAGCCATATCTAAAATTATTTGAAAATGCCTCTTCAAAAATATTTAGGGCCATAACCTGAGTCGATCTCCCCGGACCTCCTGCTGTGAGCGCATACACTACATCAAACACTTTAAAGGCACCATTCAATGTCAAAAAGGCACAAATCGTAACCGCATGCATAATCATAGGAATCGTTACGTGGATAAGTCTTTGAAATGGATTTGCTCCATCAATCATGGCTGCTTCTTTGAGGTGTGCCGGAACACCCTGGAGTGCTGCCATATAAATAACCATCATATAGCCAATCCCATGCCACAAAGAAACAATTAGGATTGAATAGAAAGAAACCTTTGCGTCTCCTATCCATGGCTGGTCAAGGAAATGAAGAATCGCTTTTTTGGATAGTTCAGGCAATACATTCGAAAAAATAAACGAAAACATTAACGCACTAATGATTAAACTTAACATATTGGGCATAAAGAAAATGGTTCGAAAAAAGCCTTTGGTACGGACTCTGGTTTCGATAAAAAGAGCTAGAAGTAGAGCAATCACATTCTGGAAAACAAACATGAAAGCCGTATATTTTAAAGTAAAGAAGAAGGAATGACGAAAATCAGGGTCATCTTTAAATGCTTCAATATAATTACTAAAACCAACAAAATGAAAGGTTTGTGATAGCGCATTCCAATCAGTAAAACTATAAAACCCTGCCCCAACCGTCGGGATTAATAGAAAAACAAAATAAAAGATAAAGGCCGGAAGAACAAATAATAATAAACTAAGAGTTCCTTTTTGTTTTTTCAAACGAAAAGCGCTTTTCGTGCTAATTTTCGCTTGAACCTGGTTAATCGCTATTTCATTGCTTTGTTTGCCTAACTGTGGCATTGCACCCACCCCAAGTCATTTAATTTTGATAAGGCTATTTTCGTAAACATTGTTGTTTTTGGACCTTTAAAAGGGCCATTAACTAAGTTTCAGGCAATTTTCGCAAATATTCTTACGAAAAGATGCCACGAAGCATCTAGTTATACGGGTTGATAAACTTGTCCGACAAACAACAATTTATGCGAAAATAGCCTTTGATAATGATAAAGACAGCTAGAAAGCTGCCTTTATCGTTGGCTGAAGGTTCTATTTATTTATTGTTTTTATTGAATGTATCCCATGCACGATCCAACCCTTTAATAACATCTGCTTTAGATGCATCGCCAGCAAGGTAACTTTGGAATAATTTTTGTGATTCATCTTTAACAGCCGATGGAATCGCAGGATCCTGATAAGCTTTACCTTGTGAAACATATTCAGAAGATTCTTTTAGCCATGGGTATGGTTCAAAGGTATGAACCTTAGAAACTGCATTAAATCCTAAGCTTTTATAGAAATTACTAGAATCCTTATCATCTAGGATATAATTGATTAAATCCTTAGCGATAGCTTTGTTTTTGCTCATTTTTGAAACTGCAAGTGATGTAGAAGTACTTAAGTTTAACAATGTTGCCTTTGGATCGTCATTGATCGGCAGTGGTGCTACGCCAAATTCAAAGTCTTTATTTGCACTTACAATAGAATCTGCCATCCATGGCCCTTGTACCCACATAGCCGCTTTACCATTTGCAAAATCAGATGCCCCTTGATCTTGTCCGTTCTCGAAAGCACGTGTCGTTCCATTGGCGTTGACTAAATCCATGATATTAAACAGGTCTTTAACCTCTTTGAAAGAGCCTTTACCAGCATTCATTTCCTTAATGAAGTCTGGAGTAGTCGTACTAGAATCTCCGCCTACAGTAAGTGGTAAAAATAATTGCGGGATGTAAGCATCTTTATAAGTTAACAAAAATGGTGTGACATTGTGCTGCTTTAATACTTTTATCGTTTCTTTCATTTCAGTCATCGTCTGTGGTAATTTTAAACCTAAGTCATTAAAAATTTTCTTATTGTATAAGTATCCCCACTGTAGAGTCTCCAATGGAACGGCTACCACTTTTCCATCGGTTGTTGTTACAGCTGGTTTAACCGTGTCGTATATCTTGTCAACAAATGGTTCCTTTGATAAATCTTCTAGATAACCAGCTTTATTAAAGAGAGGGATATCGTTAATCGCATGCAGACTAAAGATATCAGGACTATCACCTGAAGCTAGTCTTGTTTTTAATAACTGTGAAGCTTGGTTTACGTTTGGTAATTCCAATTTGATTTTGACATCAATGTTTTTATCCTGTTTTTCCTTTTTAACAAACTGATCGAAATAGGTTTCATATTGTTTTTTAAATCGTGGTTGTCCAATAAAAATCTTAAGTTCAACTTGTTTTGACGCCTTTGTGTCATTTTGGCTTGAAGCCGTATCATTTGAACTACAACCTGCTAACAAACCAATACCAAGAATTAAGCTAAGTACAGATGAAATCGCTTTCTTCATATTTTGTGGCCCCCTGTTTAAGTTTTAACTTACACCTTTATCATAATCTCTCCTCTTGTTTACGAATATTGAAAATATTAGCGCTTACATTTGGACTTTTTTAACTTTGTCTCATTTCTCCAGGTGAAATTTTAAAGTATTTTTTAAAAACTCGATAAAAATAGGATAGATCTTCATACCCAGACATTTGGGCAATACTTTTGATTTGCAGCTCATTTGCTTCTATTAATTTTTTCGCATATTCCATTCTTCGGCTAACAATATACTCTGTAATATTGCATCCATACATGGCTTTAAACGCTTTGCTTAGGTATTCTTTACTAACAAAAAATTTGTTGGCCAACACATCCAAAGAAAGATGGGATTCTGAAAAATTCCGCTCGATATAATCTTTTATTTCCCCCAGGTCCACTCTTCCTTTTCGTTTCTTAAGCTGGAGCATATATTCAATATACCGATTACCCAGAAGCAGTTGTTTCTTCATGATTAAATCGAGGGAAAGTCCGCCTTCATAGATTAATTCCTCATTCTTAAATACATCTATTACATTGCAATCATTTTTTATCATTTGCTCTTCTAAAATAGGTATGAATTCTTGTTCAATCTTAGCAAGCAAGTTTTCGTCCAAATCATCAAGTTTCTTAAATTCATAAAAAAATCGCTGCATGGCACTTTCAAATCCATCTGCATTTAATTCATCCAAAAAAGAAACAACGGTTCTTTTATAATCCATCACTAACGTAGAGAGATCTTTACTTAAAAAAGAAAAAGATTTCAAATGCGGCCTAGAATCTCTTTGGATCTCTTTTGTACATTTATCTAGAATTAAATTTAAATCGTCTGCATGGATAGGTTTCAATAAATATTCTTTGGCTCTCGAGCGAATCGCTTGGCGCATATATTGAAAATCATCATAGCCACTTGCCACAATGAGTTTAACCTGTGGAAAACGTTCGGCTACTACCCTTAGCAATTCCATACCGTCTACACCAGGCATTTTCATATCGGTAATGACAATGTCAGGTGACCATTGTTCGATGATCTTCAACCCCTCTTGTCCATCAGCAGCCTCCATTATAGCTTTGATTCCATATTGCTCCCATTTCCCAAACGATTTAATGGTTTCTCTTGTCCATTTTTCATCATCAACAATTAATGTTTTCATCATTTTATACCTCCGTACGTGTCTTAGCTGGCATTCTGATAACAATTTGCGTTCCATGACTAACTTCACTGAAAATATCAAGACCGTATTCTTTACCAAAATATAAGCCAATTCTGGCAGCAACATTTTTAATTCCTATACTTCCATTGGTATTAAAAGGCTGCGATAGATTATTGATTTGTCCAATAAGACCTCTCAATTTCCCTTCTGGGATTCCTATTCCGTTATCTGTAATCGTTATTTCTATTTCATCAAATACTTTTTGTACTTCAATCGAAAGTTTCCAAACTCCAACTTTTTGTTCAAATCCATGGATGAATGCATTTTCTACTAATGGCTGTAAGGTTAACATTGGGATTTGGTATCCTTCTGCTCCTTCTTCAACAAAAATATCCGTCTCTATTTTTCCATCAAATCGTTGATTTTGTATATATAGATAATTCTTTATGTGCTCGATTTCATGTTCAATTAAAACGAGATCTCCTTGCTTTCCTGTTATATAGCGAAACATATCACTTAGTGCACTTATGACTCGATAAATCTTTTCCGCATTATGGGCCACAGCCATTCCACCGACTAATTGCAGGGTATTGTATAAAAAATGAGGATTGATTTGTGCCTGAAGTGCTTTAAACTGGGCCTCTTTTGTGGCAATTTCACTCTTGTACTCTTTATCAATTAATTCTTTAATCCGATAAATCATAGAGGTAAATCTTTTTTCAAGCAGGCCAATCTCGTCTATGCGATCGGTTTCAATTCTTACATCAAAGTTATTTTCTTCCACCTCATGCATCGCATCCACTAGATTAGTAATAGGTCTAGTCGTTCTTAAAGAGATATAGATTGATAGAATGACTGTCAATATTATGGAAAAAATACTAATGATAATAGCATAAACTAGTGTCTTAGTTACTCCCTCCATAATGATGGTTTTAGGGATAACCTTTACAATGACTACCTTATTGTTAAATGCCTTTTGATAAAAAATAAAACCTTTTTTATATTTAAGATAGAAAATATTCTTCTTACTATGGTTGATTTGATTAAATATTTTTTTAAATTCAACGGTTGGAGTTTTATTCAAATTAGGATTATAAATGATTTGACCTTTGTTATTTAATAAATAAACAGAACTTTCTTTTTCCGATTTCAACATCTCAATGACACTGTCTACCACATTCCACTTCACATCTATTGAAACTCCGCCCACCATTTTTCGATCATCGAAGCGAATAATACTTCTTGTTAGTGAAAAATTTTGCTTCGAATCACCATTTTCAAAAATATAATGTGGATTGACTCCTAATTTAGCCCACTTGGTTCCTTTAGGATTTGTTATCTTCGAAACTTTAAAATCTTCTTCTGTTAAAGAGTAGACTGTATTTTTCTCTTTTGAATAGATTGAAAAACTATCAAGATACTCATTCCTATAATAAATCGAATATAATTTGTCTTTTATATAGTTAAGTGTACTAAAATTTAAAGGCATACTTTCATCACTAGTTTGACTGATACTTGGAATTAATTTCTCATCAATTAAACTGGCAAATAATATCTTGTCACTTTCTTTTAATTTTTCATCCACATATTTTCCAGCTAAAACAATTCTCGATTCATTTGAACTAATGATTTCTTTTTCATAATTTCTCTGTGATACATTGATTGAAAAAATAATGAGGATCAGTAACGGGACAATCATTACGGCTAATAGGACAAACATTAATTTATATCGTAAATTTGCTCTAATTTTATGTATAAGATTTTGCTGTATGTAATGCCAGAAACTAGGTGAGGTCGTATTTTTAAACATCATGTTTTTTCCTTTTCATAAATGTCTTTTTATTCAAACTTATCTTTCAATGAAAGAATTGTCAAAAGAAATTAAAGGAAAATCAAATGGTTCAAATAGATTTAATCTCTCTCTTAATTGAAATGTAGTGCCCTGGAAACAAAAAAAGAGGCAGGTCTGAATCCTGCCTTCCATCCTATTTCCTTGTATTTATCAGCCTAATTCTTTTACTTCAATCGGCAGCAAAACTTGTTCAATTTTTGCTCTATGGGGTTCATACTGTGATGGCAACATCAATTTTTTCCCCATTGTTTTTTGTGATTCATCATGAGCAAATCCTGGTGGGTCCGTCGCAATTTCAAAAAGAATTTCACCATGCTCTCTAAAGTAAATCGCATTAAAGTAGTTTCTATCCCGAACAGGAGTCACTCCATATCCATTCGCAGCAACAAACTTTTGCCACTCTAATTGATCTTGGTCATCAATAGCCCGCCATGCAATATGGTGTACGGTGCCTACACCCATTTGCCCGCTTCCAATTGGAGTTAATTTAAGGTCAATTATATTTCCAATATCAGAAGTGGAACGATATCTTGAGAAATCTCCTTCTTTAGCAATGAATTCAAGACCCATTACTTTTTCTAACAGCTCGGCTGTTTTGTGAGGCTGCGTTGATAATAGAGTTGCTCCACCAAACCCTTTGATAGCAAATTCAAGAGTTATACCTCCAAAGTTCCAAGTATTTACTTCCCCTTCTTCCCTTTCAACTATTTCCAGGTGAAGTCCGTGCGGATCATCAAATTCTAAATATTGCTCACCAAACCTTTCCATTGTAGTAAAAGGGACGTTGAATTTTTCGAGTCTTTTTTTCCAAAATTCCATAGCACCTTTTGGAACAACATAAGAAGTGACACCTACTTGACCGTCTCCAATGATTCCTTGTCGAGCTCCTGCCCATGGAAAGAATGTTATGATCGTTCCCGGTTTACCACCTTCATTCCCGAAATAAAGATGATAAGTACCCGGATCATCAAAATTAACTGTCTGTTTGACTAGACGCAAACCTAAAACCCCTGCATAGAAATCAACATTCTCTTGAGGATGACCGACGATGGCAGTAATATGATGAATGCCCATTATTTTTTTACTCATTTTTCCCACTCCTTTTTATTGTAGAATTCCTTCCTATTAATCCACTAGATACCTTATTTTGTTCCTAGTTCAGAAATAAAAATCCGAAACTTTACTTAAAAATCAAGATTCTCTAATTTGAGATATATTAGAATAAAAATGCATCTAATGCATATTTACCGGGACCTATTAGAGCTATACCAATAGCAACTGCAAGTAAAGTAAGGTTGTATTCATATCCATTTGATGTTGACCATATTCCATTGGCTGCATGCACCTTAACAATTGCCATGATCATGGTTCCTGCAATCATAATTCCTGCAAGTGGAGTTAAAAGGCCTAAAGTAAATAATATTCCGCCAATAAGTTCTGCTAATCCTGCGAATAGAGCCATGGTTACTCCTGGTTTCATACCAATGGATTCAAACCATCCACCTGTACCTTTTAAACCATAACCACCGAACCAGCCAAACAATTTTTGAGCACCATGACCCACAAATAGTAAACCTACAACCAAACGAATAATTAATAAACCTATATTTATCATTTTAAAATCCTCCCATTTTATCTCGAATTCGAGATATATATTTTAAAAAAAAGCACTTTGTTCCTTACTTATATTAAAACTGCCTCATTAGAATTTCCAACAAATATCCGTTCCACCTCCTAAATAAATCTCGAATTAATTTATCTTGAATATGAGATAATTTTATTACTTTTAATTTTTTTTGTCAATACCTTTTTATTTACTTTTTAAAGTCTTTGGATTTACTTAATTTATATAAGAAAATGTAAATAAAAATTGTTTGGGGATCAATGTTTATTGTACCTCTACAAATGTGATTTACTTTAAAAGTTGTAAAAAGACGGAGAATTACTCTCCGTCTGCTGCTACGATTTTATAACCCAATGAGATCAAATCGTCATTAAAAACTTCTTTACTCACGATATAAAACGATTCTTCATCATTCGTTACAACTACTTCGTCCGGACTTTTATCAACTTGTGCTTCCATTAGGTTATCGTAGCGGGCACCTAGAATTTCAGAAATATTAATGTCCATGTTATCACCCCCGTTGTCAGAGTATCAGAATTTTGCCAAAAGTAAAGTAGAATTACGCCCTAAGGTAAAAATGTTTTTCTTAAGGAACAAAAAAACGCCAAAAGGCGCTAAAATCTTATTATTATAAAATTGTCATCCATGTTTTCACTGCCGTTGCTAAGATTAATACTCCCATAATGATTTGTAAAACTTTCGTATTTACTTTTTTCCCAGCATTTGCTCCTATCGGGGAAGCAATTAAACTGGCAACAACCATAATGAGCGAGGGTAAAATGGCAACTTGCCCTGTTGAGATTTTTCCGGAAACCGCTCCAATCGATGAAATGAATGTAATGGCTAATGAAGAGGCAATCGTCATTCTGGTTGGAATCTTTAAGATCACCAGCATGATTGGTACTAACAAAAACGCTCCTCCTGCCCCTACAATCCCCGCTCCAATTCCTACGATGAATGCCAATAATGCCGCAAGCCATTTGTTAAATTTGACTTGTTCTAGAGCAATATCATCAATACCCTTTTTGGGAACAAACATCATGATAACCGCAATTAGTGCTAATATCCCATAAACGATATTTATACCACTCTCCGGCATATGTGTGGAACCAAAACCGCCAATAAAACTTCCTAACAGGATACTGATTCCCATGTAGGTAATTAGTGTTTTATTTAAAAATCCACCTTTTCGGTAAGCCCAAACTCCACCAATTGTGGCAAAGAAAACTTGGATTGCTGTTATTCCTGAAACTTCGTGTGCTGTAAAATGTCCTACTCCAAATAACACTGGAATGTACAACAACATTGGAAAATTAATGATAGCACCACCTATACCCAACATCCCTGATATAAAAGATCCTATAAATCCAATTAGGAAGATCGTAATAATAAAGCTAATATCCATGTTGTCCTCCTCTTAAAAGGGAACCATTAATGGTTCCCTTTATTTTCACCCTTTTTTAATCCAAAACTTTAGTATGCCATTATCTTCTTCATGTTTTAGTAACTCATGACCGCCTGATTTAGCCCAAGCTGTTAGGTCATTCTTTGCCCCTTTATCAGTTGTATGAACTTCCAATACTTGCCCTGATTCAAGTTCACCAATTGCTTTTTTTGTTTTCACAATCGGCATTGGACAAGCTAAACCTTTTGCATCTAATACTTTTGAAACTTCCATTCTTATTCCTCCCATGTTTTGTATTATCGAACTGCACAACGGTTTGGTCCGATTTCCATCTCACGTTGTTTATCTAAGTCAGGGTTAATTTTCCCCATATTCGTTTCACGAATTTCTTGATAAGCATTAGGCTGTGGTGGTAAGTTTTCGGTTACCATTTTTCTAAATTCATTTTCATCGTCAATATTTAGACCGTGATTTTCTGTGAATAATGTACGTAATTTTTCTGACACACTGCCATCATCGTTTAGTTCTTCAATAATCATAAAATGTGCAGGGAGAACAATAAGATCTTCTGATAATTCTCTATAACGTTTATAGAGCGTTTCTCTTAAATCTCCCACCCAATCCTCCGCCTTACCAGCTAGGTCTGGTCTTCCGATTGAATCGATGAATAAAATGTCTCCTGTTAGTAAGAACTTCTTATCCACAACAAAAGAAGTAGATCCAATCGTATGACCTGGAGAATATAATGCGTGAATATTAATGAATGTATCACCAATTTTAACATCATTTCCGTCTTCTAATGGCTGGTACTCAAATGTTACTTCTGAAGCATCCTTAGGCGGTAACCAGTAGATTGCACCAGTTTTTTCAGCAATGGTACGTCCTCCTGAAATATGGTCTGCATGAAGATGAGTATCCAATACATTCGTGATTTTTGCACCAATGCTTTCAGCAAAATCAAGATAGGTGTCAGTCATTCTTGTTGCATCAATAAGTGCTGCCTCTCCGTTTGAAACAACCATGTAGGATAAGCAGCCTTTACCAATTCGTACAAACTGATAAATTTCGCCTCCATCATTTAAGTCCCCAACTTTAACCGGTTCTAAATGTTCACTCCATGCTTTCATTCCACCCTTAAGGTATGACACGTTTAACCCAGCTTCTGAAAGCATATCTGCTACCATCACTGAAGAACCTTCTTTTGCACAAACAACTAATACTTCTTTATCTGATGGAATTTTTCCGATGATTTCTTCTACACCATCAAGCAATTCAAAATAAGGGACATTTAAATAGTCAAAGTTTTCTCCTTCAATCTTCCAATCTTGAAAATCAGCTTCGTTTCTAACATCTAAAATAAATAGTTCTTCTTTATTAAAAACATTTTTGGTTACTTCTTTTGAAGTCATTACATTAACAGTCATTCTCTCGTTACCCCCTATGGTATTATTTTGATTAAAAAAATATGCTAATTAATTTATTTGTTAATTCCTGTTGTTTGACCCTTCCACTGACTCATACCCGGTACTACATTAATTACATTTGTAAATCCTTTTTGAGCTAGTTTTTGAGCAGCAAAATCGCTTCGGTTACCTGTACGACAAACAACATAAATTTCATTGTCTTTATTTAGCTCGTCCATTCGGTCTTCCAATTCACCTAGAGGTATGGAGATAGCATTTGGGATATGGTTAAATGCATATTCTGCGGCTTCTCTTACGTCAAGAACTACGATGTTCTCATTGTCTTCCACTTTCTTCTCAAGAATTTCATTTTTTGTAACATTAGGATACTTTTTTTCATTCGTTTCTTCGTTAGAAGACTTACGGAGATAATGTTTCAGTACTACTCCTTCTTCGATTGTACCCAGATATTGGTGACCTGTACTTTCCGCCCAAGCTTTTAAATCTGCTTTAGACCCTTTATCTGTGGCTTGAACCTCTAAAACATGACCTGACTCCAGCGAATTCATTGCCTTTTTTGTTTTAACAATTGGCATCGGGCATGCTAATCCTTTTGCATCTAATGTAACGTTTGCTTTCATGTTTTCCATTATAAAACCTCCTGTTTAATACCTATATGGGTATAATTTGACTTAAAAAAATTTATTCTATTTTACCTTCCCAAGCAAGCAATCCACCTGACATGTTTATCACGTCAAATCCATAGCTTTCAAGGAATTGCGTGGCACGGCCACTTCTTGCACCAGATCGGCATACCATAATATATTCTTTTGATTTATCTAATTCATGCATGCGAAACTCCACTAACCCTAAAGGGATATTTACTGCTCCAGGAATTTTACCAGCTGCTACTTCATCCACTTCACGAACATCAATGATATTTAATTTCTTTCCTTCATTTAATAATGTTTCTAATTCAGTTGCAGTCAATTGTTTCATTTTTTTCTTCCTCCCTTATTTTATTAAGACCAAGCACTCATACCGCCTTTAACATTCGTCACTTTTTTAAAACCTAATTTTTTCAAAATTTTACTTGCTTGTTGACTTCTCATTCCACTTTGACAAATGACAATTACTTCTATTTCCTTTGATAGTTCTTTTACTGCTTTTTGAGAAAGATTTTGTAAAGGTATATTTTTAAAACCTTTAATATGGTTTCCGTTAAATTCTACTGGTGTGCGAACATCGACAAATTGCTTATCCTTGTCATTTAATTGTGTTTTCAAATCGGATGTGGATATATGATTGACATCTTTTGCTGGTACAAAACGCTTGAATATAATGTATAAAAATAGTGCGATAACAAGATAATTTACATATTCCATTCCTTATCCTCCCTGTAGTGAACAACCTTATTTTAGATAAACAGATTGACATTACCTTCCTCAGCATCCGCTAAATAAGCTGCCACCCCTGCATATTCAATATTATCTAAAAGCTCTTCTTGTTTGAGACCTAGTAAATCCATTGTCATGGTACATGCAACGAGTTTTACATCTTGCTCTTGAGCCATTTCAATCAGTTGTGGTAAAGGCAATGCGTTATGCTTTTTCATAATATCTTTAATCATTTTGGGGCCAAATCCAGCAAAATTCATTTTTGAAAGTCCCATTTTATCAGCGCCTCTAGGCATCATTTTTCCAAACATTTTCTCCATAAATCCTTTTTTCAATGGAATATTTTCTTCTTTACGTAAGGCATTCAATCCCCAAAACGTGTGGAAAATGGTTACCTCATGGTCATAGGCAGCTGCACCATTTGCAATGATATAAGCAGCCATTGCTTTATCATAATCTCCACTAAATAATACAATCGTCGTCTTTTTTTTCTCTGTCATCTTGTAACCTCCTAAATGTATAAAATTAACCTATACCTGTATTGGTATTATAAAGATTAAAAAAAATTATCCTTTTTTGATCCAAAACTTTAAAATATCATTTTCTTCATTATACTTTAATAATTCATGGCCGCCTGATTTTGCCCAAGCAGTAAGATCATTTTTTGCACCCTTATCAGTTGTATGGATTTCTAAAACTTCACCTGATTGAAGTTCATTCATCGCCTTTTTTGTTTTTACAATTGGCATCGGACAAGCTAAACCCTTTGCATCTAATACTTTCGCTATATTCATTGATCTATTTTCCTCCTTTTTTACCATTACCTTTACCCCTATGGGTATAATGTTAATCAAAATACAATAATGTGTCAACCCTTTTTTATCGACTTTTTACTAACAGGTTCACAGCTTCTTTTACTAATTCTTCCATACTCTTTTCCCCTTGGTGTTCTGCTTTCTGAACACATTCGACTAAGTTGGAGCTTACAACAACAAGATGATACGGTCTATGGCAGTTCTAGCAGCAGATCACTTAAGAAATTTTTCTCAATGACAGTTACTACAGAAAATATCATCTAACCCCTCCTTCAATGAACCAATGTCATTGACAAGTTCTATACTATACCCCTGTAGGTATATTGTCAACATAAAAACTTAAATTTTTTTGCAATCGAGTAGAGGGAAA
>NZ_PGVE01000072.1 GCF_002860255.1 Neobacillus cucumis
TATGAGGACATCAATGATTCAAAATCCAAGCAAATTGTCCGCATGAACACTCTATGAGGACATCAATGATTCAAAATCCAAGCAAATTGTCCGCATGAACACTCTATAAGGACAATCAATGATTCAAAACCCGAGCACAAAGTCCCCATGAACACTCGCTGAGACCTCATTTGACATCATTTTTTTCAAAATCTGCCTACCTCAATAAATAAATTTTTAAATTATCAGTATGAGTGTTATGATAATAAAATCGCAAATTTTGTTTTTTGGGGTGTGTTTGTTTCACAATGTTTAAAGATATCTTTGTTCACGTGTGTATTTTGGTTAGTTTTTTATTTGCAGGGTCGTTATTCTTTAGAAACAATCCATCGATTATGAATTTTAGAAAAAAAGTCATCATGGGGATTTTAACAGGTATATTAGGTTCAATATTAATGGAATTTAGTATTGGAATTGAGAATGGAACCTTTATTGATTTACGGCATATGGCGATTGTCACCGCTGCTTTTCTTGGAGGTATTACAGCAAGTCTAATTGCTTCTGTCATCATTGGAGCTGTCCGTTTACTCTTTTCAGATGTGAATGGGACGCTCATTGCGATTACGATTGTTACCATCATGGTGGGGTTATTAATGGGGATTATAAAAAGGTTAAATACATCTCCATTTAAACAATGGTTTCTAATGACCATTTCAAGCACATTAATATACTCTGTGGTTTTATATTTCCGGATCCGGCATTTAGAGCATTATCATTTGTATTTAGAGGAATTTTTGGTCCTATCCATTATTGGGGGGATATTTACCTTTTATTTGGTTCACTTTTTAAAGCTTCACAATTTCCTATACTTCGATTATAAACAGCAAGCCACCTACGATTATCGAACAGGTCTGAAAAATGTTCGGCAATTTGAATTACATTTGTCCGAAGCTTTTTCCAATCCAAATTTAAAGAAAAACACCATTGGACTTCTTTTTATCGACATTGATCATTTTAAACAAATTAATGATACCTATGGACATCCAGCAGGAGATGTAATCTTAAAAGAATTTGCAGTCTTATTAAAAAAATCCGTGCGCAAGCAGGATAAGGTATTCCGTAATGGGGGCGAAGAATTTTCGGCCTTGCTAGTGGATGCAAACCTAGAGGAAGCAGCCCAAATAGCGGAACGGCTTCGAAAATCTGTTGAAAACCATTCCTTTACCTTACCTGATCAGTCATCCTTACAGGTTACGATTTCTATCGGGGTGGCGACCAATTCTAAAAAAGATGAATCATCAATGGACTTGGTAAATCAGGCGGATGAAGCTTTATATAAAGCAAAAGAAACAGGTCGAAATAAAATTTGCTGGATAAGTTGAAGAACTAAAACCAGAGGATTTTAAAGAGGCATAGAGAAAAAACTACTTTTTATCCCGCTCCAATTAATGGAGGGGATTTTTTATTTGCTGTTTACCTTTAGTAGATACCAAGATTTGTATCTAGGAAAGCTTCTCATAAAAAGAAAACTTATTTTTAACACTATATTTACAATGATCGTCTATCATAAAAAAGGTAAAGGAGGAGAATTCTAATGAAAATTTACGCACATAGAGGAGTTGCTAGTTTATATCCTGAAAACACATTGGTTGCTTTCCAAGCGGCAGCTAGAATGAAGTGTGATGGTATAGAACTAGATGTTCAATTAACAAAAGACGGAGTTCCAGTTGTGATTCATGACGAAACACTCGATCGTACGACGGATGGAACGGGATGGGTCAAAGACTTTGTGTATGAAGAGTTAAGGAAGTTTAATGCATCTTATAAATTTGGAGAACAGTTTGGGCACTGTCCGATTCCAACATTAGAGGAAGTGTGCAATTTCATTAGTCATACGTCCATAACACTTAATATCGAGTTAAAGAATGAAATTGTTTCGTATCCAACACTTGAGGAAAAGGTTTATGACCTGATTCATTCATATAAATTGAAAGATCAAGTTGTGATTTCTTCTTTTAATCATGAATCACTTAAGCACTTCCGCTCAATCACGAAAGATGTGCAAACAGCTGTATTAACTGAAAATACTATCGAGAATACGGTGGACTATATTCTTAATTTAGGAGCATCTGGATATCATCCTAATTTTTCAACAGTTACGCGGGAGCTAGTGAAGGAATTAGATCGATGCCGTATTGCGGTTAGACCTTATACAGTAAATGAACCGCAGGTCATGCAGAAGTTTCGTGACTGGGGAGTCGAATCAGTGATAACAGATTACCCTCAGCTGATGTTTACTGAACCTTTACGTTAACTTCACAAACCATTCAAACCTGCTTAATAAATAAAAGTTATAGTATAGTCATGGCTAGGAAATAAAAAGAGATATGCCACAATTAAATTAGAGAATGTAGGGGTAGAGCCGATATGAGAACACCCGCTTGCATACGATAGTGTTATTCACAATCAATCGAGGTCTATCTAACCGACTTCCATCGAATTGTGTGTAAATAATTTACTATGTACGCAAGCGGGTGTTCTTTGTTGTTTGAGACACGGTGATACCCAGTGGTATAGATGACTAGAAAGGTGGCGCTAAAGGATGTTCCCTGATCCTTATATTGCAACAATTCAAGATTGGGAAAAATATAAAACGTATCGTAAATTGCCTAAGGTTGTATTTCTTATGACGGGCACGATGCTTCAATTACCGGAGCAAGTATATGAGTTAAAAAAGCATAATCATGAGGTGTTTTTACACTGTGATTTCATTCATGGATTAAATCCGAATACAAAAGAAGCAATGGACTATATTAATGAAGTCATTTGTCCAGACGGTATTATCTCAACAAAAGGATCCACCATTCGCAATGCGAATAAAGCAGGATTAAAAACCATTCAACGGATTTTTGTGTTAGATACCTTATCGTTGACAAAGTCGATTGAGAGTTGTCTGTCAACAAAGCCAGATGCGGTTGAAGTCATGCCTGGCCTTATGCCAACCATTATTTCAAGACTAGTGGACGAGCTTCCATTTCCAATTATTGCAGGTGGTCTTATTCATTCGAAGGAAGACGCACAGGCTGCACTTGAAGCTGGTGCAAGTGCTGTTTCAGCGAGCTCTTCAAAAATCTGGACTTAAGTAATGAAAAAGGAGTGTTTATAAATGATCACGTTGCATCAAGTAAGTAAAACATATGAAAACTCAGACCAAAAAGCGGTAAAAGATGTGTCTGTTCATATTAAAAAGGGAGAATTCTTTGTATTAGTAGGTCCATCAGGCTGTGGAAAAAGTACCTTACTTCGAATGATCGCTGGGTTAGAGGAAATCTCTTCAGGTAAGCTTCTTATCAATAATGATGCAGCCAATCATTTGCAGCCGAAAGACAGACAATTATCAATGGTATTTCAAAACTATGCATTGTATCCCCATCTTACCGTAGAAGAAAATATCTTATTTGGCCTTAAGGTACGCAAAATCGCCAAAACTGAACGGCAAAAGAGACTGGTTGAGGCAGCAGAAATGGTTGGATTGACACCCTATCTAAAAGCAAAACCTAGGGAGCTTTCTGGCGGTCAGCGTCAACGTGTTGCTTTAGCACGCGCAATTGTTAGTGAAGCACCTATTTGTTTAATGGACGAGCCATTATCAAACCTTGATGCGAAGCTCCGGGCACAAATGCGTGTGGAAATCCGTGAAATACAGCAGCGGTTAGGGATTACGATGATTTATGTAACACATGACCAAATTGAAGCGATGACCATGGGCGATCGTATGATGGTTCTAAACAAAGGAGAAATTCAACAGGTTGGCACGCCGCTTGATATATATAACCATCCTGCGAATGAGTTTGTTGCAAGTTTTATAGGATCTCCTTCTATGAATATAGCAGATTGTGAAATCGATGCTGTGCAAAAGATAGCTAGAGTGGGAGGGTTGTCAATCTCACTTGAAGGACCAATTAGTAAAGGACTACAGCAAACGGACATTCGTGTAGGGATTCGTCCAGAACATATTAATATTAGCGAACAGGGTCAGCCGGTTACAGTGCAATCGATTGAGGTTTTAGGAAACGAATCGATTATTAATTTTTTGGTAGGAAATCATATATGGAGTGCCAAAGTGCCTGGTCAAATGAAGTATAAACGTGGTGATAGGGTTTGTTTACAATTCCAAATGGACAACTTGCACTTCTTCCATAAATCAACAAAAGAAGTCATTGTATTAGACAATGAGCGAGAGGTGGTTGCAATATGATCGATTCCGCCCAATCATTAACCAGGCAACAAATTGGACGAAAAAAAGGGCTGCGTTATAAAACCGATTGGCCTATGGCGATTCTTTTTCTAGCTCCATCACTAATCTTATTTTCATTGTTTTTGTTTTACCCCTTGTTCAAAACCCTATACTACAGTTTTCATTTAACTAATGCACAGGGGGAGGCAAGTGTATTTGTCGGGTTAGAAAACTATCAATACTTATTCACGGACCCGGCCTTTTATCAAAGCATAAAGTCTACAGTGTTATTTACCTTATACACGGTGCCTGCAAGCTTAATCATTGCCTTATTCTTGGCTCTATTATCCAATGAGAAGCTGCGTGGAATTGGAATATTTCGTGTGATTTTTTCCTCGACAATGGGAATTTCTGTCGCGGCAAGTGCTGTTATCTGGTTGTTTTTGTTTCATCCGAGCGTTGGAGTATTTAATAATGTGTTAGGTATGCTGCATCTACCTGCACTAGAATGGTTAACCAATCAAAAGCTGGCATTATTTTCTGTATCCATCCCCACCATATGGATGAATATTGGTTTTTCATTTTTAGTTATTCTCGGGGGCTTGCAGAATATTGATACCACTCTATATGAGAGTTCATCGATTGACGGAGCTTCTTACTTTTATAAACTTCGCAGAGTAACGCTGCCAATGTTATCGCCAACGTTGTTTTTTGTCGCTACCGTTACTTTAATCAATGCAGTTCAAAGCTTTGGGCAAATTGATATTTTAACGAAGGGCGGTCCAAACGATGCAACTAATTTAATTGTCTATTCTATTTATAAAGAAGCGTTTGTCAACTACCAATTTGGTACGGCCAGTGCGCAAGCAATTGTATTATTTATTTTTATCTTTATTGCGACCATCCTTCAGTTTAAATTCACGGAAAGAAAGGTGCATTATCAATGATTTATACGTGGAAACGGAACCTGCTGTTATACGTATTGCTTTTGGTTAGTGCGATACTCGTATTCTTTCCGGTTTTATATGCCTTTTCAATAGGTTTCATGACACCGGATGATATTCAAAAGCGTCACCTTTTTCCGTCGACTTTTACGTTTGATAATTTTGTCAATGTTTTTAGAAAGGTACCGCTCCTGACTTATTTAAAAAATAGTTTTATAGTTTCCGCTACGGTCATGATCGGGCAGCTTGTTGTATCAAGTTTAGCGGCCTATGCATTTGTGTTTCTAAAATTTAAAGGTAGAAATTTACTATTCTTTCTATTTATCTCAACGATGCTTATACCATGGGAAGCAACGATGGTTCCCAATTTCTTAATGGTTCAGCAATTCGGCTGGACAAACACGTTAATGGGGTTAACAGTGCCATTTTTCGCAGTGGCCTTTGGGATCTTCTTATTAAGGCAGCATTTCTTAACCGTACCGCATGAGCTTAGAGAGGCTTCGATGATTGAAGGAGTTAATCATATTTCTTTCTTATTTAAAGTAGTGATTCCTTATTGTAAAACAAGCTTTGTTACATTAGGAGTATACGGTTTTCTTACCACATGGAATATGTACCTTTGGCCGCTTCTTGTTACGAATGATGAAACCGCACGTACCGTGCAAATTGGTATTAAACAATTACAAACACAAGAAGTGGCTAACGATTGGGGAAGTGTGATGGCTGGAATAACAATTGTTATTCTCCCAACCTTAATCTTATTATTTGTAGGACAAAAGCAGTTACAGCAAGGTTTGACGAAAGGTGCAATCAAGTAATTCACATAAAAAATCATAAAAAAAGGTGGAAAAACAGATGAAACTAGCAAAAAAAGGCGGATTATTACTATCAGCAGCAGCGTTGGCGCTCTCATTAACAGCATGTTCAAGCACTCAAACAACCAATAATGCAGAAGCAAAAACAAAGGTACAGACCGTACCTGTTGAAAAAGATGGTAACAAAATCGTGATCCGCTTCTGGCATGCAATGAGTGGGGATTTAGAAAAAAGGTTAAATGAAATTGTTGCACAATACAATCAATCACAGGATAAATATGAAATAAAGCCCGAATTTGAAGGAACCTATGAAGAGTTATTAACTAAATTCCGCAGTACTGCTGCTTCTAAAGATGTGCCGGCGTTAGTTCAGTCAAGTGAAATTACAACAAAATATATGATAGACAGTAAGAAAATTACACCTGTACAGGAATGGATTGATAAAGATCATTACGATACATCTAAGTTAGAAAAGGCTATTACAAACTATTATTCTGTCAATGGTAAAATGTACTCTATGCCATTTAACTCATCTACGCCTGTATTAGTTTATAACAAAGATGCATTTAAAAAGGCAGGATTAGATCCAGAAAAGGCACCTTCCACCTATTCAGAGCTGAAAGATGCTGCAGACAAGCTGACAATTAAAGAAGGAAATACAACCAAACAATATGGATTTACCATGCTAAACTACGGCTGGTTCTTCGAAGAATTGTTAGCAGCCCAAGGCGGTCTGTATGTGGACCATGAGAATGGACGAAAAGGTGGAGCTGAGAAAGCAGTATTTAATGGTAAAGAAGGCCAAAAAGTATTTAACTTGTTAAATGATTTAAATAAAAATGGAAACTTA
Organism: Neobacillus cucumis; assembly: GCF_002860255.1. Classification (GTDB taxonomy): domain Bacteria; phylum Bacillota; class Bacilli; order Bacillales; family Cytobacillaceae; genus Neobacillus; species Neobacillus cucumis_A. The sequence goes on from NZ_PGVE01000072.1 coordinate 6,826, forward strand.
GGAAAGTACGGAAATGACTGGGATGGTATGCGTGCAGCATTTCAATCTGGACAGGTTGCGATGTATTTAGATTCATCAGCTGGTATTCGAAATATAATCGATACCTCTAAATTTAATGTAGGGGTTGCTTACTTACCTCACCCTGATGGCGTAAAACCAAAGGGGGTTGTAATCGGAGGAGCTTCACTATGGATGACAAACATGGTAGGCGATGAAACTCAGAAAGGCGCATGGGATTTTATGGAGTATTTAACAAAGGCTGATGTTCAAGCAAAATGGCATACGGAAACAGGCTATTTCCCAATTACACCTGCGGCTTATAAGGATCCTTCCATCGCAGAAGAGTATAAGAAATATCCACAATTAAAGGTAACGGTTGATCAATTACAAGCGACAAAATCAACTCCGGCAACACAAGGTGCGTTAATTAGTGTATTCCCTGAATCACGTGATGCAGTGGTTAAATCATTAGAGGCAATGTATGGTGGTAATGATCCTAAACAAGCTTTAGATGATGCGGCTAAAGCAACAGATCGTGCCATTGAAATTGCTAATCGTACAAATGGTGCAAAATAAACAGGCAAGTTAACAGAGTCAAAAAAAGAATCATAGTCATTAGGGGCTATCTTGAAAGTTCGATACTTTTGAGGTAGCCCTCATCTTTTAAATAAAATCATTTTTGGAACTCAAATAAGGAGTATGGCAGGATGAAGGGATATGTATTTTTAACCATAGCAATTGTAAGTGAAATATTCGGCACTTCGATGCTTAAAGCTTCAGAGGTGTTTACAAAATTTTGGCCGAGTGTAGCTTTTATTGTCGGATTTAGTTTGGCGTTTTATTCTCTTTCTCTAGCAATGCAGTCTATTCCACTGAATGTGGCGTATGCTATTTGGTCCGGAGTAGGAACGGCTTTAACGGCTTTGATAAGTATTTTAATTTGGAAAGAGAGAATAAGTATACAAGGGGCAATAGGTATAATCTTGATTATAGCTGGGGTCGTTTTACTTAATTTTAATAAATCTGCTTTACATTGAGGATAAACTTAAGTAATTTTGAACTACTAGAAAAGAAGATACTGCTGTAAAAGATTTTTTTGAATTCTATAGTCGAACGGTTTTATTCTATGCCATTAGAATAAAACTTTTTTTTGTTCACCACACATTAGAGTATAATTTAAAAAATTAAAGGTTATTAATCTCAAAAATGAGCCCCTTTTACGACAAATGACCAATGCTTTCATAGGACTTTTTCATTAAAAAACGTGAAAGATGTGGATTTTTGGAAGAAAAAGCAGGATTTTTGATTTTGATGAAGGAATATATATGTTAAACAAGTAACCGTGAAGTTTAAAAGTGGACGAGTTGAACCTGTAAGAGAAACAAGATAATAGTATATCGTCACAAGTTGTTTTTTCATCAAGCAATAGCTGCAGATAGAAAAAGATTTAACCCATTTAATTCATCCATTCTATCAAGGTATGAAAGAAGGTATACGAAATGATTGAAAAATTCTTTGCTGACTATAAAAAGTTTATTGAGGTACCAAAAGATGAAACGCGCTTGGTTAATGAAGTGTTTGATCCCAACAATTATGCTGCCTATTATATCCTAACACTGACCATTTTTGATTCACGTCTATCATCCTGGAAAGAAGCGAGTAAATTTGAGATTGATGTGGAAAAAAGTATCAAGACAGTTTTAGAAAAATTCAATCAAATGCAGCGTGAAAAATATCATCTTCAATTACTGGAATTAGATAAGTTTAAGAACTATTTTATCTTGGCATTTTCCTCCAAAATAAAATTTACTCCTAAGGAGGAAAAGGAACGGATTACTTATATCATTGATAGATTATTAACGAATCCTTTTTATGTTGGACAAGGCTGGTTCAACTTGGTTGGTGAAAAAGGAAAAGTCGCCCGTAAACTCTTTAACTACTCCTTTAAAGAATATGTAGTGGAGAATCAAAACGATACGAATGAAAAATATGAAAACATCAGTGAATTAACCCCTAAAAATGGAGAAATAAAACTGATCAAAAGCATCTGAATAGTTATCTCGTTTGAAAAATGCTTGGAGTGCATCCAAGTGTTTTTATTTTGCTGTTTTTACAAATTCTATCTACCAATTAATCTATTTAATAGGAATACAATTACTCACATGGTAAAATATGAATATTGGAAATTAATTGAATAGGAGAATGAAAGAATGAAGTTGCCCATAGTAAGAACGGGATTATTGGCTGGTTTTATGCTGCTTGGATTTTCTCATGAAAAAGCTTCTGCACAAACGGTATGGCCAGCCCAGTGTACAACATTAGGTAAAGTTCAAACAAATCAAAATCCCTCGTTTCAACAAGTAAACTGCCTATTAACGAAAGCTGCTGTAGAAGCAAAGATTCCTCCTGAAGTGGTTAAAGCGATAGCAGCACAAGAAAGTGGCTGGAGACAATTTACCGACGATGGCCAACCCTTTATTTCGACAGATGACGGAATCGGTATCATGCAAATTACCAATCAATCAAGCTATGATGTAAATCAATTAAAAGATGATATCTACTATAATATCAAGGCAGGCGTAGAAATCCTCAGTGGTATGTATCATCGTACCGATCTTCCTAAAATAAAAGGGGCGGGACCTGAGGTGATAGAAAATTGGTACTTCCCAGTTATGGCGTATAATGGGACAAAGCCTGTAAATAGTCCTCTTAAGCAAGATACCGGGATTGTGAATGACATGGCGTATCAAGAAAAGGTTTTTGACCATATTTTTCAAGATAGTTACTTGGAAGATACCAAACTAGCACAGTTCCCTTTTAGTGTAGGCGACTTTAAATATCAAACAGATAGCACGAATAATATTGAATTTTTAAAGAAGGAATATATCATTTCTGACCAAATGCACCCTTCTAACTATCGATTTAAAGCGGGAGACAAAGTCATTGTAACAAAAGATGGTGCAAAATTAAGGCCACAACCTGGTACTTCTTCGAGTTGGAATGAGTTAACAAAAGGTACTCCTCTAACTGTTGAAGGGGATTTTGTGTACGACCAAGAATCAATCAGCAACCAATTTGTCTGGTACCCAGTCAAAACAGCAGATCAAAAATTAACCGGATATATTTCTTCTGCTTATATTACAAACAAGTTAGATTCTCCGAAGGTCGGTCCCGTCGATGATAATAATGTATCTATTTCTGGCACCGCACCGAGTAATGTCACCATTCAAGTCATGAGCGGAGCCAAAGTGATCGGCACCGCTGTCACTGATGGAAATGGGGCTTTCAAGGTGACAATTCCTGTTCAAAAGGCAGGCACTCAACTGACGATATTCTATAAGGATCAATATAACGCTCCTAGCACTCCTACTACAAAAGGAATAACAGATAAAACGGCTCCTGCTAGTGCAGTCGTAAACACGGTAAATAACAAGGCAGCGGCAGTGACAGGAAAAACAGAATCCAATGCAACTGTAACCGCGACAATCGCCGGGAAAGCTTATACGACAAAAGCGGATGGGTATGGGAACTACCATGTAGATATACCGGTTCAAAATGCAGGAACAAGTATCTCTGTCACAGCAAAAGACCTTGCAGGTAATGTAAGTGTGGCAAGGACTATGAAAGTTGTAAAAGTAGCCCCGAATATCCCAACGGTTTACACGGTGAATAACAAGGCAGCTGCAGTGACAGGAAAAACAGAAGCCAATGCAACGGTGACTGCGACAATCGCCGGGAAAGCTTATACAGTAAAAGCGGATAAACTAGGAAATTACAAAGTGACGATCCCCGTACAAAACACAGGAACAAAATTATCTGTCACGGCAAAAGACAGTCTGGGACATGTAAGTGTGGCGAGAAGTACTACAGTTATACGAGTGGCACCGAATCAGCCGACGGTGAATATAGTAAGATACTATTCTACGAATGTAACAGGAAAAACAGAGAAATATGCAACCGTTGCAGTAAAAATCGGAACAAGGACATACACAGCCAAGGCGAATGTTTATGGAAATTATAAAGTGTATATCCCGAAGCAACGGGTTGGAACAAAAGTATATGTGTATGCGAAAGATGCAAAAGGGATGGTAAGTGCAACAAGACTAATAACAGTTTCAAAATAAATAAATCTTAGTCCCTTTCTGGTATCCTATCTACAATTACATATCTCCGTAAGCATTAATTATTAAATCCAAGCACCCTTTTTCTGAAGGGTGTTTTTTGCTTGGACTCCATTCAAGTGTCTTTTATTGAGATGATTTTTTTAAAAGTAATAGTCTTAATTTACTGTTCTTTTGACAAAATAAGCCAAGTTTTAATGAGTGATTGTTTTTTAGTGGAATTATTCATCTATATGCACGAATATTTTACAAAAATAGGGAAATTTCAGTTGCTAGATGTCGTTATAAAGCGAGAAGTATTTATTTTCTTTGGATAATAATAGACTTAAAATTAGGAATGTTAAGAAAAATAAATAAAGGAGGTTTTTATTCATGAGGAAGAAAAAAAGAGGAATGACAATGGTTGCCAGCAGTGTTTTGGCTATGTCTTTATTATCTTTTTCAACTAGCACTCACACCTCTGCAAAAACACAGACGGTAAGCAAAAACTATCTAATCGCTTATAATCAATCATTGCCAAAGGACTATCAAACAGAAGTGAAAAATGCAGGAGGTGTAGTAGTAAGAGCGATTCCTGAGCTTGGGGCGCTTGAAGTAAAATCCTCAAACCCTAATTTTCTAGACAAGCTGAATTCAACATCCGTTGTGGCAGCCAATGTGGAGAAATCCTTTAAACTGGAAAATGGAAACCCAGAAGGGGCGGATGGTCAGCCTGTTGCCCTAACTCCTGATCCTGATGGTACATATTGGAGTTCCCAATGGGATATTCAACATTTAACAAATGGAGGAAAATCATACGCCATTGAATCTGGTGGTACAAAAACAACGACTGGGGTTAAACATAAGGCGGTTGTCGGAATTATCGATTCAGGAATTGATGCTGGACATCCAGACCTAAAAGCGAACTTTATGGGTGGTGAAAACTTTGTTCCTGCTGGCGGATATTATGGAGATGTTCCTGAAGAGAAAGGAAATACCAGCAATGTCACAGATACCAACGGTCATGGAACACATGTAGCCGGTTCAATCGCCGGAAATGGAAAAGTGAAAGGTGTCGGCCCTGACTTGGGAATCCGTGCCTATCGTATTTTTGATGCCAGCGGCAGTGCGCCAACAGGACCGATCGTGGATGCGATAGTTCAAGCGGCCAACGATGGGGTCGATGTCATTAATATGTCGATTGGAGGATTTGATAGTCTTAAATATTACTATGAAGGCACTCGTTATAGTGATGTGGCCGATGTACTCCTTTGGAAACGGGCTGTTCAGTACGCTGTTAAGAAAAATGTAACCGTTGTGGCATCTGCAGGAAATGATTCCCTCAATTACGCGGATAAAAAGGCACTTACGGACTATATGAATGAATCCTATGGCTATTTAGGAATCAAATATAGCGGTGTAACGATTGAGGTTCCTGGCAGCACACCAGGAGTCATTAATGTATCTTCCTCCAATGAATGGTCAACCAATAAACTTGCTTTCTATTCGAACTACGGAAATGGATTTATTGATGTAGCGGCCCCGGGAGGAGATAACGGACCAGTATATGATGCAACATTAGATTTAAATCAACGCAATTTTACCTATCGAGCACTTTCCACATGGCCTAGATACCTGGATGCCTATTTCACCATGCAAAAGAATGATGGGTACGCCTATTTGCACGGAACATCAATGGCTGCACCAAAAGTAGCGGGAATCGCGGGAGTCATTAAGGCTGCCCATCCGGATTATACTCCATCTCAAGTGGAGGCTCTAATCGAAAAATCAGCACTAGATTATGGTAAAAAAGGCCATGATGAATTGTATGGTTCCGGTGAAGCGAATGCGTATACAGCTTTAACAAGTAAATAATCTTCGTGGTGCCTGACACCAAAAAAGAAGTCTCACTTCAATAGAAGGGGACTTCTTTTTTTGCACCTATATGATAATTTTTTATAAGTTAAAAGCTCTTTTTAGATACCACTGATACAGAGGGAAGATGGCATTATAGTGGGAAATTTAAATAAAAAGTGTATACTTACTAAATGAACACTTTTTACACTACAGGGGGGAACTTTAGTGGAATTTAATCCAAAGGCCATCTTTTTAGACATGGATGGAACTATCTTAAATCATCAAAATAAGGTAAGTATACATACGAAAGAAATCATTGATCAAGTAAGAAACCGCGGGATTAAAGTATTCATTGCTACTGGGAGAGCGTTTGAGGAGATAGAGGAACTCGTACCACCAGGTTTTCAAGTAGATGGAATCGTAGCCTCTAATGGTATGGTTGGATATGCAGGCCATGAAGTAATTTTTAAACATTCTCTATCACGTGAGTTAGTAGAAACAGTTATTAAAATGGCTAGGGAAAACAAGGTTTATTATGAGCTGTTTCCCTATGGCTCACCACGTATCACATTAAAACAGGACCGTCCATATGTAGAAAACGAAATAAGAGAGCCTAAGCCGGAAGGTGTGGGTATAAATGAGTGGCTTTCTCGTAAGGAAGCGATTAAAGAAAAGATTACATGGGCGGATGAAATGATTGGAAATGAATTCTCCAAGTTCTATTTCTTTGGCAGAACAAAGGAACAGATCAATCGCTGGAAGGAAGAACTAGAGCAATTAAAGCAAGAAATAGACTTTACGACCTCGATCTCGACTGAATATAATGTCGAATTGATGGTGGCGAACGTCAACAAAGCTACTGGAATTCAACAGATGTTAAAGCAGTTTGATTTGTCCGAGACAGAGACTATGGCAATAGGCGATAGTGACAATGATTTACCGATGCTGCGTCTCGTGAATTATGCAGTAGCGATGAAAAATGCACCGGATAGTATTAAAGAAGTAGCCGATGACGTCACGGACTTTACTTGTGATGAAGACGGGGTATTTTATTATCTTAAGTCTAGGCTTATGTTAAAAGATTAATTTTAATGCAAAAATGGAACCTCGGCCCTAAATTGGTACGGGTTTACTTGTGAGGTGCAAAACGGTAAATCGCAGACCAAATCAAATAGCAAATCACATAAACTTCCCAGTATTTTTCACAGTCAAAAAGGCATAGAGATGCAACTATCTCTAAGCCTTTTTTGAATTTTCTTTTTTTCAAAAAGAAAGTCTGATAAATAAGCGGAGAATTTTCTCTTAATTAGAAAATAGCACTGAAATTAGCTTAAATAGACGGAAAGATTCCGACTATTGATTCGAAAAACGTGAAAATGGTTAATTTTGCTTTGCTTAATCGGAAAACCTCCGCTTATATCCCCCGAATCGAGCTCTATTCTGCAGTCTAACCGAAAAATCTCCGCTTATTTAAATATTACTGGTTACTCAATTAAGGATAAGACCTCTTACTAGATCACAAATAATTCACACACACTCCAATAATTATTTCAAACCCTGTGATTTACTATGTGAATTAAGACAAAATAAACAATTAAAATTTGCCGAAATGTTGATAAATCAGTAAAAAAAGTACTATGAATTATATAGTGAATTCAAGTGCTTTTCATATGTGTTTTACAATGTTTGCAACTCTATAGTAAACCCGTTACCTGATTTGGTATGGGGTTTTTGTTTTTTAACAATTAGTGGACAAATATAATAAGTATGGGCTGTGATTAAAAAGGGGAATTTCCATTGCATTGTTTTCAAAAAGTGTATATGGTATATTAATACCAACACTTATTAAAGATCTTTAATAAGTCTTCATGGTGGTGAATTGAGTGAATGAGATATTAGCTACTCCGAAATCTTTGAAAAAAGTAATCCTTCGTGGTATACGTACAACACTTTTAGAACTTGGAAGTGCAACAAAGATTGAACTCAGCAATAAATTAGAAATTAGTTTCCCAACCATAAGTAAGTTCCTAACACAGATGGAGAAGGATGGGGAAATTATTTTAGTTGGATTAGATGATTCAAGTGGCGGGCGAAGAGCAAAAAGATATAAGTATAATCCTGAGCACATGTTAGGTCTGGCCATATTTTTAGAGAAAACAGAGACAAATTATACTATTTTTAATTGTGTAGGAGATGTAAAGGAACAAGGAAGCGCGCCTAGTGTTTTACAAGAGGATGGTTTAAATTTATTAACTAAATGCATTGATAACATAATGATTAAATATCCGAAAATTAGTTCTATGGCCATTGGCGTTCCTGGTTCGGTTGATGGTGGTAGGATTTTTTATATACCAGGATACGAGCAGTTTCAAAATTTTGATTTAAAAGGTTACTATGAGGATCAATTTTCAATACCAGTCGTAGTAGAGAACGATATGAATGCTGCTGTTCTCGGTTATTACAAAACTAGAGGAATGAAGGGCAAGAAATCCCTTATCTATTTATATGCTGGTCAAAACGGACCAGGTGCAGGAATAATGATAAATGGTGAAGTGGTTCGAGGAAGTACCTATTTTTCAGGAGAGATTTCATTCGTCCCACAGTATAATGATCAAAATTTTGGTCAAGCTTTTGAAAATGGTAGTGGATCTAAAATCGGTAAGGACAATGAGATTGATGCCATTAGCAGATTAGTAGCCACTTTTGTAGCGGTTCTTAACCCTCATACTATCATATTTTGTAAGGATGAAGTGGAAAAGGAAATATTAGATAAAATTGCCATAGACAGCTCAAAATATATCCCGTCAGAACATCTTCCAGAGCTTACAATGAGTGATTTGAAGCAAGACTATTTATTTGGATTACAAAGATTAAGCCTTGATCTCCTAATCGAGGAAGTAAACAATTAATCTGGAAACTTATTAAAGAAATTTAATAAGTTTTTATTTCCATACTTTTTAAATATCTTTAATAAGTGTGTTTACATAATGGAGAATAAGTGAAGTACATTGGACACTAAATAATGAAAGGTGAAGTAAAACATGACAACATTCCTTTTAATCATCATTTATTTAGCATTTATTAGCTTAGGTTTACCAGATTCATTGTTGGGGGTAGCTTGGCCAGTGATGCAATTGGACTTTGGGGCTCCGCTTGAGACGGCTGGATTCCTTTTTATGACCATTGCAGGGGGGACCATTATTTCCAGCCTAGTCAGCGGAAAGGTACTGAATAGGTTCGGGACTAGCAAAGTCACGTTTGTCAGCGTCTTAATGACTGCTGCTGCTTTGCTGGGATTTCATTTTGCTCCTTCCGTTGTTTGGTTGATTGTTTGTGCGATACCACTTGGATTAGGGGCAGGAGCGGTTGATGCGGGATTAAACGATTATGTGGCCACACATTATAAGGCCCACCATATGAGCTGGTTACATTGTTTTTGGGGAGTCGGAGCTACCTTGGGTCCGATCATTATGGCTCAGTTTATTTCAGGGGATAATTCTTGGAGAAGTGGTTATTTTACCATTTCTGTAATGCAGTTCGCGTTAGCGGTTATCCTTTTCTTCACTTTGCCCTTGTGGAACAAAGTGAAGAAAAACAATGCTCTCTCATTAAATGATGAGCAGGAAGATTTAAATGATGTACTTCATATGTCAGAGTCTAAAAATGTAAAGCCTCTGCAAATAAAAGGAGTGAAGCTGGCTCTGATTTCCTTCTTATTTTACTGTGGAGTTGAATCAACAGTGGGTCTTTGGGGAAGCAGCTTTTTGGTTAATGTTAAAGAGTTACCCGCAGCTGCAGCTGCACAATGGGTTTCCTTATATTATGCAGGAATAACAATGGGGAGATTTATTACTGGCTTTATTACTTTTAAAATTAGTAACCCATCTCTGATTAGAATGGGGCAGATCATTGCATTAGGCGGTACCACACTTCTATTCCTGCCATTGCCGTCTATTTTCTCGCTTGTCGGTTTTATTATGATTGGATTAGGATTAGCTCCAATCTTCCCGTGTATGTTACATGAAACACCAACGCGTTTTGGGAAGAAGCATTCCCAGACCATTATGGGCTATCAAATGGCAGTTGCCTATACAGGAAGTACATTTATGCCACCCCTTCTTGGGTTCACTGCCTCTCATTCAACAATAGGAATTTTTCCATATTGTATGGTTATTTTTGTTGCAGCAATGCTCCTAAGTTCAGAAAAATTAAATGCCTTATTGAAAAAGAATGAGTTAATAAAGAGCGAAAATAAAAGTTCAACCATTTTTTTATGATTTGAAGAATGCTGTAAGAAGACTAGATAAGAGATGGATAACCAATTAATTCAATAGTGGCTGGAAATCCTGCAAGGTTTTATAAATATATAAATCTTAAGACACAAGCAAGATTGTGAAATATGTATTAAAACTAACTGAAGCTTGCGTTGTAAAAAGGGTTGCTTTTCAACAGCCCTTTTTCTTTTTCTACTACCGGGCAGGGGCAGAATTCGACCGCTCAATTCAGAGGCAGGCAACCAGTTCACTAGTCTGGGGGGATTTTAAAAAATGTAACTGAAAAAGAAAGGATTTCAGTAAAAAAAGGGGGTTTGCGCGGTATTAATAAGAAAGTGCGCGGAAAAAATCCGAAACCGCGCGGAATTCCAGTCGAAGTCCACTGAATTGCATCCCATTCAACCCCCTAAACAAATGAAAATTACACAATTTTTTTAAAACTATGTAGGAATCTCCCAAACCCTTATCTTTATCATAGAACCCAACAATAACATCGGGACATTATATTTTGATAATTTCTTTCACCAGCTTATCCGGAAAAACCCGGACGGTAATTAAAAAAGGATTATCTGCTAAGGTAATAGACGTTTAAAAACCGATAAAAAGTTACTTATTTTAATCCTTGGCTTGTTCCTCGGGATTATTTTGCTCTTCAATTTTCAAGAATAGAATGTCGTCACTTATTTTCTTTTCATGCTGGTTCTTCAATGTGAGTAGTGCCGCCTTCCCGTCACTAGGCGACCCATCAGAAAAATACATTGGAAAAAGTGAGAAAAATAGCATATAAAAGGAGAAATAGATAAACTGATACCAAAAAACTGATTTAACTAGAATTCCTTGAGAAATAAGGGCGTGTACCAGAAAAATACCTGCCAAGTTGAATAAAGAGCCGCCAAGGTAAATGAAGGTGTTTGTAACACGGTTATCGTGCTTTAACGTCTTAAACTCGCAGGCCCCATTCCAGAAATAGTATCTCCTTACTTCAATATTCCAAAAGGAAAATACCATAGTACCGCATCCGATGGCGATTTTTTTCTCTGATCCCCCGAAAAGCGTAACGAAAAAAATATGCCCGCATAGATGGATAAGGGTAACGATAGGAAGGATTACAAAAAAAGAGATTAAAAATTTTATAACATCAGCGAATCCAAACATGACGATCCCCCTTAAATAAACAATGTAGAATATGTTATTTCGTTTGTGTGTGAAATGAACGTTTTTTTATGTACCCTGTAAACAAAAAACGTTAACTAGAAAAAATTCACAGTATAATAAAATTACTAAATTATAATATAGTAAGCCATTAATTAAACGTCATTCGTTGGAAGGAAGATTATAATGAACCAATTAAAAGATAAAATAGCAATTATTACAGGGGTAAGCCGATTAAAAGGGATTGGAGCAGCTATTTGTAAAGAGTTGGCTGAAACGGGTTATCATATCTTTTTTACCTACTGGACGGAATATGATAAAAAAATGCCCTGGAGTATTGATTTAGAGGAGCCAATAAAATTAAAAGAAGAACTACTAAAAACAGGTGTTAAGGTGTCATGTATGGAGTTGGATTTAACTCAGCCTAATGCAGCGGAACAACTTATAAATAGAGTTTCTGTACAACTCGGTTATCCTGATATCTTGATTAATAATGCTGCCTATTCAACGAACAACGATTTTTCTACTATAACTGCAGAAGAACTGGATAAACATTACCTGGTAAATGTTCGTGCAACGACTCTATTAAGTAGTAAATTTGCCCAAGGCTTTAATAAAAAATCGGGTGGAAGAATAGTCAATCTGACTTCAGGTCAGTTTCAAGGACCCATGCCTGGTGAATTAGCCTATGCAACAACAAAGGGGGCAGTGGATGCTCTAACTATTACATTGTCTGCAGAACTAGCCCCTTTAGGAATAACGGTTAATGCAGTCAATCCAGGTCCAACTGATACAGGATGGATGACACAGGAAATAAAAAGTCAATTAAAACCGTTGTTTCCTTTCGGTAGAATAGGTGAACCGAGAGATGTCGCAAAAATCATTAAATTTATTGTCAGCGAAGAAGCAGATTGGATTACAGGTCAGATCATACATTCAGAAGGTGGATTTAAAAGATAATTAAGCCCCTTCAATAGGTGAAAATCAATTCGTGAATAAGTTACAACTTTATTGACATGGAAAAATGACAGAAAGAAATCAGTGAAACTGCTTTGTTTTTTTACTTTTGTTCACAATGAATAGAGCAAATCTTAATTTTTAGTTATTTTATATAATGACAGATGATAGTTAATTAATTATTATGTAACTAATTGTTACGAGTGATGTTAGGTTTTATAACATTAAAAACAGAAGATTTATTTGATTATGAAAGAAACAGAAAAAAATTGTCTTACTAGGTCTACAGTACATATTAGCCATATATGAAAGAATGTGTAGATTTGCCGTCTTTATAAAACAAAACTATTTACCTAATTTACTGAATAATTTTATTTTGGTAGAATTATAAATAATAGTTAACAGTTTATTTCATTTACCCATTCAGCAAAAAAACAATGTGTTTTTTTGCTGTTATTTTTTAACAAAAAGGAAGAGAAATCTAAAATTTTTTATTGAGCCTATGACGAATCATAATTCAATATCCATAGACTTTTCTTCCTAAAATACAAACATTGAAAATTCTAATCTACAAACAACATGGTAAGCCATTTGAAAATTAGGAGGTTTCTATGAGTTTAAAGGTAAATGATATTTTAAATTTAGAAATTATGAAGGACGCAATTGTGGTCACAGGGGAAAATTTAGTAAAGGAAAAAGAAGTTCAGTGGGTTTCTGCGATGGAAATGCCAGTAGAAAGCTTTGTCCGCAAGAATGAATTTGTTTTGACCACTGCAATCGGCTGTGGTCAAGATTATAAGGAATTCTTGAAATTTTTGTCTGATATTATTGATTCAGAGGCATCTGCGTTAGTAGTGGCACTTGGCAGGCATATTTTTGAAATTCCAATAGAAGCCATTGAACTAGCGAATAAGAACCAATTAATTCTGATTGAAATCCCATGGGAAATCAGATTTTCTGAGATCATTGAAGAGGTGATGCTTGAATTAAATGATGCTAATTATAAAGAGAGCAGACGTTCGGAAAAAGTGCAGCAGGAGCTTTTAAATCTAATCCTTCAAGAAACAGAGTTGACATGTATTGCAAATTATTTATACAAGAATGTTGGGTACCCAGTTATTATTACTGATCAGATCGGAACAGTTCAAGCCAATAGTAATGTTTGCCCTGACTTACTTGATCAGTGGCGGGAATATACTGTAAAAGGAATCATTCCTGCAAGAAAATTGGTGTCGCTTGCTTCACATGACCCAATGATTCAAAAAATACAAACGATTAAAATTGAGGATTATTCTATTGTACAGCTTCCGGTTATTCAAGTTTCAGAAAATACACAAGACTTTTTATTTGTAATTCTCCCATCTTCTATTTCGCTCGAACAGTTTTTAACTCAATATACAGTCAATGTTTTAGAGCACGCCGTAACAACAATCGCTCTCTGGTTTTCTAGAAAAAATGCCGTGGATGAAGCAAAATCCATCCTCCACGATTCTTTTATTAAAGCCATCTATAACGGTGAATTTGTCTCCTGGGATCTCGCAAATTCCCGTGCTGAAAAGATGGGTTATACTCTTACGTGCCCATATATTTGTATTACGGGTTATCCGGAAAATTTAAAGAACCTTTTTAAACAAAGGAATTTAGATGAAGAATTCTATCAGTTATGGTTTGAAAGCATGATTCATTATATAAAAGAAGAAATTTTCTATGCGGCCCAGTCATTACATAAAAAGGTTATGCTTACATATCAAGAAGAGAAACTATTGGTTTTTCTTGAAATTTCCCTGGATAATAAAAAAGAAGGGATTACAAATTTTTTAGATTTAGTGGATCGGCGCTTGCGAAACTTACTGCCTAATGTCGTCATTTCTTGGGGGATTGGCAATTACAATGAAGGGATATTAGGTTTTAAGGAAAGCTACCAAAATGCTAAAATAGCTTTGAATATCAGCAGGAATAAAAAAGGATATGGGAATAGGGTTATGTATGAAAATACCCGCATCGACCGCTTGTTGTTAAATCTCTTTCAAAACTCAGAAATGAAAGAAATTATTATGACAACAGTTGAACCATTAGTAGAATACAATAAACAGAGGAATCTTGATTTAATAGAGACCATCAGTACCTATAATCATTATCAAGGGAATGTTAGTAAGACAGCAAAAGCTCTATTCTTGCACCGGCAATCCTTGCTTTATCGTTTAAGAAAGATTGAAGAATTGACAGGTCTTTCCCTGGTGGATCCAGAGGATTTGTTTTTACTGGATTTAAGTATCAAAACATGGAAAATGAGATTTTAGCATAACAAAAGAAGCCAGTCAAAGAGAAATAGATATCTCTTTGCTGGCTTTTTTTATTGTCAGTCATGTTATTATACAAAATGTAAGAAAGAATATTAAGAAAATTCATACAAATTATCGAATGTATTTTACATCACCTATTTTTATAATAAGAATCACCAATAGTAAATTGCACACATGCAGACATAATACTTTTACATAATAGCAAGACCAAGATTTATCCTTTCAAATTAAATATGAGGAGTTGGGTACGAGCAATGAAAAAATGGATCATGTCTATTCTAGTAGGTGTTATGCTTGTGGTATTAGCAGGATGTGGTACTTCCAAAAGTACTTCTGCAGGGGGTTCAGTCAGCGGAGAGACCACGTTAGAAAAAATGAAAAAACAAGGCTATGCTACTGTTGGTTTTGCAAACGAGATTCCATATGCTTATGCTACTTCCGATGGGAAATTAACAGGAGAATCTGTTGAAGTTGCAAGAGCTGTTCTAAAAAGACTGGGAATTAAAGAAGTAAACGGAGTATTAACAGAGTTTGGTTCATTAATACCTGGTCTCAAGGCCAAACGTTTTGACATCATCACAGCTGGTATGTACATCACGCCAGAACGTGCAAAGGAAGTTGCATATGGAAATCCGGACTATATGATTGGCCAGGCAATTGCTGTTAAGAAAGGGAATCCTTACAATCTTCATAGCTATGAGGATATTGCCAAAAACAAAAAGGTCAAAGTCGGTGTAATCGGAGGTTCTGTTGAAAGCGGCTATTTAACAGCAGTCGGTGTCTCTAATGAACAGATCTCCATTTTTCCCGATAATTCATCCCTCATTTCTGCCTTACAGTCAAAGCGTGTTGATACTGTCACAGTTTCAGGGCCGTCCATTCGTAAAATGCTAGAATCAGCTAATGATCCAAATCTCGAGAGTGTTAATGACTTTGTACAGCCCGTAATAGATGGAAAAAGTTTCAGGGCTTATGGGGCCATTGTCTTCAGGCAGGGAGATGATGAATTTCGTAAGGCCTATAACAAGGAGTTGCAAGCTTTGAAGGATTCAGGGGAGCTTTTAAAGATTTTGAAAAAGTTCGGTATGTCGGAAGATGAATTGCCTAAGGATGTCACAGTCGAGGACGTATTAAAGTAAGAAATAAGGTTCAGTCAGAAATCAGATGTTTTATCTGATTTCTGAATTTTTTTAAAAGCATGTAAGATACGGAACACTTTATTTTCTGGCTGGGGGTTTTTATGAGAATCATAGAAACAGACATCTTAATCATTGGTTCCGGTGCTGCTGGGTTAATGGCATCGGTGTATGCAGGTCTGACCGGCAGGGATGTTCTTGTGATTGACAAGGGGATTGCAGGTAAAAGTGGTTCGACGGTAGGGGCTGTTCAAATGGCAGGATCCGGGAGTTGGTCAAGTAAGTATGACACGATTGAATCCTATACAAATGACATCCTTGTCAGTGGAAAGGGGTTAAGTAAATTTCCATTGGTCCAAGCACTTGTCCAAGATATTGAAAAAATCATTAATGATTTGGTGGAGTGGGGAATGAAACCGGATATCGCCTCTGATGGAAATCTTTTAGTTTCTTCAGCTTCCGGGCATAGTCACCCACGTTCAATTAGTGCTAAAAAGGGGAATAGCGGTCGGGCAATCATCCAAACGTTAACACGGAAAGTGAAAAATCTTACGAACATCAAGCTAATGAGTGATACCATAACGATTGAATTAATAAGTTTTGAAAATAAAGTACATGGGGCGGTTGTTTATGACTTGGCGAAAGCAGAGATTGTATTGCTTTTAAGCCATTCAGTCATTCTTGCAACAGGAGGAGCTGGTCAGCTATACCCTGTTACTAGTAATCCCATTCAAGCAACAGGGGATGGTTTTTCTTTAGCGTTACAAGCGGGTGCGGCTTTGATTGATATGGAGCAAATTCAATTTTATCCTGTCAGTCTTATTTACCCGGAATCTCTTAGTGGATTTTGTATGAGTTTCTATCCTATGGCCAAGTTGTTCAACAAATCTTATGAGAGATTTATGTATCGCTATGAACCTGAAAAACTCGAGGATGTTACGAGGGACCGGTTAGCCTATGCAGTGGAGCGGGAAGTGCGTTTAGGCAGGGGAACTGAACATAATGGGGTTTGGCTGGATGGAACAGCATCGATTAAAGAAATTAAGCAATTATTTCCTCATGAATATAAGTTATGCCTTCAGCATGGTGTAGATTTAGCGAAGGATCTTGTGGAAATAGCGCCTGCTGCTCATTTTATAATGGGTGGAGTGGAGGTAGACCAATGGAGTGCATCCAGTGTAGAAGGGCTGTATATTGCAGGTGAAACAGCAGGCGGCCTTCATGGCGGTAACCGTTTAGGAAATAATGCACTTTCCGAATGTTTGGTATTTGGAGCAAGAGCAGGAAAAGCGGCGGCATGTTATAGGGAGGCAGTGCCCAATCTTTCTGACAGCAAGATAGAGCAATTGATTAACAGGGCTAATAAGTTTGTAAGCTCGATCGCCACATCCTCTGGTAAAAAGCGCCCCTATCAAATGAAGGACCAGATTCGTCATATTATGGGTGAACATGTTGGTGTTTTAAGAACCAGAATGGAGCTTAAAACAGCACATGATGAATTGGAAATGATTCATCAAGACCTTGCCAAAGTGACGGTAACAGGTGTTGGGAAACCTTTTGCTAGAGAAGTTTTGGATTATATTGAAGCCAATCATATGCTATGGACAGCCAGGGGGATCATAGGTTCTGCACTAATGAGGAAAGAGAGCAGAGGGGCACATTGTCTTATCGATTTTCCTGAAGCCATAGCGAATACGGAACACACAACCGTTCAATGGAAAAAAGGGAAGCTGTATTTTTCGAGAAAATTAGCCGAAAAAAGTTGGTGACCTATGCTAAAAATAAGGATGGAACGATTGGAGGAGGAACGCCTTCCTCGGACGGATAATTTTGAGATCCCCCTTCAAAAAGGAATGACTGTGTTAGAGGTTTTGGAAACAATCTATCGTGAGAGAGACCCGACCATTGCTTATCGTTTCTCATGTAGAACTGGTCTTTGCGGTACATGCGGGATAATGATCAATCATAAATCCGGATTAAGCTGCTTGAAGGCTGCAGAAGCATACAGTGATGGATACCTTCATCTTAGTCCACTGCCAAAGGGAATTACAGTAAGGGATTTTGTGAAAGAAGTAAAGTGATGATTATAAGTTGGAATACGAAAGTGGGGGTAGGAATGATATATGAAGCGAGAAAAGGACAAGTAAGTTATGGAGAAGCAATAGGAATTCTGCTTTTAGACACTTTTGCACCGTTTATTCCAGGTGATGTTGGCAATGCCACCACGTACTCTTTTCCTGTAAGATTTCGTAAAGTTGAGGGCTTTTCGGTTACCCGTTTGTTTAACAAAGATCGGACCGTCCTTGACTCATTAGTTGAGGCCTGCCAAGAGCTAGTCAGTGAAGGGGTAAAAGCCATTACAGGGGATTGTGGTTATATGGCATTATTTCAAAAAGAACTAGCTGAAAGGGTGGAAGTTCCCATCTTTCTTTCTAGTCTGCTGCAAGTGCCATTTATCTCGAACATGTTAAGTGAGGATGAAAAGGTGGGAATAATCTGCGCGGATTCTAGGATTTTAGATAGTGATTTGTTAGAGGCAGCAGGGGTTCATGCTTCTATCCCAATCTGCGTAAGCGGGCTTGAAAATAAAGAGAATTTTTATAAAGCGGCCATTGAAGAAGTGGGAACGCTTGATGCGAAACAAATAGAAAAAGAAGTCGTTTCGGCAGCCAAACAAATGGTGGAAAATAACCCAATGGTGAAAGCCATTTTATTAGAATGCAGCATGCTTCCGCCCTATGCTGCATCTGTTCAAGAAGCGATTAACCTGCCAGTCTTTGATTATATTACAATGATTAATTATGTCTATTCGTCAGTCGTTAAAAAGAGATTTGAAGGATATATGTGAAATAGAGTTAACATCCATTTCTGCCCTCGCCGCATAAAATTCTTTACGACAGGAGTGTGGTTACGATAAATACCTATATTGAATTGGTACCTTCCCTATTAAATGGGGCCAAGATTACCATCCAAGTGCTTGTATTGTCTTTGATTTTCACCTATATGATTGCGTTTATTGCCGGCCTGGGAAAACTGTCCAAATTCAAAGTAATAAGTGTCATTTGTACGGTTTATATTGAAATTTTCCGAGGTACCTCTTTACTAGTTCAATTATTTTGGATTTACTTTGTTTTACCGTTTTTCGGGATTGAATTTTCTCCATTGACCGCAGGCGTAATTGCGATGTCCTTATGCTACGGTGCATATGCATCTGAGGTTGTTCGCGGGGCCATTTTATCCATTCCAATTGGACAAACAGAAGCTGCCATTGCGTTAAATATGACACCCTTTCAAAGAATGATTAGAATTATTATTCCGCAAGCATTCAAAATCATGCTGCCAGGGTTCGGAAATCTCTCGATAGAATTAATGAAAGGGACCTCACTTGTTTCATTAATCACCCTAGGAGATCTAACATACCAATCCTTAACCTTACGTAATACAAATGTCGCTCATACAACAGAAATTTTCGTCGCCTTACTCGTAATCTATTTTCTCATTGCCCTGCCTCTTATTTTTTTTGCCCGATGGTTAGAGCGTAGAGCATCTATAGGGAGGGTTTAGCATGAACTTATGGGATTGGAATTATACATTTGAGGTGTTCCCCGTCATTTTTCGAGCGATGTGGACAACACTTACAGCCACTATTACTGCGTTTGCCCTAGCAATGGTACTAGGATTAATTTTAGCTGTTCTGCGGCGGGTATCCTATAAACCAATTACATGGTTAGTAATCGCCATTAGCGAGTTTATTCGGGCAACCCCTCCGCTCGTGCAGCTTTTCTTTGTTTTCTATGTATTACCGTTTTACGGAGTATCTTTAACTCCCTTTGTAGCGGGAACACTTGCATTAGGGGTTCATTACAGCACCTATTGTGCAGAGATCTATCGTTCAGGAATTGACTCTGTTCCACGGGGACAATGGGAGGCTGCAACTTCTCTTAATTTCTCTAGTACCCAGAAATGGATGAAGATTATCCTTCCGCAAGCAATACCACCCATTATTCCAATGTTAGGTAACTATTTAATTTCTATGTTTAAAGATACTCCGTTATTATCGGCTATTACGGTTGTTGAAATGCTACAAGCGGCAAAAATTGCTGGTTCTGCTTCCTTCCGTTATCTAGAACCATTCACGATCGTAGGCTTACTTTTCT
The DNA here is from genome assembly GCF_002860255.1 of Neobacillus cucumis. Classification (GTDB taxonomy): domain Bacteria; phylum Bacillota; class Bacilli; order Bacillales; family Cytobacillaceae; genus Neobacillus; species Neobacillus cucumis_A. The sequence goes on from NZ_PGVE01000072.1 coordinate 26,762, forward strand.
TATTATTAAGCTATCCTTCTGCACTATTGATTAAAAAACTGGAAGTTAAAATGAATCGAAGAAATCTAGGGAAAAAGGAAAAGAGATCAATAGAAAAGGGAGTGGCGGTATAATGTTAGCAGTAAAAACACAAGAGTTAATTGAAAAGAAAGCGGTGGATACAGTAAATCCACTGGTTGCTTATAAACAAGTAAGTAAGTCATTTGGTGATATCAAAGTTATTCGTGAATTAGATTTCATAGTTTCCCCTGGGGAAAAGGTGGCAATTATCGGACCGAGCGGCTCAGGAAAAACAACGCTGATTCGACTTTTAATGACTCTAGAGGAACCGACTTCAGGTGTTATAGAGATTAACGGTGAACCGCTTTGGCATAAAGAGGTAAAGGGGAAACTGGTAAAGGCTGATGAAAAACACTTACATAAAATGAGGGGGCAAATCGGAATGGTTTTTCAGCAATTCAATCTCTTTCCGCATATGACTGTTTTGCGAAATTGCACAGAGGCCCCGGTTAATGTGCTTGGAATGAGCCGTAAAGAGGCCGAAGAACGGGCAAAAGCCATGCTGACAAAGGTAGGATTAGGCAATAAACTGGATAACTACCCAGCGCAATTATCTGGCGGGCAGCAGCAGCGTGTAGCAATCGCGCGTGCCTTGGTTATGCGTCCAAAAGTTATGCTGTTTGATGAACCAACCTCTGCACTTGACCCAGAGCTAGTCGGCGAGGTGCTTGATGTTATTCGGGAAATTGCAGAAGAAGGGGATATGGCCATGATTCTTGTCACACATGAAATGGAATTTGCTAAAGATGTTGCTGATCGAATCGTGTTTACGGATGGCGGGAAAATCGTCGAACAAGGTCCTCCTACGGAGATCTTTGAAAAGCCTAAGAGTGATCGTCTTCAATCCTTTTTAAAGCGAATGAAATCAAAGTAAAGGCGTATTTGTACATTAAGAAATAAGAAGTAATAAGGAGAGGATTGGATGTCTTTTACAAAACTGAGAAAAGAGATAAAAATTAAGGACGTATGGGAAGCAAGAAAACAGATCAGTTCAATCATATGTCGGACGCCAGTCATTCAATCTACTATTTTATCAGAACTCATCAGTCGAAATGTCTATTTGAAACTGGAAAATGTCCATGAGGTGGGGGCCTTTAAGGTAAGAGGTGCGGCCAATAAAATACTAAGCTTGGGTGAAGAAGAACGCAAGCGAGGAGTCACAACGTACTCAACCGGAAATCATGGAATGGCAGTTGCGTATGTAGCGAAAAAGCTAGGTATTGATGCTGTTGTATGTATATCAAATCGCGTTCCAAAAGCAAAAGTGGATTCATTAAAACGGCTGGGAGCTCAGATTGAAATTGTGGGTGACAGTCAGGATGCAGCGGGTGTGCACTGTTATCAGCTGGAAAAAGATAAGGGTTTAACGGTTATTGAGCCCTTTGATGATCCCTATGTGATTGCTGGACAAGGAACCATTGGGCTGGAATTACTTGAGGACCTTCCCAACTTAACAGATGTGATTGTTCCGCTTTCAGGAGGCGGACTGCTTTCAGGCATCGGTTTAACATTGAAATCTATGGATCGTAACATAAGAGTAACAGGAGTTTCAATGGAAAAATCAGCAGTCATGTATGAAAGTTTAAAAGCTTGTAAACCCATAATGATGGAAGAAAGTGAGACACTGGCTGATAGTTTACTAGGCGGAATTGGACTTGATAATCAATACACATTTCAAATGGTCCAGAAATATATGAATGATGTGGTACTCATTTCTGAAGAGAAAATAGCCTATAGTATGGGTTTTATGATGGACAAACACCGAATGATTTTAGAAGGTGCAGCAGCAACCGGGATTGCAGCCGTTTTAGATGGTAAAATTCCGCATCAAAAGGGTGATGTTGCGGTTATTATCAGCGGACAAAATGTCGATCTTTCCGTTTTACCTACAATCATTCAAAAATATCTGTATAAAAAATAATTTTTCAACAAATTACGATTTTTGAAGAGATTTAAAGTATAAAAACCGTCTTATTCATTCTGTCCAAATAGATGACTAAGACGGTTTTTCTTTTTGAACTATGTTTGGATTTGACTATAAAAACTATGAATCTTTCATACACAATGTCAGATGAAAAAACATCGCTTCATTTCGTATAATACAAACAAATAGAAATATTCAAAAAATTATGTAAATCGATTTGAGAAACGGGAGTGATAGAAGTATGTCATTTTTAATAACAGAATACAAAGAAAGAATCCGAAAAACAAAGGAACGGATGATGCAAAAAGGAATCGATGTTTTGCTTGTCACTGATCCAGCTAACCTTAATTATCTTTCGGGATATGATGGCTGGTCATTCTATGTTCACCAGATGCTGGTTTTAATGATTGATGAAGAACAGCCAAAATGGATTGGACGCGGGCAAGATGCTAACGGAGCCAAAGCGACAACATGGCTTTCGCATGAAAATATTATTTCTTACCCTGATGACTATGTTCATTCAGATATTAAGCATCCGATGGATTTTGTTGCTGATAGATTAAAAGAATTCGGAAAAGCCAATAGCTCCATTGGAGTAGAAATGGAAAACTATTACTTCACCGCGAAATGTTATCAGCAGTTAAAGAAAGGTCTGCCGAATGCCAGCCTAGAGGATGCTACTTTACTTGTAAATTGGGTACGTCTGATCAAGTCGGAAGCTGAAATTGGTTACATGAAACGGGCAGCCAAGATTGTCGAAAAAGCCATGCAGGCAGGAATCGAGTTAATAGAAGAGGGTGTCAGGGAATGTGATGTCGCCGCGAAGATTTTCTACACGCAAATTACAGGAACAGAAGAATTTGGTGGAGATTATCCATCGATTGTCCCGCTTCTGCCATCCGGAGAAAAAACCTCTACACCACACCTAACTTGGACAGATGAGCGCTATAAGGATGGCGATGCTGTAATTTTAGAAGTGGCCGGCTGCTATAAACGATACCATTCACCACTGGCAAGAACGGTTCAAATTGGAAGACCAACAGAGGAAATGAAAACACTCTCAAGTGTAGCAGTAGAAGGTATTAATGCTTGCTTAGATATGATTCGTCCAGGCATAGCATGTGAGGAGATTGAAGAGACTTGGAGAAAAACCATTGAGAAGAGTGGATTTGTAAAAGAATCACGACTTGGTTACTCCATGGGATGTAATTATCCGCCAGACTGGGGCGAGCACACGGTGAGCATCCGAAAAGGCGATAAAACGATTCTTCAGCCAAACATGACATTCCATCTTATTCCTGGATTATGGCTGGACAAATACGGATTTGAGGTCAGTGAGTCCATCCGAATTACGGAAAACGGATGCGAAACCTTTGCAAATATTCCAAGAGACTTAACTTTAAAGGGACATCAGCTTTCAAAGTAAACCTTATGCGGAGGTGAGATATTCAGTGCTTATATTTACAGAACAAGAATTAAAGCAATATGTTGACATAAATTCAGAAGCAGTGGAATTAGTCGAAGCTGCTTTTACCAAATTAGCGAATAACGAAGCAGTGATGCCGCCAATCATGAGAGTAGACTTGGAGGAACACAATGGTGAAGTCGACGTCAAAACAGCTTATCTAAAAGGGAAAGAAATGTTTGCGATCAAGATTTCGTCCGGCTTTTTCAATAATTTTCAGCTCGGGCTTCCGACTGGAAATGGAATGATGATCTTGATCAACACGCAAACAGGGGTTCCGGAGGCGGTACTGTTAGATAATGGTTACTTAACAGATGTTCGGACTGCTGCTGCTGGTGCAGTGGCCGCTGCCTATCTTTCCAAAAATACGATTGAAACAGCCGGTGTCATCGGAGCGGGCAGCCAGGCAAGGTACCAGCTAAGGGCTCTGAGTCTAGTGAGGAACTTTTCAAAAGTCCTTATATATTCCCGATCAGCGGAACGTTCCCAAAAGTTTGCAGAAGAAATGACTGCTGAATTAGGAAGGGAAGTCATTGCAGTTCAAAGTGCGGAATTTGTAGTGAGAAATAGTGAGATCGTGATTTCGACTACTCCGTCAAAAGAGCCGATAATCAAAGCAGATTGGCTGCATCCAGGGCTGCATATTACAGCTATGGGATCAGATGCAGAACAAAAACAAGAATTAGAGCCGGAAGTTTTAGCGAAGGCAGATATCCTCGTGTGTGATACAAAAGCACAATGTGCACGCTTAGGGGAACTCCATCATGCGCTTGCCACTGGAGTTCTTACAGAGGTGTCGCGGGTTTTGGAATTAGGTGAACTGACATCCTTTAAGACGTCTGGAAGAGTAAATGATGAACAAATTACTGTATGTGATTTAACAGGAACGGGTGTCCAGGATACAGCCATTGCCCTGTTTGCTTATCAAGAAATGATAAAAAGAAATAAAGGGTTAAACATTGAAAATAAAATTTTACAAAATAAATAAGAGGAGTGGTTTTCATGACAAACACAAACGCAAAAATGGGAACGAAAGCAGTATGGGCAGGAGAGAAGGATTATTTAGTACATGGCGCAACCCAAGTACCAGTTGTGTTAAGTGTCGCTTACGGTTATGACGATATGGATGAATGGTACGATGTAGCGATTGGGAAAAAGAAAGGTCATATCTATGGACGCAATACTAATCCAACGGTTCAGGCATTCGAAGATAAAGTGAAAACTCTAGAAGGTGCAGAAGCAGCAACAAGCTTCTCAACAGGGATGGCCGCAATCAGCAATACACTTTCTACGTTTCTAGTACCCGGAGATCGCATTGTATCCATCAAAGATACATATGGCGGTACCAATAAGATTTTTACTGAATTCTTGCCTCGCCAGGAAATTGAAGTAGCCTTATGTGAAACTGGAAATCACGACCAAATTGAACGTGAAGTTGAAAAAGGCTGCAAAATTTTATACTTAGAAACTCCAACTAATCCAACAGTGAAAATTACTGATATCGAAAGAATGGCAAAAGCAGGTAAAGCCGCTGGTGCACTTGTAGTCGTTGATAATACCTTTGCCACACCGATGAATCAAAATCCGCTTTCTTTAGGTGCTGACTTGGTTATCCATAGTGCAACTAAGTTTTTAGGAGGACACGCAGATGCGTTAGGCGGAGTGGTTTGCGGGTCTCACGAACTTGTGGAAAAAATTTATCACTTCCGTGAAATTAATGGGGCAACAATGGATCCAATGGCTGCCTATCTTATTTTACGAGGAATGAAAACACTTCACCTGCGTGTTCGTCAGCAATGTGCAAATGCAATAGCGCTTGCAACATACTTACAGACAAAAGACATCGTTGAAGCTGTCTATTATCCAGGTCTTGAAACACATCCGAACCATGATGTGGCCAAAAAGCAAATGAAAAACTTTGGCGGCATGCTCAGCTTTGCAGTGAAAGGCGGAGTGGATACGGTTCGTGATCTGCTTCCAAAATTACAATATGCCAACCGTGCAGCGAACTTAGGGGCTGTTGAAACAACAGTAGGACCGGCTCGTACCACAAGCCATGTTGAATGTACACCAGAAGAACGTGCAGCAATGGGAATTCCGGAAGGTCTGATCCGAATTTCTTGCGGAATTGAAGAGATCGAAGATATCATAGCGGATTTTGAGCAAGCCTTTAACCACATTGAAAGTATTTTAAAAGTGAAGTAATTTACAGGCAAATGGAAGGGAGGCATTTAGCAGATGGTAGAACATACGGATCATCCTACAGTGCTTCAGGCAAACGAGTTATCAGCTAAGCTAGTCGGGTGGAGGCGCCGGTTTCATCAAAATCCCGAGCTCAGTTTTCAAGAGTTCAGGACCTCTAGGTTTGTAGCTGAATCACTTTCGAACATAAAAGGAATAGAAGTCGAAATGGGCATTGGTGTCGAAACGAGTGTGGTCGGAACGCTAACATCAGGTGAGGGACCGGTGATAGCGATCCGAGCCGATATGGATGCACTTCCGATTAAGGAAGAGAATACATTCGATTATCATTCGAAAAATGAAGGGGTTATGCACGCCTGCGGTCATGATGCCCATACTGCAATCCTGCTCGGGGCAGCCCATCTTCTCGCGGATAAGTTTGAAAAAGAAGAGCTGAAGGGAACCGTCAAATTCATCTTCCAGCCTGCAGAAGAGGCAACAGATGAAAAAGGCCTTTCAGGATCACCATACATGGTTCAGGCAGGTGTCTATGACCATGTCGATGCTGCAATTGCTCTTCATATGTGTCCGTGGCTCCCTGACGGATCCGCACAAGTAAACGATGGTTACAGTATGGCTAATGTTGATGTGTTTACCGCTAAAATTTTTGGAACCGGCGGTCATGGCGCCTACCCTGAATTAGGGACCGATCCGATTTGGATGCTTGGACTTGTGATGCAAGCATTGCATGGGATTGTTTCCAGAAAATTACCGGCCTTGGATGCAGGGGTGATTAGCATTGGACAGATTCATGCAGGGACGGCAAGTAATATTATCCCGAATGAAGTAGTTATTGCAGGCACGATTCGCAGTTATACAACTGAAGCACGGGATTTATTAAGTGTAGAGTTAAAGAAGGCCCTATCCATCGTAGGACCAATGGGCGGCAGCTATTCGCTCGACGTCGAAAGAGGTGAACCGGCTTTAAACAATGATGCACGAATCAATCGTTTATTTTTAAAGTCAATGGAAGAAATGTATCCGGAACTGCAGATTGTCAAACGTCCTTTCGGGATGGGCGGAGAAGATTTTGGCTATGTAACGCAAAAACTTCCAGGTGCTTTATTTTTCCTTGGAAGTGGAACAAAGGATGGCATCAAAAGGGATTTGCACACTCCGAACTTTGATCTAGATGAGAGCAGCCTGCCAAAGGGAGTTGCCATCTTGACGCAAACAGCTATAAATTTTTTGAAAGATGGACCCCATCCGTCCCTCATAAAAAAAATGGAGGTTAAGATACATGTCTCATAAATTAGCGTTTATTGGATTTGGTGTGGTTGGTCAGGGGTTAGCAGAAATCTTGCTTGAGAAAAAAGAAGAATTAAGGGAAAAAGAAGGCTTTGAAGCAACCTTAGTAGCCATTTCTGATTTTATAAAAGGCTCTATTTATAACCCGAACGGTTTGGATTTACAAGTGGCTTTAAAAACATTAAAAGAAACAGGGAATTTAGAAAATTATCCGCCTACCCCGGGATTGATCACTGGATGGGATAGCTTTCAAACCATAACCGGGACAAATGCCGATACGATTATCGAGGTGTCCTATACAGACGTGAAAACTGGTCAGCCAGCGATTGATCACTGCAAGGCAGCGTTTGAAAGTGGAAAAAATGTGGTGATGACAAATAAAGGTCCAGTTGCTCTTGCCTATAAAGAATTATCAGCAATGGCTGAAAAAAATGGCGTTTTCTGGGGATTTGAAGGAACAGTGATGAGCGGTACTCCATCGTTAAGAATGCCAATCGCCACACTAGCTGGGAATGAAATAAAGGAAATTCGCGGGATTTTGAATGGGACTACCAATTATATTTTAACGAAAATGGAACAGGAAGGTGTTTCTTACGAACAGGCGTTAAAGGAAGCACAGGTGCTCGGGTATGCTGAAGCAGATCCTACAAGTGATGTGGAAGGATACGATGCAAGATATAAGATTGTTATTCTAGCGAATTATATCATGGGCCTTCCGTTAAAAGTGGAAGACGTTGCGTGTAAAGGGATCCGTGATATTTCATTAAAGGACATCGAAGATGCAAAGACGGAAGGGAAACGCTGGAAGCTTCTAGCAAAGGTGAAAAAGGAAAATGGGAAAATAAAAGCCCAAGTTACACCAGAAAAAGTCGATCTTCACGATTCTTTGGCTTCCATCGGCGGTGCCGTTAATGCCATTACCTATGAGTGTGATTTGCTTGGACCTGTCACATTAAGCGGGGCAGGAGCTGGTAAAACAGAAACAGGATTTTCTTTATTAATCGACTTGATTCATATCAACCGTGAGCGCAAAGCGGTAATCGTTTAATAAAAAAGAGAAGGGCGGAAAACGGATGTCAGTTCAATTGAGAGGACAGAAGATGTTGATCGGAGGTATATGGGTAGAACGTGACAGGATTATTGAAGTACGGGATCCTCAAGATAATAGCCTAATAGATCATGTTCCAGCTGCTAGTAAAGAGGATATGCTTTATTGTATTGAAGAGGCAAAAGCAGGTGCAAAAATCTCGGCGGAACTATCTGTGCATGAAAGAATTGAAATTATCCATCGAGCGGCCGATTATATTGAAGAAAATAAAGAAAAATACGCCAACATCATCAGCAGAGAAGGAAGCAAAACTATTCGGGAAGCTCGAAAAGAAGCTGCGAGATGTATTCAAACACTAAGAATTAGTGCCGAAGAAGCAAGAAGAATTAATGGTGAGACTCTTTCCTTTGATCAATTGCCTGGCAGTGAAAATCGAGTTGGATATTATTATCGTTTCCCCATTGGCATTATTGCAGCTATTACTCCTTTTAACGATCCGTTAAACCTAGTAGCCCATAAAGTAGGGCCTGCGATTGCAGCGGGCAATGCCATTATCGTAAAACCTGCAAGTGTCACACCGCTAAGTGCCTTATTGCTGGCCGAAGCCTTCTTTCATGCGGGACTCCCTCCCAAAGTATTATCTGTTATTACAGGACATGGGCGTGAAATCGGTGACACACTGATCACCCATCCTGCGATTCGGATGATCAGCTTCACAGGAGGATTGGAGGCAGGAGAAGACATTGTCCGCAAGGCTGGTTTGAAAAAAATAAGTATGGAGCTTGGATCGAACTCTCCCGTTATTGTTCTGGAAGATGCGGATTTAGAGGAAGCGGTGGAATCTACTGTATCGGGCGCATTTTGGGCAGCAGGACAGAATTGTCTCGGGGTACAGCGCATTTATATCCAAGAAAGTATTATGGAGAAATTCCAGCAAGCATTTATCTTACGGACGGAGCAGTACTGTTTAGGTGACAAACAATCACTGGAAACGGATATGGGACCGCTGATTACAGAAAAAGAAGCCATCCGAGTAGAAAAAATGGTTGATGAGGCGATCGCCAAAGGGGCGATTTTACTCACTGGTGGAAAGCGAAACGGCGCATTTTATGCCCCCACTGTTCTAACGAATGTACCGGACGATTGCCAAATTGCTAAAGAAGAAATCTTTGGCCCAGTGGTCCTTCTTTTTCCGGCATTGGATTTAAATGCTGCGATTACAAAATCAAACAGTGTGGATTATGGTTTGCAGGCAGGAATCTTCACAAAAAATATTGAATTAGCTTATCAGGCTATATCCAAGTTGGATGTTGGCGGCATAATGATCAATGACAGCAGCGACTATCGAATGGATGCCATGCCATTTGGCGGAGTGAAAAAATCCGGTCTAGGGAGAGAGGGAATAAAGTTTGCCCTTCAAGAAATGACCGAACCAAAGGTAGTATGTTTTAAGTTATCTGCCCGGTAAAACAAATGACGAATCCCCGGCTGTCATTCATTTCATATAAGAGATAAGGGAGGAGAATGGCTTATGACATTTTCAACATATGAGTATAAAGAGAGAATTCGGAAAACAAAAGAGAGTATGACTCAAAAGGGAATTGATGTACTCCTTATTACTGATCCTGCCAATATTAATTATCTTTCTGGTTATGACGGCTGGTCATTTTATGTTCATCAGATGCTTGTTGTTATTATTGACGAAGAGCAGCCCATGTGGATTGGCAGGGAGATGGATGCTAATGCTGCGAAGGTAACCACTTGGCTGTATCGGGATAATATTATTCCATACTCTGATAAGTACATCCATTCAGATGTCAATCATCCAATGGATTTTGTAGCAAACATTTTAAAGGAAATTGGCCAAGAGAACCGAAACATTGGCGTAGAAATGGAAAACTATTATTTTACTGCGAAAAGCTATGAACAGCTTAAGAAAGGTTTACCAAATGCCTCCTTTCGAGATGCCACTTTACTGGTGAATTGGGTACGTCTTATCAAATCGGATGATGAAATTGAATATATGAAAAAAGCTGCAGTAATTGCTGAAAAAGCAATGATGGCCGGAATCCATATGATTCAAGAAGGAGTCAGGGAATGCGATGTAGCGGCCAAGATTTTTTACACTCAGATTACAGGAACAAAAGAATTCGGCGGGGATTATCCAGCCATTGTTCCGCTGCTCCCATCTGGAGAAAAAACGTCAACCCCGCATTTGACCTGGACAGATAATCGATATAAGGACGGAGACGCGGTCATTTTGGAATTAGCGGGCTGCTATAGACGATATCATTCACCGCTTGCTCGAACTGTCCAGATTGGAACACCAAAGGATGAAATGCGAATTCTAGCAGAGGTCGCAGTTGAAGGCATCAATGCCTGTATAGAAATGATTCGCCCTGGTATTGTTTGTGAAGAAATTGAAGAAACGTGGAGAAGAACAATCGAGAAAAGTGGTTTCGTAAAAGAATCACGTCTAGGTTATTCAATGGGACTCAATTACCCGCCTGATTGGGGTGAACATACTGTAAGTATTCGAAAAGGCGATAAAACGATTTTACAGCCTAATATGACTTTCCACCTTATTCCTGGGTTATGGTTGGATGATTATGGTTTTGAAGTGAGTGAGTCGATTAGAATAACGGAAGCAGGCTGCGAAACATTTGCAAATCTGCCAAGAAACTTGACGTTGAAGGAATTGGTATAAGGTGAGCTTCCTCTCTCGTTCAGGGAGGAGCTTTTTAAATAAAAGGGGGATGATGGATGGATGAAGAAGGCTACTATGGCTACTGCAATAGGAAATCTAGTCGAATGGTATGAATATGGTATCTATAGTTATACTGCCGCAATTATTGGGGCGCAGTTTTTCCCAGAAGAGAGTAGTTCTGTAGCTTTGCTTTACGGTTTTGCGATATTCGCTATTTCGTTTTTCTTCCGGCCGCTGGGGGGATTGATTTTTGGGTCCATCGGGGACAGGCTTGGGAGAAAGAAGATATTAGTTGTAACGATTCTAATGATGTCTTCTTCAACGGCTATCATTGGCTTAATTCCTAATTATAGTTCTATCGGTATCTTGGCGCCGTTGTTACTCATTGTCATGCGGATGACACAGGGATTAGCCGCTGGAGGAGAATATACAGGAGCGTCAGTATTTATGAATGAGTCTGCTCCTAATCATCGAAGGGGATTATTCACTAGTTTACTAGAATCAGGCTCCTTGCTCGGCTACATCATCGGTTCTATCTTTGTAGCAGTTCTTACAGGTATTCTCAGTCATGATAGTATGGCGGCATGGGGATGGAGGATCCCTTTTATTTGTTCCTTGCCATTAGCCTTAGTGGGAATGTACGTTAGAACTAAGATTGATGATACGCCAACTTTTATTAAGATGCAAAATGAAAACAAGCTGTCAAAGAATCCTTTGAAAGAAATGTTATCGACTGCCCGTAAGCCTCTTGCCATCTCATTCTTCATTGTAGCATTCGCAAATGGAGCTTATTATACATTATTAACATTTCTACCTTCTTACTTTGAAACTCAAGTTGGACTATCGACCCTTCAATCCCTAGTCGTTACGACTAGTGGAATGGTGTTTATGATGATCCTCTTCCCGATTTTTGGAACACTGGCCGATCGATTTGGCAGAAAGAGGTTTCTGCTGTTATCTGCTTTATTGTCGATATTTACGGCGATTCCTATTATCGCTCTCGTCACAAGTGGATCGCCGGCAGGACCATTGGTAGGTTATTTTGCTCTAAGTGTAATCGTAGCAATGTTTATTGGTGTTTTTCCTTCTACACTGCCAATGTTGTTTCCAAATCGAGTAAGAAATACTGCGTATGGGATTTCTTATAATATATCGACAGCCATTTTCGGTGGTGGCGCACCATTTATTATCACATCCTTGCAGACAGCTACAGGAAATAAATTGATGCCAGCCTTCTTCTTGATGGGAACAGGGGTAATGGCTATAATCTCTATATGGTTTCTTCCTAAAATAGGGAAAGTGGAGAGGGACAAAAATAATATTCAGAAAAATGGAAATATAGAAGCCGTTTAAAGTTTGTGAAGTGAAAAAATTAGTTGAATAGTCCGAGTAGAATAGGATAAAATGATAGTTTCTTCGTTGCTATCGGTGAGTTGATCACATTGGTTGAAAAGTATTTTATGTTTAGAAAGGCGGATGACTCTGCCTTTCTTTATTTTTGTCATTGATAATTCGGTTACAAGGTCTTTTTTTGACTTGGGGGATGTAAATTCGTGAATAAGTTACAGCTATTCTTATCAACTTAAGAAATATACAAAATAGAAGAAGGTGTATTATGGCGAAAACTGGTTATCGGTCATTCACCGTCATTTCTTTAAGCATGGCATTATTATTAATGTCATCCTGTAGTCAGTTACAAAGAAAAGAGGAATCAAATAAGAAAACAACTCCTCGTGAAGTTTTAGGTTTCTACACAGAACAGGAAGGAACTCTTCCAGGGTCTCAACCTACAGTGAACTCGCAATCTACCCGTTTAAGCATCATTGCACCCTTCTGGTATAAGCTTGATGATAAACGTCCCGGCAATCTTATAGGTTCCGTTACAGCTGATCATAAGAGAAAGGTTATTCAGACAGCTCATAAAAAGCACCTAAAGGTATATATGGTTGTACATAATCTTTTATATGAAACCGTAGAGAAGGGCAAGCAAGTAGCGAGTAATGTACTCGATAACGATAAAAACCGCAATGTTTTCATTCAAAACTTACGCAATGAAATGAACCAGTATAAATATGACGGTATTAATATTGACATGGAAAATTTATATTTGACTGACCGAGATTCTTTTAGTCAGCTAATAAAAATGTTGACTGATACGCTGCATCGTGATGGAAAGGTAGTTACGGTTTCCGTACCGGCAAACACAGGCGATTCCCGTGCTAATCCCTGGTCACCATGGTTTGATTACGAAAAGCTTGGTCAATTTTCGGATAGGTTAATGATTATGACATACGATGAACACAACCCGAGAACAACACCCGGATCAACCGCATCAGTCAATTGGACAGAAGCAACGATTCGTTATGCTTTGAAACATAAGGTACCACCATCAAAAATGTTACTAGGTATCGCGGGTTATGGATGGGACTGGGATACGACAACAGACAAAGCCTTGTATAGCTCCTATGCACAGTTAATGGGTCAGAAAACAAAATACAAAGCAAAAGTTCTATGGGACTCCCATTCGCAAACACCTCATTTCAGTTATGTAGATAAAAAAAACCATAGCCACCAGGCATGGTTTGAGAATAGCTATAGTCTGCGGTTTAAGCTTGACCTTGTAGAAAAATATAACTTACGTGGAATCGGGATTTGGCGGCTCGGCTTAGAAGATCCAATGTACTGGAAGGTGATACCCGAGAAAATCAAAGTAAAAAAGTGAAGTATCGTACATGTTCTTTGCCTAGGGGTGCTTTATTTCTTTCTAGGCAAAGAACAGAAAGTAAATTCCCTCAAAAGAGAAATCACCCACTCTATTTTTCTTGAGAATTTGTTCAATTTTAGATAGTCTGTTGTTTATTTTATTGGCATATGAAAAATCACCAAAACAATATGGGTATCTAAAATTCCATTTATTTTTACCACATGTATATAGGGAAGGGGATTTTTTAACCTGAATTTCAGAATAAGATTTAGCGAGTTTTTCACTGTGTTTAAAACCATGTTCGGCTACAAAGTCGATATAGCCTGGTCCCATATTATAACTTTGTATAATAGTATTTAAATCGACTTGCCGCTTTGTACCGTACTTGTACATTTCAGTAAAATGATAAATGCCCTGTTTGATACTGTCATGAGGATTATTAATTTCATTTCTCTTGAGGCCAGCCGATTCTGAAGATTGCATAGGATCATTTCCTTCTCCGTGGCTTTCTTGATCCATAATCGCAAGAATAATGGGTGTAAACTCTGATAAGTGATAATTATTCAGTTCATTGGAAATATATGGTAGATATTCAATGAGATTTTTTTCTGTTGTTTTTTGTTTAATGGTGTGATAAACCCATAATATCCCTAGAGCAGAAATGATCAAGAACAGGAGAATAAATTGGATTTTCTTTTTTCTTCTAATAATCATTGAATCCTCCACCTCATTTTTTGAAGCTAGTTATCTAGTATTTACACATGTTCCTGCACAAATTTGAAACTTTTGTTTAATATACAACGTATATCATTATAACATTCTCACAAACTCTATTATCAAAAGAGTAGAATGTTTTTTTATTATAAAAAGAATTTATTGTTGTAATTTAAAAACCATTTTTTTCTTTGTAAAAAACCATAACGTTGACTGTACGGTTTGGACTGTGTTATAGTTAACAGAATTAGAAAGGGGTGAGTAAGTTGGGGAGTTGCTTCGGATTGGTGAAATAGCTAGTTTAATGAACATTTCAAAAAGAACCATTGATTATTACACCCAAAAAGGCTTACTAAACCCTGTAAGGACCGATTCAAACTATCGGATGTACGGAGAAGATACTATTCAAATCCTAAGATTGATTGAACACTATAAAACTCTTAATATGCCACTCGAGGAAATAAAATCTTCGATTAAAATGTTAAAGTCTGAGAACACAATAGATAAAGAAAAAGTGGAAAAACACTGTGAACAAATTGCGGTTCTCATGGAGCATCTAAAAGAGGAAATTAAGGCTATGGAGCCTGTACTCCAAAAATTAAACAAAGATGAAAAAGAGATACTCGTAAATAAACTTTCCTTACAGGGAATGACATTGGCCCAAACATTGTTGTTATTATTTGGATAAAACATAAAATGATTTTTTAAAAACCAGGAGGTGTATTCCTCACTTTAAAACAAAAAGTGAGGAGACTATTGATCCTTATTAATTTGATAGTAATCGCAATTCTAATTGCATTAACGGCATTTTTCGTATCATATGAATTTGCTATTGTAAAAATCCGTGGTACACGAATTGATCAACTAGTTGCTGAAGGGAATAAAAATGCCATCGCAGCTAAAAAGATTGTATCTAACTTAGATGAATATTTATCAGCTTGTCAGTTGGGTATTACGGTAACAGCATTAGGTTTAGGCTGGTTAGGTGAACCGACGGTAGAGCATATTCTTCATCCATTGTTGGTTAGCTTAAACCTCCCTGAGTCTGCTTCAGCTATTGCTTCATTTATTATTGCATTTGCATCGGTTACTTTTATTCACGTCGTAGTGGGAGAACTTGCACCTAAAACTTTGGCTATCCAAAAAGCAGAAAAGGTCACATTGCTCCTTGCTAGACCAATGATCCTTTTTTATAAAGTAATGTATCCTTTTATTAAAGCACTCAACGGCTCTGCTCGATTAATTGTCGGGATGTTTGGATTAAAACCGGCTTCTGAACATGAAGCTGCACACTCTGAAGAAGAACTACAATTGATCATTACTGAAAGTTATAAGAGTGGAGAAATTAATCAATCTGAATTTAAATATGTGAATAACATTTTTGAATTTGATGATCGAATTGCGAAAGAGATCATGGTTCCTCGTACTGAAATCGTTGCTTTCGATAAATCTCAAACGTTAGCAGAATGCCTAGAAATTGTAAAGAATGAAAATTATACAAGGTATCCAGTTATCGATGGTGAAAAAGATAATATAGTCGGAATGGTCAATATGAAAGAGATTCTGACAGATTATATTATCAACAATAATCTAGAAATTTCAATTGAACATTACGTACGCCCTGTCATCCAGGTGATTGAATCCATTGCCATACACGATTTGTTGCTTAAAATGCAGAAAGATCGCATTCATATGGCCATCCTAATGGATGAATATGGCGGAACAGCTGGATTAGTAACGGTCGAGGATATTCTTGAGGAAATTGTCGGTGAAATTCGTGATGAATTTGATGCCGATGAGGTCCCTGAAATTAATAAGATTAATGAAAATAAAACCATCGTAGATGGAAAAGTCTTAATTGAAGAAGTGAATGATTTATTCGGACTTGATCTAGATGATACGGATATTGATACCATCGGTGGGTGGATATTATCACAAAAAATGGACCTTGCCGAAGGTGAAAGGATCCATCACGGTAATTACCAATTTAAAGTGCTTGAAGTAGATGGTTACCATATCAAGTCATTAGAAATTGTAAGAACTTCAAACCTAGAAGCTCATGCTTAATTTAGCTCCCTCTCTATGAAGAGGGAGTTTTTTAATTAAAAATGTTTTTCATAATAGGTTGTTAAGAAAAAGAGAATTGGTGAACCAACTCTCTTTTCTTACCTTATATTTTTAATTCAATCAATGGACGAGTAAATTTTTGAATCAAATAATTACCTAATAATAAACATACCCCTAAAGAAAAGACCATCAATGTTAAGTAATGATCGGATATACCATTTAATGTCTCATCAGAGAGAATGGTTTGAATCGTCTTAATAATAAATCCATGAAGAAGATATACATATAAGGTTCTTTGACCGATCACAGTCATTTTAAATCCTTGTGACGGGACAATCGCCAAGAATCCGTAAATAACAATAATTGTAACTACATATTGAGAACCCCGTATCAAACCATCGATCATTTCCTTCGAACCCATATCAGCATATGAAGTATCTCCAAGTAACCATGGTATGGCCTCTTTTGGGAAGAATAGACCAATTAAAATCATCGTACTTAAGAGAACGGAAAACCCAATGACAGTTGAATGTTTTACTTTTTTAACTAGTTTAAAGTGCTTTTGTTCTAATAAAAATCCTAAAAGAAAATAAGGGAAAAATACAAAGGTTCTTGATAGTGATAAATAGCTTCCCACATGATCGAAATAACCGATGCCTACTCCGATTGCGGCTGCTATGACTAACCCAAACCATTTTAATCTAGCAAAGACATAAAGGAGTACATTCCAACTAAATAAGCTAAGTAAAAACCAAAGCGTCCAATGAGGCTGGAAAAGGTCAAATTTAAGTGTAGATACCTGTCCGTTCCCATAATAAAAAAGAGAATAAATCACTTGAAAGATCAAATAAGGTAACAGGATTTTCTTAACTGTTTTTATGAAATACCCCTTCTTATGAAATCCTTTAGAAAAGTATCCAGAAATGAGAATGAAGGCAGGCATATGAAAAAGAAATATGACCGAGTAGATAGAAAATAATATATCGTCATTGCTCTTTAATGGGCTAATCACATGTCCAAACACGACTAAGAAAATCAAGAAGAATTTTGCGTTATCGAAGTATAGACTTCTACTTAAAGACGAAGCCATTTTTGTAAAACACCTCCATGTCAGATTGTATTTATGTAAATATAAATTTTAAAAATCCCATATGATTATAACCTTGTTATTACCCATTTCAAGGAGGGAATAAACTACCAATCCACTAATGGTCAAAAGGAATGTGCCATCTAAATCGCTTCAACCATTGCTAGTATACAATTCAATTGTTACAAGTTAATGAATAAATGATAAAAAAAGTTTATGAATTCATTAATTTATCTTATAGTTAATCATTAAATCATTGTGAAAATAATAATAAACCCTCTTGTGTAAAAAGATAATCTTTTACACAAGAGGGTTTATTTATTTTATTTAAACGTTATTTGACCTTTTTGATTATTGAAAAATTACCGTTTTATCAATATTTCCCATTACCTTTGGAACAATATAGAGAAATAGGTTGGGGGAGGTTAGTAGATGGAAATGAAGCAAGTGTTGGAGGCATTAAAAAAAGGGAATAAATCTTCAGCATTAGCTATGACGGGAAACATGTTTATTGCTGTTACCGAGTTTATAGCTGGAGTACTAAGTGGTAGTGGAGCCATGTTTGCAGCGGCTATGCACTCTTTAGGAGATGCAGTGAACCAAGGTTTCATTTTTATGGGCAGTGTTTTATCACAAAAAAAACCGTCAAAACGATTTCCAAATGGGTTTGAATCTTTGAACCATATTTTTAGTATAATCGCGGCATTGGTTGTTTTAACGATGGCCTTTGAAACCATCCATGAGGGATGTCATTTAATAAAACACCCTTCTGAGCCAAGGAGTGGCCTGATTATGAACGTTTTGATTTTAATATTGAATCTAGTTATTGATGGGTTCGTATTAATAAAAGCAATGAAAGAAATAAATCAAGATGCTAGGGTAACTGGTAAAGGATTCAGTTTAGTGATTGAATCATTTAAAAATGTGAGTAAAGCCACTCCGCCAACAAGATTTGTCTTCTACGAAGATCTTGTTTCAGTGACTAGTGCGTTGTTAGCCTTAATTGCAGTAGTCATTACCTCTAGTACAAACATTCATATTGTAGATGGGGTTTTTACTGTGAGTATCGGATTGTTAATGCTTGGGGTATCTTTACGAGTGGCTTATGACAATATAGTTGAACTAATTGGAAGTTCTCCTCTCATGAACGACCAATACCATGAATAATCCGTAGGTTATTGATAATATTTTATGAATTGGAAAAAGATAGTCTTAGGAAAGGAGGGAATGGGTATGTACGTGAAAAAGTGTTTAACTCCATTGGTCGTTTCACTTGCGATAATTGTGGTTGCGACAACTTCAGGCTCACTCAGTGTATTTGCCGAATCCGGTGCCTTCACACAGCCTATCGAGTCAGTGAAAGCGATGGAGATCGGGTTGAACGATGATTACTTTAATCCGAAAGATATCACCATTCCGAATGGAAGAACGACAACGTTGATATTGAAAAACAAAGGCAGGAAAAAGCATACCTTCACAGTGGAAAAGCTCGCAATTGATGTCGAAGTCCAGGCGGGACAAGAAAAAACCATTACCGTGAAACCGAAAGAGCCAGGTACATATGATTTGATCTGCCGGTACCATTTTCAGGAAGGAATGGCTGGGAAAGTAATAGTGAAATAACCAAGCAGGGCCAATCGGCCTTGCTTTTTTTTTATGTATTTCTTAAGCTAACGAGCAGGATTTTGGAATAATATTTGTCTTTTCCTTATAACTTTACTTACTATTAATCTAAAATAATTTTTGGAAAAGTGAAATAAATATGGCGCTGATTCGACTAATTTATGAGTAAAAAAATCGGAGGGAAAATGGAGTTGACCAGCTGATGATTAGCAACAAAATTTCGGAATGGTTTTACATGTACAATAAAGATATATACCATTTTTTGGTTTATTACATCGGTTCAGGTGATGTAGAAGATCTGGTCCAAGAAGTATTTATTCGAGCGATTAAAGGTTTTGATACTTATCAGGAAAAATCAAGTCCAAAAACCTGGCTTTTTTCGATCGCTCGCCATGTGGGGATAGATGAAATTAGAAAAAGGAAGCGTTTAAGGAAGAAGCAAATAATCGGGTTTCGGGATGAGGAAACGGATAAGGAAACACCTGAGAAAATTCTCCAATTAAATGAAGATAACAGGCTGCTTTATCAAGCGATCCAATCTTTAAAAGCAAATTATCGAGATGTAATTATCCTTAGAGGGATTAAAGAACTCTCTGTTTCTGAAACAGCATCCATATTAAATTGGGATGAAAATAAGGTTCGGATAACCTATCATCGTGCGTTAAAGACGCTACAAAAAGTAAAGGAGGATTTTCTTTATGAAAGATAATGAGAAACTTATTGATTTAGAGAGAAAAATTCGATCATTCCCAGAACCAGATTATGATAAAAAGTTTTCAAAAGAAACCCAAGATATCATCCATGAAAACCTTTTACAATTTGCAAGTTCCTATGAGAAGAAGAAAAAGGGGAGAGCAATAATGAAAAAGATGACAGTAGGTTTAGTTAGTGTAGCGGCAGTTGTGTTATTCGCTATTCTTACGATTCCCATAACGAAAGATAGTCCATCAAGTCATCATTCAAATAAACAAGGGCAACAAAGTAAAGAACCAATTACAAAAGATGAGAACAAACCGGCAAATGATAAAGAGTCAAATAATCAAAACAAACCAGCAGATGACAAAGAGTCAAATAATCAAAACAAACCAGCAGATGATAAAGAGTCAAATAATCAGAACAATCCGGCTACCGATACGATTATTTATGAAAATACAGAATATGGATTTACCTTTACGTTACCAAAAAGTTGGGAGGGTTATCAGATTGTAACGGATACTTGGGAAGGTATTTCTACGGATCAAAATACAGTAATTGAAAAGGGTCCAATTCTTTTAATTAGACATCCCGACTGGACGGCGGAAAAACCGAGACAAGATATTCCGATTATGGTATTTACACATGATCAATGGTCCTCACTTCAAAAGGAGGAATATCATATTGGTGCAGCTCCTATTGGCCCAACCATGCTGGGACAAAATGATGAATATGTATTCGCACTTCCAGCTAGATATAACTATGCATTTCTAGAGGGGTATCAAGAAGTTGAAAAAATTTTAGAAAACAATCCGATGGAAACAAAATAATGTAGAAATAGATACAAATAAATAGGGCTTGAGTGGAAGAAGGGCTGGGACGTGACAGCTCTTTTTTCGTTCTTCAGTACTCGGGGAGTTCAGTGAAAAGAATACCATTGGAGAAACTTTGTAATAATAATCTTAGTATTCATCTTGGCACAAAATCAAACCATTATTTAGGAGGTATAATCACTTGATAAAGCGTAAAGTGGGCATGGCATTATCGCTTTTGCTTGCAGCTGGAACTCTTTTAGGCGCATGCGGAAAAAATAATGACGGTGCAAAAAATAATGCGGGTAACAAAACCAAAACGTTCTCAGTAGGAATGGTTACTGATATTGGAGGTGTTGATGACAAATCATTTAACCAATCTGCATGGGAAGGTCTTCAAGCCTTTGGGAAAGAAAATAATTTATCTAAAGGGAAAGGCGGATACGATTATATTCAATCCACTTCTGATGCTGATTATGTAACAAATTTAAATACTCTTTCACGTCAAGGGTACGATTTAGTTTTTGGTATTGGTTTTTTAATGCAAGGTGCAGTGGATGAAGTGGCAAAACAACAAAAAGATACTAAATTTGCCATTATTGATTCTGAAGTAAAAGAGCCAAATGTTGCTAGTGTTCTTTTTAAGGAGCAAGAAGCAGCTTTCCTTGCTGGGGTTGCAGCTGCACTTACAACGAAGACTAATCATATTGGTTTTATCGGAGGTATGGAAAATGCAGTAATTGAGCGATTCGAAGCTGGTTACTTAGCGGGAGTTAAAGCTACAAAACCTTCAGTAAAAGTCGATGTTCAATATGCAGGTGCTTTTGACAAATCGGAGGCTGGCCAATCAATCGCTTCTAAAATGTATTCTACTGGTGCGGATGTGATTTTTCACGCAGCTGGAGCTACAGGCAATGGGTTATTTAAGGAAGCAGTTGATTTAAAGAAAAGAGACCCGAACCGAAACGTTTGGGCAATAGGTGTAGATCGTGATCAAAATGACATGGGTCCAGATGTAGTTCTAACATCAGCTCTTAAGCGTGTTGATATAGCTGTACAAGATACAGCCAAAAAAGCACAAAATGGGGACTTCCCTGGTGGAAAGGACATTCTTTACGGATTAGCAGAAGATGGTGTAGGGTTATCTCCTATAAATGCAAAAGCTGCCAATAAAGATGCAATTAATAAAGCTGTTACCGATTGGACAGGTAAAATTAAGTCTGGAGCAATAAAAGTTCCTGGAACTCTTGCTGAATTTAAAACATTTTCTCCAAAATAATGGAAGGATAAAAAGGGTTACTCGTTGTAGCCCTTTTTTTGTTTTATGAACAGGTGCTGCTTTATTAAAATAACTTTAGACCAAGCATTCCAGAAATCTTCTCATATTTTGATTCCTAAAAGTAAAGTCATGCATTCACCTTTACCCCTCTCTCGAGTGAGAGCGGGGTAAAGTGGTTATTCAACGGGAGGTGTAATGAACGATAAAAAAAGTGCTAATGAAGCCAATGCCTATAAGAAAAGAAATGAACGGCAAATCACGGTCAGATGACTTTTTAAATATAATGACCGCTAAAACAAACGAGATTACGGTACCGAAAAGTAAAATTCTATTTATCCACATAAATAAAAAACTATCTAACCACTGCACAGAAATTCTCCTTCTAGTTTAATAAATCAACTTCATCAGGCCTATTTAGCCGCAAGAATTACAGTTAGGGCTTAATAATTACATTATAAAATTAAATCATTAAGTTCGAATGAATAGTATGTAAACGTTTTATTAAGGTTTTCTCTTGTTTGTAAAAGTTAAGTAAATTGGATTAGTTATTCTAGTTGGGAAAATTTTATAATTTTAATCATTCTTAACATTCACCTAACATTGGTGTGGTATTTTATGGAGGACAACATAAAAAGGAGTGATCGAAATGAAACGTCAAGGCTTTACCATTTTTGCATTCGTTCTTTTGCTTTTGTCTGCCACTCTCATCTATGCCACACCGTATGTTTCAGCCGAGAATGCACTGGATCCAGCTCCCCAACTGCAGCCAGTTGGAACAGCGAATGGCAAGAAGATTTTATTTGATAATACACATGGACAAACAGCCGGTGCAGCAGACTGGGTATTGAATGGGGGATTTTCTGATTTTGCCAATTCCCTGGCAAACAAAGGCTATTATGCAAAAGAGTTGCGAAAAACCACTCCGATTACCTATGAAGACTTACAAGGCTACAATGTGTTCATCATAGGAGAAGCAAATATTCCTTACAAAACCTCCGAACAAGCCGCTATGATCCAGTATGTGCAAAATGGCGGAAGTATCTTTTTTATTGGGGATCATTATAATGCGGACCGCAACAAAAACCGTTGGGATGCTTCCGAAGTCTTTAATGGCTATCGCAGAGGGGCGTATTCCAATCCGACAAAAGGAATGACCACAGAAGAGGCTTCGTCTGCAGCAATGCAGGGTGTAACAGGATCAGACTGGCTGGCAACTAACTTTGGGATCCGATACCGATATAATGCGATTGGAGATGTTACTGCCAATGATATCGTTGCACCTAGTCAAGCCTTTGGAATCACAAGTGGTGTTTCCACTGTGGCCATGCATGCAGGTTCCACATTAGCTATTACGGACCCTAACAAAGCAAAAGGAATTGTCTATCTTCCCCCAACAACGGTAGCTTGGGGAAATGCTGTCGATCAAGGTGTATATAATGGCGGGGGCAGAGCAGAGGGTCCTTATGCAGCGGTTTCCAAGCTAGGATTAGGAAAAGCTGCATTTATCGGCGATTCTTCTCCTGTCGAAGATGCTACTCCAAAATATTTACGTGAAGAAACAGGATCAACAAAGACCACGTATGATGGTTTTAAAGAACAGAATGATAGTACGTTACTCGTAAATATCGTCGACTGGTTAGCAAAACAGGAAAGTTATACAGCCTTATCCCAGGTCAGCGGATTGCAGTTGGACCAACGAACGACTTTGTTATCAATGGAAAATCCTGAGACATCCACGGAGCCCGTAGCAGAACCGTGGGCTGCACCTGCGTCAGGTTATAAGTGGTATGATCCGTCCACATTTAAGTCCGGGTCCTATGGCTACGGTTCAAGCGGAGGTTCGGTAGGGACCATAAACTTGAATGAAAAGTTTGAGTCCGGAACCAAAACTGCGTATTCTGCAGGAAATGTATCTCTGGCAAGTGGTTCATGGTATTTTGATAATGCTCTTATTGGGAATTTATCTAGCGATAAGAAAACGGGCTTACAGTCTGCCCGGGTGCGGGCTCCCGGAAAAATTTCGATGAATTTTGATGTGAACGGAGCAAAAAGTGTACAAATTTCTCATGCTAATTTCAGTACCGACAGCGGGGCAAATTGGCAGCTGCAAATGTCTACGAATGGTGGCTCGACATGGACTAACGTTGGCAGTACGAATACAAGTTCAACCTCTTTAACAGTTAAAACTTTTACCCTTACCCAAACAGCTCCAGTTCGGTTCAGGATTGTGGTTTCAGGTACAACGGGAAGTAGAATCAATTTTGATGATTTTGTGATAAGTAATTAATCCTTGTTATAAGTGACAACGTTCAAGGTGCCAGGACCTCTATTAGTAGAGGATCCTAGCATTTTTTTATATCATCTTTAAAAATTTTAAAATGGCATACTGTAGTAGTGCCAAAATGAATAAATAGGAAAAGTTATAGAACGTAAATTTGGTTAAGTATTTTTTCCCTTCGCTTGGATTGGATTGAATATACAATTTATATGAAATGACACTGGCTAGGGAAGCAATGATCGTTCCAAGTCCCCCGATATTTACGCCTAACAACAAAGGTTTCCAATCCGTTGTGAAGTGGGAGAGAAGAATGGAGGCAGGTACATTACTAATCAATTGGCTGAAAAAAATAGAACTAAAAAAGACAGAACCCGCGTCATTTAAGCTTTTACCTGCAAAAGTCTGTACGACTTCAGTATGAGATATATTTCCTATAAAAATAAAAAAGCAGATAAAAGTTATAAGTAATAAATAATCAATCTTGAGCAATAATTTTTTATTTAATAAAAGGGAAAACATAAATGTGATAATAAAGGCAATCTGATCATTTAAAATGCCAAAAATAGAAGCAATAATAATGATAAGTGCCATAACCCAAATCGTCGCTTTTTTCCCATCTCCAATCATAACCGGATTAAGGTCTACCCTTAGTTTAGATCCCTTTAGTCTTCGAATATGAAAATAGAGAGAACTGATCCCAAGAACAGCCATAAAGATCACCGTTGTAAAAAAAGACATCGGATGAATTCCAAAATAAGAATAAATAAACAAATTTTGCGGGTTTCCCATTGGTGTTAAACTGCTGCCGATGTTTGCAGCTATGGTTTGAAGAATCACTGTTTCCATCATGGGAATGTTTGTCTTTTGGCTAATGACTAGAGCCAAAGGTACAAAAGTAAGCAAGGCTACATCGTTGGTCACAATCATGGAGCTAAAGAAACATAACAAAATAAGGATGGCTGAAACCGATTTACTATGCTTACATTTATTTAAAAGGCTGATAGCTAATTTATCCAAAACCTTCAGTTCTTCAAAAGCTTTAATGGCAAGCATTAAATTAAATAAAGAAATCAGAACATGGAAATTAATATACTGCAGTTTTGGCGGCTGAATGAGACAGCTTAGTGCGGCTAGAACTAGGGAAATGGTGAAGACCAGATCTTTTTTTAGTAAACCAAATGGGATGGCAAATTTATTTTTTTGTTGAATCAATACAGTTTCTTTCACAGTACTATCACCTACACACTATCCTTATGATTCTCAAAATCTAACCTTATGATTCTATCACGTTCTCTTGTCGTTGGGTAGCTTGCTTTACAAAACAAGAAAAATAGAGACTTAATAAAACTCTTTACATTATATAAGAGGATAAAAAGTTAATTTCCCCAAATTTCTTTTAGAACATTCTCATTTGAAAAATAAGTTTGACACTTTTCATCAAATCATGATATAAGCAATAATAATAACAAATAATATGACGAATGCTCATAATAACTGGGGGAGTTGCAAATATGGTACATAGCAGCAAAATATTAGACTGTACAATCCGTGATGGCGGGCTAGTCAACAATTGGGATTTCAGTGTGGAATTTGTTCAGGACTTATATAATGGACTAAGTGAAGCCGGTGTTGAATATATGGAAATTGGCTACAAAAATTCCGCTAGGCTTCTTAATGCGAAGGAGCCTAATCCATGGAGATTTCTGGATGATAACTTTCTAAAAGAAATTATTCCAGAGAAAAAGTTCACGAAACTATCTGCTCTAGTAGATATTGGTCGTGTGGACCCGAAGGACATCCTGCCACGTGAGCAAAGCGTTTTGGATATGATCCGGGTGGCATGCTATGTCCGTGAAGTGGATAAAGGGTTAGAGCTTGTACAAATGTTTCATGATTTGGGTTATGAGACTTCCATTAACATCATGGCTTTATCTAGTGTACCTGAACATCAGCTGATTGAAGCCATGGAAATGGTGAAGGAAAGCCCTGTAGATGTTGTATATATCGTTGATTCCTTTGGAAGCTTGGACCCTGCAGGGATTGAGCATCAAGTAAAAAAATTTAAGTCATTGCTTCCTAACAAACAGCTTGGCATTCATACACATAATAATATGCAGTTAGCATTCGCCAATACATTAATGGCGTATCAAAATGGAGTAACCTTCTTAGATTCATCTGTTTATGGCATGGGACGTGCGGCAGGTAACTGTAATACAGAACTTCTCGTTAGTTATATTCAAAAATCAAGCTATGAAATGCGGCCAGTACTTGGCATAATAGAAAAGCACATGGTAGAAATGAGACAAAAGTGGGAGTGGGGCTATATCATTCCTTACATGATTTCTGGTGTGCTAAATGAACATCCACGTGTCGCAATGGCTTATCGCAATAGCGATGAACGTGACCAATTCGTCGATTTTTATGACAAGGTAACCACCCCAGAAGCTACATTAGCGACCGCTTCGAAGTAATTAGTTCAATGGAAATAAAAAGAAGTGCGAAGGGAATGGCACCCCAAAAGTTAGTGAAAAATTTAACTTTTGGGGTGTATTTTTATATAAAGAAATCATTTAACAAAAGGCAGAAATCCTTAATGTGGTTAAGGAATTTATTTATAAGGTCTATTTGAGCAATATGTTCCCTTTAAAGAAAGCTTAATAACTGAAAAATGACTTCCAACAGGAAGTCATATATTAGGAGGTTATTAACTTAAAGAAGTTATTTAGAGTAGGGGCAAATCTTACAATTTCTCCCGTATTGCTGCTTGTAATGGGACAGAAAATTGAGGAGGAGCTGACACACCAACTAATGAAGTTCCTACTGTGGTATAGGCAACATGAGGGGTTCGTTGAGTCTCACCAGCTCCACAACCAATTTGCAAAACTCCGCTATTAACAATCTCACCAATTTTCAAATAACGGAAATTAAAAGTTTGCTTTAGATGTCTATCCATTTTAATCACCTCTTACTAATGTATGATCTAGAGTTAGGTTCAATTCAGATTAAAATAATAACGCCAAAAGGAAATTGATTGACCAATAGTACCACTTCGAGACGAGTATTCCTATTTTATGATATTGTAGAATCTAACAATGGTGCCTGACACCAAGGAAAGGAGGCCGGCTATGCCCTCTTATATTGATAGCCCAGATGGTATTTTCCCTTCAGTTTGTTCACTAGACTGCCCGGATCAATGCGGGTTGCTTTTACATAAACAGAACGGAAAAATTATCAAAGTCGAAGGTGATCCAAATCATCCAGTCACCAAGGGTTTTATTTGCAACAAAGTTCGTTATATGACGGAACGAATCTATGATGAAAAACGGCTAAAGTATCCAATGAAGCGCCTTGGTGTAAAAGGAGAAGGGAAGTTTGTTCGAATAAGCTGGGAGGAAGCTATTGAGACGATTGCCACCCGCTGGAAGAAACTGATAAACAGTGAGGGTGCCGAAAGTATTCTGCCCTACAGCTTTTATGGAAATATGGGGAACCTTAGTGCGGAAGGAATGGACCGCCGCTTCTTCAATCGTCTGGGAGCCACTCAGCTTGACAGGAGTATCTGTAACTCAGCCGGTGCAGTTGGCTATAAATATACAATGGGAGGAAGTTTCGGAATCGATCCGGAGGATACCAGCCACACCAAGCTGTTTATTTTTTGGGGGATAAATGCAGTAAGTACCAACATGCACCAAGTTGCTCTTGCTCAAAAAGCAAGGAAACAAAATGGTGCTAAAATCATTGTGATTGATGTCCATAAAAACCAAACGGCTAGATTAGCAGACTGGTTTATTCCCATTTTACCGGGGACAGATACGGCTCTGGCTTTAGGGTTGATGAATATTTTATTTACTGAGAACATGGTGGATTCCTCATTTCTAGAACAATATACAGTCGGTCATGAGCAGCTGCGTGAACATGTTGTGCAGTATGACCCTGCTATTGTATCAGGCATTACCGGCATACCGGCGGAGGATATTATTCAATTGGCAAGGATGTATGGTAAAACTTCCCCTGCTTTTATTCGGATAGGAAATGGACCGCAGCACCACGACAATGGCGGTATGTTTGTGAGAACGATTTCCTGCCTCCCTGCGTTAACAGGACAGTGGTTAGTAAAAGGAGGAGGGGCAATCAAAGGAAATTCCGCTTACCTGGCCCATCATGCTGCTCATTTGCAACGGCCTGATTTGTTGAAAAATAAAAAAACGCGGGTGATTAATATGAACCTGCTGGGTGAAGCCTTGCTCACTTTAGATCCCCCTGTAAAATCACTCTATGTATATGGGAGTAATCCAGCCGTTGTGGCGCCAGCTGGCAATAAGGTTCGAAGAGGATTAGAGCGGGAAGACCTATTTACTGTTGTCCATGATTTATTTTTAACAGAAACGGCTAGATACGCAGACATTCTTCTACCGGCTACATCGTCCTTTGAAAACATGGATTTTTATACATCGTATTGGCATCACTATATTCAGCTTCAACAGCCTGTAATCGAACCATTCGAGGAAGCAAAGTCAAACATGGAGGTGTTCCGGCTGCTGGCTAAAGGAATGGGCTTCACTGAAACGGCTTTTGACGAAACAGAAGCAGAATTAATTAATCAATCACTAGCGAATCCCATGAATCCTTATATAAAAGAAATAAACTACGAAACCTTAACTGAACATCAATATTTAAAGGCAAAGGCGATATTTCCTGTCAGGCTCCCAACACCGAGTGGAAAAATCGAACTATATTCAGAAAAGATGAAACAGGACGGCTATCCTCCATTACCAACCTATGAACCTTTAAAAAATGACTCTCATCACCCCTTACAATTCATAGCGGGGCCGAATCATAGCTTTTTAAATTCAACCTTTGCAAACCAGACAACGCATGTTAGGTTCGAAAAAGAGCCTGAAGTGGTTTTAAATTCTTACGATGCCGAAAAATTGGGAGTGAAAAATGGAGAGAAGGTCCGGGTTTGGAACGACCAAGGGGAATGTATCCTTAAAGCGAGTGTTGGTGACGGCGTCCTTCCAGGTGTGGCAGTAACTCAAGGTCTTTGGGGAGCAGATAAAGGAACAAAACATCTGGTCAACTCGCTTACTCCAGACCGAATCGCAGACATGGGCGGAGGCGCCACTTTTTTTTCAGGGAGAGTTACCGTCGAAAAATTAACTGGTGCCTGACACCAAAAGACTGACTGATCCCTTATGCCTTGAGGAATGAGTTGTCTACCTGTAAAAATACCTGCCAGATAAAAACGGTGCTGTTTAAAAAATATTGAAATGGCCAAAGCAATGAAAGAATAAATGTTTCATTCCTCCTCAGGTCGGGTAGTTAAAATAAGGACAACCAATCAAAGGAGGAATTTCAATGTACGAACATGAAAAGAATTTGGTGGGAGTTTACGATACTGAACAAGAGGTTATTCAGGCGGTCGAAGATTTAAAACGACAGGGTTATGCCTCCGAAGATATTTCAGTTATCGGGAAAGACAAAGACGTTGTAAAAGACATTAATGATACTACTGGTACGACAACTGAAAAAAGTGCTCTTACGGGAGCTGCAACAGGCGGGGCACTTGGTGGAATATTAGGACTGCTTGCAGGCGTAGGTGCCCTTGCTATACCAGGAATCGGGCCTATTGTAGCGGCTGGGCCAATAGCTGCAACTCTTACTGGGGCAGCTGCCGGAGCGGGAGTAGGCGGCTTGGCAGGAGTTTTAATTGGATTAGGAATTCCTGAAGAGGAGGCGGACCGTTACGAAGGCTATGTAAAAGAAGGTAAATTCCTTGTTGTGGTGGAACGCCGACAAAACCGTCTAGGTGAAGGACAACGAGTGGATTCAAGTATAAACCAAAACGATACAGACGTAACCATAAAATCAAATGATCCATACAATACTCCGGTCACTTCGTTGAATCAAACAAATACGAACTTAGACAACAGAGAATTTTAAGGATTGAAGAGAAAAGGGTACTTGTCTCCAAACAACTGGAGGCGGTACCCTTTTTCATTGAATACAGTGCAGGAAACTAACATGGTTTTCTTGAATTATTTTGTAGTATACTATACGAAATACTGTGGTCTAATAATCGTTTAATAGGAAAAAGGATGGTGTATGATGGACAAGCTGCTTCCACCTGGGCAATTCGAAACAGAAAAATGGCCAATATTGCACAAAGGGGATATCCCCGTGTTTAATAAAACCTATTGGAATTTCAAGCTTTTTGGTGAGGTAAAAGAAGAAAAGATCTTATCCTATAAAGAATTCATGGAGCTGCCGAGGACCATCTCAACCGTTAACATGCATTGTGTTACTACCTGGTCAAAATTTGATACCACTTTTGAAGGCATTGCCCTTAGAGAATTATTAAAACTTGTGGAAATCGATGAAGAGGTTAAATACATAAAAATTTACGGTTACTATAATGGGGATAGATTTGGTTATTCTGCTAATTTGCCACTCGAGCCTTTATTAGGGGAGGATTCATTGTTTGTCTACCGTTGGAAGGATCAACATCATGATTGGCAGGATATAGATCCCAAACATGGTTATCCACTGCGGTTTATTCCGCCAGAAACATTTTATCTTTGGAAAGGCTCGAAATGGGTTTCAGGAATCGAGTTTATGAAAGAAGATGAGGCCGGTTTTTGGGAAGAGTTTGGCTATTCGATGACAGCCAATCCATTTAAAGAAGAACGGTACCGCTAGCATATTCAGCTATGTTTCAAAGGGGGTACGCGATCCTTCTCTTTTAGAATGCTTTGCTTCAAAAAAGAAGCAAGGCATTTTCTTATTGGGGTAACGGTCACTAATGGACATTAATTAAAAGAAATGATGAAAAATAGACATAATCAACCTGCCTAAAAGACCAAAAAAACCTACAAGTAACCTCCATAACAAACCAAAAATACCCTCAATAAGACACTCGGTGATTTTTTCAAATAGATAATGACGTATTTTTTTCTGGTGTTTTTTCTTTTCTTTAAATGGTTTCATCTGAAGTAACCTCTATACAACAAATAGGTATATTTTTATAAATATCCATTACTATTTTTTATAATAGTGTTTGCAAAAACTAAGGCGTTAATCCTGCAGGATTAACACCTTTTTTGCAGCATTTTGTTCTAAAAGTAATACTGAATGAAAGAAAGACGAAATATGATCATGGGTTTTCAGATTTATAATTCCTTCGAAGACAATGGCAAGAACAGCTTAATACCCCGTTTATTAAAGGGCAGTATTTTTAAATCAGCTATCAGATGACTGATATAACCGCCAATACAGGAATAGTAAACACCCTGTATCCCAAGTGAAGCCTCAAAATTAGAAGCAATGACCCCAAAGAAAACAACGCCTAAAATCGAATGGGTATAAGTGCGGTGAGAGCTAAAAGACGCTATGATAATGTAGATCCCCAGAAGAATTAACCAAAGTTCCGCTAATGAGACTCCTCCCGCCAGTACAGCCAAGCCTGTAATGGTTAACATATGTTTTTGCTTAATGAGAGAGGCAACAGCTATAATCAAACATCCGATTCCCCCCCCCAGCCATTTGTCTACCCCTGTTTTCTCAAAGTAACTAAATACGATCATCAACATTCCAATGATCAGGGCAGACAGTCGAATCACCTTATGTGACAAAGTAATTTTTCCGCGAAGCTTCCCGTCAATATCTAAATCAGGGATTAATCCCGAAATCCCTCCTAATCCAACGAACAACAATGTCGCAGACGGAGAGGTTTGGAATGCATTAGCAACTATAAATCCAGTTGCTGATCCAAGGACCGCGTGTGATGTACCATTCATTTTCATTCCACCTCAAATAAACATGTATGTATAAAAAAAATAGACATACCTATTTTACATCAAAACATTTGTTCTGTTTAGAAAATATTTAAGAAATGATAAAGAAATGGAAAGTTTTCTATTGACAGTTATTGGAACATCAATTATTATCATTATTGAGAATGATAATAAAAAGAGGAAGCTTTACAAGGGGGAGTTAGAATGGTTAGTACAGCAAAGATCATTTCGATGTTTGTTCCGATTATTTTTTCAGTGGCATTATTCATTGGGTTGATTTTATATTATCGAAAGAAGACGGGTATTGCGGTAAAGCCGTTAATTATAGGCGCGTTTGGATTTGTGGTGATGACTCAGGTTTTGGAAAAAGCTCTTCATCTAGCGGTCATTACGGCTTTTCCAAATTATGCGGAACACCCATTGCTGTTTGGGCTATATGGGGGGATGGCAGCTGGCACATTTGAAGAGCTTGGTCGCTTTCTTATATTTACATGGCTGTTAAAAAAATTCTACGATTACAAAGGGGGAATTTCGTTTGGAGTCGGCTGGGGCGGCATGGAGGCCATTTTGTTAGTGTTAACCATGGTTGTGCCAACCATCATGTTTGCGTTTATGATGAATGCAGGTACACTAGAAAAAACAATGGCAGGAAAAATCCCAACGGAACAGCTTGCTGTCATTAAAGATACCGTGTTAAACAATGGTATATCCTTTTATTTATTAGGCTGTGTTGAACGGTTTTTCGCCGTATTTATGCAGATTGCTTTTAGCTTATGGGTATTGATTGGGGTCGTAAAAAAGAAATTTATTTATGTTATTTACGTCCTTCTCATTCATGCTGCGATTGATTTCCCGCTCGTGTTCGTGCAGACCGGTCATTTTACAAGCTTATGGGTTGTGGAATTATATATAGCAATCGTGGGCATTACTTCGTTTTGGTTCATTAAGAAGGCGAGGAGATTGTTAGCATAACGACAAAGGGGTCCTTACGGGAGACGTAAGGATCTTTTATTTTTTTTTATAATAACGCTACAATAATTATAGTTTACATGAAAAGGAGTTTTTACTATGGACTTGCAATTGCATGGAAAAAATGTATTGATCACTGGCGGCTCAAAGGGGATTGGCAAAGCGATCGCCAAGGCATTTGTGGAGGAGGGCGCAAATGTTTTGATTACAGCGCGTCAGATGGAAGCATTGGAAATGACAAAACAAGAGATCGGGGAAAGGGTCTCTATTTTCCAAGCCGATATTACCAATGCGGACGAGCGTGAAGAAATGTTTCAATCGGTTATCGAACAATACGGAAACATAGATATCTTAATTAATAATGCCGGGGGGAGCAATGGCGGGAACGCGTCCGAAACAGAAATGGATTTGTTTTACCACGCCATGGAGCTGAATTATTTTTCAGCGGTCCATTTAAGTAAGCTGGCTGTGGAGAATATGAAAAAGCAGGGAACAGGCTCAATTATCAATATTACATCCGTTTACGGGAGGGAAAGCGGCGGAAAAGTCACTTATAATAATGCCAAATCCGCACTGATTAGTTTCACTAAGTCGTTAGCAGATGAAGTTATACCATATGGAATTAGAGTCAACGGTATTGCGCCAGGAAGCATCCTGCATGAAACGGGAAATTGGAAAAAACGACTCGATGCAGATCCGGAAGGGATAAAGGAATTTGTGAAAAAAGATATTCCAGCTGGGCGATTTGGCACTCCCGAGGAAATCGCCAATGTAGCGGTGTTTCTTGCTTCCGAAAAAGCCTCATGGATTGTGGGCGCGACTATCAATGTGGATGGCGGACAGTCGAAAATGAATTTTTAAGATGAATGGAAGAAGGAAAAAACAGAGACTAAAAAATTACTTAGTCTCTGTTTTCTTATTTTCTATATAACTATCTCTGTATTTATAGGGTATGTCTCCAATTTTGGATTCAATCCCTTTTCTATCAAGCAATTCCTTGTATTCTTCCATCTTTCGAGAGGGCAGAACCGTTTTTTGTCGGCCAGTTATGTCTGTGGCAGAATAAGTTTCGTAATCCTCCGCATAAGACTCTTCATTTATCCCTTGGTTATAGAGCTCATTATAGCTGTTATAATCCCCAACGAGGTCAGCAGGGGTTTCCGAGGTTCCAAACTTGGCCACTTCCTGAAAGCTGTCTTGAGTATCGATAACCCCATCGTCCGGTTCATGCCTAAAGGAGTTAACCTCGGATGGCTTTAAGAGGTCTTCTTCCACTGGGCGATAATCCCCGCTAGCAGCTTCCCGAGCGTGTTCTACACAATGTAAGGTGGAAGGAAGAACTTCCAGCCGCTCGAAAGGAATTTCGTCCCCGCAAACCTCGCACTTTCCATAGGTTCCTTTTTCAATGACATCCAGTGCCGTATTTATTTTTTTTAGTTCATCTTCCTGGTGGTTCTTTAAGGCAAAATCGCGTTCACGCTCAAATAATTCTGTCCCCATGTCAGCAGGATGATTGTCATAGGTCGATAATTCATCGACTGTTTCCCGCAAGCTCGTATCCAGCGTGGGGTTACGATTGATTTGTCCTTTAATCTCCTGTTTTTCTTCCTCAAGCCTCTTTTTTAATCGGTCAAGCTGATTTACAGACAACATGATGGTCCACGGCCCCCTTTATCATTTCTATTAATCTCTTAAATAATAAATACCCTTTTTGTTTTTTATAGAAACATGAATGATTATGTTATTGAAAAAAGGGTATTTTACTAGAGAAATCCTTTCGACTCATGAGGAGGTAATGACTATGTTCAATTTTATGATTGGATTCATCCGAGGAATGTCGGTAATGGCCCCGTTTTGGTTTATGATTTATTTAGCTGTATGGGGAAAGGAAGGCAGGCAGAACGAAGCCTAACAAAGGTTATTGAGGTGTAGAATGATCATTAAATCTCAACAAGAACCCGGGTTTCAGTGAAAACGCCGGGTTTTTGCAATTGAATAGTTTTAGTTTTATAAAGCATTTCTTTGTAATGAGAAATGCTTTTTATCTAGCACTAGAATGCCAGCTTGGGGACATTTTAGAATACAAAAGTGACGACGATATACAAGAATAAGCTTGTTTGAGTTGAAGGTGTTCCTTTAATGGGGGGAGTTTAATTTAGTTAGAAAGTGTATGCAGCAAGACATATGTAATAAGATAAGTTAAAATTTTAGTAGAATATACATAAAGGAGGGGGGATTCTCAATGCATAGAAATAAAGAATTATACTCATTTTTATTAGCTAAAGCAAGAAATCTTACAGAGGAATGGTATAATTCTCTTGATAAAAGTGACTCGTCAGGAGTATATGCCTCTGATGACCCTAATGTTACCAATACTTT
Organism: Neobacillus cucumis; assembly: GCF_002860255.1. Classification (GTDB taxonomy): domain Bacteria; phylum Bacillota; class Bacilli; order Bacillales; family Cytobacillaceae; genus Neobacillus; species Neobacillus cucumis_A. The sequence goes on from NZ_PGVE01000072.1 coordinate 61,853, forward strand.
AAAAAAACAAAACTATGATTTCCATTTACATCTTTGTGACGTTTTTATTAGGGAGGAAACAGAGTTCTTGGAGGAATTCCAAAAATGGATCCTTTCTATTGCTCAGGATCAACAGCATTTAAACACACCACTCCATTATATGTTAAGAGAATTTTTTAGGGTGCGGGAACAGTATCTTGATTATATTCAGGATTTTGTTTCTTTACATGAGGATGAGTTTTCCAAAGAAGTGATAGATAGCTGGAATCGAGTGATGATAAAAGCATTTGATAAAGTTGTGTTAGGTTTTGTTGAAGAACATCAATACTATTCACATCAAAAACTACGTGCTCAACAGGAACTTATACAGGAGTTAAGTTCCCCGGTTATTGCTCTTAACAAAGAGGTAGCGTTACTTCCTCTTGTAGGCGATATAGATACGAGACGGGCTAAGTTAATGCTTGAAAATACTTTGAACCAGTGTGTCAATCTAGGAGTAAATGATCTTGTTATTGATTTATCAGGCTTTCTAATGATTGATACCATGGTAGCCCATCAAATCTTCCTTATGATAGAAGCATTGAGATTAATTGGGGTGACCTCTACCCTTTCAGGAGTAAGACCCGAGATAGCACAAACGGCTGTACAGCTAGGACTCGAATTCAAGGATGTTTCAACCTATTCTACTCTGCGCCATGCACTAACTTCATTGGCTGCCTTCAGAGGATGACATGGTTGCGTGTTTGTCGATTAGCTATTAAATTTTTCTGATTTAATTTTTTATTATGTTGTCCACACCTTGTCACACTACCAATCATAAATTATCTAAAAGGGTATGAAGGGAAGAAGGGTGCGATTGCGGGACGATGAGAATAGATTTAAAAAGAAACCCAATAAGGAATCGAATCGGTTTTCTGGATTTATGTTTGGAACCAATAAGCAAGGAGAAGGAAACATAAAGGACGAAAGTCATTCACAAGAAATTCCGGAACAAAAAGAGCCACCCTATTTCAATCGCAAGACAAATCAGTTTGATGATTGGATCCTTGGCTCTCGGAGAAAGGAAGCGGAGCACAGTGCTCTGACTCCTCAAAATCAAGTAGAACAACAAATCGTAAATCTACTTAACAAAGTGGATGTCGTATTGCTTATGGAAACAGTAGATATGCTTGTCGAAACAACTAAACAATATAAACCATTACTGAAAGGAATCTCCCCAAAGTTTAAACAATTAATAAACAAATTTAAATCCTAATACACATGGGGACGGTTCTCCTGCTTCTTTGGAAGCAGGAGAACCGTCCCCGTGATTATTTTTCCTTTTGATAATATTGTTTGAACCAATTTACAAACTGACCTAAACCAGCTTCAATGGATGTTCGTGGATAGAACCCGATATCCTGATGTAAATCGGAAATATCTGCATAGGTTTCTTTCACATCTCCAGGCTGCATTGGTAAGAATTCTACTTTCGCTGTTTTCCCAATGTGTTTCTCTAATATTTGAATAAAATCCATTAACTTTACAGGATTGTTATTGCCAATATTATAAATTTTATAGGGAGCATAGCTAGAGCTAGGATCGGGATTCTTCTTATCCCAGTCATGATTGTACTCTGGCGGATGATCCAATAATTGAATGATTCCTTCCACAATATCATCAATAAAAGTAAAATCTCTGCGCATGTCCCCATTATTAAATACTTTTATTGTATTTCCCTCGAAAATATCTTTAGTGAAAGTATAATAAGCCATATCAGGCCGTCCCCACGGTCCATATACCGTAAAGAAACGAAGACCTGTAGTTGGAATATTATATAGATGACTGTAAGTATGAGCCATTAATTCATTTGCTTTTTTAGTGGCTGCATACAAACTCACAGGATGATCAACAGAGTCACTCGTTGAGAAGGGAATGTTTGAATTTGCTCCATAAACCGAGCTTGATGAGGCATAGATTAAGTGTTTTACATGATAGTGCCGGCATGCTTCTAAAATATTTGTATATCCCAGCAGGTTGGAATGAATATAGGAATGTGGATTTGTAAGACTATAGCGGACTCCTGCTTGAGCAGCTAAATTAATGACAATCTCTATGGAGTGGTTTTGAAATAATGTTTTTAATGACTCTTCCTCTGCTAAATCGATTTTATAGAATTCAAAATTAGGGTGTTCGTCTAGTAACTTTAACCGTTCTTTCTTTAAAAGAACGTCGTAATATTCATTAAGGTTATCGATACCAATTACATGGTAATTTTGTGCTAACAAACGTTTAGAAAGATGAAATCCAATAAAACCTGCTGCTCCAGTGACTAAAATATTCATTTTCTGCGATCATGACCTTTACGGCCGTCCTCTTTTTTTCGATTCTTATTTCTTTTCCTATGCTCGTCCATTTTCTTAATCTTTTTACTTACTTGTTCCTCTTCAACTATTTCTTCTTTCCCAAGAGGAATGGGGGTGCTCGTCCACTCCGCATGTAGATCAGGATCCATTTCCTTTACCTGTTCAAGGAAAGACTCTAAGAAGCCTCTTTCACGAAGGTTTTGAAATAACTCAAGAGGTCTTTTTTGTTCATTTGTGAAGGCATAGACATGGTCAACCATTTTAAATCCATTATTGGTTATTATAATATGTCTTAGTGGGGCATCAATTTGCTTAAATCCTGATTTTTTTTGATTAGTTAAAATATCAAGTAATTGTCTTGTCACGTCTTCCGATAATTTAGATTGATGCTTAAGAAAGGTGTTTAAATCAGGTCCGAGAAGATATTCCATCACTACATAATTCGGTCCTGTTTCAAAAACCTTTGGTATAAAGGACAAGTTTTTGTAAGTTAGTAAAACCTTTTTTTCCTGATTGGCATGCTCTTGTTTTCCGTAAATCTTAACACATTTATCTTCTGCTACCCGATATACGGCACCCTGATGGCCTTTACCAATTAATTGTTGTGTAACTGAACTGTCTACCCTTACACTTTCTCCAGAGCCGCCTGAGGTTACGGGGATATTTTTATAGTCCAATCTGTTTTTGTAAAAATATTTCCCCCAAGCTTCGTATGCACGCGGTGCTAACTTTTTTACTTGCGCTAAGAATGAGTCTTTTAATAGGATGATCTCTAAATCTCTTAGTAGTTTAAGAGGAACAGGATACATTTTGGTGAAGGCATTAACATGGTCAACGACTTTGAGCTCTTCATTATCAAGGACGAAAATGTGGCTAAGAGGGGCATCTACCGTGGTAAACTTTGCCTTTTTTAAGTTAAACAAAATATTAAGAAGCTTTCTTGCGATAGATTCAGGGAGGTAGGTGCAATTCTTTAGGTATTCTTTTAACGTTGGCGCATTAAAATATTCCATGACGACATAGTTTGATCCTGTTTCATATACTTTGGGTAAAAAGGACAAATGTTTTCCAACTGTAAGAGCTTTGGCCTCCATCTCTGCTTCAAGCGGATCGATGTATATTTTTACACATTTGTCTTCAGAAAGTTTAAAGACGGCACCTTTTGCCCCCATTCCTACTAAAGGATAGTTAGCAGGATTATCAATCTCTAAGGTTTTTAACCCTTTGGTAACCTTAATGGATTTAAAATTCCCCATTATGATCCCCCCAACAATTCATCATAATATTTTGCCTGCAATAATAGCTGTTGAGTAGCATCAAAGTTTTTCTCGACTTTTTGACGCGCTGCAATGGAGTACTCTTCCCATAACTCCCTGTGGGTCAGCATAAACTCAAGGGCTTCAGCAAGTTCATCAACATTGTTTTCTTGCACTAAGAACCCCTCTTGATGATGGGTAACCAATTCAGGGATGCCTGCATGATTAGTGGAGATGACAGGTACTCCTGTTGCCATGGCCTCTTTTAGGGTATTAGGAATCCCTTCCACATCTCCTGCTGATGATACGATACTGGCCGCGCAAAATAAATCTGCAGAGGCCATATGTTCTCGAACTTTCTCCTTTGGAAGATGATTTAATAAACGGAAGGAATCTCCTAAATTTAGTTTTTCGGACAAAGAAGTAAGGGATTCTTGAAGTTCTCCTCTACCGATAATGGTAAGTGTAGCATGAGGGAATTTGTCTTTAATTTTTTGAAAGGCCTGCATTAAAATATGATGGCCTTTTTTTTCTACTAATCTGCCTACAGATAAAATGTTTTGTGAGTCTCCAAGACTTGGCGGTCGATAATGGTATCGGCTTAGATCAATTCCTCCGTATAGCACTCTAATTTTCTCCGAAGGGCAGCCCCAGTCCATAATTCGATCGGCTAAATATTGACATACTGGAAAAAACATATCTCCTTGCTCAAAAAGCATCTTCATGTTTTCTAAATAGCCTACTGGCTGATTGGCTAAAGTGGCATCTCTGCCACGAATACTGGTTACTAGTGGAAGGTTCGTTTTGTCCTTAAAAGGAAGTAATAATATACCTAGTTGTCCATGATGGGCGTGTAAGAGAGAGATATGATTGTTTTTTACAAATTGTCTTTTCGAATAAATTTCATTTAGATAATAAACTTTTTCATTTAGCAGCGAAAGGTCGGTCATGTACTTTGGATGTCGTACCAAATGAATATAGTCATAGCCCGGAACTTCACGAATTTGTGGTATATATTGAGTCGGATCAACTCTTAAATTTAAATGCATAACTGTTGACAAAAAAAATAGCTCCTTTCGAAAAGGTATAGGGAAATAATAAAATTTTCTATATTAACTTATTCACAAATGAAAAAGAGGTTCGGACAAATAGCAAAAAAATACCTTAGAAGTATCTAACAGCTTTTTTATCCTACTAATAATTCGTAACTATTAAAGAAGAGAGGGATAAAAATTACCTTTTAAATAAAGGATTTGCCACTGCAGGAGGTAACTGGTGAGGGCCAGGTTTATTACCTGACCCCACATAATGAAGGTGGATGGATGAATGAGGAATTTACAAGGCTCTTAGGAAAAGAGGAAGGGTCCCCGTGGGATGGGGGATCATCATGTCATCTAGAATTCAATTTGACCCCTAAAACGAATAAACTAAAAGACCTCATCGTTGTATTGCATAATAGCGTCATTTAATAAAATGATGTCCATTAAAATCTGTTCCCTTAACGTTTCGTTGTTACATTTATAAATATCATCAATTAGACGGCCAATTTCTTTCGATAAAAGAAGTTTTATTTCGCACATGGTCTGATCCTCACTTTATAGGAAGATATATTATTTATTCAATTATATGTTTATAGGTCGAGACTTTTTCGGAATTTATGTAAATTAGTCCATCGGTCATAGGTAATACACACGGGGACGGTTCTCCTGCTTCCTAAGAAGCAGGAGAACCGTCCCCGTGATTATTACCTGTTCTCCATTTTCCTTAGCTTATAAAAACGAATAACATTTTTAAGGGTTACTTTAACAACCGAGTAGAGTGGAATGGCGATAATGATTCCTATAAATCCATAAATAGCCCCTGAAATTAACAAAATGAAAATGACAGTTAATGGATGAAGATTCAGTTTCTTTCCCATAACTCTTGGTGTAACAAAATTTCCATCTATTTGTTGTGCAACGACTCCGACTAAAACGACTTTCAAAACCATCAATGGACTTTGTAGAAGTGCGAAAAGGAAGGCCGGGACCATTCCGATTACGGGGCCAATAAAGGGTACCATCGTCATACACATGGCGAAAATAGCAAGCACTAGACTATTATTCAGGCCGATAAGGCAAAATCCAATATACAGCATGATACCATCGGATATTGCGATAATACATTGTCCGATTATATAAGCGGATAGAGTCTTATCTATATCTACAAGAATTAAATTACCCTCTTCTACGTGTTCCACAGGTAGATTTTTCAAGAGAGCGGGCTTCAGTTTCTCGCTATCACGTAAAAAATAAAAAACAATAAACGGAACAACTGCAAGCACCGTTGCAATACTAGTGATAATTGATATGATATTCGTTATATTTTGTTCGACATGATTAAAAAAGGAGTTTGAGAGAGAATTTGCTTTTTTTTCAATCATTCTTATCGAACTGTTTCCAAAGCTATTATGCTTAACCAAGTTATGGGACACATTTGATATCTTTTCAACTTTATTTGGAAATTGGTCCGAAAGTTGCTGGACTTGTTGTGCAATGGGTGTACCAGTAAAATGAACAAAAAGATATCCAGCCCCGATGAATAGTAAATAAACAATCAATATACTCATATTTTTGCTGAAATAATTGGAAAAAAAGGTTACAAATGGCCTCATTATATAATAAATTATTCCGGAAAGGAGAATCGGAAAAAATATAGTAGCAATTAATTTTTGAAAGGGCCAAACAAAGTAATCAATTTTCCCAAATAAGAAAATGATTAATAGAATTAACAGGATACCTGTTGCATATTTAAAAAAAGGTCTCTTTATCCACATACCATCCACCCTAGAAGAATTTATTTCTAATAAGTAAGGAATTTATTCGCTGCTAAATTAGTTTCTCTATTTAACTATCCTATTTCTCTCCTACATAAACGTATATTTTCAACCGACAAAGGGAACTGGTACAGTTTGTTGCAGAAGGATTTTTGTCTTAGTTCTAGAATATAGATGATAAAAATCGTAAAAATTTGCAGAATGGGTGAGATAAATAATACAGAACATTACTTTCTCTTTAAATAATAAAATGGAAAAAAGTATAATTGATAGACTACGGAGCGAAGGCTGCGTTTTTGCTGAAGAAGAAACCCAGTTGCTTCTCTCAGAGGCTGGCAGTATGGAGGATTTAATGAAAATGGTAGAAATACGAGCCAGTGGCCTACCGCTTGAATACGTTCTTGGATGTACAAAATTTTGTGGGCTGCGAATAGAGGTAGAACGGGGAGTTTTTGTACCACGTCAACGTACGGAGTTCCTGGTTAAGCAGGCAGAAGCATTGACGCACATAGATGATATTGTAGTGGATTTATGCTGCGGGTCTGGTGCTGTTGGGGCTGCCATTGCAACCGACATAAATAAGATTGTATTACATTCCGTGGATATTGATCCTGTCGCAGTAAAATGTGCTTCCCGCAACCTAACAAACATTGGTGGTCACGTTTATCAAGGTGACTTATATAGGGCATTGCCCCCTTCGTTGAGAGGTCGTGTGAACATCATAGTAGCTAATGTACCTTACGTTCCTACTGATAAAATAAAGCTGCTTCCACAGGAGGCACGCTTATATGAACCAAAAGTGGCACTTGACGGAGGAAAGGACGGGCTGGACCTTCAGCGAAAAGCAGCGGAAGAGGCGCCTATTTGGCTTGCTCCTGGAGGGCATTTATTGGTAGAAACGAGCGAAATACAGGCAGCTCAAACTCTTGAAATCTTTGCGAATGCTGGACTAACTACCAAATTAGCCAGAGATGAAGAATGGGATGCAACAGTTATTATTGGAACAAATTCTGGCAAAAATAATCTTTTCAGAAAAACGGATGATATAAAAATGACAGGTAAGAATCTAACAAAATAGATCTCACCTGTCATTTTTGTATGACAAAAAATCCTAAATTGCATAGGATGCATATGATTTTAGCAGATATCGTTCTATAAACTCAGCTAATCCATCATTTTCGTGATGTCCTGTAATAAAATCAGCAGCTGCTTTAACCTCATCACTAGCGTTCCTCATTGCTACACCAGTTCCGACAGACCTAAGCATCTCTAGATCATTGGGTCCGTCGCCAATAGCTACGACTTCATTTGGACTGATCCGGTATTCAGTAATTAAGCTTTTTATAGCAGACCATTTGGAAACATTAGGAGCAACCATTTCAAACCCGTCAATCCAATCGATGACTTCCGCTTCCTTTTTAAACAAAGCGGAAAGGTTCGGACTGGGTGCACCTGTTCGAACACTATATTTAAGAACATCTTGATAATTTGCGAGTCTTAAATCTCCAATATACCGTGGCGGAATTTGCCCAACTTTTGTCCAATAATCGATTTCTTCATTTGTTTCCTTACAATAAAGCCCATTTGCTGTATGGATCATAACATTACAAGGATGTTCGGCGGTCAGATGGTGGAATCGTTCTTCGTTCAGTTGGACAGTTTTCATTTGGAGGGCTCTTCCTGTCTCTGCATCGTGAATAGCAGCACCATTCAAACAGATCATTGGAGTACTTAATCCTATTTCTTTATGATAAGGGGCGGTTACTTCATAGTGTCGTCCGGTAGCTAGAAAAACCTTGACACCTTGATTCATGAGCTTATTAATGGCTTCCATATTTCTGTGTGAAATGGTGTTTGTGGCTTTTAGTAGTGTACCATCCATATCAATAAATATTGCACGCACATTCATATATAATGCCTCCTCATTCGTTGGTAAACCCATCATATCATCTGAATATTAAAGCCTTGTAAACTCAGTGTACGAATTAAATAAAGATTAGTATGACGTATGTAAAAAACCGTTAGAACACGGTTTAAGGAACGAGGCCATTTTAATAAAATGCAAAAATTCCTGCTTTTTGACCAAGAGGCAGGAATTTTTCTACATGAATGAATGCTAAATTCGTTTAATAGTTTTTTAGCAGCATTTTATCTATGGAACGTACTTTATCATATGATTTTTTTAGTCTCTCAGGAACCAAGGTTCGGCCGTATTCCCAGGAATTCCTTTCTATTTCAGCTAGAAGCTGTTCTTTTTCAAAATCCTCACCATACTTTAAAGTCCTTAAATCGTGTTTGTTTTTCTTAAAATCTAAATAATAGCCGAGTTGATGAAAAAGAATAATTTTAACACAGTCTTCATCGGTCTCTTTAATTTTAAAATTAATATTAGCAATGTATCCATTTATTTGCAGATAGTTAAACTTAATGGTATTTGTCGAGACGTTATAACTCATAGGCGCAGGCAGTTTATTATTCAATTCATAATTTATATCTAATTTGTGCTCTTGCAATGTAGCTTTAATGATCTCCTCAATATCCCATATATAAAGCATCTTATTGATCAATACCCTTCCATAGAATTTTCATTCAAAGTCACTTTATTAGTAAGAAATACTATTTTTTCTCAATGATAACGAATAAAACACCAATGAGAATGAGAATGGAGCCTATCCAAAAGGGTACACCTATGTTTTCACCTAGTATAAGCCATCCGAGTAATGCTCCGACCACGGGTTGAAAGAAGAAAAATAATCCTCCACTTAGTAATCTTACTTATAATCATCTGTGTTCTATTATAGCAGAATCTACAGTTTTTTAATGGATAAAATCCTTATATGTTACCGAGAAACCAGTAAGGTCACCTCTGCTTACTAAGGTGGAGTGTATAATTTATCTTCTCCTAGAAAATATTATGTCAAAAAGGAATTTTTTGAAAGATAAGTTAGGTACTGGATTGCAAAAAGGCTTTTATACCGTAGTAGGGAGATACCGATGAATAAAGAAAAAATTAGTTCCCTCCAGCTTTTTTATTTAATGACGGGATATGTTTTAGGGACGGCTATCATTTTAGGATTAGGGGCCGAAGTAAAACAAGATGCATGGTTATTTATACTAATCGGTATAGTAGGCGGTCTCGTTTTAATGGCTGTGTTTAGTCAACTATCCACCTATTATCCAGGTGATACATTGGTTCAGATGCTGCCAAAAATTATCGGAAAGTATCTTTCCTATCCAGTAGGCCTGCTTTATATTTTCCATTTTACCTATTCCGCTGCCAGGGCATGCAGAGAATTAGGTGATCTTATTGTTACGACCATATTAAGTGAAACCCCCATTATTGTCGTAATCGGAAGCTTTATGGTATTGATGATTTATTGCTTACGAGGGGGAGTTGAGACCTTAGGCAGAATGGCCGAAATCGTTTTTCCTATTTATATTTTTGCTCTCATTCTGATTTGGATTTTATTATTTAGTATTACAGAATTTAATCTTAAAAATCTAACTCCTATATTAGGGAATGGCCTAAAGCCATTATTGAAAAGTGCCATTCCAACAGCAATAAATTTCCCATTTGGAGAAACCATGGTCATCTTGATGCTATTTCCTTTTCTAAATAAAAATGGACGTCAAAGAAAGATAGGAATGCTCAGCATTCTAGTTGGTGGTCTCCTTTTAATTGTTAATTCGATTATGATGATCTCTGTATTAGGGCCTGAAATTTACAGTAGGGATCTATTTACCCTGCTTGCGGCTACTCAAATGGTTTCTATTGCAGATTTCCTTGAACGCTTTGATGCTCTAGTTATTTTAATGATGGTTACTGGTGTTTTTTTTAAGATGGGAGGGTTTACACTCGGAGCCGCCGTGGGAATATCTCAATTATTCAAATTAAAGCAGACTCGTTCTGTAGTGCTTGCACTTGGTACAATCATTCCCCCCTTATCTCTAATAAGTGCATCCAGTTATGTGGAACATTTAGAATTTGGATTCAAGTTTTATGTTCCATATGTTCATACCATTTTGCAAATAATCATACCTGTCATACTACTTTTCATCGCATTTATAAAAAAAAAGGGAACATAAAAAGATTCCTTATCGAGGAGGTGGTTAGGATTGAGAATGTTAACAGGGTTAAAAAAAATAATGTCTGCCAATCATAAACAGAATAAATCCCAAATAGTAGACAAAAAGGATATGGGTGTATTAACTGGAATTTTACATGAAGATTTTAATCAGATTAAGCAGCTTTTTGAAGGGGCGGCAGATTTTGCTTATCGGGAACTAGGAATAAATTCTACTACCTCTGTTATCATTTTATTCCTTGATGGTTTGGTCGATATGGAAAGAATCGAATTACACGTGATCAATCCTTTGGTAAAACAAAACGAGAAACTGCTGCAGCAATCAAAACCTACAATGGATGACATAAAAGCAGTTCTTAGCTCAGCTCAAATAGTAGAAGGGACAACGTTCGAGCAAGTGATTGATCAAATTTTATCAGGAGGAACGGTTGTATTAATTAACGGTTGTCAAAAAGCGCTTTTTTTAAGTCAACAATCATGGGAGCAGCGGTCAGTGGAAGAACCTTTAACAGAAGCAGTTGTTTTAGGACCAAGAGAAGGCTTCACTGAAAATATTCGGACGAATGTAAGCATGATTCGAAGACGATTAAAAACAACGAAATTGAAATTTGAATATATGAAGATAGGAAATCTATCTCAAACAGAAGTGTGCATTACCTATCTTGATAGTATTGCACAATTTTCCATCGTAGAAGAGGTACGAAGCCGGTTAAACCAGATTAAGATTGATGCTATTGAGGACAGTGGGTATATATTGGAATTGATCGAGGATCATCCATATTCCGTGTTTCCGCAAATTGTGCAGACGGAGCGGCCGGACCGAGTAGTAGGAAATCTACTCGAAGGCCGAGTTGGGATTATCGTGGATAATAGTCCTTTTGTTCTCATAGTTCCTGTCACATTTTTTCAGATGATGAATTCCCCAGAGGACTATTATGGAAGATTTATCATGACATCGTTTATTAGGTTCATTCGGTATTTATTTTTATTGATTGCTTTGATGTTTCCAGCAATATATATTGCTGTCACAACCTTTCATCATGAATTGATGCCAACAAACCTTTTGTTCAGTGTTGCGGCTTCAAGAGAAAAGGTGCCATTCCCTGCGGTCGTAGAAGTCCTGTTAATGGAAATAACCTTTGAAGCATTACGCGAAGCTGGTTTGCGATTGCCAAGACCAATTGGGTCAACAGTTAGTATTGTTGGTGCGTTGGTGATTGGACAGGCAGCGGTAGAAGCAGGAATTGTATCAGCTCCATTAGTCATTGTAGTATCAACAACGGGTATTGCCTCGTTTATGTTTCCTAATTACGCCTTTACCGGAGCTATTCGACTCCTGCGTTTTATTATGATGTTTCTAGCCGCAAATCTTGGGTTTTATGGCATCTTGCTTGGAGTTTTCTTTATTGTGGCTCATCTGGTTCAACTTCGGTCATTTGGTATACCTTATTTGGCTCCTATAGCTCCATTTACCTTTAATAACCTTAAAGATATATTTATTAGAGCCCCTTGGTGGAAAATGAATGAACGACCGGAACAAACTGGAAAAAGAAATCTAAAGAGGTTAGGCCCAAGAAATCGTAAATACTAGCTTGTTTATCAGAGGCTATTTTCGCAAAAATTGTTGTCTTCGTATAGGTTCATCAACCGTATAACTATATGCTTCGTGGCATCTTTTCGTAAGAAATTTTGCGAAAATTGCCTAGAATCTTAGTAAATGGCCCTTATTAAAGTCCAGAAGCAACTAAGTTTACGAAAAGAGCCTTATCATATGACAGGATGGGTACTAATGAAAGCAATTAGACGGCTGCTACTCTTAAGTATGACCATTATTATGCTTACTGGTTGTTGGAATCGTATTGAAATTAATGATGTTGGTATTATTACTGCTATTGGTTTAGACCTTTTGAAAGGGGATCGAATTCTACTATCTCTTCAAGTAGCCGTTCCATCAAAGTTAGGTCCAACTGGAGCAAGTGGTGGAGGCAGCAATGGAAAAGGTACCTTCGTCATTTCAGACACTGGTTCAACCGTTTCGGAGGCTTACCGAAATATACAAGTCAAAATGTCGAGACGTATTTTCTTTTCGCAAAGCAGGGTGTTATTAATAGGAAGTGAGTTAGCTAAAAAGGGTGTTTATCATATTATTGATTTCCATACAAGGTACCAAGAACCACGGATCAACAGTTTTATCATGTTCACTAAGGGAAAAGCATTCAATATCATTAAAAGTACACCAAATTTTGAGAGTGTTTCATCAGAAGAAACGAAAGAACTTGCGAAGCTTGGTATAGGTCTAAAAATTACTGTAATGGATTTTTATAACATGCTTCTTACTGACGGTTTAGAACCTATTGCACCAAAATTTTCATTAGAATCTAGAGAATTAAAAAATAAATCAAAAAAGATACAAGCAATTAAAGGAGCAGCTGTATTTAAAAATGATAAACTGGCAGGTTGGATGGATGAAGAGGAAATTCGGGGAGTTTTATGGCTTCGAAACGAAATACAGGAAGGAGTAATAACAATTAAGATCCCTGAAGAAAATGGCGGTGGAAAGGTTAGTTTGGATATTGAAAGAACCGAGGCAAAAATTATTCCAGCGCATAGAAAGGGAGAAGTAATAGTCACATTAATAGTGAACGGTGAAATGACGATCATAGAAAATTACTCTAAATTGAATTTAACCGAGCAAAAAGTACTCGAATTTTTACAAAAAAATATTGAAAAAAAGATTAATGAAAGAATTCGGTTATCAGTAGATATTGCCCAAAAACAGTATCAGTCAGATATTTTTGGGTTTGGTCAAGAGATATACAAAAAATATCCAAAGGAATGGAATTCACATTATAAAAATAAATGGGAGCAAGAATTTCCACATTTAGATGTTTCAATAAATTCACATGTTTCTGTAAGAAGAATTGGTTTAACTAAGTAAATAATTATTTGAAAAAAGGAATAAAACATGATGAAGATAGGTTTAATCATTCTTATTTTTGCTTCACTTCTTGCTTGGGAAGTACCTCTCTTAATCAGAAACAAAGAAATAAAAGAATTGGTTGTCTTTTCTATTCTTTTTGTCATCGGATTTGTCTTAAGTATTGCGGTGATTATGAAATCTTTTATTTGATTTCCTTCCCCGGGACATTGGAAAGTTAGATGTACACCATGTCCCAGGGAGTTGATTAATCGTAACGGACTTGATCTTCTCCTTCAATAATAAGCTCAAGTTCTGTATAAAAGTTGAGTTCAAGCGGTGCTGGTAATCGTTCAATTAATTCCTTAATTTCGATAAGATTTTCTGCTTCTTCAATAGTAGATGGTGGTTGTTCTAAATGCTGAAACCAATTCTTTAACTCGTCAATAAACTCATAAAAATGCCTCTCAAACCTCTCTGCACATTCCTCGCTTTCATCCTCTGAGGCTTTCTTCATCCACTCCCAATCTTCTAGGGCAATTTCCAATTTCTCTTTAACACGATTTATCATTTAATCACTCCACGAATATTAGTATAATATGGTGAGTTAAAATCATTTAAAAAAATTCATCAAAACATAAGGAACTAAGTGAAATGGAACGAATTATTCTATGAATTTTAAATGATTATAATAAGAAAAATAAAAAAGTAGAATTTTTTTGGATTATCTCAGTGAAAAAAATTGGTTTTTCTGCTAGCATACTAATGGTATATTATAATCCGGAGGGAAAAACATGAGCAAAATAGAGGAATTAAAACAAGAATTGCAGGTCTTGACCGCTCGACGTGATCGGATGCAGAAGAACCTTTATGAAGTGGAAAAACGCATTAATGAGATTGTTACTGAATTAAAAAAACAATAAAAACGAAGGGGACGCTCCTTTAAACAGTTGGCTGCCAAACAGCAGCCTTTACTTATTAAATTAAAGGTGCATGAACTGACGTTCATTCAGGAAATTCTACAAAAGTCAATCGCAATTCAGTCGAGAATACCGCTTAAATATAATAGTTACATCGTGAAAAATGTGAAAACCGAGAGAAGAAGAGAAGTAATCACCATGGCAAGAAGTGGTCTTAATCCTTTTGTTCTAAGATCCGTGAGGCTAACATTCAAACCCAAGCCAATCATTGCCATGGTCAATAGAAAGGAAGTGACAAAAGAAATGCCGTTCATGACACTTGCTGATAAGATCATCGTATGTCCAATCACATAACTTCCAAATAAGCTCGTGATAATAAAACCAATAAGAAACCAGGGAAATTCAATTTTTTCTTCAGAATCAGATTCAACAGTTCCTTTACGTTTCATCCAATACATGAGAATAAAACTGAGTGGAACAAGTAAGAAGACACGACCAAGTTTTGCTAACAGTGCTATAGCAAGGGCATCCGGTCCTGCTGGGGCTCCAGCTAGGGCGACATGGGCAATCTCGTGAAGTCCTACACCTGACCAAATTCCGTATTGCATGTCTGTTAAAGGAATAAAAGGTCTAATAATCGTATAGGCAATAGCAAAAAAGGTTCCAACTAAGGCAATAATCCCAGCACCCATTGCGGTATCTTCCTCCTTAGCTTTCAAAATGGGTGACACGGCTGCAATGGCCGCTGCCCCACAGACTCCCGTGCCTATTCCAAGTAACATAGATAATGAAGCATCTGCTTTAAGCCATTTTGCAAGTAATAGGGTAACAAGGATCGAAAAGACAATCGTTCCGATATCTCTTGCCAGCAAAACTAACCCCTGATGAAACACCACATCCATATTGAGTTTTAATCCAAAGAGAATGATGGCAAGTCTTAACAATTTTTTTGCAGAAAATTGAATACCTGTACGAAGTTTTTCAGGGTATCCCCATATTTGTCGATAGATGACAGCTATAATAATTGCACAGGCAAGCTGCCCAACATGATCTAGTCCGGGGACTTTTGATAATTCATAACCAATTAATGCCATAATAAAGGTAAACGCAATACCCCCAAGCAAGCGCCCAATGGTAGATGAGTTCTGCTGCTGTGTGATTGCTGTGTTTGTCATTGTAAGATCTCCTTTAATTGATCATGAATTAATCATATGTTCGTTTCAATTATAAGTAAAATAAATTATAATAATGATTACAATAAGTATTTGCTTATTATACTTTCACTTGAAACTTGTCCATCATTCTTTAGTTATAAAAATAGGGGGAATCATAGTGGATCAATCCTTAACTGTTTTTATTATCGTTGCAGAACAGCGTAACTTCACTCGTGCCGCTGAAATTCTTCATATGACACAACCAGCCGTGAGTAATTATATTCAGACACTAGAACGAACGTTGGATACAAAATTGTTAGAAAGAACGAATAAATATGTCAGACTTAATAAAGCCGGAGACATTGTTTATCATCACGCAAAAGAAATTTTAAGTTTATATACGCGAATGGAAAATTTATTGGATGATTTAAAACATACTGCAAGTGGAACTCTTACGATTGGTTCTAGCTTTACATATGGGGAGTACATTCTTCCTCACAAAATCGCCAAATTACTTAATGTTTATCCATTACTAAAACCTAACATCATAATAAGAAATACAAATGATATTATTGATTTAATGATGCAACAACAAATAGATGTCGGGATTATTGAAGGTGAAATGAAAAATAATAAAGTAAACATAAAACCATTTGCACTTGACCGCTTATCAATCATAGTGCCCTCCAACCATCCCTTATTAGCAAAAAAAGAAATAGATCCTTTAGAGTTGATTGAGGAGACGTGGCTAGTCCGGGAAGAAGGTTCTGGGACAAAGGAAATGCAGGAAAAGGGTTTTAAACAGTTGGGTTTTACTCCAAAAAAGATAATGGAATTTGGGAGTACACAGGTCATTAAGGAATCCATTGAAGCCGGTCTGGGGATTTCATTACTTTCTCACTCAGCTATAAGAAAGGAGTTAGAGCTTGGAAAATTAATGGTACTCGATATAGAGGGCTTTCCAATCACAAGAAATTTCTCGTTAGTAACTCCAAATGT
This sequence comes from Neobacillus cucumis, assembly GCF_002860255.1. GTDB lineage: Bacteria > Bacillota > Bacilli > Bacillales > Cytobacillaceae > Neobacillus > Neobacillus cucumis_A. The sequence continues at coordinate 78,323 of NZ_PGVE01000072.1, forward strand.
TACATTTCAAACAAAAGCAAGCGAGGTTTTTAAAAAATTAATAATAAATGAGTGATGGTTTTAGTTTATAGATTTATGCAAAAAAAATAAAAGAGGGTTCTTAAGGTTTTTCTGCAAAAAAAACCGTTGGTTTAAGTATTAGAAAATAATGTACAATGATTTATGTTCTTGCTAATTGAGGTGCGATTTTATTGTCTAAAACTACTGTTAAAATTGTCTAATTTTCAGTTTAAGGCTCTGTTATAATTCATTGTTGATTCGTGTAGGTGTGAGAATTCATAGTCGGAGAATTTCCGGCTAATGTATAAAGAGGAAGCTTAAGAAGCAGAAATTAGCGGAGATATTCCGATTAACTGCTCTAAAAAAGACAAAATCCTAAGATTTGGGTAATATAAACGGAAAAGCTTCCTTTATTTTTAAGGAAATACCTATATTTCCCAATTTAAACGGAATTTTAACTTTTATTTTTCAAACACAGTGAAATCAACATTCAAGAAAATAGATGAATGGAAAAGAGCATCCAAAAATGCTCTTTTCTTTTTAAAATAATGTTATTTTTGGAGTGGATTAAGTTACCGAGATAAAACGAAATACTGACAAAACTCCCCATCAAGAGAACCCGTTAAAAATAATCGATTGGTATTTTTATTTAATTAAAGATAAAGGCATTAATGTTTAAAGGATAATACTTAGTTCAATAGGAAATTGTAATAAATGTATATTAATATTTGGAAGGATGACCTTATTTGGAGAAAAAGTTGTTAAATCTACTTACAGCTTTGTGTATGGTTTCATTACCCTTTTTATTTAAGGGTTCAAAAATGAGAGAAAATCTTGTTATTTTTTTCTCAAAAGGAGTACTTGCGACTCTCATTGATGCTTATGTTGTTGGAACAAAAAAAATTGAATATCCTGTTCGGCCTTTTCCAAAAATTTTTAAAACGAATCTTATTTATGATATATTGTTCTTTCCGATTTTAAGTGTTATCTGGGTGAAAATATCGTACAATGATAATTTCGGTAAAATTTTATTAAAAAGTTTGATTTTTAGTGTTCCTATGAGTATTGGTCAATGGTTTATGGAGAGGAACACCAGATTATTTAAATGGCATAAATGGTCACCTTTCCATACTTTTGCCAGTTGTAGTTTTACTTTATTTATGATAAGAGGCTTTGTTGGTTTAATAAAAATATTAGATCGGTTTAAAGGTAAGCAAAATATAAATGAACAAGAAAGTTATCAAAATTGACCTGAAAGATAAATTTTACTGTCATTCCTGTTTTTAAAACTTAAAGGTTGCTACAAGCAACCCTTTTTTTATTGTCTTTAAATTATAGGGTGCATTTCTTCAACAAGAGCCATCAAGTTAATATACCAAAATCACGAATGACAAAACAGGATTCATCTCCTGCTTTTTTTTTGCCTAAAAATGTAAGGTTTTCAAATTGATTAATACAGTTAGCCTGATAAAATATGTATAATGATATATAAAATATATTATTTTTTCCTTATAATAGTTTTAAAAGGGAGAATACACAGTCAGCTTTGAAAGGGGATACATATTTTTGAACACGAAATATCTAGATTTACTAGCCCACAAGTATGATAGTGCAGAAAAAGTAGTAACAGAAATTATTAATCTCGAAGCCATCCTGAATCTACCGAAGGGGACTGAACATTTTGTCAGTGATCTACATGGAGAGTATCAAGCCTTTCAACATGTATTAAGAAATGGTTCTGGGAAGGTTAAAGAGAAAATCAATGACCTGTTCCAATATATCCTATCGGAAAACCAAAGGAATGAATTTGCCACATTAATTTATTACCCAGAAGAAAAACTACAGCTAATAAAAAATCATTTTTATAATGAACTAGAATTAAATCAATGGTATACAGAAATCATTGAGCGAATGATTAAGCTCATTTCTTATGCCTCCTCCAAATACACGCGCTCTAAGTTACGTAAAGCCTTGCCGAATCAGTTTGTATATATCATAGAAGAGTTGCTCTATAAAAAAAATGATTCTACCAATAAAAATGATTATTATTCAAAAATTGTCCAACAGATTATTTCTTTAGGACAGGCCGATAAGCTGATCATAGGACTTGCCAATACGACTCAGAGATTAGTAGTCGACCATCTTCATGTTGTGGGTGATATTTATGATCGGGGACCCGAGCCTGATAAAATAATGGATACGCTGATTAATTATCATTCGGTTGATATTCAGTGGGGAAACCATGATGTTCTATGGCTGGGCGCCTTCGCTGGTTCAAAGGTATGTCTCGCTAATATTATTCGTATTTGTGCAAGATACGACAATTTAGATATTATTGAAGACGTATATGGAATCAATCTGAGACCATTACTGAATCTAGCGGAGAAGTACTATGAAGACAATCCAGCGTTTAGACCAAAGGTCCATTCCGATAAAAAGCTATCCGATCATGAACGACTCCAAATTACGAAAATTCATCAAGCGATAGCCATGATACAATTCAAACTGGAAAGCCCAATCATCAAAAGGCGTCCGTATTTTAACATGTCAGAAAGACTTTTACTTGAGAAAATTGATTTTGACAAGAACGAAATCAGGTTACATGGGAAAGCCTACCCTCTAGAAAATAGTTGCTTTGCAACGGTAAATCCAAAACAGCCCGATCTATTATTAGAGGAGGAAAAACAGGTAATAGAAAAATTGCTGTTTTCCGTTCAGCATTCCGAAAAGCTGGCAAGACATATGAAATTCCTGATGAAAAAAGGCAGCCTTTATTTGAAATACAACGGAAACCTGTTGATTCATGGGTGTATTCCTTTAGATGAAGAAGGAAATTACGAAAAAATGGTGATTGAAAATAAGACCTATGCAGGCCGTGAATTACTGGACAAATTTGAAAATTATTTACGATATGCTTTTGAGCATCCCGAAAAGACAGATGACCTTGCAACAGATATGGTGTGGTATTTATGGACTGGTGAATATTCCTCTCTATTTGGAAAAAGAGAGATGACCACTTTTGAAAGGTACTTTATTAAGGATAAGGAAACCCATAAAGAGAGAAAGAATCCTTACTATTATTTACGTGAGAAGGATGAAATTTGCAAAAAAATCCTTGCTGAATTTGATCTCGATCCTGAACAGGGTCATATTATAAACGGCCATACCCCAGTGAAAGAAATTGAGGGAGAGGATCCGATCAAAGCCAATGGAAAAATGATTGTCATCGACGGAGGTTTCTCCAAACCATATCAATCTGTCACGGGTATAGCAGGATACACGTTGCTATATAATTCCTACGGTATGCAATTGGCTGCACATAAACAGTTTCATTCAAAAGAAGATGTATTATGTAGCGGGACAGATGTCTTATCGGTAAAAAGAGTAGTGGATAAAGAACTGGTCAGAAAAACGGTAAGAGAAACGAATATTGGTAAAGAACTATTACAGGAAATTTCCATTTTGAATCGGTTAAGGGAATATCTTTATATGAAGTAACAAAGAGTTTATAAATAAAGCACATAAAAAATCCATCCTTTTGATTGAAAAGGATGGATTTTTACATTATATAAATAGAGTTTGGGAAAATGTAACACTTTTCCCTATTGCAGAATAATTTTTCAAAATAATTAATAAATTCTGAATATTTTATTGACATCATCCATTCTGTAGAGTAGTATGAAAATTAATTGTATGATAGCGGATGAATATTGTGGGAGAGACCAAACGAATTGTTTGGCACCGAAGGAGCAAGTCCCCATACAAATGGGTATCAATCTCTCAGGTAAAAGGACCATAATAGGACGCGTCTCTGGAGAGAGCCATGAGCCACCAAAGGAGTTAAACTCTCAGGTAAAAGGACAGAGGAAAGAGTAGAGAAAATCTATCTTTCCCCTGTCTTTTTTTTATTTGGGAAAGATAGCACAAACGGAAAAAAGGAGGATTTGCTATGAAATCTAGAAAGGAATGAGTCGCTTTGTGGTCACTTTAGATTCTGCTGGTCCTATCAAAATTGAATTGTAAGCGCTTTTTTCTAAAGCCGAATGAACCGGTACTACTATTTTAAACTTTTATTAGGATAGTAATATGCAATCAAATCAAATCGATTTAATTTTTTTTAAAAGGCTCTTCAAAACGACATTGTTGTTTTTTATACTCTGTTGATTGGAGCGGAAGGCGCTCGACTCCTGCGGGATTACGGGGCCGAGGAGGCTCCCCGGCACGCCCGCGGGTTTGCTGAGCGCCTGGAGCGGAATTCAACAGACCAATTTAATAGAGCTTATTAAAAAATAGATTTAAATCGACAAAAAATTGTAAACATCCTAGAAAAGTAGAGGGGGAAATCGAATGCAGGAACAAAAATTGGAAAGAGGCCTTAAAAACAGGCACGTACAACTAATCGCTATTGGTGGAGCCATCGGAACGGGATTATTTCTTGGTGCAGGAAAATCGATTCACTTAGCAGGACCATCGATTTTATTTGCTTATATGATTACGGGGGCCATTTGCTTTTTAATCATGCGCGCACTTGGCGAACTTCTCCTAACCAATATAAACTATCATTCTTTTGTTGACTTCGTAAGAGACTATCTAGGTAATATGGCAGCCTTTATCACTGGCTGGACGTACTGGTTCTGCTGGATTTCCATTGCTATGGCAGACTTAACAGCCGTTGGTCTCTATACCCAATATTGGTTTCCTAGTGTGCCTCAATGGATGCCAGGATTAATTGCCCTGGTTATTTTATTAATTATGAACCTTACGACCGTTAAACTTTTTGGTGAAATGGAATTTTGGTTTGCCTTAATTAAAGTCATCGCGATTATAGCCCTGATTTTTGTTGGTATTTTCATGATTCTTAAAGGCTTCTCTACGAATTCAGGACCTTCTGGTTTCACGAATTTATGGAAACATGGGGGCATGTTCCCGAATGGAATGAATGGATTTATACTTTCCTTCCAGATGGTTGTGTTTGCCTTTGTAGGAATTGAACTTGTGGGACTTACAGCAGGTGAAACCAAGGATCCGGAAAAAGTGATTCCAAAGGCAATCAATAATATCCCCATTCGAGTATTTCTTTTCTACCTTGGTGCACTAGTAGTCATTATGAGTATTTATCCTTGGAACGCCATCAATCCAGCGAAAAGCCCATTTGTCCAAGTCTTCGTAGCCGTTGGAATCGCAGCTGCAGCCGGTATTGTCAATTTTGTCGTCCTTACATCCGCGGCTTCCGCATGTAACAGCGCCGTCTTTAGTACAAGCCGGATGGTATATTCATTAGCCAAAGATAAGAATGCTCCTGAATCATTTGTAAAACTTACTTCACGAAAAGTACCTTCAAATGCCTTGTTTTTTTCAACTGTGGTGATTCTTATTGCTGTTATTTTGAACTATGTTATGCCAGAAGGAGTATTTACACTCATTACAAGTATATCTACAGTATGTTTCATCTTTATTTGGGGAATTACTGTCATCAGCCATTTAAAATATCGTAAAACAAGACCGGATCTGGCAAAAGTTAATCAGTTTAAATTGCCGCTTTATCCATTTTCCAATTACCTGATCCTTGCTTTCCTAGCTTTCGTTCTTGTCGTGCTTGCTCTTGCGGAAGATACTAGGATTGCCTTATTTGTCACTCCGGTCTGGTTTATTTTGCTCATTGGTATTTATAAGATAAGGAGTATGAATACAAACCAGGTTGATCAAGTGAACCAGGAAACTATACCAGAAAATTAATCAGCAGCTACAAGGACAGACTTATTTTCCAATGATGTTATCGTTTTCAAAAAAAAATAAAAAACGCTTGACTTGAATTACTTTAACAACTATTCTGAAAATAACAAAAAAATAGAGCGGATGACAGTTGTGGGAGAGAGCACGTTTAAAACGCCACCGAAGGAGCAAGTTCCAAAAAAACCCTTGGAATAAATCTCTCAGGTAGATGGAACTACAACTGGACGCAACTCTGGAGAGCGCGTATCAAGATATGCCACCAAAGGGGAAGGTTCGAAACGGAACTAAACTCTCAGGTAAAAGGACAGAGAAGGGAAAAAGAAGCTTTAAGCTACCCTTCTGCTGTCCTTTTTTGCGTGCAAAAAAAGCCTTGTTTCGCTAAAAAACTTGGAATGCAAAAGCAGATCAGTCCCATTTTGACACACCGAAGGGTAGCTTGAGCCACATTTCGAGGAGGAGTAGGAATGGGATTACAACAAAATGATTCAACCATTTTTGAAGCCATAAGGAGAGAGCAGTATCGCCAGCTTCAAACATTGGAGTTGATTGCCTCTGAAAACTTCGTAAGCCAAGATGTGTTAGAAGCAATGGGAAGTGTGATGACGAATAAATATGCGGAAGGCTATCCAGGGAAGCGCTACTATGGAGGATGTGAAGTGGTCGATGTGGCAGAACAAACAGCGATTGATCGCTTGACACAGCTGTTTGGCGCTAAATATGCAAATGTCCAGCCGCACTCAGGGGCACAAGCAAATTTTGCCGTATTTTTCGCACTGCTTCAGCCTGGTGATAAAGTGATGGGGATGAACCTCGCGCAAGGTGGGCACTTAACCCACGGAAGCCCTGTAAGTGTATCAGGAAAATGGTTTGAAATTGTGTCCTATGGTGTAAGAGAGGATACTCAATTGATTGACTATGATGAACTCGAGACAATCGCGAAAAAGGAAAAACCGAAATTGATTATTGCAGGGGCAAGTGCTTACCCTAGAAAGATCGATTTCGGGCGTTTTAGACAAATTGCCGATCAAGTTGGCGCAAAATTGATGGTAGATATGGCGCATATTGCAGGGCTTGTTGCAGCTGGAGTTCATCCATCGCCGGTTCCATATGCCGATGTCGTAACAAGCACGACGCATAAAACGTTAAGAGGCCCGCGCAGCGGAATTATTTTAACAAATGATGAAGAGATCATAAAAGCGATTAATAAATCAGTGTTCCCTGGGATACAAGGCGGCCCGCACATGCACATCATTGCAGCAAAGGCGGTTGCTTTCAAAGAAGCATTACAGCCAAGCTTTAAGGAATATGCGAAACAAGTGATTGAAAATGCAGCCACACTTGGCGAGACATTGAAAAAGGAAGGGGCAGCCCTTGTTTCTGGTGGAACGGATAACCATATTGTTCTTTTAGATTTACGTCCGTGGAACCTAACTGGAAAAGAAGCTGAAAAATTATTAGAAGAAGCGGGCATTACCGTAAATAAAAATACAATTCCTTTTGACCCGGAAAAGCCGTTTGTGACGAGCGGGATCCGGATGGGAACAGCGGCTTTAACGACACGGGGCATGAAGCAGGACGAAATGGTACAAATCGGGAAAGTCATTGCAGCTGTTCTGAAGAGTAAAGGGGACAAAGTCGTACTTGAGAAGGCAAAGGAAACAACGAAAACGATTTGTAGCGCTTTTCCGTTATTTGAACAGGCAGTTACTGTGTAAGAAAGGGGCATGGGGATGGAATTTCAAAGTTGTTTTGACATTATCGGCCCAATCATGGTAGGACCGTCGAGTTCTCATACAGCGGGTGTCGTGTCGATCGGAAAATTTATTTACGAATTGCTGGGAGATCGTCCGCAGGAAGCAAAGATTGTCTTTTATGATTCTTTTGCTGAAACGTATCAAGGCCATGGAACAGATAAAGCCCTTCTTGGCGGACTACTGGGGATGGAGACGGATGATCCAAGAATAAAAAATTCATTGGAGTGGGCTAAAAAGGATGGGTTGCGATACAGGTTCGAATTTGCAGAAGACTGTAAGTATTATGACCATCCAAATATAACCATCGTCACAGCAAAATGGGAGGAACATGTGGTGAAAGTGGGCGGCGTGTCACTCGGTGGCGGCTTATCCAAGATCTTTATGATTGACGAAGAAATGGTCGATATCCGTTTGAGTGCAGGCGATGATTTTACAGCTCTTGCTCGTCATTATCAACCTAAAAGGAAACGACTTATGGGGGCAAAATGATGGAAATTCAAACAATGAGAGAGCTGATCGATGCTTGTGAAAGAGAACAAAAAAACATTGGTGAAATGATGTTGATGATGGAAGTAAAAAGATCAGGAAAAGATCAAGCAACCATTATTAGCATGATGGAAGAGCGGTTGATCAAAATGAAAGAAGCTGTCGCCAGCGGTATAAATGATGCTTCAGCCGCCCCAAGCGGTCTTTCCGGCGGTGATGCCGTGAAGATGTATGATTACATGAATCAAGATAAGGCTCTGTCAGGGAAATATATCAGTAATGCAATGGCTTATTCCTTAGCAACCTCAGAGAACAATGCCCGAATGGGTGTCATTGTAGCAACGCCAACTGCTGGAGCAGCCGGCATTTTGCCTGGGGTATTGTTTTCCCTTCATAAAAATGATGGAACACCTTTTAAAGATTTAGTCATGGGGTTGTTTACGGCAAGCATGCTTGGCTATGTCATTGCGAACCGTTCCTTTATTTCGGGAGCAGCCGGAGGGTGCCAGGCTGAGGTAGGTTCAGCAACGGCTATGGCCGCAGGAACGATTGTTGAGCTAAAAGGGGGTACACCACAGCAAGCGGTAAATGCCACTGCCATTGCGATGAAGTCACTGTTGGGTTTGGTTTGTGACCCAGTAGCAGGACTTGTAGAAGTACCTTGCATAAAGCGGAATGTGATCGGAACCTCCATCGCATTTTCAGCAGCTGACATGTCCCTTGCCGGGATTGAAAGCCGAATCCCTTGTGATGAGGTCATTGAAGCCATGTATAGGATCGGAAAAGATATGCCTCGGACACTCCGCGAAACCGCACTTGGCGGCCTAGCAACGACGGAAACAGGAAAACAAATAAAAGAACGACTATTTTGCAGGAAATCATAGGGGGGAGCAAGATGAGTACGGAAACAGCATTAAAACAAACGCCACTTTTCGAAGCGTACGGAAAATATGGTGCCAAGGTGATTGATTTTGGCGGTTGGGCACTTCCAGTCCAGTTTTCGAGCATTTTAGATGAGCATGAGGCGGTCCGAACAAAAGCAGGACTCTTTGATGTCTCTCATATGGGTGAAGTGCTTGTTGAGGGGAGAGAGGCAGAGAGCTACATCAACTCTATTGTCACCAACGATGTGACTAAGCTTAGCATCAATCAAGCACAATATACGGCCATGTGCTATCCAGACGGCGGCACAGTCGATGATCTATTAGTCTACAAATTAGATCATGAAAAATATTTACTCGTCATTAATGCCGCAAACATTGAGAAAGATTTTAACTGGATGCAGCAGCATGTAAAAGGAGAAATGACGCTCCAAAATATTTCGAATGAAACCGCCCAGCTGGCCATTCAAGGTCCAAAAGCGGAAGGAATCTTGCAAAAGTTAACGGGAATCGATCTATCAAAAATAGAATCATTCAAATTTGTTCAACATGTGGTTCTTGACAGTGTAACCGATGTCCTCGTATCCCGTACCGGTTATACAGGCGAAGATGGTTTTGAGCTCTATTTAGCTGCGGAGCAAGCGGAAGCACTTTGGGAAAAACTTTTAGAAACAGGCAGGGAAGAAGGCCTAAAGCCATGTGGACTTGGAGCACGTGATACGCTCCGCTTAGAAGCACGTCTAGCACTCTATGGTCAAGAATTGTTAAGTGATATTAGTCCGCTTGAAGCAGGAATCGGCTTCGCCGTAAAACTGAAAAAAGAAAGTGACTTTATCGGAAAAGCTGCCCTATTAGCCCAAAAGGAAGCAGGATTAAAACGAAAATTAGTAGGTATTGAAGTCACAGGGCGGGGCATTCCGCGTCATGGTTATAAAGTATTTTCTGAAGCTGGAGAGGAAATTGGTGTGGTGACATCGGGCACCCAATCACCTTCATTAAAGAAAAGCATTGGTCTGGCCCTAATTTCTGCGAAACAGGCTGAGGTAGGGACAAAGTTAAAAGTGGAAATCCGCAATAAAATGATTGACGCCATAGTTGTGAAAACACCTTTTTATAAAAAAGGTTAATAGGGTAATAGGGTCTCTCAGGATGATCAAACTCAAATTAATAGCTGAAAGGAAGAAAAACAATGACAAACGCAACAGCAAATTTACTTTATAGCAAGGAACATGAGTGGGTTTTACAATTAGACGGAAATCGAGTGCGAATTGGCATTTCTGATTATGCCCAAAAACAGTTAGGAGATATCGTATTTGTAGAAAGTCCGCAAGTGGATGATGAGGTAACAGCAGATGAATCCATGGGAACCATTGAATCGGTTAAAGCTGTTTCTGAAATTTATGCTCCAGTTTCAGGTACAGTTGTTCGGATTAATGAGGAGTTGGAAGATGCTCCAGAAACGATTAATGCCTATCCATTCAGCAAAGGCTGGTTAGTAGAAGTAGAAATGTCAAGTCCAGAAGAATTAGAATCTCTTTTAAAAGAAGATGAGTATCAAGCATTTATCAATGAAGGAGAGGAATAGAATGACAACTACTTACAGATATCTCCCTGATACGAAACAAGATCAAGAGGAAATGCTCGCTTTTTTAAATATATCTTCTATCGATGAATTGTTTGTAGATATTCCAGCTGAGATTCAATTGCAAGGCGAGCTAAATATACCAAAGGCGGACCCTGAAGTACTTTTACTGAAAAAAATGAATCGTCTTGCTTCCTTAAATAAAAATGCGAATCAATACCCAACCTTTCTAGGGGCAGGAACTTATGATCACTACATACCAAGTGTGGTCAACCACATGATTTCACGTTCTGAATTTTATACAGCCTATACACCCTACCAGCCGGAAATCAGCCAAGGTGAATTACAGGCGATTTTTGAATTTCAAACAATGGTATGTGAGCTGACAGGGATGGATGTTGCCAATTCTTCCATGTACGATGGGTTTACATCACTTGCAGAAGCGGCATCACTCGCGGTTGCATCTACAAGACGTTCAAAAGTGCTTGTATCAAAGGCCGTACATCCTGAATCACGCGCCATCTTAAATACGGTGGCAAGTGGTCAAGGGTATGCAGTGGAAGAGGTGAATCTCGCAGCTGATGTTACTGACCTAGAAAAATTACAGGAACAAATGGATAAGGGGACAGCCGCTGTGATCGTTCAATATCCTAATTTCTTCGGTTCGATTGAAGATCTGGCAGAAGTGAAGAAAATGGCCGCAGCGAACGGTGCACTTTTCATCGTAAGTGCCAATCCGCTGGCGCTGGCGCTTCTTGAGGCTCCCGGTAAGCTAGGAGCGGACATTGTGATTGGGGATATGCAGCCATTAGGAATTCCGATGTCCTTCGGCGGCCCGCACTGTGGTTATTTTGCCGTAAGTAAGAAATGGATGCGTAAAATCCCTGGACGGATTGTCGGGCAGACGACAGATGAGAAAGGACAGCGTGGCTTTGTCTTAACCCTTCAAGCACGCGAACAACATATTCGCCGTGATAAAGCATCATCCAATATTTGCTCCAATCAGGCATTAAATGCACTTGCTTCTGCTGTTTGTATGAGTGCACTTGGGAAGCAGGGCATTCGCGAAATGGCCCAGCTAAATATTGAAAAAGCTGATTACATGGCAAAACGCCTGCAACAGAAAGGCTTTATCGTGACCAACCAAGCACCTGTTTTCAATGAATTTGTGGTGCAGCTTCCTCTCCCTGTCAAAGAGGTCAACGCAAAACTGCTGGAGGCGGGAATCATCGGAGGGTTGAACTTAGACAGTGATTATGGTTTTGAAAATCAAATGCTGATCGCGGTGACCGAGCAGAGGACGAAAGAAGAAATAGACCAATTTATCGAGGTATTGGAGGCGGTTGTAAATGGTGGAATATAATGATCTGATCTTTGAAATTAGTCGTCAAGGACGAGTTGCTTCAAGCCTTCCGGAAAGTGATGTTCCTAAAGTGGAGTTAAAGGATAAATTTCCGAAGCATATGATTCGTGATATTCCGGCAGAACTCCCAGAAGTATCAGAGCTGCAGCTTGTCCGCCATTATACAGCACTTTCGAATAAAAACCATGGGATCGATAACGGTTTCTATCCGCTTGGTTCTTGTACAATGAAGTACAACCCGAAAATTAATGAAGATGTAGCCCGTTTGGAAGGGTTTAGCCGTATTCATCCATACCAGCCAACTGAAACCGTACAGGGCGCATTAGAAGTTTTATATGAATTACAGGAAGAACTAGCTGTTATTACAGGAATGGATGCAGTGACCCTGCAGCCTTCAGCAGGAGCACAAGGTGAATGGACAGGGTTAATGATGGTCAAAGCCTACCATAAACAAAAAGGGGAAGTGAGAACAAAAGTTCTTGTTCCGGACTCCGCACATGGAACAAACCCTGCAAGTGCATCGGTTGCCGGTTATGAAACCATAACGATTCCATCCAATGAGCATGGGTTAGTCGACCTGGAGGAATTAAAGAAACATGTGGATCATAACACTGCAGCCCTAATGCTTACCAATCCGAATACGCTCGGACTGTTTGAAAAGGAAATTGTTGAAATTGCTCATGTTGTCCATGAAGCAGGCGGTTTATTGTACTATGACGGTGCGAATGCCAATGCCATTTTAGGAAAAACAACTCCCGGAAAAATGGGCTTTGACATCGTGCATTTAAATCTTCATAAAACATTTACGACACCTCATGGCGGCGGCGGCCCGGGTGCTGGTCCAGTCGGTGTGAAAGAAAAGCTGATTCCATTTTTACCAGTTCCACGAGTGGTCAAAGAAAAGAATCAATATCAGTTAGACTATAACCAGCCCCTCTCAATCGGCCGGGTGAAAGGGTATTATGGGAATTTTGGAATTCTATTGCGTGCGTACACCTATATCCGCACCATGGGACCTGAGGGGTTACGTCAAGTATCGGAAGGGGCCGTTCTCCATGCGAACTATCTTCGCAAAAAGCTTGAGCCATATTTTGAGGCACCGTATTCACAAATTTGCAAGCACGAATTTGTGTTATCTGGATCCAGACAGAAAAAGCTTGGCGTAAGAACACTTGACATGGCCAAACGTCTGCTTGATTTTGGTTATCATCCGCCGACCATCTATTTCCCGCTCAATGTGGAGGAGTGTTTGATGATCGAACCGACGGAAACAGAGTCAAAGGAGACCATGGATGCCTTTGCTGATGTGATGATTCAAATTGCCAAAGAGGTCGAGGAAAACCCAGGGATCGTATTAGAGGCACCACATACAACGGTGATTGGCCGCTTGGATGAAGTGCAGGCAGCCCGACAGCCGATTTTGCGTTATATAAAAGAGGAATCAGCAGTGAAAGAAAAAGAAACAGTAAACGCATAAAATGAAACCTCCATCTGTGCAGCGGATACGCTGTACAGATGGTTTTCAAGTTAAAAGGACGATCCGTTCATAGGAGTGAATTAGATGGCCACCGAGTATGTACGTAAACCAGAATGGCTTAAGATTAAATTAAATACGAACGAACAGTATACAGGTTTAAAAACGATGATGCGTGAAAAAAAGCTTCACACCGTCTGTGAAGAAGCAAAATGCCCGAACATTCATGAATGCTGGGCATCACGAAAAACAGCAACCTTTATGATTTTAGGAAGTATATGTACACGCGCCTGCAGATTCTGTGCGGTTCAAACGGGGCTGCCGACAGAGCTTGATTGGGAAGAGCCGGAGCGCGTCGCTGAATCTGTGGAACAGATGGGGTTAAAGCATGTCGTGATTACGGCTGTGGCCCGCGATGATTTAAAGGATGGAGGAGCCGGAGTTTTTGCAGAAACAGTCAGAGCCGTCAGACGTCGGAATCCATTTTGCAGTATTGAAGTTCTTCCTTCCGATATGAATGGTGAATATGACAACTTAAAAACATTAATGGATGCGAAGCCAGACATTTTAAATCACAATATTGAGACGGTAAAACGTTTATCAGCCAAAGTTCGTGCACGGGCTACCTACGAACGTTCCCTTGAGTTTTTGCGTCGCGCAAAGGAACTAAATGCTGCGATTCCAACAAAATCAAGCATAATGATTGGTCTTGGTGAAACAAAAGAAGAAATTATTGAAACAATGGATGACCTGCGTGGGAACCATGTTGATATTATGACGATCGGCCAATATTTACAACCTACCAAACATCATTTAAAAGTTCAAAAATATTGGAGTCCGCGAGAGTTTGAGGAACTAAAAGCAATAGCGATGTCAAAAGGATTTAGTCACTGCGAAGCCGGCCCGCTTGTTCGCTCCTCGTATCATGCCGATGAACAGGTCCATGCAGCAAAGGCAAATGCGTAATTAAGGAAATGAGGCGTTAGGAGAGGTGAGGTCCGATGATATTAAAAATGTCAGAAGCAGCCATAAACAAGCTAAAAGAATTAGCTGGGAAGGAAGAGGGAATTCCTCGGATTGATGCGGAAGTAGCTGGCGGATGCGGGATGACAGTTAAGTTTTCGATTCTTTTTGATGAGCCGCGTCGAAACGATATATACATAGAGATAGAAGGGCTGCAGCTCCGATTGGATCGCTTTACAAAGCGTTATTTAGATGAAGAAACCGTCATTGATTATCAAGACGACCATGGTTTTTTAGTCGGAGACAGCTATGTCTCAAGTGCATGTGCAATCGAAATAGATTAATAGGAACCTGGTTCATGTTAGTGTCCTAGGAGTATCACCTGTTTTATCACTATAAATCAAAGTTTTCCTGTAGGTAATATAGGTATTATGAAAGGGAGAAATGAAAATGACAAAAGAATATGACATTGTGATTATCGGCGGGGGACCGGGAGGCTACGTTGCTGCGATCCGCGCATCACAATTAGGCTTAAAAGTGGCGGTAGTTGAAAAAGGGAAAATTGGTGGAACATGCCTTCATGCCGGATGTATTCCAACCAAGGCCTTATTAAGAAGTGCAGAATTATATGCACAAACAAAAAATGCCAATCGATATGGTGTCATTGCCCCAGAAGTTGGACTTGATTTTACAAGGGTACAAGCTCGGAAAGAAGAAATTCAGGACCGACTCTATAAAGGAATCCAACACTTAATGCAAAAAGGAAAAATCGATATTTATGAGGGGAAAGGAAGCATCTTGGAGACGAAGGATGTGTTAGTTCAATTAAACAAGCAGGAAGGGGAAATCATTGTAAGTCCGCGGAATATTTTAATTGCAACAGGTTCCCGCCCAAGAACATTTCATGGCTTGGAGGCGGATGAAAAGTATGTCATGACATCAGATGAAGCCTTAGAAATGGAAACGCTACCAAAATCAATGATCATCGTTGGCGGCGGTGTAATCGGAATCGAATGGGCATCCATGCTAGTAGACTTTGACATCCAGGTTACAGTGATTGAATATGCTGATCGTATTTTACCAACTGAGGATAAAGATGTTTCAAAGGAAATTCAGCGCTTATTAAAGAAAAAAGGCGTGAAAATCGTCACAGGGGCAAAGGTGCTCCCAGAAACGCTTGAAAAAGGCGATGGTGTTTCGATCAAGGCGGAGCATAAAGGGAAAGAAGTATCATTTTCTGCAGACAAACTTTTAGTTTCTGTAGGCAGGCTTCCAAATATAGAAGGGATTGGGCTTGATAAAACAGCCATTGAAATGAACGGGATTTTTATTAAAACAAATGAATTCTATCAAACAATTGAACCAAACATATACGCAATTGGCGATGTTATTGGGGGATTGCAGCTGGCCCATGTCGCCTCACATGAGGGAATCATAGCTATAGAACATATGGCAGGAGAAAATCCTAAAGTGCTTGATCCAACGCAAGTTCCAAAATGTGTATACTGCTCTCCAGAAGTAGCAAGTGTGGGACTCACAGAAGAGGAAGCGAAGGAGAAAGGATTTCAAGTGAAAACCGGTAAATTCTCATTCCGGGCAATCGGAAAGGCACTCGTTTTTGGTGAATCAGACGGATTTGTCAAACTTGTTGTGGAAGAAGGAACGAATAAAATGTTAGGAGCCCATATGGTGGGACCCCATGTAACGGATATGATTACAGAGTTTGGATTAGCCCAAGTCTTGAATGCAACTTCAATGGATATTGCTCATATGATCCATCCACACCCAACATTAGCCGAAGCGATTGGAGAAGCAGCACTAGCTGTAGATGGAAAAGCAATTCATGCCTAAGACGAAAACTTTAAGAATGATCGTGTTACTTTTCACATAAATCATAGGCCTAAGGATGGTGGGAGCCATGTTGACAAAAGAAAAACGGAACCGTGTGAAACTATTAATTTCTTGTCCGGAAAAGCCAGGTATTATCTCAAAAGTTACGAATTTTTTATTAGAACACAAAGTGAATATTGTCCATTTTGACCAACATACCACAGATCCAAACTCAGGTGTATTTTTTATGCGGATCGAGTTTGAAATGGAAGAAGTGGATGCTTCATTTGAAAAACTAGAACAGGATTTACATATAATGGGACGGGACAATACGTTGGATTGGCAGCTGAGCAGTAATGAAAAAAGAAAGCGAATGGCCATCTTTGTTTCCAAAGCAGACCATTGTCTCAATGAGCTGCTTTGGCGCTGGAAATCCAAGGAAATACCGGTGGATATTCCTTTGGTCATCAGTAATCATCCCGATTTAAAAGAAGTCGTTGACGGGTATGGGATCCCTTTTTATCATATCCCCATGTCTCATGAAACGAAAGAGAAGTCCGAACAGAAAGCATTAGAACTCTTGGATGGAAATGTAGATTTTATTGTTCTGGCAAGGTATATGCAAATTCTTTCTCCCTATTTTATATCCCATTTTCCTAATCAAATTATTAACATCCATCACTCGTTTTTACCGGCATTTGTTGGGGCGAATCCTTATGTACGAGCGTTTAATCGCGGTGTAAAGTTGATCGGGGCAACTGCCCACTACGTAACAAATGATCTGGATGAAGGACCCATTATTGAACAAGATGTCCAACGGATTAATCATCGCTATACAGTGGAAGATTTAAAGACAGCCGGACGTCATGTGGAAAAAAGGGTTCTCGCCGAAGCGGTTTCCTGGCATGTGGAAGATAAAGTTCTTGTCCATGGTAATAAAACGATTGTTTTTACATGAGTTTAAACGGTAGATGATAGGAGATGAGGGTATTGGCAGGAAATGAACATATACTAAGCATTATTCATTTCATCTTAGCAATTCTTTGGATATGGATTTTTATACAAAGTAAACGAAAGAATACGGTAAACTACATGCATATCGTGCTCCTGCTTTTTGCCGTTGGGATTTTAATTAATTCCCTATATAACGTGATTCATAATTAGTCATTCATTATTTATGTCCTCTATGGATTTATCAATATCGTGCAGACCCCGGGTTTTAGTGAAAACAACCCGGGTTTTTGCTATGCGTAAAAAAATTCTGACAAAACCTTGACGAGTACAAAAGACATAGTTTAATCTTAATATCCCATGCTTTCCAAATGGCATAGAGAGGTGAGGTGTGAAAAGGATGAGTGCCAAAGATCAAGTATCTGTCCGCGACCATAAAGATTACCAAGCAGAAGTGGAGCGCTTAGAGTTTACAAAGGAGTACATACGAACCGTTTTAGACATTTCGAAGGAGAATAAAGAACTAGTCGTTGAAAATATGAAACAATCGTTTGCCGAGCTGAATTCGAAGGATAGTAGTACGAGCTACACGGATCTTCTTGCAAACGCAAATTATCTGGAATTGGCTGAAACTGAACTGAAAAGGTTAGAAAGCGTGATAGGTAAACCCTATTTTTCCAGGATCGACTTTACGAGTAATAATACGAAAAGCCAAGAAGTGTTATACATTGGCAAAGTTTCCTTGTTTGATCGTGTCTCGCAGCAGCCGATTATCGTGGATTGGCGTTCACCCATTGCCAATGTCTACTATGACGGCCGGCTGGGAGAGGTGTCATATGAAGCCTACGGGGAGACACAAACCGGTTACTTATCATTAAAAAGGCAGTATGAAATCATCGATGGGCTATTAAAAGAAATCAGAGACATCGATTTAACCACCCACGATGAACTATTGCAGAAATCTTTATCGGGGAAAGCAGACAATCGCTTAACAGAAATCGTTGCGACCATTCAAAATGAACAAAATGAAGTGATCCGAGCATCTCTAACACACCCAATCATCGTCCAAGGGGCTGCCGGAAGCGGGAAAACAACCATTGCACTCCATAGAATATCCTACTTTCTCTATTCCTTTGGGTATAGATTCCCTCCAGAAAAATTAATGATTCTCGCACCCAACCGACTGTTTATTGATTATATTTCGGCCGTCTTACCGGAATTAGGTGTCAACAAAATTAATCAAACCACCTATATTGATTTTATGAGAAGCTGCTTAGGTTCAAAAATAAAACTATTTTCACCTAATTCCAAGCTCATTAAGCTCCTGAACGAGAAACAAACCAATCAATCGATTCAATGGGTTTCCAGCTTTAAGGGTTCACTCGAATTTAAGGAAGTAATTCATCGATTTATCAATGAATTGGAAGAGAGCCTTGCCCCACAAAAGGATTTTGTCGTTGAAAAATCCGTTTTAATGAAAGGACTAAAACTTAAAAAACTATTTTTAAAAGAATATACCTACTTACCAATCTACAAGAGACTTGGAAAAATAAAAAATTTATTAGAAGATGATCTAAAAAAGAAGAAATCGATTATGTTATCGAATCTTAATAAGAAATATGAAGAAGCAATGGAGAAGGCCCTTTTTAACACCAAGCTGAAACCAGAAAAAAGAAAGCAAAAAGTGATTTCCTTGATGGAGATGAAAGAACAAAGGCAAAACAGGGTCGAGCAGGAGGCAAAGGCCGCTGTAAGGAAATATATGGCTCCCTTTGGTATGAAGGATATTTTTACCCTTTATAAAGAATTAATGTCATCTCCTGATTTGCTCAAAAAGCATTCTACTACGCTTACGGATCAAGAATGCAGGGTTCTAAGTAAGTATTGCCGGAGAATTTTTGAGCGTGGGGCTTACGAACTGGAAGATTTAGCCCCAATCTTTTTTATGAAGGCAAAGCTCGAAGGCATCGAAGATAAATATAAAATGCGCAGTATTTTTATCGATGAAGCACAGGATTATAGCTATTTTCAATTTGCCGCCTTAAAGGAAGGCTTTGAAACCGACTTGTTTACGATCGTAGGAGATTTAGCGCAAGGGATTCATTCCTATCGCGGCTTGAATAGCTGGACACCGGTAGTGAAAGAAATCTTCCCTAATGCAAATTACCAAGCGCTGCAAAAAAGCTACCGAACAACCGTAGAAATCATGAATTTGGCCAATGACATCCTCCTGTTGATTGACCAAGACCTGCCAAAGGTCGAACCTGTGATTCGGCATGGACAAAAACCACGTTTTACGACGATTGACCCTATGAATCTGGAAGAGGTCAGGCTTCAGCTGGAAGAGGATATTGCTTCTTTTAAAAAGGAAGAACTTCACTCCATTGCAATAATAGGACGGACCGAGAAGGAGTGTCAAAGAATCCATCAGCTTTTTGAAAATAGTGATCTTCCGATACAGTTATTAGAAGAAAAAGAAGAAATGAAGAAGGGGCATATCGTGATTGTACCTTCTTATTTATCTAAAGGGCTGGAGTTTGATTGCGTTTTGATAGTATGCTTGGAAGAACCATTTTCTCAAGTAGACCTAGACATCAAATTGTTGTATGTATCGATGACAAGGCCGATGCACCGATTGTATTTATATGGAGAAAATCCGACGAACTTTTTATTAAATAAGGCAGATTTGATTCATTTCGATATGTAATAGAAGATGATTGACTAATGGCATCGCAATTTTGCGATGCTTTTTGCTTGGTTGAAAAAAGGTGGCTTGGCTATTTTAATGATGCTTTGAATAATTAAAAAATCTCATGGACGCCTGAATACAAAAAATAAGAAACAGCAGGGTAGTTAATAGAGCTTAGTGAAGACTGTAAATCAAAAAAGGAAGTAGAGTACATACCATGTACCCAAACATGTTAATGCAAGTTTTGATTAAAGGTTACGCTTACAAAATAAAAGGCGAATAAAATAGAATAAATATAAAATAACGTTCGTGTTTTAATCAAAAATGTTGCTTGAATCATATGAAAATATGGGGTAATATTATCAAAAGACAAACGATAAGGGGTTGTATTAGATGTTTGGTATCCAGACCAAAAAAGTAATGTTACTCGGTTCAGGTGAGCTTGGAAAAGAGACGATCATCGAGGCTCAGCGTTTAGGACTTGAGACCATAGCTGTAGACCGATATAAAAACGCTCCGGCAATGCAGGTAGCCCATCGTTCCTATGTGGTGGACATGCTAAATGGAGAAGAACTTCTTAGTGTAATAGAACAAGAGAAGCCGGATTTGGTCGTTCCTGAAATTGAGGCGATCGCTACAGAAACCTTAATCGACCTTGAAAAAGAAGGATTCCGCATTGTACCAACGGCTAAAGCCGTGAACTTGACCATGGATAGGGAAGGAATTCGACGCTTGGCAAGTGAAGGGCTCGGTCTGCCTACAGCGAAATATGCTTTTGCGAACACCTTAGAGGAATTAAGGGTTGCTGTAAACGAAATCGGGACTCCATGCGTGATTAAACCCATCATGAGTTCATCTGGAAAAGGGCAAACCGTTTGCCGCTCAATCGAGGATATAGAATGGTCTTGGAACGAGGCTATCTCAGGAGGAAGGGCAAAAAAAACTCGAGTGATTGTGGAGGAATTTATCCATTTTGAATCGGAAATTACCCTGCTAACCGTCCGTTCCATTTCAGGAACCACCTACTGTGCTCCAATCGGACATGTCCAAAAAGATGGTGACTATATTGAATCCTGGCAGCCGCATGTCATGTCAACCGAACAAATCATTGAAGCGCAAGATATCGCCAAAAAAATCACCGATGCTCTTGGAGGGTATGGACTTTTTGGAGTTGAATTATTTCTCTCTTCACAAGGTGTTTATTTTAGTGAAGTGTCACCACGGCCTCATGATACCGGGATGGTTACAATGGTAACGCAGGACCTATCCGAATTTGCTTTACATATTAGAGCGATTTTAGGCTGCCCGATTCCAACTGTTCAGCTATTGAAACCTGGTGCAAGTCATACAATTAAAGCAACGAAAGAAAGCAATACCTACCAAATAGCAGGAATCCCTGAAAGCTTATCTATCCCCGATACACAGGTTAGGGTTTTTGGAAAACCGGCTACAAAAGTGGGACGCCGGATGGCAGTCGTGTTAAGCAGCGGAGAATCAGTCGAAGAGGCAAGGAAGCGTGCCGCTTTAGCGGCCAGCAAGATGATGGTTACTCACGAATAAGTGCGATTTACGACGCCGAAGAAATACAACTTGAAAAAGGAGACTTAAAGGATGCAAACAAAAAATCGTATTCCTGGGACCACACTAGTTTAAACGTGTGGTCCCTTTAATTTTTCTAGGTAGACATCTTTATAAACATCTTTATAAAATAAGTATCACCATCGAAAATGATGCGGTACATGCATTCTATTTTAATCTTCTTTGATTAATCTCTTTCTCTTTAGAAATAATGATAACAATATAGAAAAATTGTTGGGTGGTTACAAAATGCATCTTTTACAAGCGGGGTTATTTTTACTTGCAACTATAAGATGGGGAGATTGGAAAAATTGGAGGAGATATTACCCTACCATCCTATTTTTTATCGGTGGGGACCTTTTGAAGAACACCTTATTTCATGACCATCGAATGTGGGAATATCAAGAAACTGTCCTTGGAGAGAAGATATTATTTGGACATTTAGTCATCAATTTCCTTGTCATGTTCGTCATTTACCCCTCTACGATTTTGATTTATCTAGGAAAATTTCCTATGGAAAAAGGTAAGCAGATCTTATGGATCCTTTTTTGGGTTCTCATTTACTTAACTATGGAGTACATTAATCTTCACTATAAAGGAATTAAGCACTACTACGGATGGAATATGTGGTGGTCAATGATTTTTGATCTTGTTATGTTTGTGATTCTGTGGATCCATCATACGAAACCACTGTTAGCTTGGGCATTTTCAATTATGTGGCTCAGTATTTTATGGAATATTTTTGATTTATCCCATAACTTGTTGAAATAAGGGGAGCTTATGACTATATCCATCATTTCATCCATCACTTTATTAATTCTCATATCTTATTGTGTTACACCAAAAAAATTGCATATTTTTGAAATTATTTTTATATGGCTTGTCGTCTGGCTGCTCATGCACCCGTTATCTTGGATCATCTACGTGAATTTAACCTGGTTAAAAGTATCGACGAATTTAGGGGATTTTTGGGCATATGCCTTTGATCGATTAATACTTTTACCCCTTTTGATCGTGCTCTTTTTTGAGGCTTTGTTAAGAACTAATCGAAAAGTAGCCATTTATACCGTTCTTTTCGTGGAAATATTAATTTTAATGCTGGATGAATATGTTTTGCTTAAACTGGGGGTTCTTCATGAGGTAAACTGGAATATTGTCTTTTCTTTTATTGAAAAGTCCTTTATTCTACTCATTTCTTATTTTTTATGGATGCATTTCAGGAAAAAATTTATGTAAGAGGAGTTTTGGTACCCATGTTTTTATACTTACCGAAACACTTTGATCAAAATGAATGGTTTATTATTATTGTTCTGGTTGTGAGTATTTTTTTGGTGAGGCTGCCTAAAAGAATGCCTGCTGAAGTTTCTTACTTAATTGTCCTATTAAGTTTGGCCATTCCAAACATTATTGACCATAGCATTGCTGCCATATCGCCTTATGATGTTTATCGAATTAATGATTCGGAGAGGTATGAGGTGTTTGATATTCTTTTAAGCGGGGTCTATGTTCCGTTTGGGTATCTCTGTGTGTATTTCTATGAATGGTTACGACCGAAGAGAATGAAGATGGTCCTTTATATTTTAATTTGGTCCCTCATTGCGATTTGTTTTGAATTTGTCATTGTAAGATTGCATATCTTTACCTATCACGGTTGGAAATTGGTTTATTCTTTCCCCACCTATTTGCTAGTTATTTCTTTATTCCTATCCTATTATGAGTTTCTTCTTTTCCACCATAAGAAAAAGGTAGAATTCAAACTTCAGCATAAAAACACATAATTATCATTTGAAGAGTTTTCTATAGAAAAGTAATAGAGAAGAGGTAAAATAAAATGGGAATGATAACGAATTTCTTTCCATTTGAATTTTGGTCTCTAGTAAGTAGGGAGGTTTAAGTATGTCAAAAATAAAGCAAAAAATTGTTCCGCATTTATGGTATGACAAGGAGGCAAAGGAAGCAGCCGAGTTTTACGCTTCCATATTTCCAGACTCAAAAATTACAAATGTAAAAACAATTCACAACACGCCCTCAGGCGACAGCGATATCGTCTCTTTTGAGCTATGGGGGCAGAAGTTTATGGCAATCAGCGCAGGACCTTATTTCAAGATCAATCCGTCGATATCTTTCATCGTTAATTTTGACCCATCGCGAGAAAAAGATGCGAGCGAAAAAATAAATGAGGTATGGAACAAATTGTCCGAGGGCGGCACAGCGTTAATGCCGCTGGATCAGTATCCGTTCAGTAAAAGGTATGGCTGGATTCAGGATAAATATGGTTTGTCTTGGCAGTTAATCCTTACCAATCCCGAAGGTGAAGAGCGGCCGGCCATCGTGCCATCATTTATGTTTGTCGGTGATAAATGCGGTAAGGCAGAAGAAGCGATTAATTTTTATTTATCAATATTTAAGAACGCAAAGCAGGGACTTATCGCCCGCTTTCCCAAAGGCATGGAACCTGACAAAGAAGGAACAATCATGTTCTCGGATTTCATGTTTGAAAATCAGTGGTTTTCCGGAATGGATAGCGCGCATGAGCATCAATTCGGTTTTAATGAGGCCATCTCCTTTATGGTGTCCTGTGACACACAAGAAGAGATTGATTACTACTGGGAAAACCTTACGGCAGTTCCTGAAGCCGAGCAATGTGGCTGGCTGAAAGATAAGTTTGGTCTATCCTGGCAGATTGTGCCAACTGAGATGGACGAGATGATGAGCAAGGGCACACCTGAGCAGCTTGCACGTGTAACGAAAGCATTTATGAATATGAAGAAATTTGATCTTGTGGAATTACAGAAAGCATACAAGGGATCATAACTGGTTCACTGGTTTATGAAACGTCGACAAGTTATATAATAGAAAAAAACAGCCTAGACTAGTTAGCTAGGCTGTCTTAAGGACTATTTTATTTACCAATAAAATCCTGTACCCAATAATTTCCTTGAGCGACATAGCCAACGCCTATATAGTTGAAGTTCGGGCTGAGAATGTTTTTGCGGTGCCCCTCACTATTCATCCATGCATTGACCACTTCCTGCGGCGTTTGCTGTCCCATGGCGATATTTTCACCAGCATAGCTATAGGTGATGCCAAATTTTTTCATCATATCAAAAGGTGATCCGTAAGTCGGACTTGTGTGGCTAAAATAGTTGTTTGCCGACATATCACGGGCTTTTTCGTGTGCCATTTTACTCAGTGTTGTATCTGCTTTAAGGGCTGGCAGGCCATTTTTAGCTCGTTCTTGATTCGTTAAATCAACCACTTTTTGTTCAAAAGCACTTAATGTGCTGCTTGTTTGTGTGGTATTGGTTGTACCAGCGGTTGACTGCTGTACTGGCTTTGTGTTTACGGATTGCTCAGGCTGAGTAACAGCTTTTGTTGGCTCCTGGGTTGGTTGAGCAGGCTGTGTTTGGTTAACGTTAGATTGAGAATTCGATTCCATTTTACTTAAATATGCTTCTACCATTCTGTTAATCTCATCGGAATTTACATTGGTTCCTTGGGTCGTATAGGTTTTCTGCTGTACAGGCGCAGTAGATGAATGAGCTTGGTTTAGTGTTGGATTTGCTCCGAATAAGGCACCCGAAGCGGCTAAAGTAAGAATGGTTTTACTTAATAACATGTAAGATCCTCCTGTCTTAAATATGACTAGCGAACACATGCTTATCCTAACATATAATTTTTGTCATATTTCTGGGATGATTTTACAGTCAAAGCAACACAGGAGATTCCTATTATATAAAACTACGTTAGAAACCTTATCTGTTGCTACTTTCGTTTCTTTTTCATTAGATTAATAGGTAAACCTACTATTTTGAAAAAATGGGAAAATTTCCAGTTAAATTAGGGGTTGACAAAGTTTAGAAAACCAGAGTTTTTTTACATATATTTCAGAAGGGTATCAAAGCTTACAGAGGAGTAAACAAGTACCAGAAATATTTGAGGTCAATTGGGATTTCGGTGCATGTGGTCAAATAAGAGGCCGGGCAAAAAGAAGAAGCTGAAGTATATTTTTTTCAGCTTCTTTTTTGCTTTCTTATCGATATATATTGATTGGATTATTTTAGAGGCTGTTTGTTGCTTCTCTAACCGCGGTAAACACTGTCACATGTTCCAGCTTTTGGTTCATAATAACAATGATTTTTAAATTGGCCGGATTGTGGTTGACCGTACCATGTGGGAGGGCATGGAGCATGTGGATTAAAATACCAAAGGGCATATTTCCCTGGGTGTTGTCTCCAATAATCCAAATTCTGTTTGGCTAATCTTCTTTCTGATGTTCTCGCTCTCTGATAAAAAACATTTCCTTTTTGAACAGCTTCAAAGGAAAAATTTCCACCTTGTACTTGAAAAATTACTGAGTTAATGCTTCTTAATCCTTTAAAGTCTAAACAATTTGCTACAAGTCGATTAACAATGACATTTCCAACATATAACATTCCAAGCTTTCCTTCACCTTCGGCTTCTGCTCGCATCATCCTTGCCATTAAACTTACGTCTGAAGTTCGGTAATTTGCTCGTGGCATGATTTCACCTCCAAAATAATTGTATGAAAAAAAGCCAACATTGATGTTGACGTATTTCAAATAAAATTACTTTTCATTTACTTCTTAAGAGTACATGAAAGTGAACAGGTGTCCTTCATTACTGGGATTAAGACAAATGAAACTGAAGTTCGGCCACTTTTATTAGTCGGAACCACGGGGGGGAAGATCTCCTTTAGGGGTTGAGACCCACTTTTATCAGTCAGAACAAAGGCGAATAAGTTCTTACATAGGAAAAGACTAGACTTATTTAAAATTATTGATCACAAAACCCTTATTTTTTCTTATTCACAACCTGTCCTATTTATCATCTAACCAATATATCAAGGATGATGAATCATAAATAGGGAGGTATTGTTTTGGTGAAAAAAATAACAGGAGTAACACTAGTAACAGCCACAACGCTTATAGCTCTAAATCCTTCGCCTAGTAAGCAAGAAGAACTAACACCAAGGGTCAATCTTCAGCAGGATTTACATAGCACCTCACTTACAGACGAATCCTTACAAATCCCTGTCACATTAGTGGATACCATTGATGGAGATACCATAAAAGTAAGAGTACAGCGGAAAATCGAAACGGTGCGCTATTTACTAATGGATACCCCGGAATCAAAAAAGCCGAAGATGTGTGTCCAGCCCTATGCAAAGGAAGCTTTTTTTAGAAATGAAGAACTGGTGATGAGCGGCTCGTTAACAATAGAATATGAGAAGGGGAACATTAGGGATTCCTATGGCCGGCTATTAGCCTATGTATATGTCGATGGCCAATCGGTTCAAGAAACACTGTTAAGAGAAGGATTCGCACGAGTGGCATATATCATGAACCCACCCTATAAATATCTTTCTTTATATCGGGAGGATGAGCGTCTTGCCCAAAGGGGCCAATTAAACATCTGGAGCAAACCGAATTTTGTAAGAGAATGGGGATTTAATGGGTGTGCGCCTTCATAAATGATTTAATAACAAAATGGCGGCCTTTCACATTAAATACGGTCACCCATAAACTAAATATGGGTGATGAATGTGTTTTTACGAAATCAAATGGACATAACTTCTTACCATCAAAAATATTTTAGACCATCATGCTTACCTGCATTAAATTTGAGATTTGACACATGGGAGTCCTTCACACCTTATTATGATAAAACCCATGAACAAATCCAATTATCTCCAGAATTGACAACCACCCCTGAAGACACCCTTCTCCACTATTTTAGCATTTTACGTGAAGCAGTCTTTATTGGTGATCGAGGCTGCGGTTCAATCGGTCAGGGAAGTTTACCATTTCCACTTGCCTATAATTTTTTGTCTAAAGAATATCAAAAAAAACTAAGCTATGAGGATTATCTTCAGTTATTTACTGGAATACGCCATACAAGTTTAATCAAGCTTTGTAGAGTCCCAGACGAAAAAAGAGGAATCAAGTTTTTTTATGAAGTGGAAACGATTGAAGGGTCAGAGAGCAAAAAGGCGGAGTATTTTGGCTATTCTTACGGATTCATTATGCTTGCTCAAGAAAATGAAGGTTATCGAATATCAGATTTAAGCAGGATGGAAGAAGACTTTCTTTGTGCACCTTACCATGGATGGAGTCATGATGCGGAAGCAGTGGTAGAGGTGAAATATGGAAATTGGTGCAAATTAATTCACAAAAAAAATCCAACAATAGCCTATTCATATGTTAAAAAAATTTGTTTTCGCGGAAATGACGGGGTTGATTATTGTATGATATTTTTTACATTAACCAATGGAACGGACGTCGAAATTGCCCAATTCCGCAAAGCGCGGAATGAAATATGGAAACAGTTTACCATGCACCCTGAAGAAGAATGTTTAACAGAAAATAGAGAAATCCTATAACAGGGAGGAACAAGTAAAATCAATATTACTAATCCCATCCTATACGCTAGTAAAGTAATTTTGAACCTAATTAAAGGGGATTCCAAAAATAACTTTTGGAATCCCTAGTATTTTTTTAACTATTTTTTTAATCGGAATGGTACAGTTGAAACAATCACATTTTTTTGATAAATGAGGTAGAGTCGTAATAATAAGCTTGATTGATTATGCAAGAAATCGTGCCATCTTTTTTTTGTAATAAATTGAGGAATCAATACTGTAAGTGTGTACTTTTGTTCATTTGCCTTTTCCTCCACGATTTCGATAAATCGTGCAATCGGTCGTAATAAACTTCTGTAGGAGGTATACAAAGTCACAAGACGAATATCTGGCTGCCATTCCTTCCATTGATCCTCCATTTGTTTTTCACTCTCACGGTCAAAAGCCACATAAACAGCAATGACGGAGTCACCAATTAACTTCGCATAGTTTAATGAGTTTTCTACAACCTTAGAAATCCCAGCAACCGGGACAATGACAATGTTACCCTCTAACGGAAGAGCCCCATCACCCGTTGTAATCCTCAGTTGTTCACCAACGGCATCATAATGCCTTTTAATTCGATGGCAAATAAAGACGATCAGCGGTAAGAAGATGAGAATATACCAGACTTGAGAAAATTTTGTGACAAAGAAAATAATTACAACCGTTAAAGTAATCAGTGCGCCAATTAGATTAATGGTCATTTTCGGCAGCCAACCAGAAGGTTTCTCTCTAATCCATTTCACAATCATACCTGTTTGCGACAGTGTGAAAGGGATAAACACACCTACTGCGTAAAGAGGAATCAGTTGTTCGGTTGCCCCTCTAAAGATGATAATCAATAAAATGGATGCCACACTTAGAGTAAGAATTCCATTTGAATAGCCAAGTCGATCGCCGCGGTTTAGGAACATTCGCGGTATATACTTGTCTGTGGCAAAGTTAACCGCTAACATCGGAAAAGCAGAGAATCCTGTGTTCGCAGCAAGTACCAAAATCAGAGCTGTTGTTCCCTGGATAAAATAATAAAGAAAGTTTCTCCCAAAAATATGAGAGGCCATTTGGGAAACAACCGTTTCCTCTGCTTTAGGAGAAATTCCAAGCCAATAAGCTAGAAACATCGTTCCCGAAAATAGAACCGCTAAAATGAATCCCATGATCATTAAAGTATGGACTGCATTTTTAGCTTCAGGTTCCTTGAAATTCGGAACAGCATTTGAAACAGCTTCCACTCCTGTTAGAGCCGAGCAGCCTGATGAAAAGGCGCGCAATAGAAAAAATAGACTTATACCGGGAACAGCTGTTCCTATTGGTGTATGTAGATGGAAAGGAATCTGTCCGCTAACCATTTGCCATAGACCCACTCCAATCAGAAGAAGTAAAGCCAAGACAAATAAGTAAACCGGATAGGCAAGGACATTAGCTGATTCCGTAATCCCTCTGAGATTCAAAATCGTAATCACAATAACTAAAAAGGAAGCGATTACGACATTATAGGGATGTAAGAGAGGAAAAGCGGATGTAATCGCATCGGTTCCGGCTGAAACACTTACGGCTACTGTTAAGATATAATCGACTAATAACGAACCGCCTGCTACAAGTCCTGCATTTTTCCCCAAGTTACTCTTCGAAACAACATAAGCACCCCCGCCATGAGGATAAGCGTAGATAATTTGACGATAGGATAAAATTAGTGCAGCTAAAAGGATGAGGACACCTACACCAATCGGTATGGAATACCAGAGAGCAATTAGACCTAAGGTGGATAACACAATGATAACTTGCTCCGGACCGTATGCCACGGAAGATAGAGCATCTGATGACAGTATGGCAAGTGCTTTTAATTTTCCTAATCGTTGTTCGCCTAATTCACTTGTTTTTAGCGGTTTCCCAATTAAGGCCCGTTTAAATATTGAATAACGCATAAAGTACCCCCATAATTTAAGCAATGGAACTGCTATCTATTAAGTATAGGATTATCATACCCGCAAAGACTTTTTGAAAATCATTGATCAAAAGCAAACGCAAAAAAGAACACTAAGCTTTTACTTACTGTTCCTAAAATTACGACACAGAGCAAATAAACGCCTCCCTGAACGCTTATGAGGTTGGTATCGGTTCGAACTATAGAGATTCCTTTGAACGAAGGATTCACCCACTTCTGGATGAATAAACGATTTTAGGTTTGATTTTTAATTAATATGAAATTTATTTACCAATATAACCTAGAAAGAATGATTTATATTATTTAAATAAGTTTCCTTCTGTTATCTTACATAAGAATGCGCAATTGTAAAAATAAGTGTGTGGTTTTTGCTTAAGAGGATTGAATAGAAATTTCCCAAGTAGATAACCCTATCTTAAAAAAATGGGGTTTAATCCTGCTTTCTTTGAAAGATTAACAAAGCACTTTTGTAAAAGAATAAGGTGAAATTAATGAAATATAGAATTCCTTCGTTATCGTCCAACTCCATCTATTTGGGTGTTTTGTTAGCCATCGTAGGCGGTTTTTTAGATGCTTACACCTTTATCAGTCGTGATGGGGTGTTTGCTAATGCACAAACGGGAAATATGGTACTGCTCTCTGTAAAAGCAGCAAATAAGGAATGGAGAGGCGTTTTGCATTTTATTCCGCCTATCTTGGCATTCATAATGGGCGTGTTGGTTTCAGAAATGGTGAAAATTCCTCAAATAAGAGAAGTATTGCATAGCTATCGAAGGTCCATTCTGATTTTGGAATGTCTGGTATTGATAACTGTAGGTCTGTTGCCTAAAAGTGTACCTAACATAGTGGTTACCGTATGTATTGCCTTTGTCTCCTCTTTACAAATTTCTACGTTCAATAAGCTGGACAAGTGGGCCTACAATTCAACGATGACAACAGGTAACCTTCGAACGGCGACACAAGCCGCCTACATGGCAATAAAGGAAAATGATCTTGAAGCAAGGAAACAATTTAAAGAATTTTTTGTGATTATTCTTTCTTTTATATTTGGTGCGCTGACAGGAACCTTTTCTACCACTTATTTTGGAAATCCATCTATTTATATAGCTGGAGGAATTTTAGTGATTGCTATTATTCTTTATCACCGGGATAGAGGTTATTTGAGTGAAAACCTTAGGTCAAAAATAAGATAAAAGATAAATGGAAAATTTTTGATTGGGCATGACAGGTTTTGGAACGTTTGTTATAATAGATATAAGAAAGTATGTTCGGAAATAAGGTAAATAATATAAATATAATCACTAAACTGGGGGAAGTTCAAATGGAAGAGAGCTTTAAACTAATCCTCAATGAATTACAAAAAATGAACACTCGTCTGGAAAATTTAGAAACTGGTCAACAAAAGTTAGAATCAGGTCAATTGAAATTGCACCTATACGTAAAGGAAGTAAAAAACGGACAAGAAAAACTACAAAAGAATTTGATCCAAAGTATCGGTGATCACACAGAAAAAATGATTCAATATACAGATGATAAAACAGATGCCTTAAACAAACGGCTTTTTAATGTAGAAACGGAAATTGAAAAACTACTAAGAAAATAATCCAATGCTATGGTTGGATTATTTTTTATAAATAAATCGAAATATGCAATAGTAATAATATATGTCAATTTGAACGGTACATTGGTTGTGGTACCGTTCAATTTTTGTATAAAATAACAATAGGAAATAAATTTGAAAAGGTGATAACATGAGTAATTTATCCGAAGTATTATCAACTAATCACAATGAGAATGTTGAGGAATTAAAAGAACTGCTCCGCATTCCAAGCATCAGTTCCTTATCTGAGCATAAAGAGGACATTCAACAAGCAGCCTCCTGGATTGCCAATAAATTAAAAAACATTGGAATGGAACATGTGGAAATCATCCAGACAAAAGGTCATCCAATTATCTATGCGGACTGGCTTCATCAAGAAAACGCCCCAACAGTTTTAGTATACGGTCATTATGACGTACAGCCCGTTGATCCAGTTCATTTATGGGAAACGCCTCCGTTTGAACCAACGATCCGTGATGAAAAGATCTTTGCCAGAGGCGCAACCGACGACAAAGGGCAGACATTCTTACATATCAAAGCAGTTGAAACATTATTGAAATTAGAAGATAAATTACCGGTCAACGTTAAATTCTGCATCGAAGGAGAAGAAGAAATCGGAAGTCCACATCTTCCGCCATTTTTATCCGAAAACAAAGAGAAATTATCCTGTGATGTGGTTATTATTTCTGATTCGGATATGTGGGACAGAGGTGTTCCAGCCATCACCTATTCTCTAAGAGGTCTATGTGCACTGGAATTTTCCCTTAAAACCGCTAATTCTGATTTGCATTCAGGCATGTTTGGCGGAGGAGTTCAAAACGCCAACCATCTATTAGTACAGCTGCTTTCTACTCTTCATGATGAAAACGGTAAAGTAAATGTGGACCATTTTTATGATGATGTCGTGGAATTGACGGAATTTGAAAAGGAACAAATAAAAGCCTTGGGCTTTGATGAAGAAAAACTAAAAAAATCGTTAGGATTAACAGATTTTACGGGTGGAGAACACAGTTTCCCTTACCCGGAGAGAATCAGTTCCCGGCCTACATTAGAAATAAACGGTCTTTGGGGAGGATTTCAGGGCGAAGGGACAAAAACGGTCATTCCGAACGAAGCACATGCCAAAATCACCTGCCGCTTAGTCCACAATCAAAATCCTGAAACGATTCAAGGATTGATCAAAAAGCATCTGGAAGAGCATACACCAAAAGGATGCACGGTGAATGTGTCGCTACAAGATACAGGCAATCCTTTTTTAACACCGATCGACAGTCCAATGATCCAAAAAGCGGCCGAAGCGTATGAAAACGTCTATGGGAAAGCACCTGTTTACAAAAGAGAAGGTGGTTCGATTCCAATTGTATCGGATTTCAACCAATCCCTAAATGCGCCGGTTGTTTTAATGGGCTTTGGTTTGCCAGATGAAAACCTTCATGCACCGAATGAACATTTTAACTTAGAAAACTTTGATAAAGGCATTCTAACCATTTGTTCCTTTTTCGAACGTCTTAATAAGTAAAATGGTGCCTGTCACCACCTGTGGGGTGATGACAGGCGTTTTAATGAGATGAAATCCGTTGATAAATGGGATTATGCTGATAAATTTTATTTTCCGCTGATAAGTCACTGAAAAGTGCTGATAAATCAATAAAAAGCGCCGATAAAAGTGTTGGAGCTTAATATAATCCTAGGATGGAGAAGGAATTGATCAAAAGGAGTGAAATCCTCTGAACGATATTTATGTTTTCGTGTACGGAACCTTAAGAAAGAATGAAACTAATCATTTTTTACTGAAGGAAGCCACACTAATCGCCCCTCAAGCATGGACGAATGGCCGCCTTTTTGACACAGGTCTCGGATACCCTGCACTAAAGGAATCAATAAACGATAAAGTCTATGGTGAAATCTACCTTATATCTGAAGAGCAGCTTCATAGACTGGATGAATTAGAAGATTACCGTCCGAATGATAGAAACAATTTATACAACCGAAAAAAGCAAGTTGTTTTTTATGATACTGGTAAAATAGAAACCTATCTTTATTTTATTGCCGAACATCAGGAAACACTGTTGAAAAATCCTATCGAATCAGGTGATTGGAAGCTTTACAGATCCTGATCCTAGTAAGCGTACAAAGAAAGCCGCCAAGAAGGGCGGCTTTACGTTTAATGTTGAACTTGCTTTTGATGCTCCATGACCTTCTTGTGTGAAGGAAGGAAGAAAGTAGCGATGAGATTAGCGACCACGATAAAGAACACGAGAATGAACACTAAGTGCATACCATGGGCGAGCGCCTCATGAATCATCGTAATGACGTTAGCAGGCAGCTTATTAATGGTATCAGAGCTTAAGACATTACTAATATTGCTTCCTCCGCTCCATCCTCCACCCGTATGTTCTTTTCCATAAGTAATCAGGGAGTTGTTAAAAATCGTTCCAAAGACAGCAACCCCGACCGTTTGGCCAATGGATCTAGTAAAGGTGTTTGATGCGGTTGCCGCACCACGCATTTGCCAGCCAACCGCCGATTGAACGAGAACGGTTGTTGGAGTGGTAGCGTAACCCATGCCAAGACCAATGACAATCATAACCCCGACAAAATACCAATACGGTGAGTCAAGTTCCACAGCCAGCAGCCATGTTCCACCGAGGGCAATCAAAACCGCACCAAGGATAGCGGTTAATTTAGAGCCAATTTTATACATATACCGACCGGCAAAAGTGGCACCCAAAGGCCAGGCGATCGACATTGGCATCAGTGTAAGTCCTGAGCTCGTCGCACTGTGTCCAAGAATCGTCTGAATCCACATAGGTAAATAAACATTAACTCCTATTAGGACTGAGCTTGCTAGGAAACCGATGAGATTGGAAACGAGGATAACTGGAATCTTAAATAATGATGGCGGAAGCATTGGTTCCTTCACTTTGGTTTCAATATAGCCAAACAGCACAATAAAGATCACCGAAACAGCAAAAAGAATATAAATGGCTGTCGAATTCCATGCATATTTCTGCCCAGGACCAGCATTTAGTAGCGCATATAATAGAGTTGAAATTCCAATGGTAAACGTAATGGCTCCAAAATAATCAATTTTACGGTCCTTTTTCAATTCAACGGTTTCTTTGAAGAAGACAGTGATTAACACTAGTGAGACTAAACCGACCGGCAAATTAATATAGAAAATCCAACGCCAGCTGATTTGGTCGACAAAGAATCCTCCTACTAATGGACCAAGGAGACCGGCGATTCCCCAAACCGCACTAAATACTCCCTGCATTTTGGCACGTTGTTCACCAGGGTAGAGATCACCAATAATGGTAAAGGTTAGCGGCATAACCGCACCTGCACCAATTCCTTGAAAGGCGCGAAACCAGATTAATTGAGTCATTGTGTGAGCTGCACCTGACAACATGGAGCCCGCCACAAACAAAATGACTCCAATGATAAAGATTTTTTTTCGGCCGAATAAGTCAGCTAATTTACCGTAAATGGGTGTTGTTACAGAAGTGGTCAGAGTATAGATCGCAAATACCCAGCTGATTAATTTTAACCCGCTGAGATCACTGACAATCCGCGGCATGGCCGTACTGACAACCGTGACATCAATGGCGACTAATAGAATTGCAACCAGCATTGCAACAGTTACCATTTTACGATTAGTAGTTGTGTTTGGCATGTTTTGTCTCCTTCATTTTTTAAAAATAATGAAAAAAATTCCTTTTATTTGTCAAGATGTTGACTAAATTAGTTTAAGTTATCCTTCCAAATTAGTCAACAACTTGACTAATTGTATCTACTTCTTTAAGATAGTCAATAATTGACGAAGGCGGAGGTTTGTATGGAAGAAGTAAAAACAAACATTACGTTAGATATTTTTAGACTATCCAATCTCTTAAGCAGATATGGAGCCAAGATGGTTACCGATGTTGGACTTAATAGCATCCAGCAGTGGGTTATTCTTAGAACAATTATTAATAGAGGTGAAATTTCCATTGGTGAACTAAAAGAAGAAATGCTGGTGACGAAACAAAATATGACCGGAATGATTCATCGTCTGCAGCAATCAAATTTAGTTACTATTTTTCAAGATCCTGAAGATAAAAGACGAACTCGTGTGAAAATAACTGAGGAAGGAATTCGTGTTTATGAGCAATTAAAATCGTTACGAAATGATTTTAATGCCCAGACGTATCATATTTATAATGATCAGGAAATATTGGTTCTAAGCGATTTACTTGGGCGAATGGTTGAGCATTTGAAAGAGGAGACATGATATCAATGCAGGAATAATTCAATTTAACCTAAAATATGTATATAAGAAATAAATGGAAGTTGGTACATCTAGTGTCCCTGCAAGTGTCTAGAAGGGAGCATGTGATTTGAAGCGAAATAAAAATGTACAGTTAACCATTTTTCTGCTTTGTATCTTATTAATCATTCTTATTGTTCATGCCATTCTTCATATTAAAATCTACTTTGTATACAGTACAAGTCTTGGTCCAATTTTCTTAATTGGATTAATTATTTTCCTAATTGCTTTATTATATTATAAAGGGTAGTTAATGATGGTGGATAAATGCATTGATAGTTAAAATATGAACAAAAGGGTCCAATCTGTTATCAGATTGGTCCCTTTTGTTTCTCATGTAATTCTCATATGCTTAATAGCCCTTACCAATCGAGATTAGGCATTTTTTCCTCATTGCCAAATCATTACAAACCTATCTTTTTCCATAACTCTTATAGATGATATTTGTTACAATAATGATAAAAGAGTAATTAATAGAGGACTGAATCGCTTGAATCACAATTTATTATCATTTCTTCAAACCTACTTTTTAAAAAAAGGGGAAGTATTAGAGCTAACGCACTTAGATACAGAGACTAACTCCATTAAAGATATTCCAATTATAAAACGTTTGTCTACACGAATTAAGCAGGTAGGTGTACTTACTTGTTCCCTGGATTCATTTTCAGATGGTGCCCCTGAACGAGTGGACCACCTACAGCACTTTCCTATTACCCCTCGGAAAAAAATTGACCAAAGTGATTATTCTGAATCAGATATTTTAGAGTGGTTAAGCGAAGGATGGATTGTCAAAGAAATAAGGTTTATGAAAGATGGGAGATCGGTCGATACAATTCATTACCGAATGGGTTACCGGTTGTATCGTTTACAACAAGCCTTACAAATTCAGACACAGAAAAATCTGGAGAATGAGATTGACGATTGGAAAAATCGACTTGTATCAATAGTTGAAACTTCTTCGGTCTCAGATTTTTCAATCAATAGCAAACCTTTATTAAAGTTATATGAGTTTATTTCTATCCAATTGAGTAAAGAAAATGCAGTTCTATTGGAGTCTACCTTTTTGACAGAAAAATGGGTGTTAAATAAGAAATTAATGTTTCTTCATTTCTTGGCAGCTCTGCTGCAATTGTCATTGAAAAAATCGGAATTTGATTGGAAAGAAATTGGTGCACATTATTATCAGGAAATTGGTGGTTCTAAAAAATTCGATTCTTACAAGGATGACTTTTTAACACAATTGGAAGAAATCATTGAATGTCCTGCATCAAATATTGGCTTGGTTAGCTTAGGGAAAATTACACCATTATTTTTTTCAGGACTCATTTCGGGAAGCTACTCAGAATATAAGTATGGGCCAGTCCATGCTCTAACGGATTTAGCGATTGCGCAGGAAGATTATACATCCTCTGCTAAGATTTTATGGCTAGTGGAGAATAGAGCTATTTTAACTAGATTTTCTGCTGAGAAGAACTTTTTAAAAGAGTACGAGATTTTAATGGTATGTGTGGATGGTCATCTCCGTTCCTCTCATAGACAATGCTTATTGCAATTGACTAAAAATAGCCATTTTACGCAAGTGTTGATATGGACTGATTATGATAAGGATGGAATTTATATTGCGGCAGAACTTTATGAAGTCATATCGAAATATCATAAGAATGTAGTGAAATGGGTGACGCATGACCAAAATGTCCTAACGTCATGGAGGGAGTATGAAGAATCCACAAAGCATTTTAAAGTAAATGACGGAGTGGAACAGGAACAAATATTAGGGGGTAGCGAAGATTGGAAAAAATGGATTCAGCTTCAATAGTATCAATTTTTAATTCAGATGATTCAGCTCCCGAAGTCCTTCAGGCAATGAAGGACATTTCTTCATTATCAGGTGTTTTAAGCGATCTAGGTTCGCACACGTTTTATCAGTCTCCGATGGAAATTTTAAGATTTTTGCGTATCATTCAGCTCATTAATGAAGAAGCATTAGGACTTGATGAAAAAATCGAGAACTCCGAAACACTCTATTACCGTTACCGAAATAGATATAGTGATCCTGAATTTCCAACTAAAAAGAAAATAGAGCAGATTGTTAATATTCTTGCCAAATATAATTGGATTTCTAAGCATTCGCGATTGATTAAAATGCGTGATGTGGGGAAGCGGATGATGGATGTTTTGATTCGATTGGCAAACGATTCCCTCGCTTACCACATGCATGATGATATAGGACGATCACTTTTCCAGGCAAGGCGGGATGCGGAAATAAGTGAAGCTTATGATGATCAGGGGATTTCGGGCGGTAATAAAATCGCAAGTATGATTAAGAATGTAGCAGATGCCATACAATTAATGGAAGAACGAGAACTCGAAATGTTAGCGGATCGTAATGCTCTTCCACAATTGGAATTAATTCATGAATTAATGAAGGACCTTGAAGGCAAACTTCAAGAACGGTTTCGTCAATTTCAGACAATGGAAGAAAGTTTAGTTTTAACAGAACTAATGCAACGAGGAACGGCTGCTTTAGCCAAAGGAACGAATCTCAGTTTAGGAATGATTACTAAATACTTGAAATTTACCACAATGCAGAATACTCCGTTGTCTTCTACCTTGAATCCAGAGAAAGTACGTGAATTTATCGTTAAAATGTTTGACCCTCCAATTGAATCAGACGTTCCAAATATATATCAATTACTTAGTTTTATGGAACAAAATCAATATGAAGGTGAAGCAATGGATGGGTTGTGGATACCCGTTAAGTTTGCAGCTCCTATTCCAGCCCTTGCTATTGATGAGGCACTAACATATATGGAGGAGTATGAACCACTTACTGAAAATATAGATGAAATCGATGTGGATCCCGAATTTGAAACAAACGTTATTTCACAAACGGATTTAGATGAACTTATGAGGGAAACAAATTGGCTGTTGACGAAAAATATGATTGAGACATCTAAAATTGAAGAATTTCTTGAACAACATGAAGAAACACCACTCGAAGAGGTCATCATTAAGGCGACGTCATCAGAATGGAGCGATGCTGTCAATGCGCTAACTGCCATTTCTGCTTTAGTAGGAAATAAAAAGGTTACAGTCGAAAAATCAAATCAGAAAAATAAATTACCAACATTTAATCGAAATTGGGAGTGGATGAATGATGAAGACAGAGTCAACATTGTCCGAAAACGAAATACAGGACAAGAAAAGCGAAACAGCGAATGAGTCTTTTTCAAGTTCAAATCCTTTATATGCCCTTCAAGCCATTAGAGGTATTTTAACGGAGGAAGAAGAAATGGTTTTTATGAATATCATGTATTCTTCTTCGGCATCTGTTCGATCCGGTAATTTTGGGTTATCACGGAAAGAAGTGGAAAAACAACTCAATATTCAAGGAAAAGAAGATCAATTTTACTCTTTTTTAACTAGGGTTAACCAAGCAATTGCCCGTTATTTTCAATTAATTTATGATGAACGCCGCGACCAAGTCATCGTTATGATGAGAGTGCCTGCCAAAGCTGCTAGGAGTACGTTAAATAAAGAAAGTCTATCGATTTTGTTATATATTTTTTACCAGCAGGAAGTCTTGCAGCACGAATTTACAACATTAGATCAGTTATTGGATGCATTCGGTCATGAGACGACTAAAGCTAATTCTAGGATTCTCGCAAATATTGATCCACTTAGAAAAATTGGCGCGCTGGAAGAGTATGATACGACTTCTCAGGAAAAAGCGTATCAAATCACAGCGATCGGGGTGCATATGTTTTCTGATTCCTTTTTAAAAAGAACAGCAGAATTCAGTCAATCCACTCAGTTAAATAAAGAAGAAGTTTTAAAGTTTTTTCGTCGTTATAATTATGTTCCGAAAGGAGAGTCAGAATGATTCCTTGGCGTTTAACCTTCACCGGTATTCGGGATTACAGACCAACATTAATCGATTTATCCGGCGTTAATGAGCATGTCATGATAACAGGTCCAAATGGTGCAGGAAAATCCACGATCACTTTTTGTATGGGAGCCGTTTTATACTCTTCAAAGGTTGCTATAGAAGGGTTAAAGTCGCGAAATCTTTCTCCCGATCAAACATGGAAGTCCCGAATTACATTATTGTTCAATAACTCTAGCCTAATGAAAATCGATGCACCGCGATTTATTGAATTTTCGTTAAACATGGTGCAAGAACCTGGACAGCCTATAAAGAAGGAATACTGGATTTCCACTGGAGAGGAAATGGATCAATGGGATGAAACGATTCGATATTCGTCAGGTGATCGAATATATAATTTTTCAGCCTATCGGCATGCCCTGCAATATAAATATAAAATTGATCCGGATTTATTTTATTTAATCTGGTATCAACAAGAAGTCAATCAATTTGCCGTTATGAGTCCTGAGGAGCGATTTCGGATTTTCAGTGAAATGCACGGCATTGATAAAACGCAGCGTGATTGGGAAGAAAGTATTGAAAAGTTAAAGGATACAGAAGAATCATTACGATATGCAGAAACAAATGTAAAGATCAAAAAACAAGAATTAACGCTAAAGAAACGAGAACTTGATCACTATCATGATCATCAACAAAGGCTGAACGATGGTGCGAAACAATATATAGAAGCATTATTAAATCTCGAACATTCTCATATAAAGGAGATTGAAAAGGATAAAGAGATTCAAATTCAGCTAATGACTGACCTTGAAAATTGCTTACAAAAGCAAATGGAAGCAAAAGTAAAGAAAGACCAAAATGAAGCAGCCAAACAGGACTTGAAACAATCTAGTATTCAATTAAATTTACAAATACAAGAAATTGAAAACAAGATTATAACCAGTCAAAATAAGGCTAAACAATTAAGGGAAGATATCGTTAGGTTAGAAGAAGAGCTATCGGCTACGTCAGCTAAGAAAAACAGGCTTACTCGATCGGAAGAAGAAGTGAAGCTAGATTTAAAAGCGTTGAAGAAGCAACAGAGCAAAACGCTAGAGGATTTAAAAGAAAACCAAGAGGATCTAAAAATAAAAAAAGACAAGTTCCTCAAAGAAGTTGAAGTGAAGATAAAACTCACCCATGAAATCGAAGCAAATAAAGAACTGGAGTTCAAACATCAAGAATGCTTACGAACCTATACTAGCAGCCATATTGTTCAGGAAACACTTGATCATTTAGACATGGATTTGGAGCACAAGAAGGATTTAAAGCATGTCTTATCCAATCAATTAAAAGAATTGGAAAATGAACAAGATATACTGAGAGAAAATCGGATGTTGTCAAGCCGCCAAATAGAATCTTTAAAATTATTAAAAATCCATCAAATAAAGGCCTATCCACTTCGTGAATTAATTCAATTAGATTCAACGGCACAGCTGCAGGATGAGAAGCTATTCAATGCCATTAAATATACTATTT
The DNA here is from genome assembly GCF_002860255.1 of Neobacillus cucumis. Taxonomy (GTDB): domain Bacteria; phylum Bacillota; class Bacilli; order Bacillales; family Cytobacillaceae; genus Neobacillus; species Neobacillus cucumis_A. Next base: position 119,289 of record NZ_PGVE01000072.1, read on the forward strand.
TCTTTAATGGTAAAGAGATCATACCGCCTAATGATTTGTATCATGTTTCACTTAAGGGAATCATTCCAGATCGTTCGATTACAAAGCTGCCTATCCTGCATCTTGAAGTGAAAGACGGTTTGCCAGATGTTGATCTCCCATTTGCCATGAAAGCTTTGTGGTGGGTGGAACAATTTTTCAATAATCAGGAGTATACCATAAAAAACGATATCCTCATTGATAGAATGGGAATAAGAGGCCCTCAGGAAAAAGAAAAGTACATTCTTAGTGAAAAAGCATTAAAAGCGAGAAAAGAAAAAGTAGCGGCACTACTGGAAGAAAAGCAAAAGGCTAAAGATTCTTTGGAAGAAGAAATCGTAGACAACACTAAGAAAATCCGTCATCTGAATAGTGTAATTCAGTCTGTAAAAGAAGCAGAAGCATTTATGACGAAGGAATATGAAAGACTCAATTTGAAAAGAAAATTGGATGAAGTTAGAGCTGAAGAGAAAAATTTAAAATCCATAATTACTGTGCTTGAAACCTCAATAAGTCATTTCAACAGATTGATAATTGAGCAATCATCATTAGAAAATATTTTAAAAGAGGAAGAAGAAATATACCAAGAGATTGGTCAAATGAAAGAGAGATTTCAATTCCTTACACAGTTAAAGGCTTCGTATACGGAACAAGAAAAACTAATTTCTAAAATGAAAACGCAGCGTGATATTCTTGATGACCAATATGATAAAGTAAGCAGAGATATAAAACATGTTGAACGAAAGATTGGAGAGTTACAAGAGGAGTTAGATATTTACTCGCGAGACCTTAGGATTTTTGAAAGTCAAAAAAGGGATGCGGAAAATAGAATTGAATTGAGTCAGATGAAACTAATTCAATACATGGATGAGCTCACAAATCTACAAAAGATCCACTCCAGTTTGTATCAAAAGATTATTTCAAACGTTAAAACGGATTCAGAAACGTCTATCCAGCAAATGATGAATAAGCGTGAAGAAGGTCTAGTGAAGTTTAATCATGCATTGGACGAGGAAGTAGATCCTGCTGCACCTGAAAACTATGAAGCAGTAAAGAAAGAATTTGAACGATTAGATAACGAGTGTAATCGGACGAAAATTTTATTAGCACAAGATCAGGAACGAACCGATCAACTAAAAGATCATCTGGAGAAAACTGTCAATATGCGTGTTCTAGAAATACAGCAGCGATTTAAATCGTATATGGCTCACTTTCAATTTGATGGAGAAATTAGCTGGGAATCATATGAGGATAGGCAGAATCGGACTCATTTTAAGCTTTTTATAAAAGCACGTAAAGAAGGCCATCGTGGTGTAATGGAAGATGTAAGTGTCAAAGCAAGGGGAGGCAAGGTTGGGAAAGGCGTGTCAGGAGGAGAAGAATCGTTGAGTTCTCTTCTATTCGCATTGGCCCTTCTGCAAAATCTAAAGACTTCTCCAGGATTCATTGTATTAGATGAGTTTGACAGTGCTCTAGATGAAAATAGAAAATCTAAAGTATTTGATTTATATGTTCAGGAGCTGCAAAGAAAATTAATTATTCTAACGCCAAAATCCCATGAAGAGACCTATTTAAACCGATTTAAGAAAGCATTCGTAGTTCATCATGACCCAACCATTCCACAAAGTAAAGTGGTGGGCTTGGTGAAAACGGAGGAGAGCCTGATTACTCAAAAATAAAATGATAAAACTTTCATTTTATAATTTGTAATAAGCGATAAATATCGTAGAGTAAATGGGAGAGCTAGGGGTTGTTAAAAAAGTCAGATATTAACTTTTTGGGCAACTCCCTTAAGGATTTAGGGAAACACTTGATGTATTGATCAAAGTAATTAATAATATTTTATATAGCAGTTAATCAAAGGAGTTGAACTACATGGCTAATTATTTTTTTGAACCGGAAACATACCCTTTTATGTATAAAGGTACAACAATTGGCTTTATTACGATTGATATGGATTCCTTTGGTAAATATGAATATTCATTAGATTTAATTTCTTATACATCTAAGAATAAAATACCCTGGGCGTTTTTAGATATAAATGAAAATTTTATATCAAAATTTAAAAATTCTCATCATCATAAGTCCATCATACAAAACTGGATAGAAGAAAGAGTATTTCCACCAGATAGACAAGCATCTGATGAATTACTAAAAAAAGTAAATTTATCGGAGTATGACCAACTTGCCATTATAAAGCATACTAGAGCAAGCAGTCGTTATGACAGTTTTTGGATTAAATTTTATCCTAATGATACGTTTAAAAACACCATTCTTAAAAAGTGGGATGATAAAAAATGATTTATCTAGATGATCTAAGGGAATTGGATAACGCTGAATCAAGCATCGGGGTAATAAGAAAGTGGTATGACGAAAAAAATAACTATTATATTAAAGCATCCTCACTTGATAAATCAAATCATACATATCATGTCGAAGCGATAATGGAATGTATTGCCTATGAGGTTGGTTTATTATTAGGCATAGATGTAGTGCCGTACTGGTTAGATAAACTATATATATCGGAACATGAAATAATAGATGTTTGTGTAAGTGAAGACTATTTCTATAAACGTCCGATTAAGGAAAAGGTATCTGCGTTTTCATATTTGCTAAAACTACATCCAGGTAAGCTTTCTCGAGAGGAGCAATATAATCGAATTACTAGTATTTCCGAGAAGATTAAGTTAGATATTGATAAAATGCTTGTGTTCGATTATCTTATTGACAATTATGATAGACATTTAAGAAATATAGAAATTGCTTTACTCAAAGATGGTACTATAACAATAGCTCCCATTTTTGATAATGGTTCTTCATTGTTAGCTAATTGGGAATTTGAAGAGGATTTACTTGATTTAAAAGAAAATGAAGACTTATTTGAACAAAATATCCTCCATGCAGAGACTCCAGCAAAAGCTTTTGCAAATGAACATGCTATTGAAATTAGAATGGTGGGTAAAGAGGTATATAATCATATTAACTTAAATATTGAGAATAAAGAGTTTAAATCTATTATTGAAAAGTATTCAGACTACCTTTCTCCTCTAAGAAAAGAATTAATCTATAAATTGTTAATACATCGGTATGAAAATATACAAAAACGTGCAAAATCATCCGTTTAAAAGGCGGAAAAGAAGTACGAACTAAATAGCTAGGAAAATAGGAAAACCACCCGTAGTCAGAAGTTTCTTACAGGTGGTATTTTTCATATAGCTTATTCCAGAAGATGATGAAGCATTCTTTTCGGGTCATTTAAGAACTGTTTCATAATCTGAAAGTGATTGGTTTCTTCCAGCTTTTTCTCTTGTATTCCCTCTTCGCTTAACTCATATATGATAGAGTTTGGATAAGACATAACAATCGGTGAATGAGTAGCAATAATAAGTTGTGAGTCTTGATTCACTAGGTCATGGATTCGAGTAACCATCGACATTTGCCGTAAGGGGGAAAGAGCAGCTTCAGGCTCATCAAGTATATAAATGCCATTTCCTCCAAAACGGTTAACAAAGGTAGAGAAGAATGCCTCCCCATGTGATTGTTCATGAAGGGATTGTCCGCCAAACGAATTTATGATCTTAGGACCACCACCGCCCTGATCCAATTCCTCAATATTGGAAGCCACATTATAAAAACTTTCCGCCCGTAAGAAAAAGCCATCCCTTGGCTTATCAACGCCCCTTATAAGTTTGATATAGTTGGTTAATTCAGAATGAGAATCAAACGTAGAAAAGTTGAAGTTAAAAGAACCACCCTCTGGATTAAAACCTAAGGAAACCGCAATCGCCTCTAATAAAGTAGATTTTCCCATTCCATTTTCACCTATAAGGTAGGTAACTTTTGGATGAAATGTCAGTTGATTTAGAGTCCTTATACTAGGAAGATTAAATGGATATTCAGTAAATCCAGGTACATCTTCTCTCATTAATACCACACTTCTCACATAGGGAGAATTCATCACCATGTATCAACTACCTTATTTTTTGTTTAATTTTATCATAGGTATGGAATGAAGCGGGACAATAAAAATCATGGGGACGGTTCTTTAGGTTTATAAGCTAGGAGAACTGTCCCCATGATTTTGGGCTGAATAAGATTTTAATCTAAATTCATTCTATATATTGTCCCGGAACCATTGATTGAAGAATTGTAAAATCAGGATATAGAGAACATACAATCCTAAATAGGCTCCTGTAATTAAGAAAAAAGGATTTAGAAAAATACTATGAATATTGGTCATAAAAACGGTATCATCTTTAATTATGTTGTATATGGCGGTAGATGAGATATTTCCAAAAATTAGTGCAGATAGGATGGCTGCTAAATGAAAAAATTTCTGGGACTTCAGCCATTTTCTTTGAAGGACAACCATTAATAAAGGGATAAAAATACTACCCAAAATTAAAAGTATTTTCATCATAATCACCTCAAATACCATTCTTCTCTATATAAAAGAAGAATAAACAGAACTACATAAATGATTTCTGGTGAAACGGTGTGCCCCCATAGTATTTATTAGAAAACTGCTTTCAACTAAGTTTCACAATTGATAATGATGCAGCATTAATACTTATGTTCTGTAAAATAGGTAATAGGGTGTCTGTAGAATCTCCTATATTTCTAAGCTCCATGGTTGAATGTTTGGGAATATGGATAATTGCTTGTCCTACAAGCATGAGCGTAGCATTATTCACTTGCCTTGTGATCCCAAAGCTGGTTAGATGATCAGGAACCAACGCATGATTCAAGAATATACCATATATTGAAGTTGAAGCAGGACCATCGATTAGCAATGTATATTCAATCTTATAGTCTCCCGATTCTAAAACGGTTAATGTACCATTATGCCGGGAAAATCTTATATTTTTTAATGAGCCATGTTCGTTAAAGTGGATATTCTCATTGGGTTTTACTAGTATTGCCTCCGTACCTATCAGAGTAACATAACCATAAGCCGCTCTCGATTTCTTCCAATTTCGGTCCGACACTTTTTAATCACCACCTTTTCAAGCTACTAATATATGATATTGAAATATGTATGAAATGATTGTACAAATACACTTTGAAGTAATCGAATTTAAAGTACCAAATAAAATTGGATGATACTGAAGGTAATAATAGGAAAAAGATTGTTAAGTATCATTACATAGTAGTTTACAGAATATTTTAAATTATTTAAGTTTGAATAAGCTATTAAAAAAATAAAAAGGAGATTTTTATGAAAAACCAAAATTTAACCGATTTAAGAAATGTAACAAAGGAATCTATTTCCAATGCCATCGAATGGTTAAAGGAATATTTAACATTCCCGACTATTTCTGCACAAAATTCAGCCATTCCGGAAACGGTCCGCTTTGTTGTAAAAATGATTGAAGAGGCAAAAGGGGAAGCTGAGGTTCTTGATGATTTAGGCGGCAACCCCGTCATTTATGGTTTTTTTCCAGCAGGAAGGAATGGGGATTCGACGAAAACATTACTCTTCTATAACCACTATGATGTGCAGCCACCCGAACCACTTGATGAATGGATCTCTGAACCCTTTCAGCCCACGATTAGAGAGGGGAACTTATTCGCTAGAGGGGTTGCCGATAATAAAGGAGACTTGATTGCTAGATTAACAGCGATAAAGGTATTACAAAAGACACAGGGAGGATTGCCGTGTAACATTAAGTTTTTAATTGAAGGGGAAGAGGAAATAGGTTCGCCAAATCTTTCACCTTACCTTGAAAAATATCGTGATCGCTTTAAGGCCGACGCCTGTATTTGGGAATTTGGAGGGAAAGACGAACAAGACAGAATCAGCATGGTTGCTGGAATAAAGGGAATGGCCTATTTAGAGCTCACTTGTGTTGGTGCAGAGATTGATATGCATTCTTCTGTGGGTGCATATGTGGATAATGCGGCATGGCGTTTAGTTCAGGCGCTTGCTTCTATGAAAAATCAGCAAAATGAAATTCTAGTAGAAGGTTTCTATGATGGCATGGTTGAGCCTTCCGAAGCAGTCAAACAGGCGGTCCGTGCCCTGCCGTTCAATGAAGAGGCTGTATCGGCCCTATACGGAATAAAAAGGCCGCTGATTACAGCAGCAAAAGGACAAGACCCAAGAGAAGCGATGGTCTTACATCCAACCATGACCATTTGTGGATTAATAAGTGGATATACGGGAGAAGGGGCAAAAACCGTTCTGCCAAAAGTGGCCAAGGCAAAAGTGGATTGTCGTTTGGTACCTGGTCAAGATCCAAATCATATACGCAGTTGTATTCAAAAGCATTTAGGAAAGCACGGATTTTATGATATCGAGGTCACCCTTGTAAATGGGCAAAAGGCCTACCGGTCAGACTTTAGTCACCCATTTATCTCTCATGTCATGGAAACGGCCACAGAAGTGTACCAAAAGGAAGGGATATTAGCTCCTAACTCTGCTGGCACGGGTCCGATGTTTGAATTCGGTAAACAGCTTCAGCTGCCGATCATTAGCACAGGTGTAGGCTGGGTTGGATCAAAGGCCCATGCACCAAATGAATCGATCAGACTACAAGATTTTGAGGATGGAATCGTCCATATGGCTTATATGCTTTTAGGCTTTCCAGCCGCGTTACACGCTTCACAGGAGAAACTAGAAGGGATAAAATAAACCTTTTATATGTGTTTTTTAACGAAAGCAATGTCCCTTCATTATGTGGACATTGCTTTTTTTACAAAATGTAAGAAATACTAACACAGAATTTTCCAGTTAGATAGAAACCGTTTACTTTATGAAAAGAACAGGAAAGAAAGCGCTTATATTATTATTTTAATATTCTAAATTATCAGAATAGTAGGTTGACTCTTGGAAGATTCTTCATTATACTCAGGGACATAAAGATTGCATGTTAATTTAAATAACATCACATGTAATCTAGCAAGATCAAAAAATGAAACGGAGGGATTTTTGTGATTAAGGATTGGCATTTTCAGTTGGAACAAATGTACGAGCAGATGGTGGTGTGGAGACGGCATATGCACCAATACCCGGAGCTTTCATTCCAGGAAGTGGAGACACCGAAGTTAATTGCAGAAATTTTGTCTGATTTTGGTATTGAAGTAAGAACAAAAGTGGGAGGAAGAGGGGTAGTCGGTATCATTAAGGGAGCGAGGCCAGGGAAAACCATTGCACTAAGAGCAGACTTTGATGCCCTTCCTATTCAGGATGAAAAGGAAGTCCCTTATAAGTCCAAAGTACCTGGTGTCATGCATGCCTGCGGTCATGATGGCCATACCGCAACGTTACTCGCGGTTGCAAAGGTATTAAGCGAGAATCGCGAACAGTTATCCGGAAATGTTGTGCTTCTTCACCAGCATGCGGAAGAATTAGCACCGGGGGGAGCCATCGCGATGATCGAGGATGGTTGTTTAGATGGAGTGGATGTGGTGTTTGGAACACATTTAGCATCAGGTTCTCCACTTGGCACGTATTTAGTGAAAAGCGGTTATACGATGGCTGCTGCAGATGCCTTTAAGATTAAGATTCAGGGAAGGGGCGGACATGGATCCTCACCACATGAAACGATTGATGCCATTGCCATCGGTGCACAAATCATCACCCAGCTCCAATACATCGTAAGCCGACGCGTAAATCCACAACATTCCGCCGTTGTATCAGTCGGTTCCTTCCATGCAGGAAATGCATCGAATGTGATCGCGGATTCCGCCGTATTAACCGGTACCATCAGATCGTTTGACAAAGACGTAAGAGTTCAAATCGAGGAAGAGTTTAGATCAATGGTCAGCGGGATATGCTCCGCCTTCCATGCTGAATACGAAATTGAATATAACAACGGATATCCGGCCCTGTTTAATCATGACCGAGAAACGCAAGTTTTTAAAGAGACAATCAAAAATACATTAGAGGAAGGCATGCTTGTAGACATGACCCCAATCATGGGAGCGGAGGATTTTGCTTACTATTTACAGGAGAAGCCAGGGATGTTCTTTCATACAGGTGCCAGGAATGAAGAAATAGGAGCCTCCTACCCGCATCATCATCCAAAGTTTAATTTTGATGAAAAAGCGATGATCTATGCTGGAAAAGCCCTATTAAGCATGGTTCATCAATATACGGTAGAGAACGTGGAACAGATTCTCGAGGAACCCGCTTATTAAAAACAAGTGAGAAGAAGGTCAAGAATTTACCTGATTTTAAGCAGGGCAAGGGGTGAGGAGATGTCCAACAAAATAATCGAAGTAGAAAATCTACAAACGGCTTTTATGGCTGAAAAAGGCGAATTGATTTCGGTGGACGAGGTGACTTTCCATCTGGAGCCGGGAGAAACAATTGGGATTGTCGGTGAATCTGGCTGTGGGAAAAGTGTTACATCCTTGTCAATTATGAGATTGCTAGGGAAAAATGGTTACATAAAAAATGGTTCAGTCAAGATGAATGGAAAAGAATTAAACAAATTAACAGAAGCCGAAATGAGACAAGTTCGCGGGAATCAGATCTCGATGATTTTTCAGGAACCCATGACATCCTTGAACCCTGTTTATACGATTGGTAACCAGATGATGGAAGGGATCAAACTTCACTTAAAAATGAGTACAAAGGATGCTTCAGCATATGCATTTGATATGCTGAAGCAAGTAAAAATCCCGCGGCCTGAAGAAGTGATGAATGAATACCCACACGCCTTATCGGGAGGAATGAGACAAAGGGTCATGATTGCAATGGCCCTGTCTTGTAAACCAAAGCTGCTCATTGCCGATGAGCCGACGACAGCCCTTGATGTGACCATTCAAGCACAAATTTTAGAATTAATGAAAGAACTGAGAGAAGAGTCCGATACCGCCATTATGTTAATTACCCATGATTTGGGCGTGATTGCTGAGATGGCAGATAAAGTCCTTGTGATGTATGCGGGGCAGGTGGTGGAAGAAGCAGATGTGTTTACTTTATTTGATGAACCGAGACATCCCTATACAAAAGGATTAATCGAGTCGATTCCTCACCTTGAATATGAAGAGCATAAACGGCTTTATTCCATTCCAGGGATGGTACCAACCTTACAGCAAATGCCAAAGGGGTGCAGGTTCCACACAAGGTGCCCATATGCTACAGAAAAATGTCTGCATGAAAAGCCTCCTCTTTCTTCTATTAATAAAGGAAAAATTCATAAAGTCAGATGCTGGTTGGTGGAAGAAGAAGAGCATCTGACCAAAACGAAATCGATTGAGGAGGTTCAGGTATGAGTATTTCAACGGTTGAGGCGAACCAGGAACATGTAAAAACAGTGCCTGAGGTACCCTTGTTAGAGGTTCATAATCTTAAAAAATATTATCCAATTAAAAAAGGGATTATTCCCCGGACGGTTGGACATGTAAAAGCCGTCGATGGTTTGAACTTCAGCCTCTATCCAGGAGAAACGCTTTCGCTTGTAGGAGAATCTGGTTGCGGCAAATCGACCACGGGTCGGGCCATTGTCAAGCTGGACCCTCCTACGGAAGGGAAAGTCATTTTAGAGGGCATGGATTTATCCGAGATCAGTGGATTGAACTTGAGAAAAACCCGTACGAAAATGCAAATGATCTTTCAAGATCCCTATTCATCCCTAAATCCAAGAAAGAGGATAGGAGATCTTCTTTCAGAACCACTGCTTGCTCATAAACTGACAGATAAAGAGGAGGTGGACCGAAAAGTAAATGAAATGCTTGAAATTGTCGGGTTAACAAAGCTGCACCGAAGCCGATATCCACATGAATTTTCCGGTGGGCAAAGGCAGCGGATTGGCATTGCCAGAGCGCTGATGTTGAATCCGAAACTGATCATTTGTGATGAACCTGTTTCTGCCTTGGACGTGTCCATACAGGCTCAAGTCTTGAACCTACTAAAGGATTTACAAAAAGAGTTTCAGTTGACCTATCTGTTTATCGCCCATGGATTAGGTGCGGTGAAATATATTAGTGATCGAATCGCCGTCATGTATTTAGGGAAAATTGTGGAACTTGGGAAAACAGAAGATATTTTTAAGAAGCCGAAACATCCGTATACACAAGGTTTATTAAGTACCTATCCCATTCCCAATCCACATTTGCGGAACAGGGAACGAATCTTAGTAGAAGGGGATGTTCCAAGTCCAGCCAACCCTCCTAAAGGGTGCAGTTTTCATACAAGATGTCCCATTGCTCAAGATATTTGCCGGGTGCAACCCCCGGAATTAACCGGTCTTCATCATCAAACAGCTTGTCACTTTCCATTATTGTAAACGAGGAAGGAGGGATCCTATGGTTCAGTATATTTTCCGAAGAATTCTGATCGCTATCCCTGTCTTGTTTGGTGTAACGATCTTTAACTTTTTAATTATAAATCTAGCACCTGGTAATCCAGTCGACATGTATGTAAGTCCAGATGTGTCAGTGGCAGATATTGAGATTAAGAAAGAAGCTCTAGGGTTAAATGATCCAATCTATATCCAATATTGGCATTGGCTGGGGAATTTGCTTAAAGGTGATTTTGGTTTTTCTTACTCCACCTATGAGCCCGTTACGAATATGATTATCGAACGATTGGGTCCAACTCTTATCCTGATGGGCTCTGCCTTAATCATTGCTTATCTGATTGCCATTCCAATCGGAATTTTAAGTGCAACAAAACAATATTCATGGATCGATTATTTCACGACTACTTTTTCTTTTCTTGGCGTTTCGATTCCACACTTCTTTATGGGTTTAGGTGCGATTTATGTCTTCGCCATTATGACTCAGATCCTACCAACTGGCGGCATGAATACACTTGGAGGAAATGGGGGGTTGACGGATACGTTATTGCATTTGATCATGCCCGCTATCGTCCTCGGGACCGGAATCGCAGGAAGTATGGTCCGCTATGTAAGGTCCAGTATGATCGAAGTACTGGGGCAGGATTATTTACGGACGGCAAGAGCGAAAGGCTTAGGGGAATTTATTGTTACCAATAAACATGCACTGAGAAATGCACTCATCCCGATTATAACGATCATTGGTCTGGATATCCCTCTTTTAATCGGGGGAGCCGTTGTCACAGAACAAATATTTCAATGGCCTGGACTTGGACAATTAACCATCCAATCTATCGGTTCTCGCGATTATTCGGTGTTAATGGCGATTAACCTTTTGGCTGCTTTCATGGTTCTATTCTCAAATCTGCTGACCGATATCCTTTATTCCGTTGCTGATCCAAGGATTAAGTACAATTAATTTTTGAAAGGAGGAGGTTAAGGTGTCACTAGTAACTAAAATGGCAGGAATTCCGGTGGCCAATGATCCGCATCTGGAAGTAAAACAAGAGCTGGGAAAAGAGGAAAGCTATTTAAAAGTAATCAGAAAAAAGTTTTTCAAACATAAACTAGCCGTTTTTGGACTAATTGTTTTCAGTTTCATCGTTCTAATGGCATTATTCGCTCCCCTTTTGGCACCTCAGAGTCCTTATGCTGTGAACGGGGAATTTGCCGATCAGCCTTCAGCTGAACATTTATTGGGGACAGACCAAGTGGGGCGGGATTTGTTAAGTAGACTGATTTATGCATCAAGGGTGTCCTTGGCTGTGGGTATTGGAGCGGTAGCAATTTATGTCGTGATCGGCACGATCCTCGGCGCTGTGGCTGGATACTTTGGAAAATGGGTGGATATGGTCATTATGCGTCTTACGGATGTGTTTATGTCCTTTCCTTATCTTATGGTCATCCTTGTCCTTGTCAGTATCATGGGACCAAGTCTTCTTAATATTATTCTTGTTATCGGATTATTAGGCTGGCCGTCGGTTGCCAGAATTGTTCGAGGCAGCGTCCTGACCATTAAAGAGATGGATTATGTGAAAGCGGGGGTGGCATTAGGACTACCTTCCTGGAAGATTCTCTTTCAACATATTTTGCCTAACTGTTTAGCGCCGATTCTAGTGAATGCCACCTTTGGAATCGCTTCTTCGATTATATTAGAAGCCTCCTTAAGTTTCCTTGGAATGGGAGTACAGCCGCCAACAGCCAGCTGGGGGAATATGCTGAATGAAGCCCAGTCGCTAACCGTATTAGCCACGCAGCCTTGGTTATGGTTACCTCCTGGTTTAATGATTTTGTTAGCTGTTCTATCCATTAATTTTATGGGGGACGGATTACGCGATGCCATGGATCCAAAAAATTTAAAATAATAAATAAAAAATATAGATCAATTAGGGGGACATTATGGATTATCTAAAGAGAACAGTCAGTTTATCCGCTATCGTCTTAACATTGGCTTTAACAGCATGCTCAGGCAAAAGCTCAACTACTTCTTCCACAGCTTCTAGTGGTACAGCCAACAAAACCATGTATCTCGGAATGGTGAATCCGCCGATCAACTTTAGCACGATTAGCTCCCCAGACATTGCCTCTAGTTTTATAGAAAAGTTTATGTTTGATTCCTTTTTAGAAATGACAGGGCCGCAACAGTTTGTCCCAAAACTGGCGGATTCCATTGAAACGACAGATAATCAAACTTTTACGATCAAGTTGAATCAGAATGCGAAGTGGTCTGATGGAAAACCGGTTACAGCTGAGGATGCCGCGTTTACCTTTAACTTGATTGCCAACCCGAAAGTGGAAACCACAGTCGGCAACTATTTCTCCGTTTTTGAAGGGCTTGATGATACAGGTAAGTTGAAAGAAGGACAAACTGAAATTCCATCGGTCAAGATGATCGATGAACATACCGTTGAATTCAAAACGAAATCACCTGTTGATCCGAATATGATAAAGGAACAATTGGGCTCAAAATTGATGATTCTGCCAAAACATGTCTTAGAGAAGGTGGCGCCTGCTGATTTAGCAAAAGACCCTTTCTTTATGAAACCAACGGTGACAAATGGACCTTACAAGTTTGTTCAATATAAAAAGGACCAATATGTCGAATTTAAAAGCAATCCAAACTATTATTTAGGAAAACCAAAGACGAATAATCTGTTTGTTAAAATTATGCCGGCCCCCAACCTAGTGGCCCAGCTTCAAACAGGAGAGCTTCATATGAATGTTGCTGCAGGAATTGGAAAGATTCCAGCTCAGGATTATGAAACGGTTGAAAAGTTTAACAATGTAAAAACGAAGGTGGAACCAACGATTGGTTTTCAAACGATGATGTTTAATACCACAAAAATAACAGATGCTAAAGTTCGTCAAGCACTCGTTTACGCCATCGACCGTGAAAAGTTTGTAGATAAACTCTTAAAAGGAAAAGGAGAAATAGTTGATGGGCCGTATACTTCGGTCAGCCCTTACCTTAATAAGGATTTAGAAAAATTCACCTACAATCCAGAAAAAGCAAAACAATTATTGAAGGAAGCCGGCTGGGACTTTAACCGTTCCCTTCAATTAGTCGTCCCAATCGGTAATAAAGTCCGTGAACAGTCTGCTGATATTATAACCCAAAACCTAACGGACGTGGGAGTAAAGGTGAAAGTCACAACTTACGATTTTCCGACCATTATGCAAAAAGGAAAAGCCGGTGAATTTGATTTGTTATTAATGGGCTTTACTTTCAATCTGGATCCAGAAATATCCACTCTTTATAGTAAGGCTGGTTCCTATAACTTTATGAGATATGATAATCCAAAGTCAGATGAACTGCTGTTAAAAGGCCAATCAGAAGCGAGTCCAGAAAAGAGAAAAGAAATATATAATGAGCTCCAAGCCATTTGGGAGAAAGATGTACCGATCATTTCACTTTACTCAGACTATGATTTTGCGGCCATTTCTAAACAAGTAAAATTTGGAGGGCCAAAGATATTCGGATTCCATAATAAGCTGCAGGATTGGTCCCTTGTTGGAGCAGAATAAGTCATCGGGTTTTAGGGTGTCCTTTCAAATAGGGACGCCCTTTTCTATGATGATTTATTAAAATTTAAACCCATTGTTTTATCAAGCCAGTCAAAGAATTTTTAGGGTATATTAGATGGGAGGAGTCCTTATGTTGAAAGATTCAAAGTCAGAAAAAATAACCTCATTGATTCATGATAAGGATGAAGGGAGAATGTAATCCTATGGAAGCAAATTTCATGGAAAGTTTAAATTTGACGATTGATGGAAACCGTCTATGGAACCAAATAATGGCCTTTGGAAAAATAGGCGAAGGAGACAATGGCGGCGTTACTCGAACATCATTTGATCAAAAGGATATCGAAGCACGAAAATTTTTTCTGAAACTACTGGAACAAGCGGATTTATCCCCTTATATGGATGCAGCTGGGAATATCTTTGGGCAAATAATCGGCAAAAATCCCGAATTACCTGCCATTCTTATAGGTTCTCACCTTGATACAGTAAGTTCTGGCGGGCGTTTCGATGGCGCCATGGGTGTTCTAATGGGGGTGGAGGTGCTTTGTACATTGAAAGAAAAGGGAATTCAACCGGAACGAACGATAAAGGTTGTATCCTTAACCGATGAGGAAGGGGCTCGTTTTGATTATGGTTTTGTAGGTAGTACCGCTTTAGTTGGGACAGAAGGTACGGAAAAATTAAGGGAAAATTTAGCCTCAGCAACAGATAAAGATGGAATCTCCTATCTGGAGGTCATGAAACAAGCCAGTCGAGAAGGGGAATATTTTAATCAGATTAATCCTGACCTTTTAGAACAAGCTCAGTTAAGTAAAAATGACGTAAAAGCATATATTGAAGTACATATTGAGCAGGGAAAAGTGTTAGAAAATAAAGATTTAGCTGTTGGCATCGTTACGGGGATCTCAGGTGGAGAATGGGCGGAAGTAACCATCTTGGGTGAAGCGGGGCATGCAGGAACGACCTGGATGGAAGAGAGAAAAGATGCTTTAACAGCTGTAGCAGAATGTATAGTAGCCATTGAGAAAATAGCACAGGACAATAGCGGAAGTGTGGCGACAGTAGGAAAATTGGAAGTAAAACCTGGAAGCAGTAATGTCATTCCCGGGAGAGTGGATTTTACATTGGATGTTCGGGATATATCGAATGAACGGCGTAAAAGTACGGTGACTAAAATCTATCATTCCATTCGGACAATCGCTGAAACTCGCGGTTTAGGGTGTGAAATTAGGCCGGTTCAATCCCTATCTTCAGTGATGAGTTCATCAATCGTGATGAAAGCAGTCAAAGATTCCCTGCAAGAAATACAGTATCCTGTTTATGAATTACCAAGCGGGGCTGCTCATGATGCAATGGTGATGGGAGAACTCACAGATATTGGAATGATTTTTGTCAGGAGCAAGAGTGGCATAAGTCATCATCCCGATGAGTGGAGTTCTTTTGAAGATGTGGCCCTTGGGTGCGAGGTATTATTCAGGACTACGTTAAAACTACTATAATTATTATGGGGTGATTTTATGAGTAAAGCTAAAGGAAAAGGTGGAACCGGGAGAGGAACAGACAAGAAGGGGTGGAATCGTTGGCAATCTAGTGCAAACAAAAAAAAGAGTGCAAAACCTTATAAAAGTAAAGGTACAAAAAATACAGATGTTTAAAAAGAACCCACATAGTTAATTCATTTATGCTACCTAGAGAATCTGAATAAATAAATGATTTAATTATGTGGTTGATCGGGGGAAATACTATGGAAGATTGAGAAAATGATTGCAGATGGTGGATGTTCCTTAAAGATGAATGACTTGAATGAAAGCGGAATACATGAATAAAGTTACAAAAATAAAAGATGATGGAGGTTTCAAAATATGGTACATAATGAGGAAATGGAAAAATTACTTCGTGAGTACGGTTATCCTGAGCAATCCATTCCACGACTAATAAAGGAAATAAAACCGATGAGCGTTGATAAGGTAAAAAAACTGATTCTGCCATATAACGATATTACATCAGATAAATCATAGACGTGATTAGTACTTAAAGTGACCCACCAGGTCTGGTGGGTTCAATTCCCAACCTTGATTTATAAAGTCCTCAAAAAAAGAAAGGATTTTACTGTTTTTACATAGAATATAATACTTAATACAAAAAACTGGAGGGAGGAGAACACATATAGAAGCTTGTTTATATCTTTAAAATTGCAAGCGTTTACATTTAACTCCTAGTATACGCATAATCTTTAATGATCAAATACTCCATGCCGTTTATCAAAGAATGAAAGAATTCCGGAATGGGAACGGAGACCCCTTTTCTTGTCTACTAACAAAAATGGGAAGGTGAAAAGATATGTTAGATTTTCTGATTGGCTTTATAAGAGGGATTGCTGCGTTAAGTCCAATCTGGTTTGTTCTGTTTATCATTTTCTCCAATGTGGGAGAAAAGAATCCAATAGTCATTCAGAAAGATCAAACAGAAATAGATAAAACATATCTTCAATAAAGCTTATGTAGACGTTTGCTGCATCAGAAAATATCATCATCAATATATGCTTTCAATTAAGATGGGATTTCTAAGGAAATCGCATCTTTTTTCTTTGTCTAAAGGAATAATAATAAAGTTTAGGAATGGGGATAATAGAATAGCAATGGATTTAGTACTATTATGTCAAGTTTTCCTGATATTTTATCCTTACTTTTTAAAAAAGGAGCAAAAAGATGAGTAAAAAAATATTGACCGCAGTGATGGGGACATTACTGACAATAAGTGTTGCAGGTTGTGGAGATACACTAAACAATAATCAACTCAATACTCAATCGGATTACAAAATGACTCATGCTAAGCGATCGCTATCCACGCCTTTCGTTGATATGTTCTATGGGTTTAGAATGATGGAGAAATTTATAGCAAATGAGGACTATGATGCAGCCAAAACCCTTTCTCGTAACCTTGATGATGAATTTCACGATGCCATTCTGCCTTCATTAATCGCGAAAAAGGGTAAAACATTTGCAGGTGGTATCGATGCAAAATATGATGAGCTAACAGAAGCCATTTCCCAAAGGAATAAAGCCAAAAGTCGCAAGCTGATCGTGGAAAATCGTAAAAATCTCCAAAAAATTGCACCCATGTTGGGTGTTTCAGTCATATCAACTAAATAATAAGTTTTAACAAATACAAATACATACATCCCTAACATAATGGAGGAAACAATATGAAATGGTATATAAAATTAACGATCTTGGAAGTTATGGCAGGAGTTCTTTTCATGTTATATGAACTTTTTACGGGTCATCCGTGGACAATGGATGGATCTCCTTGGACCATGAATGAAAACTTCCATTTGAACCTTGCTCTTGGTTGTTTTGGCGGTGCCGGATATACCCTTATTTTCGGGGCCGTTCTAGGAGCTATCCAACAAAGAAATCATTCGTTCAAAGAATGATGTCTACCTATACTGCCATAAGGCTGCTGGTCTAATCTTCTTCAGGCAATAAATTGTTAGTAGAAAGGGGCACAAAATGGAGGGTATTTATTATACAGTTGGCTATTTTGGGTTGTTTGCATTAGCGTTGGGGTTATCCTCATATATGTTTTATAAATTGATGACTGAATAAAAAAGGCATAAAAAGGGCTTTGTCAGATTTTTTGACAAAGCCCTTAAACTATCCATTTATTCTTTCATTGCTTTTTTAAAAATAATCGTGGATATAATAAAAGTCACAGCAAATAAACTAAGAATAATGATAAGTCCGTAATTCAATTTGTCCCCTCCTTAAATGAACTAAAATTTTCCTTCATGAAACCCCCATAACCATCGTTGAAAACACCCCTAATATATAGAACAAAGAGCAAATAAACGTCCGTTTTGCCCAAAAAAATAGATGATCCTCTTCTTTCCACATTCTAAAAGTGCAATACAGGAGAGCGCTGTTAAAAAGGATGGCACCTGCTAGGTAAATGGTATTAAAGTTCCCATGTAGGTAAAGAACGATGGAACAAATAAATAAAAGGACCATATAAATAAGACTTTGAATTTTGGTTCCACGAGGACCTATAACGACCGGCATCATCGGAATGCCTGCCTTTGTATATTCCTCATTCTTGTATAAGGCAAGCGCCCAGGAGTGTGGCGGTGTCCAAAGAAAAATCACCATAAACATTAACCATGCTGTCAAATCTAAACTATTCGTGACGGATGACCATCCAATTAAAATTGGAAACGCACCAGCCCCTCCGCCAATGACAATGTTTTGAGGTGTACGGCGTTTTAACCACATCGTATAAATGACAGCATAATAGAAATACCCCGCAGCATTTAAACAAGCGGTAAGGGGATTGACAAAGAAAAAAGCGATAACCACTGATAATACACCTAATACAAGTCCAAACCTCAAGACAGATGCTGGTTGAATTAAACCTAAAGGAAGGGGACGATTGGCTGTCCGCTCCATGATGTGGTCAACATCCCTGTCATACCACATGTTAATCGCCGCTGAACCCCCAGCCGACAATGACGCACTTAAAAGCATGGCCAATGTGACATCCATAGATGGCATTCCTCTTTGTGCAACAATGGCAGCGCACAGGGAAGTAAAACTGAGCATAAATAAGATTTTTGGTTTGGTTACTTCTATATATACGGAAATCGTATGTGTCAAACGACTTAATAAAGATGGCGAATCCTGATTTATTTTCGGGACAACTGCCAAAATCCCTCACTCCTTTGTGTTTACCTTCCATGATCCATCGTGGGTATATACCCGTTGGATGATCTAGTCTCTATTGAACCACATAATTAAAATCCATAATCCAAATGGCACCAAAGACGATTGTGACTGCGAAAACCAAACCTAAAATTAATGCCATCGCATTGTATCTTGGTCCGTCTCCTTCACGAATATGCATAAAGAAGAATAGCTGAATGGCAAATTGCAACACAGCTGCAATCAGGATACTAACCGTCAGCGATGTTTTTGCCATCATATGATTCAATACTAGAAGGAGTGGAATAATGGTCAGAATAATCGATAAAATGAAACCAATGATGTATGCCTTCATGCTTCCAGTATGTTCAGTGTGTTCATGATTGGTCATTTACATCACCCCCATTAAGTAGACAACGGTAAAGATAAAGATCCAGACGGCATCCAAAAAGTGCCAGTACAAACTAATAATCGAGATTTTATTTTTCGTCACGGGTGTTATGCCCCTTTGGGCAAGCTGGATGATCAAACCGATCATCCACATGATACCGAATGAAACGTGCGCCCCGTGCAGTCCGACAAGACTGAAGAACGAGGTAAGAAACGCACTTCTGGAAATGGTCGCACCCTCCTCGACCATGTTTGCAAACTCATTGATTTCAAGCCCGACGAACAAGGCACCTAAAAGGACCGTTACAATTAACCAGCGAATAAGGGAATTTTTCTCTCCTTTGTGCATGGCCAATACGGCTAATCCACTCGTAAAGGAACTTATTAAAAGAATAAAGGTTTCAAGGATAAACCCAGTTACATCGAAATCATGAGCTGTAAATCCGCCATCTGTATGATCGCGTAACACAGCAAAAGCACCAAAAAATGTAGAAAATAATAGACAGTCGGTTACAAGGAAAATCCAAAACCCTAAAACCTTTAATTCCCCCTGGTCATGGCCATGTTCGTGACCATGCCCAGAGGCTTGCGCAGAAACACTTTGTGACACCACTTACTACCTCCCTAACGTTTCTTCCATGGATGTTTTTTGAATGAGAGTGGAACGATTCCTTAAAGCATTTTCCGTACGTTCAATTTCATCCACTGGAATGAAATAATCTGTATTATATTGGAATGAACGTGCGTAGAGTGTTATTGCAACGCCGATTAATCCTAAAAAGCCCATCCAATGCCATTCGAATGTAAATCCAAATCCAGCAACAAAGAAGAAGCATGACATGATAAAAGGCATACCGGAATTTTTCGGCATATGAATCGGTTCATATTTAGGTGTTTCCTGTTCATATCCTTCTTCTTGTTGCATTTCTTGTTTTTTGTACCACCAGGCGTCACGGCCTTTTACTTCCGGGATGATGGCAAAATTGTATAGAGGCGCTGGAGAAGGAATCGACCATTCTAATGTTCGCCCGTCCCACGGATCACCTGTGAAATCACGTTTCCCATATTTAATGCTATAAAGGATTTGCCAAACTTGGAAGGCGAATGCAACTCCCATTAAGAACGCCCCAACAGACGAAATCAAGTTGAGCGGAGCCCAACCCATATCCCAGCCCTCCGTTTGGTTATAAATATAAATCCGCCGTGTCATTCCCATAAATCCAAGTGCATATTGAGGCATAAAGCAAACATAGAAACCGATTTGCCATAACCAAAAGCCCCATTTTCCGAGTGTATAATTTAATTCAAACCCAAAAATTTTAGGGAACCAATAATACATACCAGCCAGATAAGCGAACACGACACCACCGATTAAAACTTGATGGAAGTGGGCAATCAGAAAGTAGCTATTATGGTATTGATAATCTGCTGGTGCAGCTGCAAGCATGACACCCGTTGCACCGCCAATGACAAAGGTTGGAACAAACGCTAAAAACCAAAGCATGGGCTGCGAAATCTCGATCCGTCCGCGATACATGGTAAACAGCCAGTTGAACACTTTCACACCAGTTGGAATCCCGATAATCATGGTACAAATGGCAAAGGTAATATTTACGTCAACACCGGCGCCCATGGTAAAGAAGTGATGAACCCATGTATAGTAGGAAACAACGGCAATCGCAATCATGGAATAGACCATCGAACCGTATCCAAAGGTTCGTTTTTTAGAAAAGGTTGCCACTACTTCAGAGAATACTCCAAACGCAGGTAAAACAACGATGTACACTTCAGGGTGACCCCACATCCAAATCAAGTTGACATACATCATGGGGTTACCGCCTTTAGTCATCGTGAAGAAGTGTCCGTCAAGCATACGGTCGATTGTTAACATTCCTAATGTACCAGTAAGAATCGGGAATGCCCCTAAAATGGCAATGGATGCCGCTAATACAGACCATGTAAATAAAGGCATATCCCTTAAGCGCATGGAAGGTGTCCGCATTTTTAAAATGGTAACGGCAAAGTTAATACCGGATGCCAAACTGCCAATTCCGGAAATTTGAATGCCCCAAATCCAAAAATTCTGTCCCGGCCCCGGGCTAAAGGTTGTCTCCGATAGAGGGGGATAAGATAACCACCCTGAACTGGCAGATCCGCCAATTACGAAAGAAATATTAAAGAGCATGGCTCCAATAAAGAACACCCAAAAACTAATGGCATTTAGTAATGGGTAAGCAACATCACGAGCTCCTATTTGTAATGGAACAACGATATTAAACAAGGCAAACATAAAAGGCATGGCCATAAATAATATCATGATCGTTCCATGAGTGGTAAAAATTTCATTATAGTGGTCAGAAGCTAAAAATTGACTATTGGGAACCGCTAGCTGTATCCGCATTAAAATCGCATCTACCCCGCCACGAAAGAGCATCAGCAAGGCAGCCAATAGATACATAATCCCGATTTTTTTATGGTCAACCGTTGTAATCCATTCTCTCCATAGCCAGCCCCATTTTTTTAGCATGGTGAGTGAGACGAGAATACCGATCGTTACTAAAACAATGGAAACGTCCGCACCATAGATCATTGGATCGCCTGTAACAAAAAAATGCGAAGTATTCATGGAATGGTTTCCTCCTGTTTAATGATGAGTAGAAGTGGTTTGCATATGTCTGTCATCACCCATATGGTGTGGATGGTCATAATAGGTTCCACCATTTTTATTGACGATGTCTTCAAATAAATTCTTAGGATAGGAAGAAAAGCTTAATTCTTTCACCGTATTGGGTCTAACCAAATCCTCATATCCGTCGCTTGTCAGAGCAGGTGAGTTTTTCTTAAGACGAGCGGCCCATTTATTGAAATTAGCTTGACTAACCGCTTTTACTCTAAATTTCATATGGGCAAAACCTGTTCCGGTAAAGCTAGCCCCGGAACCGTAATAATTTCCTGTTTTATTTGCCTGAAGCCACAAACCCATTGCCATGCCAGGCATGGTATATTCCTGACCTCCTAACTGCGGTACCCAGAATGAATTCATGGGCGCATCTGAGGTTAAGACAAATTGAATGGGAACCCCAGCGGGAATTTCCGCATAGTTAACAGTGGCAATCTTTTGGCCTGGATACGTAAACAGCCATTTCCAATCCAAGGAAGTTACTTGAACAACAACAGGTGTAACATCTTTTACAGGAGGCTTTGATACATTGATTGCTGTTTTTGCCGTGTAAAACCCTAGAATCCCTATAATCACGATAGGAATTCCCCACCAAACCACTTCGAGCACTTTGCTATCATCCCATTCAGGCTCATATGGTGCATTGTTTCCAGGCTTATTGCGATAACGAACCACGATATAAACAAATATGGCCAAAACAGGAATGATAACAACCGCACAAAGAATGGTAGAGATAATAATGAGACGCAGCTCTTCCTGACCGACCGGTCCTTTTGGATCAAGGACAATATATTTACTACGGTCACAACTAGATAAAATCATAACGCCCAATAAACCCAAAATCGCAGTTTTACCATATCGAATCCATTTTCTCACTTCAAAATTCCCCTTCGTTTTATTTATGAGGTTCTTGAACATAAATTTTTGTGATGAACAGTTAATAGAGTGCCCAACTTCTTTGCTATAATTCCAAAACATGGAATGATAACAAAATTTATGTAAAAAACGCACGAAGTTATTCATTGGATGATAAAAAAGGAGCCAGGACGTTCTTGGCTCCTTAAAATTTATTTATTATACAAGGAAAATCAATAGTTAGAGAAACAATTCAACAAAACATATAATGTATCCTCAATTTGTAATAGGTTTAATCCCATGGTTAATTGCAGTCAAAATCAAACTCAATCTTTATTGCCGTTACTTCACCATTTGCGTTGACTGTTATATGAACTATAAAATCCGTAAAGAAATCTGGTACGCCTTGTTTCTGAGCAATGACTTTTAATCTAGAAATGGTAGTGGTGGTTGAAGGAAAAGGAGCTTTCACATTTTGGGTATTTTTAGAAATCCCGTTGACTACATATCTTGAACCAGTTACATCACCGGTTCCTGTTGCATGAAAGTTATCATGTGAGACAAGATGAAAACCCCCATTGCCATCGGGAGTCATATTTAACACGACATGAGACACTCCTTCGGCCTGAATAAATTCACCATTACATAGATTTAGAAAAACAGTAGTAAATGGTATTTTTTCATTTAAAATCTGACTCAATATTTAGTCCTCCATTAAATAAAATAGAAAATGAATGAATCATTTTCTATACCATTTTATGAAGAACTTATCACAACCGCACCGGCGCTTGTCCAACGGTATGAATGTATTCTCTATCAAAATCACAAGAGCATTAACCGATGTAGGAGATTAAGAAGGATAAGCATTTAAGTTTAATATCAAATATTAAAAAGTGACACGATTCCGTGTCACTTTTGCTTATTGACTCTGTTTCTGTAACTGAGGCATCCGAATCGTCAACAGCATAATCAAGATTCCGATGATGACACAGATGATGGCCATTACATGAAAATGGCTTGTCGTAAATTGTTTCCCGAATAGAATACCCAGTAAACTAGAAGAAAAAATCGTCCCAATGTAACGTGACGTCATAAAAAGCCCCGAAGCAGTGCCGGTTTCGGCAGGAGGAACAAACGTGTAAAGTGCCGTCTGCAAACCAAGATTGTTGAAGCCGTTACTTAATCCAAGGACCGATAAAGAAAAGAAAATCCATGCCGCCGACGAGGAACCTTGGATGGTAAGAAGAAGCAAGGAACCTGTAATCATGCAGGATGTCCCTGCGATTAAAGCAGGCTTTGAACCACGTTTGTCAATCCATCGGCCGGCCAACGGTGACACGATAATGCCAAAACCGGCAACGGAAAGCATAATAAGACCTGTCGTCTTGGAATCGAATTGGCGAACATTTTGCAGATAGAGCGGTACCCCAAAGAATATCGAGTAGAAAATCACATTGACCAGGATAAACTGTACATAGACATAACTCATATTCAGGTTTTTTTTAAGCGCTAGTACATTGATAAATGGCTGCGATTGTTTGCTTTCGTATTTATAAAAAGCGAAGATAAAAACCAGGCTTACCAAAAGTTCTACCCAGTTAACACCGCTTTCCCATGACAGCAAAAACAATAGCAAGCTTAAAATAGACATAGTAAAAAGAAGGATTCCTATATAATCAATGGTGACTTTCCGGCTTCTATCTCTTCTATCCTTTGGTAGAATAAATAGTCCGAGAAAAAAGGCTGCCAAAACAAATGGAAAGTTAACCAAAAAGATCGCTTTCCAATCCCAGTAATGGGTGAGAAAACCGCCGATGGAAGGGCCAAGTGCGGCGGATACAGATGAAAATATCGAAAGGACACCCAGTGCCTGTGCTTGATTTTCCGAGATTGATTTGCGGATCATTCCCATCCCTGCCGGGAAGAGCGCTGAACTTCCGAATGCCTGGATGATCCTGATGGCAATCAACCAGCCAAAACTTGGCGAAAAGGGAGCTGCAAATGATGCTGCTGCAATCATAATCAGACCGATTAAATACACTTTCTTAAGTCCAAACGCATCGCCTAGCTTTCCCATTATCGGCTGACCGATACCACTGGCAAGATAATAAGTGGAGATAAGCCAGGATGCTTCCGTAAACGAAAGAGAAAATTGATTTTGGATGCGGGAAAGCGCAACGGCAATCATGGAAGAATTCAAGGGATTCAGCAAAATTCCTAAAGCAACGGAAGTAATAAAAAGAAGCCGTGTTTTGTTTGGGTTAGACATAAGTTTTTCCTCCGGTGAATTTGTGTAAATGATATATATAATTTTTTGTAATATTAATAATAAAACATATTGGTAGAAAAGGGTACTTAGAGCAACTGGGCTTTGGTGGGCTGAGGTTTGTGGGGCAAGGAAGGAAAGTACCATGGATAGGAGGAATTGTTCAAAATTAATAGAATAACTATTGTACAGGGAATGGATAAAAGGCGTAAATGGATGGAAGCATGATTGTTCCATAATAGGTATCGTGCATTAAAAAGGGATCATAGGAGATTAAAAAAATGTTTAAAGAATGGAAAAAGATATTACTGCTTGCCGTACCTTCAATTGCTTCATTTGCTTCATCGACACTTACAGGAACAATCAATCTCATCTTAGTCGGTCAATTAAGTGCCCTTGCGATTGCGATTGTGGGTGTTTCGAACATTATTATGTATAATGCCTGGGCATTATTTTCGGGAATAGGGCATACGACCAATTATTTAGTCGCTCAAAATTACGGATCAAACAACATGAAAAAAGGGGTGGAGCGTACCTATATAGCCTTTTATCTTTGTCTCGCGGCTGCAACATTGGTTTTATTAGTTGGTTTACTATTTCCTGAATCCATTTTTAAGATGTTGGGAAGTTCACCTGAAATGATTAGAGCAGGTAAAAGTTATTTACAATTTCGTTTTTTTGCGATGGTTTTTTCGATCTTCACCTTTGTTATTCATGGATTTCTCCGCGGAATTGGAGATACCAAAACCCCAATGATCAGTACCATAGCAGGCGGAGCCTTTATGATTTTTCTTACTTATGGATTAACCTATGGAAATATGGATCTTCCTGAATTAGGTTTAATAGGTGCAGGGATCGCCTTTTTTATTGGTGAATTGGTCACATTTCTTATTTGTGCTTATTTTTATTTCATAAAATTACATCCAAAATATGAAACACGCAAAAGAATTGCTTTCAACCCAGCAGAATCAAAATTAATTTTTGGAGAAAGTGCCAAATTAGGCATCCAGGAATTTTCGATGGCCATGGCCATGTTTGTCTTTACGGCATTTGTTACGAGATTAGGGACGAATGCGTTAGCAGCCAATGAAGTGGCCTTAAGTGTGATGAGTCTTGGATTCATGCCCGCTTTTGCATTTGGATCAACAGCCACTATTCTTGTGGGTCAAGAGGTGGGGAGAGGTAATCCTTTATTAGGAAGAAAAGCAGGGACGAACACAACCATTTTAGGCTGTATTTTTCTATTAATTTTGGGTGTCATTGAATTTTTCCTGGCAGAACCGATTGCAAAGATCTATACCCACGATGTCCATGTATATAAAATAGCTGCAGAATTAATCATGATATCTGCATTTTTGCAGTTGTTTGATGGACTATTAAATTTTTATGCCGGTGGTCTAAGAGGGATTGGCGACACATCGTTTTTATTAAAAATATCTTTGATATTAGGGTGGTTATTTTTTGTTCCACTGAGTTATGTATTAACGTTTATCCTGGATTGGGGCAGTATTGGCGCATGGATCGCCTTATACTCGTATCTCACGGTGTTTGGAATTAGTGTAATGGTTCGCTTTTATCGAACAAGTTGGGATTCCATCAAGTTAAAATCGGTTGAAAAGGAATATCAGGACAATATAATCTAAAAAAAGAGTACAAAAGGAAGCATATATGGACATGTGCTTTCCTTTTTTTTGGACAAATCTACTTATGATTCTTGTTTTTGGCAAGTAACGGAGTAAGTTATAGGGATCCGAGAATAAGAGAATCAATGGGTATTCGCCGTTTCATACTGAAAATGCCTACATAATTTATAGGGAAATAAACCAAAAAGGAGAGATGTCCAAATGTATCCGTATGGAAATTATCAACTTCCACAGACTCAGTTGGAGTATTATCCATATGTACAGCAGGATCTATATGGATCTTACAGGCAACTACCGCAACTATCGCAACTATTTCAACAGCCACAATGGCAGCGGCTTGAACGCAGAGTTAGTCTCCTAGAAAGTGAATTTGACCAACTTCACCGTCGTTTACGACGTGTAAATCAGAGGCTTCGTGCAGTGGAAAACAGATTAAACATTCCATTTACCCCGTTTGAAGGGGAGTTTTAACTCTTGCTGCCGGATTGGAAGGGGCTGTTGGAAAAAGCGAGCATTTGAGAGATAATCGTATTTAACTGTGGGAGTTAAACAATGATGTTAAATAATAATTGAATATATTAACTGTCATATTAGGGGAGAAATCTACCCAATCCTTAATAATTACGGTTTTCCCGTAGTATTTTTTAAAATCGGGTAATCGTTTTATGTTTCAATTAGAAAAAATCAAAAAACAGTTCGATTAATTGAACTGTTTTTGATTTTATATTCTTTATATTTTCTAGTTTGTATCAATAGTAATTTGCAGATTAATTTTATCTTTGTAAACCAGGGTATTGCCAGATGCCTGAGGTTCTAAAAAGGTCCCGATAAATCACTATCTTTTCATCGTTCGTTACTTTCTGGGCTTCAGCTACAGAAGGGTAATCCAAATAAACCATGTTCGTAAAGTTTCTTTTTGTTTTTTTGCCTAACATCTTATTATAAAACTCACTGGCTTCTTTAAAAACAGTTAAGGCTCTTCTTATGTGACTTGCACTAGTAACGATTGTCACATCCTTTAGGTTTTCTTTTTCAAGGATAGCAGTTGAAAACAGCCCATTTTCAACAGTATCGGTTGAATTGCTTTCAAGAATGATTCTCTCCTTTGGAATTCCTTGTTCAATTAACCATTTGCTCATGGCATCCGCCTCTGTAATACCTTGTTTAGGAACTCCGCCTGACACAATTATTTTTGAGTTTGGATATTGCTTAGCAATGGCAAGTCCCGCTTTTAACCTTTCGATGAGTGTCGGCTGCATCGCTCCCGTTTCAGCAAGTGCATAGCCCAATATGACAATGGCATGATCTTTTGCTGGCAGGTTTGCTGGAACGTCAACATTTAATTTTTCTTTCATCGTTTCTTCTGTACGATTTATTTTTTCAAGATATTCAGTTGCCCTTTTCGAATCGATCCTTTTTAACTTTGAAATAGAACGATTATAGGTTCTTTCATCTCCATTAATACGAGAATAGACTCCATAGAGTAGATTGGCATTAAAGTGATTTGGGTCTAAATTTAATATTTGTTTGTAAGTTTGAAACGCTTCCGGGTACTTCTTCTGGATTATTTGTGTAGACGCCAATGAAAATTTTAAATCCGTACTATAAGGATCAATTAACGCCGCTTGGATAAATGCATTTTCAACCACATCAAATTTACCTTTTAAGGTAATGCCCTTGAAGATTTCCGATTCAGCTTTTTTAATATCCCCGCCATGCCAATAATAGTACATTGCGATATCTTCAAGCTGCTTGATTCGATAAGAAGTCGCTTCATCATGTTTTAATGAGCTGATACTTGGAGGTTCTTGTGTGGTACCATTTGTTGCATAGGCTGTTGTGAAAGTTAAAGAACACAGAAAAACTACTAATGCAAAGCATACTCTCTTTTTCAAAAGTTTCATCATTGTCCTCCTGCCATTTTATTTAATAAATAATATCCCTTTATTTAAGATGACTTAGTTAGAAATATTTATTCTAAGAAGGAGGATGAAATAATACAAATTAAGCAGCCATTTAGCTTTTATCACCTTAATGGTTATATCTAATTGTTGGATTAGCTTTGAAAGACATACGAAAAGTACTGTGAACATTTTCTTATTTTTCTTTACCTTTTCTTATTATAGGATTTATCATTCATTTACATTTTTCCTCTATACTTATTGAAGTACTAGATTAAGAGAGAAGTAGGGAGTGGAGGAAATGAAAAAGAAGAAATTGATCGTTGCAGCTATGGCAGCCCTTATGGCGGGTTCAGCTACCGTCCAAGTGGCTGTAACACCTGTATCGGCTGCAGAAATGGCGCCCAAGTCTTACACTGCGGGCAGTCCGAAAGAGTTTGATCTGCAGGCACACCGAGGAGGTATCGGGCTTACCGTCGAGTCCACGATTGCATCTTTTTCAAAGGGCCTCGAAGTGGGTGTCAGCACCCTTGAGATGGACGTGCAAATCACGAAGGATCATCAGGCTGTAATTACCCACGATCGTAAGATTTCGGGTTCCAAGTGTCAGGACACGGGTCCGGCGTTTCCTGGTGATCCCATGTACCCATATGTCGGCAAGTACATAAAGGACCTCACCTTGTCCGAGGTGCGTACATTGGACTGCGGCTCGCTGAGGCAGGCATCATTCCCTGGCCAGCAGCTGAATCCTGGCGCCCGCATGCCGCTTTTGAGCGAGGTATTCGATTTAGTTAAGCTTTACCACGCCAACAAGGTACACATGAATATCGAGACCAAAGTGGAAGCCGGAGCACCGAATGAAACGGCCCCCCGTGAAGAGTTTGTACAGATAGTTGCTAACGAGATTCGTAAAGCTGGAATGATTAACCGCGTAACGATCGAAAGCTTCGACTGGGGATCACTTATGCGCATGCACCAAGTCGAGCCGCGCTTGCCGCTTGTCGCATTGACTAATGGTGATCAGTTCCTGCAGCCTGGTAAGCCTGGCGCATCTCCATGGCTGGGAGGAATCGACATCGATGACTTTGGAGGCGATTTTGTCGCTGCAGCCCACTCGTTTGGCGCAAGCGCTATTTCCCCAGTTCATGGTGATCCTCAGAACGGCAAGGTAACCGATCCGAACTACAAGCCTTACGTGACGAGGCAAATGGTCGAGGAAGCCCACAAGTACGGCATGAAGGTCATTCCGTGGACGGTTGATGACGAGCCTACGATGGAAAAGCTGATGGATGATGGGGTGGATGGGATGATCACTGATTACCCGGACCTTCTGCGCAATGTCATGAAGAAACGCGGTTACAAGCTGCCAAAGGCCTATTCGGCTCCCAAGATATAAAGTGTCAGGACAAGGTAAGTGGTAAAAAACACAGTGATTTTTTCTAGTTTTTTAGATTCATTCTTTTGTTGCGGCGGATCATTTTATCCGCCGCTTTCTTTTGTGAAAATAGCCAAGGCACGGCATATTAATTCAATTTCGATAATAATCCTGTGAATGGTAGCTTCAAAGCCGCATGATTCGTATAGCTGGCAGATTAATTGAATAAAGACCCCAATTTCCGAATAATAAAATACAAAGATAATCCATTATAAAGAGAGTGAGTGTTGTACTTGAGAATATTGGTGACTGGTTCGACAGGCCAACTAGGTTCAGCTTTGCTAAATCAACTAAATGGTTCCGACTATAAAGTTAAAATAACTTCTCGAAGAAAACCTGAAAGAATAGGACATTTCGAGTGGGTTTATAGCGATTTATTATCTGGTGAAGGTTTAGAAGAAGCAGTAAAAGATGTAGATGTAATTATTCACGCAGCAACAAGTCCAACAAAAAATTCGAAAAATATCGAGGTTATAGGGTTTGAAAACTTTTTAGGTAATCTAAAACACATAAAACATTTTATTTATCCGTCAATTATAGGAATTGAGGAAATACCACTGAAATATTATAAGCTTAAATATGAAGCAGAAGAATTGTTAAAGAATAGTTCTATTCCTTATACAATAGTTCGTGCAACTCAGTTCCACGGCTTTGTCGAGAATTTACTTTTATCAAAACCTCTCTTTAAAAGATATGTTATACCTGGAAGAATTAAATTTCAAAGCATCAGTGTTGATGAATTTGCCAAACATTTAATTGATTTAATTAATAAAGGTCCTCAAGGAAGAACTGATGACTTTGGGGGACCAGTTATAATGACGTTAAGAGAGATGGCGGAGCTGAAAATTATGGTGAATAATGAAACAAACAAAATTTTAAGCATCTCTTTACCAGGAAAACTATACAAGTCTTTATCCGACGGGAAAAATACCAATTCCTTTCAAAAAGTAGGGAAAATTACATTTGAAGAGTATCTAGGTAATAAGCGGTTATGAGGGATGTTGTACACTGGCAAGTTGATGTGGCAATCTTTCTTACCTAAACAAGATTGTGCAAAAATGTACTTACACTATCGGGTGCGATTGTTCAATATGAGCAGTCGCTTTTCTTGGTCCGCTAACGTAGAAGTTAAACAAGTGTTCATTTATATAAAAAATAAGAAATATCGGTAGGTTTCAAAACAGGGATTTTTTAAAAAAAGAAAAGCACCATTAATTCAAGTGCTTTCTTCGAGAAAAATATTTATTGATTAAGACTGCATTTAGTGGAATAAGGAATGGGGAAAAGGATAGGGCTAAAAACAAAAATAAAAAAACAAAAATTGCATCCGCAACGGTTTTAAAATGTATGTAGTCAAAAGAAAAGTAAGAATTTTCATTCCCCGACCAAGCAATTTATATCATACAAGAGCTGATCGTCAAGAGGACAATCATGGAAATTTTTTTTATTCCCATTTCGGTGCATGCGATATTTTTTCCATCCATCCGTTTTCTAACATTAATTTCGCTCCATCTTGGACATAAAAACCTACGGTCGTTAACTTTTTAAAAAGAGTCAGCCCCAAATCATGCCTTCCGTTTTCTGCAATGGAATTCCCAATATCCCGAATTCGTAAGGTGAAAAGATCGATTGTATGAAAAAGCATCAGTTTATCAGAGAAAGGAGAAAATTTTGATGTAGTAACCATATGATCCAAAAGAGGAAGAGCAGGTAAATGATTTTCCGTCAAATAATGAGTATACGTTTCCAATGTGTTAGCAATAAGTTCTTCTCCTTTTTTAAAAAACTGTTTGATCTTTTCGGACTCTGATACTTGTGAAAATGCGAAAAGCAAAGCTTTATTCACCGAATTTGCTCCCACCATGTCAAATAAATGTTTAATTTCCAGCGCATGAAGGGGACGAATTTTCCCCAAATAACCATTAAAATAATCTTCATTCTGAACAAAACTGGCTTTTTCTGGAACAGGGATTACTGGGGTTTTCGGAGAAGCTCCTTTTCTTTCAAGAAGATCGTTTAATATATTCACCAGTTTCATTGTTTCATCCACGCATTGAATAAAAAATTCACTTACATCCGTTCTTGTAGAAAGTGGCACGGATAACGCGTACAGATTTATGCCCGCCCGAATCATTTGGCGTAAATAATGCAAATAAAATTCATCATCAAAAAGCCTTGGCGCATCCAAATTGACATCATCTTTTGTGAAAGCAATAGGGATGGGATGGTTAACTGAGCGGAAAATTTTCTCAATCTTACCCAAAAAATCTTCACATAAAGACAAAGAATGCTCCAGCGTCCCTTTTATATCCTTATCCTCAACCTGTTTTAGAAAATAGCTTAACACGCATTTTGACATGCTGTTTCCCATGTATGCAGCCCAAAGATCACCCATTTCCGAACTTCTTAATTCGCTTTTACATGATGAATATGCGCCTATTTTTGTTGGTTTTATTGTTTTCATAACTCCTCCTAAAAGGAAAAAGTTTTTTATAGTATTTACTCCGGCTTGTAAAAAATTCTACGAATAAAATGGCACATTTTATTAGTCAAATCTAATATGAAACAGTATAGCGTCTAGACTTGAAATTTCTTTAGGGGATAATCAAAGTGGTCTTTATTTTGATGAAGAAGAATAGTTATGTTTGTTACGATACAAATTGTGAAAATGTGTACTTAAACAAACGGGTGCTTATGTTACATGATAATTAGATTTCTACAGGAATTCTAACGGGGAAGGATTGTTTAAAAAGAATAGAAATACTCGTTCTCAACAAGCAATTAGAAAGTTGGGTGCAAAAGAAGAAAGAGTTTTTAGAGCTAATTATATAGATACATCTGGGGTCAGTAGAGACGATGTATATTTTAGTATAATCCATTCAGAGTGGGATGAGATTAAGAACAACGTATTTAAGGAATTTTTATAAGCTCGAGATTGTGAAGAAGTGTACTTAAACAAACAGGTGCATTACTGAACAACGGTAATGCTTTTTCTTATTGAAGGCGTGCCCAGCAAGCCGTTAATTGCTAGTTGGTGAAAGTCCAACCTGAGTAAGTGCCAAGACGCTCAGTAACTGACAGGCAACTGGTGGAGAAATCCTAAGGTTGAAGCCCTGTGACAAAGT
>NZ_PGVE01000073.1 GCF_002860255.1 Neobacillus cucumis
GTATGTAGGGATTGAACGAGTAACGAAAGTAATCATGGCGATTATAACGCATAGGATTATTCCTTTCTTTTGAATACCTATATGTAAAAAAACCGAAAGAGATTCCTCTCTTCCGGTCATCAGTGCTTCGAATCAAAATAGGCACCGTCTTGAGACATCTTACCATATGGATTTACATAGCTATTCATGTTTTCTTTTTTGGCTTGGGATTGTGAAATGTCTGTGCGAATCGTATGTGTGAAGCGTTCCAGACTAGTCTGTACATCTTTCTCCAAACGAATTAATTCCTCACCAAATTCATCTTCTTCCGCTGTGAAAGGCTGGACTATTTGTGACTGCAACAGATCACGTTCATTCAGTATCTTGTCGATTTGCTCGATGACTTCATCACGCTTTTCTTCATCTATTACCTGTACAAGCGCAATCAATTGAAGAGAACGGTCACGCCACATCGTCATGGCAGGTCGGATCATATCTCACTCACGTTCGAGTATTGTTTCGAACGATTAATCTGGATTACTTGTTTCCACGTATCGCGGAATTCTGTAATAATTCCTGCCGCTTCTTCAAACATCGCTGGATCATTTTGGATATTGCCATCGATCAAGCGACTATTAACGAATTCGTACAGAACGAGCATGTTTTTGGATACGTCATAGGATGTATCCAATGTCAGCATCAATTCAGTCACAATCGCTTGTGCTTTTTGAATCGCAATATTTTTTTGCTCCAAATTACCTTTAGCCAGCTCCATCTTCCCTTGCTGAATAAATTTAAGGCATCCGTTATAAAGCATTAAAGTTAGCTCACCAGGCGTTGAAGTCGTCACCGTATTCGTTTGATATGCTGCATAAGGGTTGTTAGTAGCCATGTATGTCATTCTCCTTTTTCTAGCTAAGTTGCGTTACATGCCGCCGCCAAGTGAACTCATCAACTGAGCAGACTGTGAATTCGCACGCTGGATAGCTTGCTCCATTGCGTTAAACTGTTTCCAGTAACGACTTTCCATCATTTTTAACTTACTTTCAAAGCGCTCGATTTGTTTGTCCATGTTTTTCAAAGAACGACCAAGAGCAAACGTATCGTTGACAGCAGTAGAACTACCTGCTTTTACTGTGATTTTCTTTTGTGCGTCTTGTAATTCAGTGCGGTATTGTTGTGCAATTCCTCCCTTTTTAGGATCCGTATTGCTTTTACCGATTAAATCATAGATTGCGTTTGGATTTTCCGAAATTTTCGCACGAAGCGTATCTTCATTGATTGTCAATTTACCGTTGTCTAAATAATTACTCGTTGTTTCAATCCCTAAATCTTTCAGACTGATATTGATTTCTTTTCCATCTTTATCAGTAGAGGTAACAGTGCTACTCATAATAGAACGTAAATTATTTAACATAGAAGAAAGTGCTGGATCGCCCTTTAAGGTACCACTCTTGGCTTTTTCTTCCCAAAGTTCAATTTCCTTTTCTTTCATATCGGCTTTTTCTTCAGCCGATAATGGATGGAAGGACTTGAATTGTTTTTCTTTGATTTTGCTGTTCAGTTTTTCAATCATTTCGTTATAGTCATTGACGAATTCTACTACTGAATCTAGAACCTTATCAGTATCTGTGGATGAGCTAAACGTCACCGGAGAATCCGTTTTTTGCTTTAGCGATACTTCAAATCCATTTATAGTGAATGTATTAGATGCTCGTGTTGTTTCTAGTCCATTAAAAGTAAACTTTGCATCTACGCCTGCTGTTGATCTAGG
>NZ_PGVE01000074.1 GCF_002860255.1 Neobacillus cucumis
GAAATGTTTATTTAGAAAAAATATAAATGGTATCATTAAACCATAACTATAACAGTATAAATAAGACTGAATAGAAGAGATGCAAAGATAGGAAGATTTGTAAGTTTTTTTTTATGAATAAAATTATTGTGTAAATAATTAATATTAAAATTGAATTCTATCAGCGTATTGTAGTATTTGCCATTAATCTTGAAAAAGCTATTAGTAGCATTATTCCTGCAAAAGTAGAGATTCCATTAATATCTCTCATAATTAGCCAGTTTTCACAACTCTTCCAAATAAAATGAGGACTGATAAGCCACCGGCTAGTCGGAGTTTTCTCCAACTATGGCTTGTTTAACAAGCTTTCTAATGATACAAAGCCTCTGCCTTTAGAAAGAATACATCATTAGCAAGGTCAGTAAATACTTGAATTTTGTTTGCCATCTCCAAATTAAACTGTTCTTCTTCTACTTTATTTCTCTTCTCATAAATACAATAACCTTTTCTTCTTTGTTATTTATGTGCATTTTTTTCCTCACTCTAAACTTTTCTACACACTATTTCTGTCCCCTTACAAACTTTACAATCCCAAAATGCATCTTCCGTTCTACTTCCTTGCACATTCCTCGCAAACTTTGTAAGATTCATCTTCTCAATTAAGCTATTTTACTTCTTTTAGAATATTCAATTCAACCTCTCCTTTAATCTAACTAATAACATAACTGGTTTTAAGCTACGTTTTGGTGGGTTTTCTTAAGTTTGAAAAACGAAGAAAGTATCGCTTTTTTTATTTTTAAAGTTTTACTTTCTGTAAAAATGGAAATTAACCAAGCAAAACATAATACAAACATCATAATCAGAACTCCAAATGTTGTGTGAATTATATCAGGTTGCCATTTTTTTTCACCAAAGGAATAATTCAAAGCGTGAAGAAAAACTAAAATAGGAAAATGAACTAAATATAGGGTATAAGAAAAACCAGCCATATTTTTAACATACTTATCCACATTTTTCTTTTGAATTTGTTTTCCATTGAATATTAACAAAATTGTATATACTATAAAAGAAAAACTAATTCCGACCATGAAATCAGCAATTGCCTTGTGTATTAATCTATCAAGAGGTAACGAAATTACAAAAAATAACACTGAAATTCCTAATAAAGCGATTTTTGTTTTCATACTCTTAATTTTATTCTGAGGTATTAGTAAAACTATGAATCCTAGTATCCAAATAAAAAAGTATAAACCTATTTCTTTCCCGACAAAAGCAAAAAGCAATAAGGTTATTAACCCCATAACTATTTTATTTCTAAATAATTTGGAATACCATGTCATAGCGATTATCGGAAAAATAATGTAATACCAAAACTCATATGATAAACTCCATAAAGGAGAATTTGAACCATACACAGGGATTAAAATACCCTGTAGATAAAACAAATTTCCTATTAAAATAAGCCAATTAGAATTATTTTCTATAGAATAATTTAAAATAAATTTATCTGAAGCGTGTCCTTGATAAATTCCAGTATTTGAGTATAAACTCATACCCACTTTGTCCAATATCATACCTAATATTAAAGCAGGAATCAAAACAGTATATAATCTTACTAATCTATTTATTAAATAGATCTTCCAATTCCAAGTATTTCCTTTGAGAGAATTGATTACTCCTGCAGAAATAAATAATCCGCTCAGAATAAAAAATACAATGACTGATTGATGACCTCTACTGAAAATAAAATAAAGGATTTTTATTATAAGGCTTGGTTCATGAACCTTAGATAGTTCAACAAAAAATAAAGCTTTAATATGACCTATTAACACCATTAAAGCAGCCAGCCATCGAAATAGATCAAAATAGTATGATACTTTTCCAGTAAAAATCATTTTAGGCTTATCCAAGTTTTACACCTCATAAACTAAATATCAAAATTCAGTATATTATATTTTACTTTTTTTATCTATAACCGAAAACGTTTTACTTTTTTTGTTTCTAGTTAAATTTTACAGTTAAAAAACAATGAAGATGTAGGGGTTCCACCAAGTACATTAACAGTAAAAGTAACTGTTTGTTCAACTGGATCGGAGGTCACACCTGTTACTGTTAAAATAAAATTAGATAAACCTCCACTAGATGTTGGGGTAATAATTGGGAAGACGGACTCCGTAGGTCCAGCATAACCAAATGTGGTAAATGTTCGTGAAGTTGAGCCACTTGGAATGAAATCATTCATCTGATTTTTATTGTTAGCTGGAATACATTTAAACATATTTTTATATCCTGAATTCACTACAATTTTTTCACTTGTACCCAATTTCATTTCCCAAATTCCAAAATTATTATCTATATACCAACTGCCTAAATCTCCTTGTTTAAACCCTGACATTCCAGCAATATAAACATTTTGTCCGCCCGATTTCCCCATTTTTACCGCATAACCTTTATCTCTACTTGCTATTTTGAAGGACGGCTCCCAATTGAAACCCACTGACTCAAAACGTAAATGATTTGAGTTAGATGTTAAATTTTCGGTAAATATTGCCCCGTTTCCTATTAACTCAAATCGTGTATCAATAAACGTTATGTCATTTAAAAAGTTTGTAGTTGCCCCAACCTCTTGATATATTCCATAAGGTTGATAGCCAATATGTGTACGAATGAATGATGCAGAACTCATTCCTAAATCCCCTGAAAGCCCGAACCCAGCCATTGTGTTACCGTTTAAAGCTGAATCAATGATGTGATAATCTCCACCATCATCAGTTTGATAAACACCAAAATAGTTATTTGTAGATAAAACACGTTCTAAAGAAATATGTCCTCCTGGAGCATTGAAAATAATCCCTGCATCAAATTGTTCTACTTTGACATATTCTAATTTTATTTGTTCATCTATACGAATACCATCACCATTTGCAGTTTTGACACCTAATTGTCTTGTACCAACACCTTTAACCGATAAATGAAATAAACCACCTTTGTATGCTTTTCCAGCTTTACCTACAATAACAGAAGGAACTCCAGTACCTAATCCAACAGTGAATTTAATGATTGAAACATCTACCCCTAGCCCATAGACAGGCGCGTCCTCAAATTTCAATTGTTGGCTAATGTTAAATGTACCGTTTGGGATTAAAATAGCACTATTTTTCGATCTTGCATCTGTTATGGCATCAAGAAAGGCCTGTGTACTATCAAAGTTGGCTTGTTCTTCGTTTGATTTAGCTCCGAAATTAGTAACACTCACCCAAGGTAGTTTCTTCGTATTTTCCGACAAAAGTTTTGAAATGTTATTACCATCTTTGTCTACTGCCATTCTGTTATCTATTTTAGTTAAACTCATGTTCTCACCTTCCTTTTTGATTGTATATCCAAAAAAGAAAGCTAGGATCCAAAGTATAAAGTTTAATATGAATTTCTTCCGACTCAAAATAATCACCTCATATTACCTATAATACTTCATTCCAACATTACTTAATAGAATTAAGACATTACTCTTATTTGTAAATTCTAACAATATCCATTCCTGCTGTTATATCATTCGAGTTATATAATAAAGTAAAATCATCTGCTCTAAATCCGTAGGATTATAAAAAATGAATAGCTTCTTCTGCTTTAAAACACTCATTGTATGTATCTCCCTATTCTATGATTCGGCCTTCTGATTTGAAATAATGCTTTTCTGTATTTCATCCTAATACTGTCTTGTTCCTCTCTCTAAATGTCAGGATTTTATTTCGATGAAGTAGGCGATCTTTCCAAGTTTTTCTGGAAGTTGCCTTAGTGATAAACCTCCAACCTCTTTTAATAATTTGATAGTATAAAATTGAGCCATGTCAATCACCCTTTTCGTTCTCTCTAATGAAGTAAGTTTGGTCACTTTCTATCATAAGAGAAATTACTAGAATTGGAAATTGAGTGGATCATTTTTTATGTGATCAAATCGTATAAAAGTGGCTCAAATTTAAATTATCAAAAATATCTGTAGGTCTCGTGAATGAAGATCTTTGTAAGATAATGGTTCTTAGTGTTGGATTCTATCGTAATTTAGGGGTCAGACCCCCACTTAAGTAGAAAAAAGTATATAAAGTTTATTAGTAAAAAGGCAAAAAGGATATTAAATAATCGAGAAGCAGTGCCTAAACAAGAAGATATTATGATTCTAAGAATGATAAAAGAGTAAGGATCAAAGATGGTTTGTCCTTACTCTTTTATCAAATATGTATTGAGTTTTATCTAGTGGTCAAACATGCCCCTTTTTTCGGGTCTTCCTTGAACGAAAAGGGGTCATTGTCCATTCCGATGAACATTTTCCTAAACTGTTCTGCTGTTTGGAGTTTTTGGTTAAACGTATAAAGTTTCAGTGGAAGCGTGATAGTTTGTCCATTTGTAAAAACTACCTGTGCATTTTGATTAGCACTCTTTGTCCTTACAATATGACAAGGATTAAACCAGATTGTATCTGCATTTTTAACGGATTTATCTGGGAAAACACAAATTTTATTTATTGGATTCACCATGATAGGGCACATATACTTATTACCCAGCATCCATTTGGCTGTCTCCATTGCTCCTCTTAAATCAAAGCCAATACATTTGATGCTATCATTTAGTATTTCTAAAGGAGATCGATCTACCACGAATGTTCGATGTAGTTCCTTTACAAGTGTGCAAAGTTTAGCGTGTCGGTCATAGTAACCCACCATATATAAAAAATTTGGATTAATAATATATTTCTTCTCTAAATACAAAAACTCCAACTCCCCATACACTCAGTTATGTAATCATATACTAGGTAGAACTTTTTTATGCTTATGTAGCTTTTTGCTTTGTTTTCTTTTACCTCACATCTTGTTCACTTCCTCTTAAATGTTATAAATATTTAAAGAAATAACTTGCCTATCAAATAAGTTATTTCGATAAAACGGTTACATTTTTTGCGGCAAATCATGAAATACAAGGAAAGCTGTTATTTTTTCTTAAGGGTTTCGCAACATCGGAAGTTGAATTGTGAAGTATTACACAAATGAAGGGTCAAGGAAGGAAGAGATCGTAGGAGTAGTAGGCCTTGAGCATCATAGAGTGAGAAACCATTAATTTTTCCTATGAATCTTTTTTGTTGAACTGTATATCGGTATGAATGGAATTTAATACTCAATCATCGGTATCTACTAACGTTAAGATTTCATTCATATCGTTAGTATCAAATGTTTCCGCAATTCTCTCAAGATGACCGAAGTTAATATTTCTCCTCTTTTGGTTAGCGAGTTCATTGAGAGCTTCTGTTCTAACATCTGCCCTACGTGATAGTTCGCGCATGGATATATTATGTTTATCTATTAGTTCATGTAGCTTTACAACAACCTTTTTCCCCATAACGCTTTGTTCACCCACTTTTTATTAACTCTATAGAAAAATTACCATACAAAAAAATGGAAAGTGGAACGCTTAAGCGTCTCATTTAAGTTGGTTTATGGAGAAAAAAGTAAATTTTAGTAGAATAATGTTAAGGGGTCAGACCCTCACTCAGGGGATCGAACAAAAGAGCACTGTTTTGAATGCGGAGAGGTGTTATCTTTAGAAATGGCACCTTATTTATTTATAAAGGCTTCAAAAGCTCATCTACTTTAAAAAGGTAGATGAGCTTTTTCTAAAACGTCTAAATTTCAATGATTCTATTTCCCTCAATCATTCTTGAAAGTTGGTCTATGTTCGCGAATGGGGAGGAGGACACTACACTGCTGAGGCCTTGCATACCAATACTAATTAAGTCTTTATCTCCCTCTTTTAACCCTTGATCAATAATCTCAAAGGATTTTGCTATAGCAATCTTTCTTTCATCAAAAATACGGTCAAAAACTTTGTGGTAGAGCTCATATCGCTTTCCGATTTCTATTAAAAGTACTTCCTTTTGTGCATTAATTTTAGCAATTTCTCTTTCTGTAACTTTTGCTTCTTTGTAAGCATCAGTAAGTTTACTGAAAAAGTTTAAACATTCATGGGGACGGTTCTCGTGCTTCTAAATAGGGAACAAAAACCAATCTTGAGCCGGGGGATGAATTAAAAAGCATTCATCCATGTGAACCACTCTAACTCAGCACCGAGATCCATAAAAAATCCGGGTTATATACCCGGATTCAGCGTGTTTCAATGTTTCTTTTGAATGACATGATCACATGTCAAGCAGCGGTATTGCCCGCTCCCTTCATACATCATCGGGCGGTGGTGTTTTTCATCCTTATCTTCTCTTGGGCAAATATCCCCGACTTTATATTTTTTACTATTCCAAGGTCCCGCACCGCAATGATAACAAAGATATAATCCTTCCACCCTTGCCTTGCTTTCCCGGCTGTCGATGATTTTTTGGCAGCACCAGCAATGGTTCAAGTAAACTTCTTGATCATGCGGATGACCTTTCATACAGGAAACGATCGTAGAACTGTACCTCGCTATGTCTCTTGAATATCGAAAGTTATTGACCATCATCTGAGAACATTTCGAACATTTTAAGCGCTCCCGTATTTCTTCCAGGCGATTTACCCAACCGGAAAGTCGATTCACATACTGTTGTGGATTCTCTAGCTCTTTAAGATTTGGTGTAACCTCACATGCATCCAGTATTTCTAGTAATGTCCATTGTGACCAGGCAAGATTGACCACTGCCATTGTATGTGCACCCACGTATTCACTCTCCGTCATATCGTATTCGCAGGATCCTACTCTTGGACAAAAGGTGTAATGGTAGGTGTTTCCATCCTCATCCTTCGATTGCCGCTGTCTTCCTTCACAATACGGAACCCTCGAATACATGGTGTAGGAACAGCCCGGAAGTGCACACCAAATATTTAGCTTTTTTGAAGAACTTACTGCTTGCCGGAGAAGGTCATCCTGTATTAAGCGATGAGCAGTTGTGAATGCTTTAAGTTTCTTTTCTTCCGGTTGTTCTTTTGCCCAAACTAGCAGCAGCAGGGCCTTGATTTGGGGTTCGTTTTCCAGTTTTCCGAGTTCGTTTAATTGTTTCGGTATAGCATTTTCTTTTAATAATCGAGCAATGGCCATTGTTTTCGCCTTATTTGAAAACAGCGGCCAGGTTGTTATCGGTGAGAGACGAAAATCGTCCCAAAGGACGTCCACTTGTTCTTTCGCATCTAAATACGATAAAAATGGCTTGCATTTTCTGTATGATTCTGGAAGTTTTCTCACAAACTGTTGTTTGTCGGAATAGTACTTCAGGGAGTAAAGCCATTTGGCAGCTGTTTGTACATTCTCTTGTGAAAAACTGGAGTGGAATAGCTTTACGATTTTCTTTTCCGCCGGTGCAAGAGCATTGATCCTTTCATCGAGAAGGACTTCTTCGGGCACGGTATCCCAGTTTATAACTCCGAGTGGATGTTTTATAGATTCTACCAGCTCGTTTATCCATTGTAGATTTCTGGCATCGTATGTTTTCAGCAATTCAATCAGTATAGATCCTTTGTATAAATCGGCAATGGCCGCGCGCAAGTCTGCTCTTTCTTTATACAACGAGAGAGGGAGAACATGCCAAGGATTAAAAAGATATGGATTTTTCCGCAATTCATTCATAATCGTTAGGTGATATTCCTCAGGAAGGGGAGCTTCCCCGTTACGAGAAAGAAGGGATGCGTAACGTTTAGTCAATGTACTTGAACTTGCAAGACTTTTTACCATATCAAAATGTAAAAGAAATTCTTCATCTGTTAGGAGATCTATTAAAAAATCATATTCATTTGAACTTGATGCTAGCTGCAGTTTGTTAAGAATATAGTCAACCGCCTCTCGACGCGGCAATTTTTCAAGGTAATGGGGGAATGCCCTTTTCCAAATATGGGACTCGGGGGAGTCTGCCCATTTCTTTACTACTGATACATCATTTTCTAGTTTGAGTAACGTGACATTACTGGCGGAGTCTTTTCCTTTATTGTGATGAATATCAAATAATACGAGTTCACCAGTATTTAATAAAGAAGGAGAACATAGAACGTTTTTCCTATGAACAAACAAATCGTCTCCATCGAAACGCATGATGAAACCATAATCAATTTCTGTTCTAAACCATTTAATAACTCCAAGATCGCGCATCCCTTACTCCTCCAACCAATCCATTTTACGTAATTTTCCAAGTAATTTTATTATGGCATAATTATTCTAAAAAGCTATCAAATTGTCATTGCTAAATAGGGAAAATATACTAGAATGGAAGTAATATGAAATAGAAGTTAGGATATTTTGCATATAAATGCTTATTCAACGGAGGATGATATGAGGATTAAAGATAAAATTAAAAATATATTGATTGGACTCTTTTATGAGGATGCAAGTGAAATATCAGAAGAAGCATATGAGAAGGTACAAAAAAGCGACCGTTTGTTAATCAATTCGCTGGGTTTCTTATTTGTTGTCAATACTATGATTATTATGATTTTATTTTTTACAAGCCATTTTACGGTTTATAATTTTTTCGAAATGGGCTTATTTGTTATCACTATTGCTATAGGACTTTTTGCATGGTTATTAGGTGTCAATAATAACCGGCTTAGATGAGATTCAACAAGTATCACAATATAGTTGTTTTAATATAATTTTTTTGAATATTTCTACTAAACTGCGATTAGCATAGATTATGAGAGAAAAGAAGAAGTCTTTAAGTAATGCAGAAAATCAAAATGAAAATTGAGGTGTAATACTATGTCCAGAAATCAACCATGTCCCTGTGGTTCAGGGAAAAAATATAAAAAATGTTGCTTAAATAAGGTATCAAATCCGACGCCTTATGTTACACCATTTCAACCAGGAGAACGTGTTTTTGTAAGCCCATTTGATTCTTCTCAACAACAAAATGATTATGTGTCCATTTTAGATCTGGGAATTCACTATAAAAGAATTGGTTCTTATGGGAAAGCAAAGGAACAATATATCAAAGCGATTAAGGTTAATCCAAAACATTTTCAGGCGTATTATAATCTAGGAAAAGTGCTGTATATTCTTGGTGAATATAAGCAAGCGGTCAAGTCATTTAAAACGGCATTGGAACTGGGGTATGGCGGAATTGGTGACGTGATGCGTCATTTAGGGCATGCATTACTGGATGAACAAGCACCTGAGGCAGAAAAGCATATCATCAACAATTATCTTCAATCTATTGATCCATTTAAGAGATTGACCTATAAAAAACCGACCAAAAGGGAAATAGATGAATATGATGCTAAGTGTGCTGCAGCTGCAAGAAAGTATGTGGAATCGGTATTAGCAAATGAATAGTATGAAGATCGCTAAAGATTTCTTTAAGCATGTACCAATAGAAAAGCAAGAGATTGTTCACGATAAACTAGAGACATTCTCTAAGATGATTACAAAGACGAATGTTTTTCATGAAATCCCTAAAGGATTTTGGATTCGGAAAATAGCAGGGACGAATATTTATAAATTCCGGGTCAACTCGGGGGACCGTATTTTATTTTCGTTTCAAGAGGATGGTTCCATCACGTTTTTAAGCTTTGAGACACATGATAAGCAAATTCAAGCGGCCAAGCGTATGAACAAGGAAGAATTTATTGAGTTTGTCATAGATGAAACCGCATATGACGAAGAGCCAATAGATGAGAAAATCGATCGTTATGCATTACAAGAGCTAATGGGCAAGTTAAGCATTATTTCTCAACAGGACGTAATGGAAGATGAGTATGTTACGTTACTGCTTGAGGACGATGAGCTTTTTGATTCTGAGCACATTTTAACACGTGAGCAATATGAAGCATTGAATACTCCATCTAAATTGACCATTGTATTTGGCTGTGCCGGGAGTGGAAAAACCAATATTGGTATTCGTCGATTATTGCTGCATCAGGAACTCAAAATTCCTACGTTATACGTG
Organism: Neobacillus cucumis; assembly: GCF_002860255.1. Taxonomy (GTDB): domain Bacteria; phylum Bacillota; class Bacilli; order Bacillales; family Cytobacillaceae; genus Neobacillus; species Neobacillus cucumis_A. Next base: position 9,881 of record NZ_PGVE01000074.1, read on the forward strand.
AGTCATTCTCCTTATTTAATGAATGAAGTTAAAACGCAATTTTTAAAAAGAGCTGCTAGCGAACAATCCATACAATTTTTTTCTATGCACCAGTTGTATGAATACCTGTTAAAGCAATCGTTAACTTTGGTTACGAAAGAGGATTTTGTTCTTTGGTGCAAAGAAAATAATTTACAAAGCAAATTCACACCTGATGAGTTGTACATAGAAATAAATACGGTTATTAAGGGCCAGACACTGCAAAGAATAATGACACAGGAGCAGTATCAAAGATATCCTTCTGATTTTTCCATTCAGGACAAAAGAAATATTTATTTTGTTGCCAGTCTTTATCAGAAATGGCTTGATAGAAATCAATATTTCGATTTAAATGATTTGGCCTTTTTGATCCTGCAGGGAGATAGACAAGAGCTTGAAAGTGTTGTGTTCGATGAAATACAGGAGCTGACACGCAAACAATTTGAAAGTTTTCTGCATGTTTCAAAATCGCCAGCAAATCATTTATTACTAGGTGACCCATACCAGGCTATTGACAATTACGCCTTTCAACCAGAGCAAGTATATGAAGCATTATCAAGGCGAGATATTCCGTATCAAAAATATATTCTAAGTAAAAACTTCCGTTCAGGACATCAAGTGGTCCAGCTATTAAATTATATTAAAGAGCAAGAGGTAACCCATTATCCAACAACCAATCGGATGGATGAGATCGCGATACGATCTACTTCCACCCCAAAATTGGTCGTTCAGAAGGAATTTACAGATGTATTGCTGCAAAAGCTGGACAAAGATGCCAACAGTATCATCATTGTTGCTACGCCTGAAGCGAAAAAAACGTTTCAAATGAAAGGCTTCCACCGTGTGTTTGTTGTTTCAGAGGTTCAGGGATTGCAATATAAAAATATATACTGCCAAGATATTTTGCAGAATTTCTCTCATGTTAATCGATTTCAAAACCAAATCTATAAAACTTATTTCCATCTGATGTATGTCACTGCTTCCCGTACGTCGCAACATATTTATTTTCTGGAGGGACAGTCACCCAAAAATATTAGGGATGATTATTTCGAGGAGTATGATTATAAACAATTAGTAGAAATGGAATATGGCAGCACGTCTTCTGTTGAATGGCTGCAGGAAGCTAGAAAACTCGAGCTATTAGGAAAGTTTGAACAAGCCTTAGATGCTTATAAAAAAGCACAGGATCAGGAAGGACAGACCCGTTGTCAGGCATTGTTATTACGTTCAAGAAATTATCAGCATCTGGGAACGTATCTTTCGTTTATTTATTTTGATTTTGATATAAAGAGTCCAAAACAAATTGAGGATGCTTTTCAACTATTAAAGGATCATCATATACAAATGATTGGTCGAACAACGTATTTAATTTCTCAAACTAATGGTGTTATGACATTTAATCCATTCTTCATCGAACCTGGTAGGCAAATTCAGCAAATCAGTCAAGATTTGTACCGTCGTATTGATTATCCTTATGCTGCGAAATTTACCTTTTGTGTAGCGGGTGTATTTTATCATGAGAATGAGCCCATTCTGCTATCGGAAAAGTTTGGTAAGAGCCAGCTAAACGATATTAGATTCTTTGTAAAGAACGGCAAAATCGATTATCAACTTACCCATCTAGCCGAGTCAAGGCAGAAATTGAAGCAGTATATGGACTTTGAAATAGAAAAGCAACCTACGGTCCTGGAAGCTTTAGAAGGCTTTGATGTAGATGTTGTCATTGTAAATGCAAATGGAAAGAAGAAAGAAACTGCAGAAGATTTTCTGAATGATATTTTTGGGTAGGAAATTCATGTAATGAAAAAGGATTTGGCGACTTTTTGGATTATTCGCCGAATCCTTTTTTCATGAGCCTATAAAATACCTCATACTCTAATGGCATTTCGAACAACTTCAATTTGGGCACCTTGCATAATACACCTATCATACGTGTTCTACTTGAATCTGATTATTAACACCGGTGGTAACTTTAAAACCATAATGATGTCCAAAAGTATTAATCTTATTTTCTTTAGCTCATGGAATTCATAGCAAAGATCGAAATTCAGGGGTCAGACCCCACTCAAAATCACAAATCGCTCACATTTATTAGCCTTCCTCAAAATTTCTATTATTTTACCATTATGCTATTATATAGTAATATTTACGTATAATACAGAAAATGAGAAAGGGACTTTATAATCATGTAATCTATCAATTAGATTAAAGAGAAGTTCAAAAGAAAAAATCAATTTCTGAAGGAAATCATATAGGTAACTTATGGATTGGGGTATTAGGATTCTCTCTCATCGAAATCAATTTCATTTTTAGGAGTGATCTTTTAAGTGGCACGAAAAACAAGAAGTGACTGTACGGTAGGAACATTCGAAAAAAAATATGGACTTCCGCCTGGAACCATTAGAAATGCGGATGGAAGGGATACAAGAAGTGATAAAAAAATTGGCACGATCCGAAAAGAAGCTGAAAGAAATCAAAATAAAAATTGAAATCATAGGCTTGAAAATTTGTTCTCCCACAAAATAGAACTGCTATCAATGCGGGTGAAATGTAATGTCAAAAGTTAATGTGATAGTTTTATAGACATCCAACTCAAACTACATAACGAAAATAATTTTAGGAGGATTGTCTTATGAATTGTGGCAATCCTTCTTTGTTTACCCTGTTTATCTGATTTTTAATTTTAGCTGGTTTCTAATTGTTATTGTATTTAAAGGTGTTACTTCAAAATCGGGGGAAAGAAAATGAATGTTGCATTATTAAATGATTACGAGATCGACATTGAAAGGGTGGGCTTAGAATTAGAAGAACAGGGCTACAAACGATATGAAGTAATTGAACAGCTTAATAAGCGTTATAGAGTTGCCTCAAAAAAAGGTGACTTTCGCTGTGTTTGTTGTGATGAAAGAGTGGATATGGTTTTACCAGACGATAAGGTTTTTTTCTTTAGGCACTATGATAAGGAAACATGCTCTTATAGCGAAAATCACAAAACATACAAGAGCCAAAAAAGTTTAGAAGATATGCCCAAACACCGAGCAGGTAAAGCCATTTTAAGAACCTACCTAGAAGGAACATGTAAAGTCAATAAGATAAGATTAACTGATGGATATCGGTTTAAGAGCACCTTATCTTATGTTCCTGATTTTATTTTAGAATTCCCCAGTGGTCAAAAGTGGGCAGTTGATTATTTAACTGGGTTAAAAACTGATCAAAAGTATGCAAATAGCCTCCATAAGCGAAGGAATACATACATCCAGCATCATTTCACCCCTATTTTTCTATTTGATAGTTATTGGTTAGCTTATGAGCCAGATATTAACCATGTTTCTTTAGTAGATGGAGAATTATTGTGTGTGGGTCAAACCCAGCAAGATTATTTATGGACAGATTTTATAAGAAGGTTGGATACAAAACTGAAAGATACTCTATTTATTCAACGCCCCTTCAATCTTCAAGTAAAAAGTATGGCTTACTTTGCTCCTTATGAACGTGAAATTAATATCATCCGATTTTTACAACAGAGTGATAACCCCAGGAAGACGAGGACCGTATACCATCCAATCAACGTACCGTTAGACAAAGCCTTAACTATTAATCATGACCAATCCGATTTTACTTATACGAATGATACTGAAGAGGAGTACCGTCAGGAATTAAAAAGGCAACTTGAACTAATCCATCAACAACAAGAACATCTTCGAAAGCAACAAGAATTAGAAAGAGCTAAACAAGAAGAAGAGGCGCGTAAGCAAAGAGAATTAGCTAGAACGCTTGAAGAAGAGAGAAAGAAAAGAACAGCTCAAAATTCAAGTTATGACAGCACCCCGCCTGTACCTTTTATTGGGCGTACCCAGCAGCAAATGGATGTTGATATGAAAAGAGATATGGAATTCTTACAAAGAAGTAAATTATCTGAGGAATCTTATTTATACAAACAAGTGGTACAGAACTTGGTGAAATATTATGGAATAGAAGGCGAAGTCGGGCAAGTGGCAAGTGAGCACAGAAGTCCAGTAAATCTATTAGAGAACTCACAAGCAGCTTTTGAAAACAATCAATCCATGAATGGAAAGAACAACCTAGCATCCAAACTTCCCAATTGGAAGGTGGATGAGATTTTAAATCATTATGTAAATGGGGAAGCTTACTTTTTGGGCGATCAAAGAAAGTGGAAAGAAATTGTGCTGCATTCGTATGAGCTTGTAAATCACAATAAAATTTCAATACCACAGTTGCTGGAGAAAATAAAAGAGCAAGGAATCAAATATCAACAGCCTGAAAAAATCATGTCCTATCCGATAAAGGAGTATTTACAGTTTATTAGTAAAAGGGTAAAAAATGGGGGATCCCTATAATTAAAATTTCTTATAATCTATCAAATAATATAGAAAAAAGGTTAATGATTTGGAGGCTGGATCCTAAAAAGAATCCAGCCATCAATCAAACTCCGATTCAGGAGCTAAACAAATACTGATTCTCCACGGAGAAACAAAAAGCCATGAGAATCCTCCCAGTGAAGCCTAAGAAATTACTTTCCTCAAAGGGCTAATAATGAAACAAGTGGAGGCTACAATTGAAATAATAAGAAACAAGCCGATACAACCTATTATATACTTGGTTATATCTACACCAAGTATATGTGTGGTAATGGCTGTAGCGAAAAGAGCAATAGAAGAAATAATTACCGCATAACTTGAGTTGTTATTATAAAGGGAAATAAGCAAGGGCTTATTTTCTTTTACTGAATAATAAGAAGCATATTGTCTAGCAAATAAATAAAATAGTCCGTATATGTAGCCAATCAATGCTCCTAAGAATAATAGAATCCAAAATGTGATTGCAGTTGTTAAGAACAAACTGATCATAGCAATAAACAAGCCAATCGAAATTTTTAAGTGAATCATTTTTGAAGGCGCCAATAGTTCTCCATTAGTAGATTTTAATTTTGATTTTGTTCTCATCACTGCTACAATAGCAAAGACATTCATTGTAGTGAGCAGGACTCCACTCTTTAATACAGAACTCTTCATCTGGTAATAATCTGCCAATAGGAAAACCGTGTTACTTGAAAATAGTAGAGAAGCAGAAGCTAAAGAGATGACATAGATTAAAAAAAGAATATCTTGGAATGTTAATTTTTCTCCTTTTAATAGAGTGCCAAATCTTTCTTGTGCTACATTTGTTGGCGATTGAGTATTTACTAGAATAATTAGCAAGGTATAAGCAGAGAGTAATGCCAGCACGGTACTATTTATCGCAAAACTAGGAAGTATGAATGCAAAATACACAGGAGCAATCATAATTCCAAGCAATTGAAACAAGCTTGTTATCTTGGAGTGAAAACTTACCATATGGTTTGGTGTCACACTTACAAAATACTGATCCATGACGTTAACCAAAAATTGCGTTACCGTTCTAGTAATGATAAAAAACAAAACAAAAATCCATACATTGGAAACTTTAAATAAGAAGATGGATACAATCAGAATGAGTGAGATTGTCATTGTAAGGATTAATTTAACAGAACCCCTATTACATCTACTTATATAGAAGTTTGAAAGATTGACCCACCATATGATGGTAATACTGCCTAAGGACCCTAGGATTAAACAAATAGACAACCAAATGGCTTTTGTTTCCGGAAAAGTTTGTGCGAAAAAGTATTGGGGAACGACATTTTGTATTCCTGTACCTAAGAATGATACAAAGAAATAAACCACACTACGTTGAGGAATACTTCTTAAATTTAGTTTTTTAAGAATCGTGTTCATCTTCAATTTTTTTATAAACCTTCCTGTTTTGTTCTATGTATGTCATGATTCATTTGAAGGCAATCTGCTAAACCGGACAGCCATTTTTCCATCGGGCTTTGGCCAAACGTTAATTCGCTCTTCTTAAGGCGTTCCAAAAAATCTAAAAGTTCTGGACTGGGATGAGATTTCATTTCCCATACTTTAAGGATCGTCGCAAACTCTACGGGCACTCCAAATTGGTTCATACAAACTTCTACTTTTCTTGAAAAATCGAGATCAGGTTTATTGGGTTTCTCACAATTTGCTAGCATCCCCAAATGGTTTATCGCTTGTAAAATCATTTCCTTCTGTTGAGAGAATTCTAAATCCTTGATCTCTTCCGGGAAAATAGGACTCCCAACATAGAAATCTTGAGTGCCAAAATGGATGGGGAATTCGGTCCTTTCATCTGACTCTTCAATGGGCAGCCCTCCTATAAAACGGATTGGAACGATCGGTATGTTCGCTTGAATAGCCAATTGTACCATTCTTCTGTTAACCTTTGTTGTCTCTTGTCTGCAAGTTAACGCACGAGTTCCTTCGGTATGAATCAAAATAGAAGTATGATTATTTTTCATCTCTAATTCTATTTTCCTTAGAATCTCAATAAAAGAAACTGGTTTGCTTCTATCAAAATACATTAACGCATTATGAGGAGTACCATTCGGGTGTTCATGTGAGTGACTGTGTAACTTTCCAAGCCATGTTTCTGTATGCTCTTGTTTAGCAATGGCAGTAACGAGTGTTTGAGATAATCCACCTACCATATAGATAAAGAGTAATGACTCAACTGCAGTTTGATGATTCGCAAGATATAATACCGGCTTCCCTTTTAATGTCTCAAAATTCTTGACATCAGTTAAAACAATATTTCTAATAAATTTTTCGGCTAATCCTATATAAATATCTTCAACAATCCAGTCACTTACCCCATGAACTCCGCTCCAAAAGTCAATGATTGAAGACATGTTTTCATATGTTGCTTCAATGATTCTTGTATTCACCTTTAATCCTCCAATCCTTCAACCTTTAGGACTATCGTAGCCCTCTTTTATATCAATTATTTGGAATTATGGGTAAATTTTAACATGTCTAAATATTCATTATCAATTGTTTTGTTTTTAGGGAAAGTAAAAAGCAGTTTATTATGGGGACGGTTCTAGTGGCTGCGGTTTTCAGATTAACTGTGCCTGTGGCTTATAAACTGGGATTAAGCAAAAAAAGAGGGCCGTGAGAACCGTCCCTGTGGTTTCTGATTCTATACATGGCTTGTTTTTTCCATAACTTATCATAATCCTCGACCAGAATGATAATGAAACTCAACCGGGTACTCTGAAAATTTCTCTCTCCATAGATTAAATGTATTAGGCAATTTATTTTTAAAAGCAGGATTTGTAGTATAGAACTTCACCATTTGGCTGTCAGAAATAAAAGCGACATAAACATATCCTTTTGGATCCACCATGACAGCCCCCTCCATAATGGTGAACAAGCCACGTACCGCGCCAAATGTTGCGTTCGTTCCAAGATGATCCTGATCCCTCTCGGTCCGGAGTATCTGCATGCTTTCTACCAGTAGATGGTAATCATCTCCTAGCAGCTTCTGAATCACCTTATCATGAAGGGCATTGACAATCTTTAACTTTGCTAACGTCGAGGATGTGGACGTCTGTTCCTTCCTCTCGGCCGCCGTTTTTGCTTCTGAAAGCTGGTATTCACCATCAAATGTCGTACCTATCCCTCCGGCCACACTGCATTCAGGGGATTGTGCAATAAAAATTGACTCTTTTTCCACTGTAAAACTTAACTGGCATTTATTCTCGCCATTATAGCCGCCAACATCTGCCGAACGGCTTGCCGTCCCTTCCAAATACCCGACATTGGCCCCGCTTGTCACATTCAGGTTAAAATCAAACGATCCTTCCTGTTCATTCGAAATGGTCAATATCCCCGTATCACGGCTTGAAACCCGGGTCCATTTTCCCTCCCACATCTTTCCGGGAGCCCTTTGTACGCTATTCTCAGAAACAGATTTTTCCTTACTAGTGAGATCTTTCTTTTCTGTCGTTTCCTCCTTTGATTGCAAGGTCACTTCAGGCTTTTGTTTAAAAAGAAAAAATCCTCCTACTGCTAGCACAATTATAGTGGCCACAATTGCCCAAATCTTCTTCATTATTAATCCCCTTTTGCTATTTTTGTCTTATGCCCATCACCAAATGATGGGAGGGTATCATTTCATTCATCACTCCTCGTATTCTTTTTTTCTATGGTATAGCCGAGTGAGAGAATCACTTTCAATGTTTCCATCGCTGTACTGCGGTCATAATCCTTATCTATTTCCGCTAATTGGGCATATGGTATCAGATTGGGATGGGTTTTAGCCGTATCGTCACGGTTTGGCCCATATCGCCAGCCTTGTTCCATACGCTGGGAGGCCCATATTTCATGGATATGTTCCGCCAGTTCCTCCTTCAGTTCAAGGATTTCCTTAGGCAAATCTGCCTTTGCTGTATCTATTGGTCTTGGTTTATACATGATGGGAAATGTCCTTTCTTTCCTATTTAATTATAGTTTATAATACATATATAGTAATAATTTCCTGGAGAGTGTTTACGTGAATAATAGATTTATCCTAAAAACGGTGATTCCTCTCATGCTCGTATTAACCGCATGCGGCGGGCATCAAACGATTCATAAAAAGCCCGCTGAAACAACTAATAGTGAAATGGAAACGGAAAACACGAAAAAGTTCCAAGCGGTTAAACTCAAAAAATTGAACCCCGGTTCTCCCAATGAACGGGCAGTATTAAAGAAACAATGTGAGCAAAATCAAAAAAATTGCCTCGAATTTGCCTTAAAACAAATCGATGCCACCATCGCCTCCGCAGAAAAGGATAGCAAGACATTGACCATTCGTGATGATGCAGCATACAGGAAATATGTATATCCCTATTTATTTGAAGCCGATTTAGCTGACCAGCACTTGTACGAAAAGGGGAAGAAAGCAGGGGTGCGGTCAAAACAATACTCAAGCTATGTAAAAAGGGAACTAATTGACAATCCACAAAATGACATGCTTGCGCTTCTTAAGGCCCTTAAAGACGTTCGTTATCCGGAAAATCGAAAGGATTTTCACGAGACGCTCCTTTCCTATGGCCGTGATTTGTATCGACTTTATGCTCTGCAATATTATGCCGGCCTTGCTGGCAAGAACCGTGAGCCATTAGACAGCAAAATAGATGATTTAATCTTTTCAAAGCGTTCCGAGCATGGATACTTAGAAGAAACACTTTACCCTAAAACCGAAGGCTCCGGCGATACCTATGGATACGGGGAAATTACAGCCGGTGTAAAAACTTCTGTGAAGAATAAGAAAGCTTTATTCTCCTGGGACATGTTTGATACAGAGGGAAAGGATTATCCCATGAGTATTCTAATTGATTCAGAGAAAATTAGCGGTACAGATGAACAGACGCAGATACACGAAGGTGAATTTAGTTTTGGATTATTAGAATCAGGCACGGATGATCTTTATATCCAGGATACCAAAATCGGGCACTGGTCGTATTCGCAAGCGAGTGAAAATATCCGCCGAATGGACCCATTTATTATCGCTGCCTCACAGCTTCAGGAAGAGTGGAGGGCCAAGCTGTTCTATCTCCATCACGGCAGAGTCATGCAGGTGTTCACACCAGATGGCAAAGATCTATTTGATTTTAATTATGGCGCGATTCGGGCACTTGCCGGTAACCGATTTATGACAGCCCGATTTCATGATGAAACAGATGGGATCATCCTTGAAACCTATGCGGTTGATTTTAACACCGGTAAAACTTCCCTAGTAAACAAAAGAGAATATCGTGCCGATGAAACAGAATTTGAACTAAACTTCTATTTTAACAAGCAGCAGCCATAGCCTTACTTCCATTTCCGAAACAGCCGGATAAAGAAGGTAATTGAAAAAAGTAGGAAAAAACCAAGAATGTAAGCAACCTTTGTTTCTTTGGAGATCAAGGTTGGCAATAGGGTCATGCTGACGACGATAGCGGCAGCCGTTCCCCATTTCAAACCAATATCCACCTTCTTACGGAAGGGGCTGTCTACATAGCGATACCGGACGGTGCGGTTGAGAAACTTTTTCCTTAACAGATATAAACAAACCAAGAAAAATGAAGCAACAATGATGACAATAAGATTGCCAAAATCCCTGGTTGTTAAGGAAATCGTGATATTCATAATAAGAAAAAACATGATGATCCAATAAAGACTTTCAATGATATTCCGAACTGCAATCATAATTATCGAACTCCTGTTCAAACTTATAGAGGTGTGATTAGGTATGAAATTCTATTACAAAACCATCTATCATTTGTCGCTGCTTTTTACGTTTTTCCTTTATCCTCTGATAATAGCGGCCATCTACTTTTTTGATGATTCCGCAAAATACTACCAGCAATACTTCAAAGCGCATATGATTCTATTTTTCTTTCCTATCCTTATCAGCTTTGCCCTTAGCTTAGTCTTAAGTAAGTTCCAGTATGAGAAAACGCCGGCAAAGTGGAATCAATGGGCCTTGATCGGGATTCTTACCGTTTTGATCGTTGGTTTTTTCGTGGATGGAACGATGATTGGCTATAATTACGCAACTCCGGCTATCGATCAAGCTCCCATCGAAAAACAGGTAATACTAACAAGAGTGACTGCCTACAAGGATACCTATAATAGCGACTGGGACCTCAGCAAGTATGGACAAATCCCGGCAGACGTTGAAGGAAATCCCTATCGGTTCGTCCTGAAATTAACAGTAGACGGCTCTGCCACCTATCGGACGGCTGATTTCTTCTATGAAGACACTCAAAAGCAATATAAAAGTCAACTGACCAATGAGGTAGGTAAACCAATCATCCTCACGATGCTGCCTCATTCAAAACGAATTATTTCGATTGAAGCAATGGACCAGCCTGGTTACTTCCTCTATCAGGATCCTCTGTATACAAGTACGGGTCCGGAGGAAAATTAGGTTCAGGGTCTGACCCTTTTCGGTCAGGCCCTTTTTAGTTTTGTTTATGGATAAATTCCCATTCCTCCAAGCCTTTTCCCCCTGTGAAAATCAATAGCTTTTCCCCGTTCCATTTTAGATCATAGGCAGAGTTTTCCAGATACCATGTAGTCGATTTACTTAGGTCATCAACCTGAAGGACCTTCAGCCAGTTCCCGAGTGAAATCGCGATGATATTTGATTTCGGCTTCATTGCCAGTAAAGGCGATGTCCCGGCTGTTTTAATCAGCATCTCCACCTCTGCCAAGTTAACCTGATTTTCATTTCCTTCCTTCATTAAACTCTCTAAATCTATCAGATTTTCGGATGAGTTCTTTAATAGTTTTTCAAAGTATTCACTTTCTTGCTCCTTTTCCTTGGAGGAAAGGAGAGGACCGCTATAAGCCACTTGCTTTTCTCCGATATGAACAATAGAGATTTCATATTTAGCGTTGATTAGGATTACATACTGGTGATTGGCACTCCAGCCCATCTCAATGATTCTCTCATTTAATTCGCCCTTCATAATGAGCCTCTGGCCACTGGAAACTTCATAGAGGAACAACGCCTGATTTGCATAAACCGCCAGCCTGCGGCCATTGGGACTCCAGACTGCAACCCCTTCACCATGACCAACATCCCCGATCTCCAAATTCCAAGTTTCCTCCCAATCCTTTGTTAAATCAATGAGTTCCACCATTCCATTGGCAAATAACACAAGGAGTTTTTCTTCTGTTGGAGAAAAAGTGCAGGTAATGATATCGTACTCCGAGCGGACGATCTTCTTCACAGTACCTTTTGGTACGCTCATAACCCAAGCCTTATTATTTGTTCCATAGCAAAGGTATTTTTCATCATGGGCCCATTTTGAAAACAAAATGGGGGCGGTACCATCAGGCTTGTATTGGATCGTTTCCTGTTTCGTTAAAGACTGAAGCTGTATATATTTTCCGTAATGCCCTGTCGCAATCCACTGATGCTTGGGGGAAATGGCCGATGAAAGAATAATGGAATCCCAAATTTCAGCGGAGGTACCAACCTTTCTTAGGGCACTCGACTCGCTAAATTTCAATTCATGCAAAATTCTTGGAATCAAGGTGGGCAATATTTGAAATACCCAAAGACCCTCTTGACTTATCAAGGGAACTGTCTCCAGCTTCTTCATCCATCCAGCTGCTCGATCCGGTTCCATATCCCAAATCGTGATTTTTCCTTCATGCGAAATGAGAGCAAGCAATGGCCCGTTTACCATAGCGAGCTTGGCTAGCTGGTACTGCTGCTGCTGGAAACTTACTTCAACCGTTCCATCCACGGGCAGCCAGCGTTTGATTTCACCGTTTTCCATAATGGATACAACGAATTCCGGGGTTAGAAGATGGATTCCTTTTCTGAGGGATGACGTATTATCTTCACGAACTTTATGAACGGCATCCCAAATGGTCACACTATGATCCTGGGCCATGTATAGTTTTTCGCCTTTTGCATCAAAGCATAAATCGCGATGCCTGGAGGAAAAGAGGCTCTCCAAACGAAAACTCGAATACAAACGTTGAAAAGGAATGGTTTCGCCTGTTCGCCATTGCTCCACGATATCATTATTGAACCAAATGGCGATTTCCGGTTCCGATGGATGCCAAGCAGCCATCCGTACTTTCCCATGCAGGGTCTGAATCAGGTAGGTCTGTTCCTTTTTCCGGTCATACAAAGAGACAAGGCCATTTTGAAAGATAAAGGCATACAGACTTTCCCGGGGATGACAAACCGTCTTGACAATAGGGTGCTCCATTTCTTGTGAATAAATGGTCTCATAGGACCTAACATCCATCATCTCCAGCCTGTTTCCGCTCGTCACGACAACCGACTGATCCCGCTTGTGGACAGCGAGGCTGTCGAGTTCACCGATACTGGGATTAAATTGTTCCATTTCCTCTCCAGTATGAATATTCCAAACCTTAATATAGCTGCCTCTGATGGTCAGGATCGCATCCTGATTCGGGTGCCAGGCACAAGCCTTGATGTCCGTATCGCCTGTCTCAAAAATATGAAGGCAGCGATCTTGTGCAGAAAGCCGATTTTTCCGCATCATCATCGGGAGCCCATGTTTTTCATACCAATTACTGGCGGCTTCATGGGCAGATTGCTGTGAAGATTGCAGGGCAAACATTCGGGTTTTCTCGGGATATTTTCGTAAAATCGCATGACGGCTCCGGCAAAGGTGCTCAAAATCATTCAACTTTTTAAGATCTTTTGAATCTGGTGGCAACTTACACCGCTTCCTTAACTGAAGGAAGTCCTTTAACAAATCATGGGACATCCCGGCATGGAATTTTGCCTGTAAGAATAGGAAATCAGACAACGTGTTAATGCATTCCGAAATTTGCCCGCTTTGGCTGAGTTGGTAGGGAAGCTCCGAACATTTTCTTGTGTTTGGATGCTCCTCAAAATAAATCGACTGCTTTTCGAAATAAGCAGCGATTCTCGCATGAAAATCAACCGTCTCAAAGTCATCTCTTACTTTTTCCTCAATTTGGCGATGGTAAAAATTATAAAGAACACGGCCGCCCTCATTCCGTTCAATCATATAGGGTTCAAGATCATTAAACAGCCGAGCCCAAAACACAATCGGCAGCCGGTCATGCTGAAATTCGTAATAGGAACTCTCATAAAAGTCATTCATCACTTGCTCTGACTCAGAAAGGAGGTCTAAAATTTCCCCCTCCTCGAGCCCGTTTCGCGATGAAGCTAAGAGGCCCAACACATGCTTGACCAAAATAGTTCCATGGTTCGATTCAGCCGCTAGGCGCCCGATAAATAAATCAATCATTCCCTGAATGGTCTCAGGCAGAGAGGCCTGGTTTGAATAGGAATGCCACAGTTTCACTTCTTCAAATACGAGTTTTAAGAATAGGGGCAGGGGGCATTTTCTAAAAGCATTCATCACTAGCGTGAATTGTTCGGAAGTCAGCCTTCTTCCTTCGTCGGCCAGCCAGTTTGTCATTAAAATTCTTGCCTCTTCTTCGTCCAGAGGCTCCAGTAACCGGAAACACTCTTTCTCAAGCATCCCTTTTAAAAGGGTGAAGGCCTTTTTATCCGTGGCAACCGTCACCACCATTTGAACGTTTTCCGGTAGTTGGGTCATAAACCATTTCGGAAGCAAATGACTGTCCGACATTTGATCAATGGCATCCAAAATCAGAATCAGCGGATCTTTTCTATTCTGAAATTCCTCATTTAATCTGTGTAGTGCAGCATCTAACTCTTGATATTGCAGGATGGATTCGGTTTCATCCGGAGCCAATTCCAGTAGGATCGACTGCATCAATTCCAGGGCATGCAATCCAAATGCGGAAGCCCCAATAAATCGAGAAATGACTTTGGACGCAGGCAGCTGCAGCAGCAGCCGTTGCGACAGTTCTGCGGCAAAGGCGGTTTTTCCGGAACCCGATTCACCTGTTACAATCAGCGGATGGCGTATGTTCGAGGTTAAGTCTTTGAAAACCTCGCGGAAAAGCTTTTCCCGTCCGATAAAATGATCCGTTCTGCTTTTGGCAAATAAACGGTGGGCTTCTTTTTCTTTATCAACAAATCGAATTTCCTCCATATTTCGGCATTCCCTTTCAATGACCTGACTTAACTTGGAGAGAACGTCTTTGCAAAAATCTTCAATGTAGAGTGGGTCGACGTTATTATCTATCCATGCGGCGGAATATTGTTTTATATTTTCCTCTGGCAGAAAGGTTCGAAGGTCGTTCTTTAAGTTTTCAATTTGCTTTCTTGAATGTTCATGAATCGTCCCGTCCGGTAGAAGGTCAATAAAATCCGCTTTCCTTGTGTCTGTGGGCACGTTTTCAAGTTCACGGAAAAAAGCAAATACGTGATCACCCGCATCCTCCTGCTTGAATGCTCCCTCCCGAATTTCGTGCTCTGTGGCAGAAAGCCGGTATTTTGCCTTTTCCTCCGAACTGATAGTCAGGAGGGGGAGAGCCTGGTCAAATAAATAGCGAAGATGGTCCTCAACCGGATTCCAAAGTTCCGTATCTATGTATTCGTCGGTCCGCGGTTGTAAATAATAGGATGCCGGGACCGAATTCAAATCAAGCTGGTACCATTTACGAAGAACTTCATCGTTCTGATGAAAGGCTAAGATCCATTCAAATTCCTCTCTTTCTATCTTATTGGGGATCGGTCTCCACCCATACCGGTTTCCCAATAACACCAGGAAGTTGGGTCTTGGGGATAATTCCTTGCTTCGCTTGATCTCCTGCAAGCAAATATCAAGTGTCTTATGGTCAAGCTGCGCTTCTTTACTGACGCCCCATCGTAAATCAATCGCTTGAAACTTCGCTCCATATCGCTGACAAAGCTTATCCAGTTCTGGAAAAACACGATTCTGCAAGGCCTTGCGTTCCTCCACTAAATCGGTAAAAGTAGAACTGATAAATAAGCGGAAAATTTTACTCGATCTTGGCATTTCCTTTCACCGCCTTCTTCAATTGAACAAAATGATATAAGATGACCATCAATAAAACAGCATTCGTGATGACAAGGAACAACCCGAGTGATGGCATTGGAATCCCAAGTGATTGTTCCAATTGGTCGTTCCAGACAGGATTTATTAGGGATAAAATCAATCCCGCAACCATAAAAATGGCGGAAAAACCGGCGATCTCCAGCGTCTTTTTGGAAAAATAGTGTCGAATAGGTATAATACAAAGAAAAATGCCACAGATCAAAAACAAAATAGCAATAAGCCCCTGGAAAGGCATTTTTCCTACAAGTCCAAGAAAGATCACTGAAACCGATCCAACGGCAAAAATACTGTACATGAACGGTCCTAATCCTATGTAAAGAAATAACAGGATGGTTGAAGTCATACGGCGTTTTCCTAAAAAAAACAGCTGCCTTAAAAAGCGGGGCAAAAAATAAACATATCCCGCAAATAATATGGTGAAGCAAAACGCTTTAAAGCCCTCCACTTGGATCCCCCCATTCTCGTCTATTTTCTAAGCAGTAGTTTTAAGTCTAATGAAGACTGATCGAGCAATGTACGCTTGTCCGAATCATCTGACCCAATAAAAACGGTTTTTGCCCCTTCCACAATAGAACGAACGGATTCATTTTGTTGGTTTACTATGTCAGGGTTCATTCCATAGTCCTGGAAGGATTTGAATAATTGGTAAATCTGAAACTTTTTCAGCTCACTGCGATTTTTTTGCAATGCTTTTAACAAGGTCATCATCGGTGTATTACCCGCATCATCCTGTAGATTCGGATCGAGCCCATCAGCCAGCAACTCCTCCGCCATCTTGATGGCTCCTGCACCCATAGCAAGATGTAAAAGTGATCTTCCTTTGTTATCTAGGGTTGTCAGATACTGGTGATCGGGATCTTTTTTTATAAATTTCTGGTAGACGGGAATGTTGTTGTAGATGACCGCCTCCTGAATGGGGGTCAGATTCCGAATGCCCCCCTTTGTTTGAAGCAGTTTCTCCCCACCATTTTGCAGAAGAAGATTAGCGATCTCGGCGTTGCCATATCTGGCTGCATAAGCAAGAGCCTTTAAATGTGTGGAATGATGAAGCTTGGCAGCATTTAATTGCTGGTTCAGTGCATCCTCATTATGATCATAGATGGCCTGCAGCAAATCTGCCTGATTAGGATTTGGCGAACAGCCAGCTAAAGAAAAGCAGATCACCAAGAATAGGATTGATTTTTTCACGTTCATTCCTCCGGGCGGCTTGGGTTCCGCCATTTCCAAAGATAGAGCAGATTCCCAACAAATGTTGTAAGTAAGCTGAAGATAAAGGCATTAATTAATAATGACATTTCGTCGGTTTTTACTAACATGTTTATCTGGTTAAGGCTGCCTTCCCCCGTGCTTAAGATGGTATTGCCAATGCTTGAAAAATGAGCAAGGAATGCCAGTAAGGAGGCCATTCCAACGCAAAATATAAAAGATTCCCAAATCCAATTTCCTTTGGAATGCTTTGTCATTTGATATCCCGCCCGAACCAGCAGCATTGCGGGTATTAGAAGCAGGAGGAGTGGCACGAATTTTAAAAAAGGGCCATCCACAAACGGCTGGAATATCTTATGAAAGCTCTCCAAATCACTAGAATGGCCCCAAACTTTTAGTTTTTCCAAAATGGAATACTCGAGCGATTCCACTTCACCATTTGTGCTTCCATTAAAAATAATCTTGCCCATTAAGAGTAAAAAGGTAAGGTAAAAGGCGAAAACGACCAAAAGGAGGTAGATGTGGCCGTTTTCCTCCAAAGCTGCCTCATTAAATTTTTTCGTGACTGCCGGAGACAAGATGATCATCAGGGCAATCGATATCACATAAAGGAGGAGGAGGAGCTTAAAGGCACGCAGGAAAGGATTCACCCCCATTTCAGAAGACTGCGCTTTTTTTCTGCCGAGATTGATACTAATAAGCGAAAAAAGGAGTCCAAAAATGAACGATATCGTAAACGTATTGGCGATACTATATGACTGTTTGATTAACAAACTTCCGGTTTCGTTCTGAATGGTGGTGCCGCTCACTGCGGCGACAATTGTCATAATGATGGTATAAACGACACTTGTTATAATCGTGAAAGCATTCAAAAGTGCCAGATTAGGTTTTTTTATCCATTTTATAAATATCTTTTGGCTAATAAGGATGGCCAAAAAGGGGAGAAGCAGCAGCGGAATGAATCCCAAAGCATAGTGGACGCTGACGGATACCGGCTCTCCTTCTTCTGTAAGGCTGAAATCAATTGTTTGTGTCTGTAAATGGAATAGCAACAGGGTATCCCGCCAGTTTGTTTGGAAATCAAAATTATATTCATCCAAAAACTGCGATACATGTGACTGATCCAGCCCCGATTTATACATTTCCGTCAGTAATTCCGATAAGGGCTTGAGGGCAAAGGCTAACAAGGCCAGGATCAATACCGCGGTAAAGGCAGTCATGACGGATGGGGGAATAACCCGGATGATCTGTAAAACAGAAATTCTTTCATTTACTTTGGCTGTTTCAGCAGGACTTATTTCCTGTTCCTCAGCCTTTATTGGTTCTTCCACATCGTAGAGCTGTATCTCCATTTCCCTAAATCCTCCCAAAAACTCTATCTAGTTATTACTATAGTAATAGTTAATTTGTTGGAAATAATTATAAAGGATAATTTTAGAAATGGGAACCATGAGGACGGTACTCTTACCTCTTTTTAATAGATAGAAAATAATTTTATGATAGTAAAAAAAATCTCGGTAAATGTCTTATCCTGAATCAAGTAACCAGCAAAGTAGAATAAGCGGAGATTTTTCGGCTAAATCCAGAATGGAGCTCATTTCGGGGTATATAAGGGGAGGTTTTCCGATTATGCAAAGTAAAATCACCCAATTTCACGTTTTTCGAGTAAATAGACGGAATCTCTCCGTCTATTTAAGCTTTTTTTAATAATAATTCCTAATTAAGCGAAATTTTTCCGTCTATTTATCAGATCGGGTGTTTAACCTGATCCCCCAATCGCCCCTCATGATTCTAGATACGGGAATCAGCAGCTTTTAATAAAGATCAATAAAATTGATACTCAAGACTACCTATATTTTTTAAGAGGAGCAAAAAAGTCTTCAGAATCAGCTAAACTTACTTTTTCTTTTTTTACCAATTTCGTTATTCCCGTTTTGAAATCGACAATTTGATACGTAAATACCTCATAATAGATTTCGCCATCCGCATTATTGTCCCAGGCGATGATGAAGGTATCTTTGCTAATCGGATAAATATGGTTTCCGCTATGTCCGAAGCCGCTCGTTCCATCAGGGCCTTTCACTTCCACCATTTTTTTATCATGAATATAAAAGATCTTGCTGCTATAGGTATTAGTAGACTCCGTTTGATTTACAACCATCAGATTTGGAATATTCCCAATAACCTCACCACTGTTAGCTTTGTTCATATTAAACAACCAATCTCCAATTTCTGCTTCTTGAGGAGTATTGTTCAAATATAGCTGATAAGAACCTTCACGGAGAGTGTCACCTTCTTGTGCCCCTGCCCAGGACATATCTGATGGATACGCCTTATCTTGCTTTGCCACGATTTTCACGTTCGAAATGTCCCCATTCGTATCCTTTACTTGATCCCAGTTATAGACAATTTTATCGGGATCAATTATGGTCCCCGCATCTTCCAACAACTTTAATTGTGCTATGATTTCTCCATTTTCATCTGTTTGGGCAAGTAGACCGATATTTTTCGCATAGTATGTACGGCTGCCCGTGTCAGATTCAATCACTACAACATGTTCAAACGTGCCAGCTGGTGTTTCATAGGAGTCTAGTAGTTCAGCTATTTTATAATTCGTACATGTCTCCGGGTCCGTACAGACTTTCCAAACAGTCCCTAATTTAATAGGATAAACAATCGCTGTGTACCCCTCGCTATCGGGAAATCCCACAAAAAGCTCTTTCTTACTCTCCTGATAAATATTTTTCTGTGTTCCACCTTCGCCGAAGTTCATATTCCATATTTGTTCACTGCCATGATCTTGGTCGATGGTTTCTGTTGAAGTAACTCCTTCACTATATTGATAGGTATATATTTTCTTAGGGTTCCTTAAGAAGGAGGCATGGATAAAGGCTTTCGGATCTTTTAGTTTATGGGTAGCTTGTTTATTCTCCGCCTGTATTTTCGGGGTTTTTTTATCCTCCTGCTGTTTAGTAATAGTGACCTTATTATCACAAGCTGCCAGTACCATTGCTAAAATGAAAAGCAATGGAAATAATCGTTTTTTCATTCTGTCATTCTCCATCCACTTGATAAAATTTTCCAATACACTATTAAAATAGTAACAAGAATATGTAAATAAGGCTAGAAAAAAAGTACTAATTAGTAGGGGATTTGTTATAATATGGTACTATAGTCGGTTCATTTGATAATTATTGGAGGAAAAAGATCAATGAAAAAATTGGTTGATCAGCACTTAGCAAAAGTAATCTTTACGGCCTTTGCTATCATCATTTTACTATGTATCTGGGGGTTTTATTTTATATCTGGGACACCAAGTCTGACTTTAACCGCGTTGTTAACCATCGATTTGGTTGCGTACGTGTCTGTCTTCTATACCGGGCTTATTAAGAAAAATAGATTGCAAGTGTTAATGTTTTTGGTGGCGGTAACCACAGGGTTTTATGGTTTTAAATTTTTAGCTATTAAGGAGTACTCGGTACTCAACTCCATGTACTCAACGTTTCGATTATTCCTGCTAGATTTGGACCCGGTATTTCCAGAGGATGGAAGTGTGTTTACTAGATATCCACTTGCTGTGGAAATTGCCCGCTGGTCTGCCGCAGCGTATACGATTTCCACCCTATTTTCCATCATTTATTCTTTGTTTAATCAAAAGATTAGATTAATTTGGTATGGAATTCTCGGAAAACATATTGTGGTTTCTGGTTTTCATAAGAAAAGCATGACGTTGGTCGAGAATCTAAAAAAAGAGGACAAAAAAGTGGTTTTATTGGCAGAAGAAATCTCTGAAGCTCAGCGCAGCTATTTGCAGGAGTTAGGTGTGATTGTTTTTGCCGGCCGGCAAGGAGACCCCTCGTTATATAAAAAAAGCAAGCTTCAGCGGGCTGAATACTTTATTATCTATCATGAGGATGACTCTAGAAACTTAAATGAGATTCTCGCATTAAATCATTATGTGAATAACAAAAGGTCCCTCTTACATATGAAGCAAGTCATCTTTCATCTTGAATCTCATCAATCGATGGAGCTATTTGAAGACCTTGAAAAGGAATTAGATTTTCATACAAATGTATCCTTAAAACCTATTAATGTTCACCGACTGATTGCGAATGAATTGTTTGATCAAATTCCTTTGTATAAAAACTACGAGAAAAGGGTCCGTGACCCTCAAGGAGAGCCGCTGCATCTTTTATTCATCGGGTTTGGCCAAACGGGTCAGCAGCTTGCTGTTCAAGCCATTGAACGATCGGCTTTTCTGACGAAGAAGTTATTGAAGATTACTGTCTTGGATAAGAATGCAGGGAGGGTAAAGAAGGAGTGGGAGGATAATTACCCGAACAGCAAAATGGTGGTGGATATTCAATTTCATTCCATGAATATTGAGATCGAGTCCACCTTTGATTTCTTGAAAAAACAACCGCTGGCATTTACCCATTTATTTGTTTGCCTGAAGGAGGATTCGCATGACCTCAAGGAAGGAATCCGTCTAGCAAAGAAAATCTCCGATATTCCCATCTTTTTAAAGGTAAATGAGGAAGCGGAAATTAGCCTATGGCTCCATCGCCATGAGGGGAAGTATCACAATCTCCATTTGTTTGGAAATCATGATATGATTCTCACTTACGATTATGTGATTAATGATCAGCTTGAAGATTTGGCGAAAAAGGTTCATGAAAGCTATCAAAAAAGCAAAGAATTGGAATCCAATACAAAACAGAAAGAGTGGCGTGAGCTTTCTACTTTCACAAAGGAATCCAATCGCAATCAGATTACCCATGCGTTTACCAAGCTTATGCTTCTGGGTTTGAAAGCAGTACCGGTGTACGAGGAAAGTAAAAGCGGTTTAGGGGCAGTGACTGAACTAGAGTTTAAAGCAGAAGCCAAAAAACTGTTGGAACCTATTGCCGAAGCGGAGCATAAACGCTGGAATATCTTCCATTTTTTAAGAGGATGGGACATTCTTGAAGATATATCTAACGGAATAAAGGATACGGACAAGAAGCTCCATGGTTGCTTGGTTACCTATAACGACCTAATGAAAATATATGAGCTTACGGGTGAAGATTATCAAAAATATGATCGTGACGTCGTCTTGGATTTGCATGATACGATGAAAAGATTAGGGTATAAGATCGTGAAAGACTCATGGAAATAATATTCCTTATTGTTAATTGGGTATAAGATCTAGAGTACGAAACGGGGAGAGTTATATGCTGTTAGAGAGGAACCAAACGCCGCTTTTATCAGAGCGATTTGAAGTGGCGTTTAATCAAATTCATGAATCACTTAGGAAAATAGTCCAAATTAAAGATGATCGATTTGTTGTTTTAGTTAAAGCAGGGGCTAGAAATTTTCAAATTGTGGATACATATAAAGAAGAATTAGAGCAGTATGCAAAGCTGAGAAATGCCATCGTGCATGAGAAGACAGAGATCGGTTATTATATTGCCGAGCCGAATCGTTCAGTGGTGGAACGAATTGAAAAAATTGCGTCGATTATGGGAAGGCCTAATTATGCCCTAACGATTGCCACAAAGCAAGTGGTCTATTTTAATATGGATGACAAAATCTTAGATGTCATTCATGCAATAAAAGAGTATGGTTATTCACAATACCCCATTTATCAAAACAAAGAGTGTGTCGGTCTTTTATCAACGGGGGCAATTGTGAAATGGATGGCAGCAAATGTCCAAAGCAGTGCGATCTATTTAACGAATATTCTTGTGAGCGATATACTGCAGGCTGAGAAGGCTCTCCCTGTGAAATTTGCACCAAAAAGTATTAATATTTTTGAAGTGGAAAGTATTTTTGAAAAAGAGCATCTTGAAAATAAGGATCTAGAAGCTGTCATCATTACGGAAAATGGCAAGTGCAATGAAACGCCAATCGGGCTAATCACGGCTTGGGATTTAATTGAAATTGATTATACGGCTGATTAATTTTTGTTAATCGGATATTTCATATAGATAATGGATCATGACAAGAATGGAGAGGTAAAGTAAATGTTGAAAAAGGTATTTGCCTCTGCCACAAGTATGCGTGAAGGCGGTAAAAGGTCTCCCATTGGGAAGTATTCCATTGGAACGGCATTTGGACGTTATGGAAATCCAGGAACCAAAATGCCTTACAGAAAAATCACAAGCGATGATGTTTGGGTAGATGATCCAACTTCAAAACTGTACAACACTTGGCAATCAAGAAGGAAAACACAAGGTCAATGGAAGAGTGCTGAAAACATGAATATCGCTGCATATACCTACGGTTCCATTATTAACTACAATACCCAACGAACGCCGTATAAAGGCAGTGCGATCTTCTTCCACATTGGAAGTGGCTATACGCTGGGATGTACGTCCACTTCTCAAACGAATGTTGTAAACATCTTGAAATGGTTGGATCCTAAAAAGAATCCAGTCATCATTCAAACTCCGATTCAGGAGCTAAACAAATATTGATTCTCCATTTAGAAACAAAAAACCAACAGAGTATTTTTTAAAGGGTTCCGTTTTGAGGTGCTTTTCTTAAAATATGTAACGAAATGACAGTCGTATTGGCATTGTTATTGGTATATAAAAAAGTAGATCTCGCCATAGTAATAATTGGCGAGTTTCTTTATTAGGAATAATTTATATTAAACCCCACTTACTTGTGATACGGTAGTCCTTAATCGAATAACCAGCAAAAGTAAAATAAGCGGAGATAATTCGGTTTTATGGAGAAGGGAGCCCGTTTCGGGGTATATAAGCGGAGATTTTCCGATTATGCAAAACAAAATCCCCCATTTTCACGTTTTTCGAGGCAATAGGCGGAATCTCTCCGTCTATTTAAGCTTTTTTTAATGAAAATTACTAATTAAGCGGATTTTTTCCGTTTATTACTAGCTCGGGTGATTAACCTGATTCCCCAACCGTTAAGTGCGCACCCTCTTGAACCTAAAGGGGGAATCAGCAGCTTTTTATCGACCAGCTTATAAAGATCAATAAAATTGGTATTCAAAACGGCCCTTCAAATGTCAGTAGTTTTGACCCTCTTTTATTAATTGTACAATACGTATTGTACATATAATAATGATGTCAATTGCTATGTCAAAGTTAATGGAATTTCGTAGAAACCTTGATAAATAAAGAAAAAGACGTATGCCAATTCATACGTCAATTCTTGTTTCTTTTAATAAACACCCGAAAACGGAATCCTTTAAGTATTTTTCTGTTGGTTTTTCGTATATAGCCTGTGGCTGAAACGAATCAGGTTCGTGCCCACCTATCGTCCTTCTCTCTTTGCTTACGTTCAAAGTTTTCAAAGTCTTCTTCTATTTGAGCTAGTTCCCAATAGTTTACCTTTAATTGTCTTCCGTTGCTGCCTTCCATAGAAATGCTGACAATTCTTGGTTCAACATCTAGATCCAGTGGAATCTCCCAAACTATTTTAATTTGTTCTTCTTGATTTGTACTTTCCTTTAAGCTGGCAAGTATGTATATTCTGACAGCATATGTATCATGAGGAACGACCGCTTCCGTTATTTCTGAACCATGATCAAGGGAGATCGTTGTATAACCTGGTTTTTCGTTTGGATCATAAAATCCAAATCTATCGTCAGTCCGTTTAATTTTAAGAATGTCTTCCGATTCCATGGTCCAGAATATCCCGCTATCAACCCATTCGCTTAGGGATGTATCGATGCTTGAAATATCAAAATTTACTTCTGTTAATTCACTGAAACCAAGAGTATAGGATGTGTCAGATGTGTATTTTGGGATTAAATCGACATTCACTCCTATACGTTTATCTACGGCTTTGTGCGCACTGCTCCAAGTTATAAACCCAACCCCCATTACGGTCGCTTTGATTCCTTGTAAGGGTGCAGTTAAATTAAGATTAATGGTAAAACTGTTTCTAGACATTTTCCAGACTTGCAGTTGCAGATTATGTATTAGAAGGACCAAACCTCGAAAATCATTATTTTCCATTATATTAAAAATGTCCTTAGGCTCTTTTAATTTCCCAATTTCAATTAAATTGTCTAGCCGTCCAAGGATACTATGAAAAAATAACAATACAGCCAAACCACCGGTAAAGCCTATCCAAGTAATGACTTCTTCTAACAGTGAGTAGTGAATAAATGGAACAAAGGAAGACCACATGATTAAAACGATTAAAATCGTCCACTGTGCTCGTTTAATGATCGATTTTATAAAGTCTTGGTCATCATAAGCAGAGATCTTCGTATAATGCCATAATAATTCTGTCATTTGAGAGGATAATTCCAACAGGTCCATTTTTTTATTTGAAAGACTGATAATCTCCCAATAAAGCTCTCTGCATTTTTGGATTTTATGCTGGCTATTTAACGAAACAAATATGGCCACTAGTCCAATTAAGGCTAAAACCCCGCTTGTAATACCAAAGATAATCGTCGCTATGCTCCCAATATCGTTTTCAGGAATTTTGGTGTTTGCTGCCCAAACATCATTCTTTTTCCAAAGATGAATAGAAAAAAGAATGGCAGCATAAATGAAAAAGGTTACCCCTTTCCATAAAGCACTTCTGCATAGATTCCTATAATAACCTTTACACAAGGCTAAAAATTGACTCACCATTTTAAAGTCACCGACTTTCTTGAAATTTAAAATAATGTCATGGGTATGTCATGGGGACGGTTCCGGTGCGTTTGGTGGGGACAAATGCCTCCTTATAATCACGAGAACCGTCCCTGTGACCACAAATAAAAAAGAATAGATGCTCTTATAAGCTATCTATCCTTTCTTAAACTAAATATTACCTGTCTCTAGCATGTCAGGTTGTGAAACCAGCTTGGTATAGACGATGAATCGATCAGGTGCATTCCCAATATAATTAAAGGGATAACAAGTGGTTAATGTAAGAGTTTCATAGTCTGTTGGGACGATAATACTTTTATCATCTGCATGAACGATTTTTGTACCCGTTATTTGATATACAAAGTCCCCATAAGGAGTGGTAAATGTAACTTTGTCACCAGTGTGGATATCCTTAAGCTTTCTAAAAACGGTATCACGATGTCCGCTTAGAACCACATTCCCGCCTTGACCCGGCAATGCGCTTCCAGCATAATGTCCTGCCCCTTTTTTTAGCTCATTATCATGAGTCCCCTGAACAATCGGAACGTTTAAATCGACAGAAGTAAACTTTAAATCTCCTATATGTGTACCAGGGTCAGGCAGCGCGGGCCAAACTTGTTTGAATTTTTTATTGGGTAACTCTGGTTTATACTCTTTAACAGCTGTATGAGCAAGTAAGACGCTTTGTTTAGACAGGTCTAAACCGAAGAATAGGACAAGGCCGCCTCCTAAGAGGATGAAGAAAATAGGGATGCTCAGAAGGGCCCATACGTGTTTCTTCTTACGCCTTCTACGCCTTTTACGCTTTTTTTGTTCCATTGAATTATGCCTCAACTACCTCATTTGATTTTCTTATCTGACGTACGGCAGGGACAGCAGCGATTCCACCCATTAACATTAATAAAACACCAAGGGCAATATATTCAGGATCATTTGTAGCCGTATTTGGGAGATCACCTGCTGGCATTGGGACAAAGCCCTTCTCTTGGTCGAGTTGTTTTTTTGCATTCACAGCTGTCACTAGTGCATTGATTTTAGTTAAAATCGCACCAGGATTTAAGTCTTCTTTTTTAGGGTCAATGGTTGCTAAAACATTGCCTTTTAGATCTTTTAATTGAATGACGAGTGTGGAAGAACCAGCTTTATATGTAAGGATATCGATCGGATTTCCTTGCTCATCTACGACAGACGCCTGAAGATGGGCTAATTTTACACTGTCTAGGAATAAACGTAAAACTTTCACCTTTTGTGCTGATGGGAGGGATTCTGGATTCTTCCCATTTAATATCTTACTAACTTGTTTCGCATTTGATAGAATCCCATTATACTCACTGTTACTTAAAGTAATAGATTGTAAATAAGCATATAAATAATCGACTTGATCAATATTTAATGCCTTTAGGGAATCTACTAACTTTTGTGCATTCGTATTGGTGTTTCCAGCTGCAAGGGCTGTATTCGTTGGAAGTGCTGCAGCAGATACGGAAAGCCCTAAACCAAGTACAGAAATGATTGAACCTTTTTTTAATGCTGACTTAAAATTCATTGTGACCACCTTCTATTATTTTTTGTAAATTTTTCCTCGTATCCTACTATTTTACCAATAAATACATGAATAGGGAATTGCAAAAAATAGAAAAATGTAAAATTTAATAATTTGAATTGTAAATAATTTTAGAAAAGCCCCTGAACAAAAGAGAGAACGCAAAATGATTTTGTAGGATAAAGGTTTTAATTGTTGGATTTTATCGAATTGATTACATGGAAAAATAAAGATAAAATCTTATATATGTTTGAAATTGAGCAGGTGCAATAGATGAATGATAGACAGAAAGAATTACTTAGAATCCTCCTTGTTCATAAAGAAGGATTTCTCCACATTAAGGACCTGTCAGAGCGGCTCGAGTGTGCGGAAAAAACAGTTCGAAATGATTTAGACCGTTTAGAGGAATATCTGTTGGACTATCCTAGTGCAGGGTTAATCCGAAAACCTGGCTATGGAATAACCATTGAAATGGAGGAAGCGGAACGCTCCAGCATCCTGGGGAGTTTACTTTCTAGTGAACCTAAAACCAAGGAAGAACGGCTGGTTGAAATCGCCTATCAGCTCTTAACCAGCAGAGAGGCCATTACCTTACAATATTTTGCGGAACGTTACTATGTCGCAAAGGCGGCTATTAAAAAGGATATTGAGTTGATTTCTAACTGGTTTATACGGTATGGACTGGAGCTTGTCTCCAAGCCGCGGGTTGGCAATATCATTGAAGGAACGGAGTTACAAAAGCGAAATGCCCTAGCGCATTTATCTGAACTTCATTCCTCCCTTTCACCAGAAAAGAATGTGGTCTTGGATTTATTTTTACCCTATGAGATTTCCATTGTCAGAAAAGCACTGAATGATATGCAGGATACTTTTTCTCTAGCGATTAGCGACAGTTCGATGGACAGCTTGTTAGTTCATGCGCTCATTATGGTCAAAAGGACTCGGCAGCGTTCACCTATATTTGTAAAGGGTGACGCAAAGGAAGAGGCCTGTAAGCGAAAAGAATATCAATATACCACTTGGTTGTTTGAGGTTCTGGAATCGGCTTTTGGATTAGCCTTTCCTGAAGAGGAACAGGTCTATTTTACCTGGCACCTGATCAGCAGTAAGCGAACGGAAGAAGGAATGGACCAGCTCCTAGAGGTGGATGAAGAAATCACTCGAATGATCCGTGTTCTTATGGAGAAAATGGGAAAGCTGACATCGGCTCCCTATGAAAGTGATCCTATTTTAAACAATGGTCTTACTGTTCATATGCAGGCTGTTATCAACCGAATTAACTTTGGCTTTCCGATTACGAATCCGTTACTGACGAATATTAAAAAGATGTATCCCTACATGTTCAATATGGTAATGATGGCACTCCATGATATCAAGAGGACCTTTCAGATGGAGATACCGGAAGATGAGGCAGCTTATATGGTTCTCCATTTTCAAGCCTCCCTGGAAAGACTGGGAAAGAAGCAGGCAAGGAAAGCACTGATTGTTTGCCATATGGGGATTGGCATGTCTCATTTATTAGAGGCAAAGATTGAACAGCAATACCGGGAAATTGAGATCATCGCTTGCATCGGCAAAGCAGAAGTAAAGGATTATTTAAAAGAGCATAAGATCGATTTTATTATTTCGACGATTCCGCTTGAAAAAATCAACATTGAACACATCGTGATTTCGCCGCTTTTTGGACAAGAGGAAAAGAACCGATTAAGTCAGTTTGTGGAGGGATTCAAGCAAAGGCAGGACAAACTTCTCGAGCCAAGTGTTTTCTCGCAATTTCTAAATGAAGAGACTTTCTTTCCTCATGTGGAGAAAGCCCACCGGTATGAAGTGGTCGAGAGGCTTGCTAACGCCCTTTTTCAAAAAGGGTATGTGAGTAAAGACTATATCCATAGTGCCGTCAATCGTGAACGGAGCTCTGCTACAGCTATTGGCGGGGGAATTGCCATTCCTCATGGTAATCCTTCCATGGTTCATACGTCCGTTATTGCTGCAGCCATTTTGAAGGAACGGCTGGAGTGGGGGAATGAAAAGGTATCGCTTGTCTTTATGCTGGCCATCGCGAAGGAAGACCAAAGTAAGGTTCGTGGGATTATTGGGAAGATTGCTTCACTTAGTGAGACTCCGTTACTTGTTCACGCGTTATCGGCTGTAAGCGATTATCGGGAATTTTTAAAAATGATCGATTATTAAGAATCAGGGGAAAAGGGTGGATACGATGTTCACCCTTTTTTTGTCTGCTTTAATAATTTCATTTTACCGCAGGATATGGTAAAAAGATAAAAAATTAATGGGACAAGCAGGGTTTATTATATAGGTAAGCGATTACTTTTAGAGCAGGAGGAAACACGATGGCGAAAATATTAGCTGTTACAGCTTGTCCGGTTGGGATTGCGCATACGTATATGGCCGCAGAGAATTTACAAAAAGCCGGCATAGCGTTGGGCGTCGATATAAAGGTGGAAACACAAGGTTCGATTGGAATTGAAAACGCATTAACGGAGCAAGAGATTGCTGAAGCAGATGGGATTATTATTGCGGCGGACAAAGAGGTGGCAAAGGACCGTTTTGCTGGTAAAAAACTCATTGTAACCGGCGTCCAGGAGGGGATCCGTAACCCGGAAGAATTAATTAAGCGGATTCAAAATGGGGATGCTCCGGTTTATAAACCAGAGGCTAGTGCATTGGCAGGTTCGAAAAAGAGCCGCTCAAAGGAAAATCCTATTTATAAACATTTAATGAATGGGGTATCGTACATGGTTCCATTCATTGTCGTTGGGGGATTATTGATTGCGATTGCCTTGACGCTTGGGGGAGAGCAAACGCCAGGGGGAATTAAAATTCCAGATGGATCTTTTTGGAAGCATATTGAAAGCCTAGGTGCTACGTCTTTCATGTTCATGGTGCCGATTTTATCCGGCTTCATTGCGGTAAGTATTGCTGACCGTCCAGGATTAGTACCTGGTATGATTGGCGGTTATATTGCGGCAAATGGCAGTTTTTATGGAAGTACAGCTGGTGCTGGATTCATCGGTGGGATTATTGCTGGTTTCTTAGCAGGTTATGTGGCGCTGGGGATTAAGAAAATTAAAGTACCAAAAGCGGTTCAACCGGTTATGCCGATTATCTTTATTCCGATTCTATCCAGTGTGATTGTCGGATTATTATTTATTTTTGTTATTGGCCACCCAGTAGCAAGTGTGTTTGCTGCTTTAACAAGCTGGCTTGCAGGAATGCAGGGAGGAAGCTCTATTCTATTAGCGATGATTCTTGGTGCCATGATTGCAGTCGATATGGGTGGTCCATTTAATAAGGTAGCGTTCCTTTTTGGTTCTGCCATGATTGGGGAAGGAAACTATGAAATTATGGGGCCGATTGCAGCAGCGATTTGTATTCCTCCGATTGGTCTTGGTCTTGCGACTTTTATTAACAAGCGTAAGTTTAGTCAAACAGAAAGAGATGCGGGGAAGGCATCGTTTACGATGGGCTTATTCGGAATTACGGAAGGGGCGATTCCATTCGCTGCCCAAGATCCACTTCGTGTGATCCCAAGTATTGTCGTTGGTTCTATGGTCGGTTCTGTGATTGCCATGCTTGCTGGTGTGGGTGACAGAGTTGCCCATGGAGGTCCGATTGTTGCAGTATTAGGTGCAGTGGATCACGTGGTCATGTTCTTTGTGGCGGTTATTGTGGGTGTGATTGTGACGGCCTTACTCGTGACAGCCTTGAAAAAGAATGTAGAAGCGGAACCAGTTGCTGCTGGTGTAGGACCCGTTTCAAGGGGGAGTGTGCCTGAGAAGCTGGAACCAAAAGTAGAAAGTGCTCCTATCGCTGCTATTCGTCAGTTAACGGATATTATGAATTTAGGGTTAATTGAAACGGAGTTAACAGGGACGACTCGTGATGATGTCATTGATGAGTTAATTGCCAAGTTTGATGCAAGTGGGATTTTAACTTCTAAAGAAGAGTATAAACAAGCCATTCTAAACCGTGAAGGAGAGAGCTCGACCGGGCTTGGAATGAATATTGCCATTCCTCACGGGAAATCCAATGCGGTGAAGCGTCCAGCTGTGGCTTTTGGGATAAAGCGAAGTGGTGTGGACTGGAAGAGCTTAGATGGTACCGATGCAAAGTTGATCTTTATGATCGCCGTGCCAGAACAAGCGGCCGGAGATGCGCACCTCAAAATTCTACAAATGTTATCACGCAGGTTGATGGATGATAAGTTTAGAGACCAATTACTAAATGTTACCTCTAAAGAAGAAGCCTATCAGTTACTAGAAACAATTTAATAGATGAAGCAAAGGGACGGTTCTCATGCTCCGAGGCATGAGAACCGTCCCTTTGTACTATTTCCTGCGTCATTTTTATAACTCGCCTTTTTTGTACGATTAAGTCTCCAATGCCCGATAGTTCATGGTTTTCCATGGGAGATTCCCCTTTTACCCCAATCACATTATTTGGGTAGGGAATTGACCACGTAGTTTTGACATAATTGTTAACGTTTTGATTTACTTCTTCACTTATATCAAAAAAATTTAACAGCCAGCAAAATATAGACTTTGGTAATTCTTTCTATGCTTTTCTGCATAAAAAAAAGTCAGTAATAAAAAATAATAAAGGTTTTATATAGAAAAGAGGGATATGAGTTGTATTGGAATGGTGTATTAACAAGAATGGGTATATTTGCAAAAGGATCGTGGTTTATTTACATCATAGGTTCCATTTTGCTTTTTCTCTCATTAACAATAACAAAAAATATTTCAAGAAAAGAGTGGTTTCTACTTTTTGGGATGGTTGGTTTTTATGGATGGATGCTTGATATCATCTTATTTTATTTGTTCGACTTTATGGATTCAGGAAAACCAGCAATTGGTGAGATACCTGATATTTTTATGTTTGTAATTGGACCAGCTGCAACAGCAATCTTGTTTTTAAATCGCTACAATACTCCTACAAAGTTAATTAGGGTTCTTTTCTTTTCAATCTTTTCTTTTCTTATTGAATATATCTTAGGAAAATTAGGGTTTTTAAAATTGAAAGGTTGGAAACCTGTGTATTCAATTCCTTTTTATTTATTGCTATTTGGAATTGTTCTTCCTTGGACGCTAAAACTTATAAGAAAATAAAAAAGAGGAATTTATTTTTTGATTGCTAAATACAACAGATTATTATTTTAACAGCAAGGTAAAGCGGAGAAAAACTCTCCGCCTTGTCATTAAATAGTGGATAGATTTTTTCTATGTACAAGAGCCTCTATAATATAAGGACCTTATCCATTAAATTCAACTAAAGATTGAAAGTTGTATTTGCCTTCTTTTAGTTTGGTAATTGGTTTCACCTTTTCTAGTGCTAGGTAGTCGGAGAGGGAATGTGGATGGTTTCCCCTTTCGCTAGCTATTTTTTTCAATTGAAGCGCGGCTTGGATCTTGTTGATCAAATAAAACCTCTTCAAATCGATAATGATGGATACCCCATTGCTAAGTTCCACTTCTGTCTTGAAGCGGTGTGCCTTGCTTTTGACAATATGTTCCGGATTAAACCATACACAATCTTCTTTTCTGGTAGATTTATATGGGAATAGACAGATACTTTTATAAGGATTGACTATAATGGGGCACATATGGATTTTGCCAAGTATGTGTTTGCTGCCTTGAATAGCTCCTTTTAAATCGAAGCCTATGTATTTCAATGTGACATCCATTACCTCTATTGGTGACCGGTTCACCTGAAGCATGGGGACGGTTCTCGTGCTTCTAAGTTTTTAACAGGACTAAGGGTTTGGGATTAA
Organism: Neobacillus cucumis; assembly: GCF_002860255.1. Classification (GTDB taxonomy): domain Bacteria; phylum Bacillota; class Bacilli; order Bacillales; family Cytobacillaceae; genus Neobacillus; species Neobacillus cucumis_A. The sequence continues at coordinate 42,400 of NZ_PGVE01000074.1, forward strand.
TCGTTGTGTTGCCTTATGGGGTACGGGAGTATGTGTTGAAAGGGCAGGCAGAGTTTATTGTTTCGCATACTTAATAGATAAATAAAAGGGGCCGGTTCTCATGTTTCAGCAGCATGAGGGACCGGCTTTTTTTAATTTGTTCGTTGTTATAACCTATTTTACAGAAATCCCACCAAGGGATAAATATTTAATATCGAGATATTCTTCGATTCCGTATTTACTGCCTTCGCGTCCTAATCCAGATTCCTTCACACCGCCGAATGGGGCTTGTGCAGTGGATGGCATACCGTCATTCGCACCGATAATACCGAATTCTAAACGCTCAGCGAGTCGGAAAATCCTGCCAACATCCCGTGTAAAGAAGTAAGCGGCTAATCCATAACGAGTATCATTAGCTTTGTGGACGACTTCATCTTCCGTTTCAAAAGAAAGGATGGCTACAACAGGGCCGAATGTCTCTTCATAGGATATCTTCATCTCTTCAGTAACGCCTTCTAGAATCGTTGGTGGATAATAGAATCCTGTTTCAAAACCTTCACGTTCTCCCCCTAATAAAAGTTTGGCACCCTTTGAAATGGCATCTTGCACATGTTCTTCTACTTTTTGTACGGCAGATGGTTCAATCAGAGGCCCAACCGTGATTCCTTCTTCAAGACCATTTCCCACTTTCATTGCATGGAGGCGTTCCGTTAATTTTTCGGTAAACTCTTGAAGAATATCCTGATGCACGTAGAAGCGATTAGCCGCCACGCATGTTTCACCCATCCCCCTCATTTTTGCCAATGCGGCATGAGAAACGGCCTCGTCCAAATCAGCATCCGGGAAGACAATAAACGGAGCATGTCCCCCTAATTCAAAAGAAACCCGTTTCATTGTATCAGCAGCCTGTCTCATTAACAGCTTTCCAACATTTGTCGATCCTGTGAAGGAAATTTTACGAACACGGGTATCTTCCATTAACACCTGTGTCAACTCAGCAGGATCTGTTCCTGAGACGACGGATAGGACACCTTTGGGTAGACCTGCTTCTTCAAAAATACTGGCAATCTTAAGCGCAGATAATGGCGTCAATTCAGATGGTTTGACGATCATGGTACAACCAGCAGCGAGCGCCGGTCCAATTTTTCTTGTAATCATCGCCGCTGGAAAGTTCCAAGGGGTGATGGCCGCTGTCACACCAACTGGACGCTTGAGCACGAATATCCGTTTATCCTTAGAGTTGGATGGGATGGTATCCCCATAGACACGTTTAGCTTCTTCAGCAAACCATTCCAAAAAAGAAATAGCATACCCGATTTCACCACGTGCTTCATCAAGCGGTTTTCCTTCTTCTAGTGTCATAATTCGCGCAAGTTCCTCTGTTCTTGCACGCATCAATTTCGCGGCTTCCAAAAGAATATTGGCACGTTCGGACGCAACCGTGTCTGCCCATTCTGTCTGAACCCGTACAGCCGCTTCAACGGCAAGTCTCATTTCTTCTTGTGCAGCATTTGGCACCTGTGCAATAATTTCTTCCGTTGCTGGATTGATCACATCAAATGTTTCCTTTTTATCCACCCATTCTCCGCCAATAAATAACTGATACTTTTTCAAATTGCTTCCGCCTTTCTCCTCTTGTTGAACTAAAATACAACGACCAATCGAGAAGCTTCCCCTTTAGCAAGCCGGTCGAAGCCTTCGTTAATCTCATCCAACGATAAACGGTCCGTTAATAACTTATCGACAGGCAGACGGCCTTGCTTATACAATTCAATAAACCGAGGAATATCCCGTGCAGGCACACAGCTTCCAACGTAGGATCCTTTAAGCGTACGCTCTTCCGCCGTTAAGGTAACTTGCGGGAAAGAGAAGAGATGATCAGGATGTGGCAATCCGGTTGTAACCGTCGTACCACCGCGTTTCGTAATGCCGTAGGCAACGTTCATGGCAGGGACAACACCTGCTGTTTCAAATGCATAATCCACTCCACCGCCCGTTGCTTCACGGATTAGAGTTACCACTTCAGGATCTTTTGAGTTAAATGTATCTGTAGCCCCTAATTTACGTGCTTCCTCAAGTTTTCCATCATTCACATCTACTGCGACAATGCGGCTTGCTCCGGCTGTGACAGCCCCAAGAAGCGCACTTAGTCCCACACCGCCAAGTCCGACAATAGCCACGGTGCTTCCCATTTCGATTTGTGCTGTATTGACTACCGCTCCTACTCCTGTAATAACCGCACATCCGAACACAGCGACTTTATCAAATGGAATCTCAGGGTCGACTTTGATAAGGGAATTTCTTGAGACTACCGCATGATCGGCGAATGCAGAAACACCTAGATGGTGATGAACCGTTTCTTCATTTAAATGAATCCGCCGTTCACCGCTTAACAATGTTCCTTCTGTATTGGTTTTAGCCCCCGGTTCACATAGCGCAGGACGTCCTTCTTGACAAGGAAGACAATGGCCGCAGCTAGGAACGAAAGCACAAACCACATGATCTCCTGGTTGAAGGTCTGTGACTCCTTCGCCAACTTCGACCACAACACCCGCTGCCTCGTGACCCAAAGCCATTGGCATGGGGCGGGGGCGGCTGCCGTTAATTACGGAAAGATCCGAATGACAAAGACCAGCGGCCTTAATTTGTACTAATACTTCTCCGCGTCCAGGAGGGTCCAACTCCAGTGTTTCGATTTTGATAGGTTTACTTTTTGCATAAGGGGCAGGCAACCCCAATTCATGTAGTACTGCTGCACGTATTTTCATCGCTCATTCTCCTTTTATTCGTAATAACCCTCAGTGGATTTGATAAACTTGGAAAATTGCTTAGAATCATGGCCAAACCAGACCTCTGAATTCGTCTCTTTTGCCAGGCGGCGAATTCTCTCAACGGTTTTTCCGTAACCGACGGAATCGTAGATAATACCTGGAGGCTTAATGGGAGGCCCAAAGCTTTCCGCTGTATAGATGGTGTCTGAAGCTAAGATTATTCCACCTTTCTCAGGCATATCTATATGCAGCCCAAGCATTCCCCAGGCATGTCCGCTGCCAAAGTTTAAGACGCGAATACCAGAGGCTAGTTCAAGGAAATCTTCATCCCGCTTGACGGTTTGCCACTGCAGCTGATTTTTAATCCAGGCATCAATATCACCCCAAATGTAGGCGCCTTCTTTTTGATGGCGGGCATAGGATTGAAGCGTGCCATTGAACTCATCTTCATGCACAATAATGGTTGCATTCGTAAACATTTCCAAACAGCCGGCATGATCTAAATGCAAATGCGAAGCAACGACAAATTTAATGTCTTCCGGACGAACTCTCAATTGTTCCAGCCGGTGATGAAGGTAGCACTCTTCGCTAGCTTGCCATGGGAAAGCTTTTTGTGTCGTTTCTGTCCAGCGGCCTTCTGCCCCCATGGAGTTCGGATTACAGGCAGTATCAAATAAAATTTTACCTTCCGGATGATCAATCAGGACCGTATAGATTGGGAATTCTACCATTTCAGAAGGCATCGTCGGATTATCAGTAGTTGCTGGATTATGCATTGCGATCATCCAGTTTTTATCCATTTTCATTCTTCCATTGTCCATTACATAAAGCTTCGGTTTTGGTGTGATAATATTTGCCATGTTAAGCCTCCTTCTATTGCATAAAAAATCGTTCATCTTTTTTATTGCAAGTATCATGCCAACTTATAAAATGCTATTATCACGGTGATTTACTTGTTTTTTATCCATTAGAATGGTGAAGAATTTCACCGATATATGGTGAAAATGTTTACAAAACAGCGATAGAACCTCATACTTAACATATGGTGAAAAAATTCAGCATAATAAGAAAAATTCACCACCTATATTTTGTATGAGGGTGAAGATTAATGGTTGAAACGTTGAATAATAAACAAATGTTAGCGATTCTTGAATTTTCAACGGATGGAATTTATGTTGTTGATTCGAATGGAATGACTCTTTTCGTCAATCAAGCCTATGAACAGATCACTGGTTTTTCCCGTGAACAACTTGTTGGAAGACATATGAAAGATTTAATTCAAGACGACTTCATTGATCAATCGGTTTCCCTTAATGTCCTCCACGAGAAGAAAAAGATTTCTTTATTGCAAACTATCGCTCACACAAAGGAAGTAATTGTAACGGGAAATCCCGTTCTTGCAGAGGATGGAACCATTGAAATGGTTGTAACGAGTGTAAGAGATGTTACCCAGCTAAATTCCTTGCAAAAGGATTTAAGCAAAGCAAACACTTTTTCAAAAATGCAAAACTATCGATATACCTTTACAACCGATGAAGAAGATAATAGATTTCTTTTCCGTGATATTCAAATGAAGAAAATTTATGATAAAGTGACCCAAATTGCTCCATTTCCTACTAGTGTTTTATTAACCGGCCCCTCTGGAGTAGGGAAAGAGGTGATTGCTAACCTGATTCACGATTTCAGCGATCGGAAGGATCAGCCATTTATCAAAGTGAATTGTGGAGCAATCCCGGAGAATCTTTTAGAGTCTGAATTCTTCGGTTATGAAGCAGGTGCCTTCACAGGGGCAAGCCGGCAAGGAAAACTCGGGTTGTTGGAATTGGCCAATAATGGGACCATTATGCTTGATGAAATAGGGGAGATGCCTATCCAGCTGCAAGTCAAGCTTCTGCGTGCGCTGCAAGAAAAGAAGATTCGTAGAATTGGGGGAACGGCAGACATTTCTGTAAATATTCGTGTGATTGGTGCCACCAATCAGGATATCGGGAACTTAATTAGTCAAGGGAAGTTTAGGGAAGACCTATACTACAGGATATCGGTGATTGAACTGCGTATTCCGGCCTTATCGGAGCGCAAGGAAGATATTGAGTTACTGGTTGATCATTATTTTGAATATTATTGTCAACGGTACAAAATTCAAAAAGTCTTGTCATCTGAGGTAAAGCGTTCCCTCATTCAATATCGCTGGCCTGGAAATGTGAGAGAGCTGAAGAATATCATGGAGAACCTTGTTACTTCTGTATTTGAGTCAACGATTGAACCCTATCATTTACCATATCAGCTTCAACAGATCGAGAATGGACCGACATCAAATTTGAAAAGCAGATTAGAACAGCTGGAAAAACGAATCGTCAATGAGGCGATGGCCAACCATTCATCATTGCGCCAAGCAGCCAAATCCCTGGGAATTGATCACACTACATTAGTGAAAAAGCTGCAGAGGTGGAAGCATGGGGACTGGAAGCATGGGGACGGTTCTCGTGCTTCTGAGTAGGGGAACAAGAAACAATTTTAATGAAAAAAATGGAGCGAACGATTAATTGACAGCAGAGTTTCTAAGGCGTTTTCCCACCATAGATTGCGGGATAAAAGAGGAAAAGGTACAAACAAGAAATTTTGATCACTTAGAAGTAAGTGGGGATAATGTGCTTAATGGTGAAGGTGCTTATTCAAGACATCTTGATTCTGAACTTAGCGTATACTGGGAAAAGAAACTTTCCTAAGGAGGAAAGCTTAATGGAAACATTAAAAATTACTAAAGAAGAATTCGAAGATGGAGTAAGCTATGTAATTTTAAACAGAGAAGGAAGGACGGGGGTTCCCCGTCCTTTCTTCTCGTCATAAAAATTCTTCTTGATCCAATTATTTTTTATCTAAGCCCTTGCCTGCTTTTTCGGGATATGGGGCGTGTCCTCTTGTGGCTTTCCAAATTTGTCGGTTCAACTCTTCTTGGTTTGCAGTATCCGGCTTTGAAAAATTCAATTGAGAGGAAGGCGCAGCTGTTGTTGACTGTTGGACAGTAGCATTTGCAGCAGGCTGTGTCTTCTGCTCATCAGAAGTTAAATTAGCAGGTGCCGGCTGTCCATTCTTCCAATCAACTGGATAATTTTCTTGTTCCGCATCAAATGGCTTAAAGATTGGATGAGCGGTGAAAGAATTTAACATCGGTACGGCAGAAGCATCAAATAGAGACATTGGCTTCATTCCCAGAATCAACTCCATTGTACGAAGCATGGAATCTTGATCATAGAACGTGCTGTCTACGGTTCCCTTTTGCGTATAAGGGCTGATCACTAAAGCTTCAGTACGGTGTGCATCGACATGGTCAGGGCCAGCTTGCGCGTCATCTTCCATGACGAAGATGGCTGTATCCTTCCAATATTGCGAATGGCTCACCGTGTCAACAAGCTTGCCGAGGGCTAAGTCGTTTTGTGCCACCATTGCCTGTGGAGTATCATATCCTGGTGCTGTACCAGCTGTATGGTCATTTGGAAGATAAACCATTTCAAGCTCGGGTAAGTTTCCACTCTTTTCGAATTGTTTAAATTCCTTCTCCCATTCGTTGTAACGGGTCATATCAGAGATAGATAAATCCCATCCAGGATAGTTTGGATCATAATTATCACCAATACCCGGATCATCCGGAACCCACTTTCCATCGGTTGGAGATTCCCAATAATTGATGTATTCACCGTAGTCACGGAAGGATACACCATACTTTTTGGCATTGTCCCATAAATATCCTTCCTCAGGTTTAAGGGCGGGTTTATCCACTCCATACCCCTTACGTCCGGAATAATCCGGCAGCCATGTCTTTTCTGAGTAGTCATTCGATTTACCTGATATGGCCCATTGGTGTCCTGGATCGCTGACTTCTGCATCTGTATAGAAGTTATCAAGGGTAACAAATTGATTGGCTAGTTTATGAATGTTCGGAGTAAGGTTCTTTCCGAACTCGGTTAAGCTTGGATCGCCGTTTCCTTTTCCTAAATCTCCAAATACTTGGTCATAGGTCCGGTTTTCTTTAATGACATAAATGACATGTTTAATAGGGGATTTTTGACCGTAAGTCCTTGGTATAGGGAAATCATCTTCCTCATTTTGTTTTCCAAACCAGCTATTTCCATTGATCTCGTTCATTGGGTTATTTTTTTCAACCTGTTTGGTGTAGTCCTTCAACTGCTTTTGATCTGGTACATCTATGAATGACAGCGTTCCCTGTATCATGTTGCCGATATACTGACCTTGAGCGTTCGAGCCTGCTCCAAGACCTTTGGCGTTTAGGACCATAATCTTATTTCCGTTTGTATAAACACCAGATGGATACCAAGCCGTCGGAATAAGACCGCTGACTTGAGCTGTTTTGGTGCCATTCCCAATATCAATAACGGCAATCGCATCGGTCCCGGCATTAGCTACATAGAGGGTTTTTCCATCAGGGCTAAACGTCAGGGCAACTGGCTGGCTTCCCAGTGCTGCATCTTTATTGGCAGAAACAGAGATGGTCTGAACCACCGCTCTTTTCTTAGGATTTATGACAGAAATGGTGTCTCTGTCCGAATCCGCCACATAAATTAATCCAGTTTCCGGATTTTCCGCAATCGCATTCGGATGCAATCCAACCGGAATCCTTTTCACCACGGTTAAATCGTTGGGATCTAACACCGTAACAGTGTCTTCGCCCCAGTTGGAGACATAAATGGCACTGCCATCCTTTGTGATTTGTGCGGTATACGGGTCCGCACCAACAGATGTGGTGGCAATCATTTGTCCAGAGGCAAGATCAATTTTTGATACTGAATTGGCTTCATTATTAGCTGTATAAAGGAACTTTCCGTCCGGAGAAACGGAGATTCCCATTGGAGTCTTAATGTTTGGATTGTTCATTAGGATTGGCGATTGTTCTGTAAGGGTACCATTGTTAAAACTGAACACACGGATTTTATTGTTCCCGCCTGCAGATGCATAGAATGTCTTGCCATCCGGGCTGAATGCCGTCCCGTAATATAAACCCTCTCCATTGTTGTATGGAATGGTCTGTACTACCTTTTGATTTTGTAGATCTACAACTTGTAATGACTGGGTGCCTTGTCCATCATTGGACACGACCAAATAGCGGTGATCTGGACTAATGGAACCACCCATCGGAAAGTCACCCAATGCCATCTGTTTACCTGCTGGTGTAAGGGTCCAACCATGTGGAGTCACACCTGTGCCATCAGCCTTTGGGCCTGCTGTGGTAAATGAATAGGCCATAGCTGTACCAGAACCCAACAATGTAGTTGCCAACACAGCGGCTGCTATCTTTTTTTTCATCTTCATTCCTATATTTTCCCCCTAAAATATATGTATTTCTTTCTCATCAATCCTACCAGAACAATGTAAATCCACTGTTAAAATAGTATAAAATCCGGTTTTCAGGAGAAATGAACTATTATAGTAGAACGCTTTCCTACCTGTTTACTAGTTTTAAAATACTTAAAATAGGATGTCTAAAGAAATGAGGATGGAACGAGATACGGAATGAAAGAAGATTCAGACTATAGTCCCTATATTTTTTAAAACCCTGTTTATAATCTTTACGTTAAATTAATATATTTTTTGAATTCTTAATAAATATGTGATGCGTTACGGTGAACCGTATCATAAGTAAATGGGTTTTAAGAAAATGCTGATTCCCGCTCTAGGACCATAAGGGTCTGCTCTTATCGGTTGGGGGATCAGGTTAAGCATCCGGTCTAATAAATAGACGGAAAAATTTCTCTTAATTAGTAAATTGGCTTGAAATTAGCTTGAATAGACGGAGAGAATCCGCCTATTGACTTTAAAACTGCGAAAATGGGGGGCTTTGCTTTGCATAACCGGAAAACCTCCGCTTATACAACTCGAAACAAGCTTCATTCTGCATTTAACCGGAAAACCTCCGCTTATGCATCTCGAAACAAGCCCCATTCTGCATTTAACCGAAAAATTTCCTCTTATATTTTATTGTTACTCGAATAAGCAGAAACCTTCTTAATTTAATAGGAAGTTAGACGAATTTCCTTTGCCATGACTTGATAAGACATGGATTTTGATCCATTATGTATTCCCGAGTGCGATTGGATGTATTATTCTTCCTCTTTTATAAGAGGCCATCAGGCGGTAGTCCGCAATGTGAAAAATATGTAAGTTTACCTAACATAAATATAGTTCTGTCCGGTGCTTATACTATACTATTAATTCGTTGGTTGGAAATAAAGGAATAGTTAATATAGTACAAAATGTAACGCAATTTTCTAGATTATTAAACAAAATGTCAATTGTATATAAGGACATCCCCTTTATACAATAGATAAAAGGAAAAGTAAAATAGAGTCATCATTCGTTTTACACGCAAAAATATCTGAATATTGAGAGTATTTTAAAATTGGAGGGAGTACTATGTCTACGAGTTTACCAATTATCATTCCGAAAGAACAAGTTATCTTAAAATTTTCACCATCTAACCCGCCTGTACAGGTAATCAAAAGCGGTTCAACGATTACATTCGAAACTTGTGACTGCTTTAGTAATCTCATCCAAAAGGAGGATCAGCTGTTCAGTTCTGTTGGATGGGATAAGATCAACCCTGCAACAGGCCCTTTGTTTGTGGAAGGGGCGGAGCCGGGGGATGTATTAAAAGTAGAAATTTTAAAAATTAACATTGCTGATCAAGGGGTGATGACGGCTGCCCCTAAATTTGGCGTATTTGGGGATTTATTAGAAGAAGAGAAAACAAAGGTATTTCGAATTAAAGATGGGAAAGTGCTGTTTAATGAACGAATTCAAATACCAGTGAGGCCAATGATCGGTGTGATTGGAACAGCCCCTGCTAATGAAGAAATCCCTACTGGTACGCCAGGTCAGCATGGTGGAAATATGGATTGTAAAAGGATTGTGGAAGGTGCCACTCTTTATTTACCTGTTCATGTTCCAGGTGCGCTTTTATCTATGGGAGATCTGCACGCAGTGATGGGGGACGGGGAGGTCCTCATTTGTGGACTTGAAATTCCTGGGGAAGTGACCATACGGGTCAGTGCGATTAAGGATAAGATCCTTCCATTACCGATGTTAAGGGAAGGGGACCATCTTATGGCGATTGCTTCTGCCGAGACTGTAGATTTGGCTGCGAAGCAAGCCACTATTCAAATGCATAGCTTTCTAACGAATGAATTGGGAATGGAATTCAATGAAGCGGCTATGCTGCTTAGCCTTGTGGGGGACCTTAGGATTTGCCAAGTGGTCGATCCGTTAATGACGGTACGAATGGAGCTGCCTTTATCAGTATTAGAAGACTATCATTATAAACTTGTTTAAAGGAGTGTGTGTAGATGTCTGAAGCACATAAATCGAAGGAATTAACGAGATCCCTTTCTTTCTTAGGTAACATTTCTATTTCTGTCAGCGATATTAGTCCAACCACAGGTGTTTTCTTAATGTTTCCTTCCGTATTACTAACTGCTGGAACAGGGTCGTTTCTCTCTTTCCTTGCAGCAGCCATGATTGCTTTATGTGTGGCTTTATGTATGGGCGAATTGGGAGCATTATACCCTGGTGCTGGTGGATTATACAGTATCGTTTACCGTGTATTAGGACGTCCGCTAGGTTTTCTTGCTCTTTTAAATTATCTTATTCAAGGAATCTTCCTTCCTGCCACGATTGCCTTTGGGGCAGCAGACTATTTAGTTAAAATTTTTCCAAGCTGGACCGAAAATTGGACGGCTTTTGGAGTGATGGTTGCTTGCACCATTGTTACGATTCTATCCATGAAATGGAACGCGAAGTTCGTTGAAGTTTTTCTCATATTAGAATTGGTGGTTGTCGGAGTCATCGCTATTGCTGCTAGTTTTCATTTTAACCAGGGAATTGATAGTCTCTTCCATCCAGTAGCACTGAATGCTGACCAAACATCGACGATCCCGGTATCATGGTCTACACTCTTTGCCGCTGTGACGGTTGCTCTTTTTTCCTATAATGGATACGATAGTTCGATTAATTTCTCGGAGGAAACGGATCAGAAAGCGAATATCGGTAAGACGCTGTTTACTTCTGCCTTCATTGGTGTTATTGCACAAATTATTCCATTACTTTGTATCCTGCTGTCCGTTCCTGATGTGAAGGGTTTTCTTTCTTCGCCGTCTCCCATTAATCTTATTGGCGAAATGTATATGGGTAAAAGTGCGACACTGTTCTTAAATATCGGAGCGGCCATTGCCATGATTAACTGTGTTCTTGCCGTCATTCTTCAGTTTTCCAGGGTCTATTATAGTGCAGGCCGTGACAAGGCGTTTCCAGAAAAAATCAATCAATTTCTTACATCGATACATCCCAAATTTAAAACCCCTTGGTTAGCAACGATATTCATGGGTGTGTTGGGGGCACTTGCTTGTTTTAACTCGAACTTGGTAAGTATGGTTACTTTTACTTCCGTAACCATAGTCTTGCTATACGCTACCATTGCTGTGTGCGTGATGATCAGTCGGGTACGGGATAAGGAGCTTTATCGTCCGTTTAAATCACCGTTATTTCCTGTTATCCCCATCATCGCTATTATAGGGTCGATTGCTGCCCTGTCACAACAAGCGGGGAAAGATCTGATTACAAGTGTGATTGCATTTGCCATTGCCCTTTTATATTATTATTTGTATCTAAAACCTCGGAGCCAAACACACTGGGTGTTAAATGAACAGCAACCGACCCCAGGCTCAGAAAAAGGATACGGAAAGGAGCCACTCGATGCCCAAAATTCTATTAGCTCAAGCGAAGCCCCGCTTACTTGATAAAAAAAGTAACTTAGAAACAATGGAACGTTTTATAAAGAGTGCTTACAAGCAAGAGGCAGATCTTGTTCTGTTTCCTGAACTGTTTTTAACTGGCTATTTTACTAGAGAGTATACAAGAGAAATGGCTGAAGACCTGAATGGACCTTCGATTCAGCAAATCAGGAACATGGCCAAACAATATAGGATCAAGGTGGTGTTTGGTTTCCCAGAAAAGAAAGAGAACCGCCTCTATAATTCTGCCTGTTTCATTGATGAAAAAGGTGAAATTCTTGGTACTTACCAGAAGGTTCATCTTTGGGATGAAGAGTCAAAGTATTTTGAAGCCGGATCGTCCTTTCCGGTTTGGGATACGAATATAGGAAAAATTGGGATCATGATTTGTTATGATACAGAATTTCCTGAATCCGCACGCACCCTTGCTGTGAATGGAGCAGAAATCATTCTTGCTCCAACGGCCAATATGACCCCATTCCAACATGTTCAGCAGCTTTATATACAGACAAGGGCTGCAGAAAATCAAATTTTTGTTGCGACAACCAATCAAATTGGAACAGAAGAATCTACCTTGTTTTTTGGAGAAAGTGCAGCAGCTGATCCGTATGGGCAGCTTCTCGTAAAAGCAGGGGATCAAGAACAAGAATTATTGGTGGATATGGACTTGAATGTGGTGAAAGAATCTAGGAAATTTCCATTCTATTTAAAGGACCGGCGTCCACAGCATTATTCCCTAAGCAAGGAAATGGAAGGGATTAAATAAAAGCTACTTGCTATAAGCCAGAGTGCCAAGAATTTATTCAGGCACCTGGCTTTTTTGTTTGATTCCAATGTCTCCTATCTCCAAAAAGTTAAAGTAGTATATTTTCTAGTAAAAATGTAAAATAGATTTGATAATTATTTGAATAGTATGAAAAATAACAGGAGGTGTCCAGTGATGAACCCTGCCGTAAGATTGACTGTACAAGAAATTTTACAAAATAGAAATTTTCAACATGCAAAGGTGCTTGCAGGGAAGAATGGACTACACCGCACTGTCAAATGGATTCATATTATGGAAGTGACGGCGATTGAAGAACTGCTGAATGGGAGCGAGTTTATCCTCTCTACAGGGGTTGCCATGAGTGAAAATGAAGAACTTTTTCTTTCCTTTTTTAAACAATTAATTGAATTCGGGGCAGCGGGAATTTGTTTAGAATTAGGTACCTATATCCAAGCTGTTCCTAAGGAAATCATTGAATTGGCTAATCGACATGACTTTCCTATCATCGTTTTTAACCGGAAGGTACGGTTTGTAGATATTACTCAAGATATCAATACACTATTAATTAATAAGCACTATCAGATGATCTCCGAATTAGAGGAGTATTCCAATCGGTTAAATCAACTGTTATTAACGTCTAATTCTCAACAAAAAATTTTAATGTCCCTTCATGAGCATGTAAAAATGTCCGTTCTTTTTATTCCTAAACAAGGGGAACCCCTCATTTTTTCAAAACAAACACGAAAAATAATCGATCAAATCTTACCCCAGTTAAAAGATGATAGGAAAAATGACGAAAGGATTGTACGGCAGACCATTCAAGCTTTAAATCAACAGTTAGCTGAATTGATTATCATTTCGGATTCAGCTCCTATTTCTGATTATGAAAAACTGATCGTCGATCGGACGGCTACCGCTTTAGCACAAAACACCTTACGTGAATTATATTTTGAGGTACGGAGAGAAGCCAGTGAGTCAGGGTGGGTACAAGGCTGGCTGGACGGAATACATAGTGAAGACAAACTAACCAGATACCTAAAAGCCTCTGATCCAGATATGATCACGAACGGCAGTGTGGTTCTTCTTTTAAAAATAAACCAAGCGGATGAAAGCAGCCTTGACCTTCCTTATTTGAATATACTATTGAGATCCATCTTCCAGTCAAAAGGTTTTTCTGTCTTTTTTACGACAAGAAAAAGACAGCTGATTTTAATCTTGGTCAATCATCGAAAAAAAGTGGATTGGAAGGTAAGAGTTCAAGCAGGAATCGACGAAATGAAAAAAGCGATGGAGATGGAGGTGGAAATCGCTGTTGGCAGGATGGTTAACCAATTAACGGAGGTTAAAAAAAGTTACCAAACCGCGGAAGAGACGTTGATGATTCAAGATAGTCAGACGAATGATTTCCTGCCATCTTTCTATGAGGACCTTTATATTTATCGTCTGATTTCGATTGTTAAGGATCAGGGGGTCCTTGAAGATTTTATTGAGGATTACATTGGGCCGCTGATTAAATATGATCAGGAGTATAATGGGAAATTAATAGAAACCTTAAAGGTTTTCTTTATGTGTAATGGGTCAAAGAAAGAAACGGCTTCCAGTTTATTTATTGTCCGCCAAACACTTTACCAACGTCTGCAAAAATTATCTGAGCTCCTTGGAGACGATTTTATGAGCAGCTACAAGCGACAAGCGATTGAATTTGCCATAACGGCTTATCACTATCAAACCTATTCTAATTCCCAGTGAAAAAGTGAGACCATTCCTTGGTTTCACTTTTTTAATGAGAAAAGAAATTATAAAAATATTCGACTTTGAGAATTGTCCAGCTCCAGCGCCTAGCCCCTCTATGGTCTACAGCCAATCCGTCCAAAAGGTTAAAG
>NZ_PGVE01000075.1 GCF_002860255.1 Neobacillus cucumis
TAGGGGCTCTTGAAGACAAAAGTCGGAGGAAACCATCTAGACCTGTCCTCAATAAAGGCTCTTGAAGACAAAAGTCGGGGAAAATCTTCTGAACCTGTCCTCAAAAGGGGCTCTTGAAGACAAAAGTCGGAGGAAATCATCTAGAACTGTCCTCAATAAAGGCTCTTGAAGACAAAAGTCGGGGAAAATCTTCTGAACCTGTCCTCAAAAGGGGCTCTTGAAGACGAAAGTCGGAGGAAATCTTCTGAACCTGTCCTCAATAAAGGCCCTTGAAGACAAAAATCGGAGGAAATCTCTTGAAACGGTCTTCAATAAGGATACTTGAAGAAAAAGAGTTATTTTGAACTATCCTTAAGAAGAACTAAATAAACAGGTACTCTGATTCCAAAAATTATTAATACAAAGGAGAGTTATTCCCATGCTAGATATTAAAGTACTACGGGCTAACTTTGCTGAAGTAAAAGAAAAGCTCCAGCATCGTGGCGAAGATTTAACTGATTTAGGCAGATTTGAGGACTTGGATGTAAAAAGACGAGAATTAATTGTCGAGTCTGAAAAGTTAAAGAGCCGAAAAAATGAAGTTTCTCAGCAAGTGGCAGCACTTAAGCGAGAAAAGAAAGATGCCGATCACTTAATTACGGAAATGCGTGAAGTAGGCGATCAAATTAAAACCTTAGATGACGAACTGCGCGGGGTTGAAGAGACCCTAGAACAGCTGCTCCTAAGCATTCCTAATATTCCACATGAAAGTGTACCAATCGGTGAAACCGAAGAGGATAATGTGGAAATAAAAAAATGGGGTCAAATCCGTGAGTTTGACTTTGAAGCTAAGCCGCACTGGGACGTTGCAGATGAACTGGGCATCCTTGATTTTGAACGTGCAGGAAAAGTTACCGGAAGCCGTTTTGTCTTTTATAAGGGGCTTGGTGCTCGTTTAGAACGTGCCTTAATAAGCTTCATGCTTGACCTCCATGTTGACGAGCATGGCTATACAGAAATTCTGCCGCCATACTTAGTCAATCGCACAAGCATGACTGGAACGGGGCAGCTGCCAAAGTTTGAAGAGGATGCCTTCTTAATTGAAAGCGAAGATTACTTCCTTATCCCAACAGCTGAAGTGCCTGTCACAAACTATCACAGAGATGAAATTTTAAGCGGAGAAGATCTTCCCATTCGATTTGCAGCATATAGTGCTTGTTTCCGCTCTGAGGCAGGATCAGCTGGACGCGATACAAGAGGTTTAATCCGTCAGCACCAATTTAATAAGGTGGAGCTTGTTAAGTTTGTGAAACCTGAAGATTCTTATGAAGAGCTCGAAAAGCTAACTCATGATGCAGAACGTGTGCTGCAGCTGCTTGAACTGCCATACCGTGTGTTAAGCATGTGCACAGGAGACCTAGGCTTTACGGCTGCTAAAAAATACGATATTGAAGTTTGGATTCCAAGTTATGGAACGTATCGTGAAATTTCTTCTTGCAGTAACTTTGAGGCCTTCCAGGCAAGACGAGCAAATATTCGCTTCCGTCGTGATCCGAAGGCGAAACCAGAACATGTTCATACTCTAAATGGTTCTGGCCTTGCGATTGGCCGTACGGTCGCTGCCATCCTTGAGAATTATCAGCAAGCTGACGGCAGTGTCGTTATCCCTGCAGCTTTACGTCCATATATGGGCAACCGTGAAGTCATTAAACCTTTGTAATATCGTAAAAAAGAAATACATCAAATAGGATTTTTCCGGGCAATCTAGAATTGTCCGGAAAAACCGATTTATTCTATTTGACATAGCATTGTATGTATGGTAAATTATCTTTTGTCGATACGGAGGAATACCCAAGTCCGGCTGAAGGGATCGGTCTTGAAAACCGACAGGCGGGTTAAACCGCGCGGGGGTTCGAATCCCTCTTCCTCCGCCATCATCTAAAAACAATCACGCGCATAAAAACTGGAGATAGAAATTCGTTACATATTACTTGTAACGAATTTTTTTTTTGAAAAAATACCTAGATATACGCTAATCAAGACACTTTCTCCTGGTTAAAAAAATAAAAAGCACAAATTGGTTTAACCAATCTGTGCTTTTTCTATTTTTAAAATTTCCTTCAATTTTTCTTCAACGGCATTACAAACCATCAATGCATCTGCTTTGTTTTTGACAACGTCCGTTTTATCCATATCAATGACAAGCACTTCACTGGCCGAATACTGGTCCAATACCCATTCATCGTAACCCTTCCACACTTCGAAGTAGTACTCTTTTAATTCAGGGTTGATTTCAAAGCTTCTGCCTCGAGCCATAATCCGGTCAATGACCGTTTCAAATGATCCCTTTAAGTAAACCATTAAATCCGGTGCTTTCTTAGGAAGTTCATTTAGTTCTTCCATCATATTATCAACAAGCTCTTCATAAATTTTGAATTCAAGTTTCGAAATTCGGCCTAAGTTTTTATTTACATAAGCAAAATACCAATCTTCATAAATCGAACGATCCTGAATGGTATATACCGGTTCTAGCCAATTCATACATTCCTTAACGGTTTTAAAGCGTTTATTTAAAAAGAACAATTGTAAGAGGAATGGGATTCTTTTTGCATCCAATTCTTCTGGTGTCAGTTCATAATAAAGGGGAAGAATTGGATTATCATCGACCGCTTCATAAAATACCTTACTCTCTATACCTTTATTTTTAAAGTGTGCATTTAATGTATCTGCTACACTTGTTTTACCCAGTCCGATCATACCACCAATAACGATACTCACTAACATCCCCCGTTCAATAATATGTTTTTTGCCCAGCTGGTTTCTTTTAAGGAAGTGGATAGCTTTTGAAATATATAATTTAAATCCTTTTCGTTTTTTACAAAATCCAGCTCATCACCACTAAATCGCAGAACAGGGATTTCTGGATGTTCCTTTTCAAACGAAGCTAGGGTATTTTCATAGTCAATGGAGAGCTGTTCTAAATATAAAGGACTAATGTTTTTCTCAACTTCACGTCCTCTTTTTTTAATCCGTTTTAAAAGTGTATCGAGGCTTGCATTTAGATAGATAATAACATTCGGCTTCGGCATATCTTCTGTCAAGATTTGATAAATTTTTAAATACTTTTGGTACTCTTCGTTATTTAAAGTCCGCTCTGCAAAGATCAGATTCTTTAAAATATGATAGTCTGCAACAACAGATCTATTTTGGCTTAAATAATGGGTATTGATATCCCCTAATTGTTTATAGCGATTGCAGAGAAAGAACATCTCCGTTTGAAAACTCCACTCCTCTATATTTTCGTAGAATTTCCCTAAAAATGGATTTTCATCAACAATCTCTTTTAATAATGCAAAATTGAATTGTTCTGAAATGGCTTTTGCGAGAGATGTTTTTCCTACACCAATCGGCCCTTCAACGGTAATAAAGGGTGTAACCCCCATTGCAAGTCCTCCTTCTCCAACTGCCTGCACATCTATATTATCTTATAATTAGTTTATAACCTTTTTTTCACGCAAAGAATATTCTATCATAATCTGTCGAAGGAAGGGATATGGAATATTTTCAAGTGGTGAGTTTTATGTCAAATATATGAAAAAACTGCCGAATGACGGCAGTTTTTGTAGAATGGAAATTTTTATAAACTTGTAAAACCTTTTACCTACGTCCCCCGTTTGGTTACATGGAAATTGTCAACGATTAACAGCCAATTTTGCGGGAATGCTAACCCAAGTTTCCAGTAGCTCATTCCTCTGAGATTCAGCTCCTTGATTAAGTCAAATTTGGCCTGAATGGAACGGGCATCTTCAAACCACACTTCATGCTGCTTTCCTTCAGTAGTATAGCGGAAATGAGGTGCCTGTGCCTTTGTGTCGTATTCAATTGGGACATTATGTGTGGCTGCTAACTGAATGGCCTGCTGCGGGCTCACCGCTCTTGCAACTGTTCCTTGTACAAAAGGTAGAGTCCAGTCATATCCATAGAGATTTTGACCCATTAAAATTTTCGTAGAAGGCATCTCGGTGATCGCGTATTCTAAAACCCGTCTCACTGGTTCAATCGGCGAGACGGCCATAGCGGGACCGCCGCTATATCCCCATTCATAGGTCATAATAACCACAAAGTCTGAAATTTCCCCATGAGCTTTATAATCATGTCCTTCATACCATTTTCCTTTTTGGGTGGCACTTGTTTTCGGGGCAAGGGCTGTCGACATCAGCCAGCCTTCCCGTTTAAACCTTTGCTTTGCCTTCCGTAAAAAGTTATTATAGGCTTCCCGGTCTGCTGGACGTAAAAATTCAAAATCAAAATGGATATCGCGAAACCCATATTTCTTGGCAGTAGCGACAATATTATTAAGAAAACGATCCTGGATCGTGATATCAGTTAATAGAATTCGGCCAAGTTCATCACTAAACTGGTCATTTTCCTGATTGTTAATGACCATCATTAATACATTACGATTGGCTCTAGCGATTGCAGGGAAATTATTAAGTAAAGGCTCTTTTAAGGTTCCATCGCGGCGCGCCTGAAAAGCGAAAGGGGCTAGATAGGTCAGATAAGGAGCAGCTTCCCGGGCACTTGTTTCCAAAATAGGAGCTACCGAAGTTCCC
Organism: Neobacillus cucumis; assembly: GCF_002860255.1. Taxonomy (GTDB): domain Bacteria; phylum Bacillota; class Bacilli; order Bacillales; family Cytobacillaceae; genus Neobacillus; species Neobacillus cucumis_A. The sequence goes on from NZ_PGVE01000075.1 coordinate 4,593, forward strand.
CGTGGTTCAACATAGGCGTTAAATTCAGCATTTCTTTTTGCGCCTTGGGGGATATAGAGACGAAAACCTACATTTAAAGGCTGATTCATGTTAATACGGTTAACGCTTGCCAATTGCTGAGGAGTAACCCCAAACTCACGGGCTATAGAATAAAGAGAATCACCAGGTTGAACAAAATAAAACCGGCCGATAATAGGGATAACAATTGATTGTCCTATAACAAGATTATTTGGATTAGGCAGGTCATTAGCCTCTACGATATCTTGAACAGTTGAATGATAGGTCCTAGCAATAGTTGTTAAAGATTCACCACTTTTTACTACATGAATTTGCATTATGAATCCCTCCCTGCAGACATACGCTACAGCTATTCTATGAGGGCTGGATGCATTACATGATATAATGTTGGTAAATTTCATGGTTACTTGGTTCAGTGGCGGCCTTTAAAACATTTTTCATCATCATAAGAGCGTATTGATTATCGTTGTCATCGGCTGAAGCAATACAATCATTTGGGATGGCAAGTTTGTATTCACGCATATATGCGTCGTTTGCTGTAAATAACACACAAATATTACCCGCTATTCCAGTAACAATAAGAGAATTTACTTTTAGCTGGTGCAGCAGGGTATTTAAAGCTGTACCGTAAAAGGCAGAGTGTTTTGGTTTGATTAAAAAATAATCCTTGTCATCCGGAAGCAGTCGTTTATAGACAGGATCGCTATATGGGTTTCGACAATATTCGATAATCTTATGGTAATCGGCCTGCCATAAATTATAATGATCGTTAATAAAGATAACCGGCAGTTGCTGCTGATTAAATTGATCTTTTAATCTTTTTATTGGTTCCGCAATTTTAAGTGCTTTTTTGGCAAGAATGGGGCCATATGTAAAATCAAAGTTATTGATCATATCAATAATTAATAGTGCAGAGCGGTTATGAGTCAAACTAATCTCCTCCTTACCGTTTATTTTGGAAATAGCAAGGATTTTTTATCCTGTCTAAATACTTTAGGTATTTACCACAAGTAGTAATTTTTAAAACAATAGGTGATCATTTAATGGAAAGCACACACACACATGATGAGTATTTTATGATGGAAGCTATAAAGGAAGCAAAGAAAGCGGAAGAAATGAATGAAGTACCAATCGGGGCCATACTGGTAATGAAGGGAGAAATCATTTCCCGAGCACATAATTTAAGAGAACTAGAACAAAATGCAATTGCTCATGCAGAGCTTTTAGCCATTGATCAGGCATGCCGTGATACGGGGTCATGGAGGTTAGAGAATTCAACCCTGTATGTTACCCTGGAGCCTTGCCCTATGTGTGCAGGTGCGATTATTTTATCTAGAGTAAAAAGAGTGGTGTACGGTGCAGGCGATCCTAAAGGAGGATGTGCCGGGACACTTATGAATCTTCTCCAGGATGATCGCTTTAATCATCAATGTGAACTAACCAAAGGGGTAATGGAAAAAGAGTGCGGGCAGCTGCTCTCTGATTTTTTTCGCAGGATTAGAGAAGGAAAAAAACTTACAAAGCAAATGAAGAAAAATCAAACATCAAACGATTTACAATAATTTACAAGTGAAATCAATTGCTTTTTTTTTCAATAGGTTGTATATTAAAAAGGCGTCGAAATGACGCACTGAAAAATTAGGTATCAATTTTGCCGTGCTAGGTGGGGAGGCAGCGGTGCCCTGTACCCGCAATCCGCTCTAGCGGGACTGAATCCCTTCCCGAGGCTTTACGACCTGTAGGGTCTGCCTTAAGTAAGTGGTGTTGACGCCCAGGTCCTGCGCAATGGGAATCCATGAACCATGTCAGGTCCGGAAGGAAGCAGCATTAAGTGGACGCTCCCATGTGCCGCAGGGGTTGCCTGGGCCGAGCTAACTGCTTAAGTAACGCTTATGGGCGTAAGTCGACGGAAGGTGCACGGCAGTACATATACTATTAAAATTACTCATCCCAATTTCGGGATGAGTTTTTTTACATACACTTTGAAATATGGAAAATAAATAAGCTATAATGGATAAGATGATAAAAATTTTGAAGGGGGCGGTGTCCAATGGCGTATCAAGCTTTATATCGTGTTTGGCGGCCGCAGGCATTTATTGATGTAGTAGGACAAGAACATGTAACCAAGACATTGCAAAACGCCCTGCTTCAACAAAAAATTTCGCATGCCTATCTTTTTTCCGGTCCAAGAGGAACAGGTAAAACTAGTGCTGCTAAAATATTAGCAAAGGCTATAAATTGCGAACATGCACCGGTTTCAGAACCTTGTAATGAATGTGCGGCGTGCCGCGGGATTACAAATGGAACCATTTCAGATGTATTAGAATTTGATGCTGCTTCTAACTCCCGTGTTGAAGAGATGAGGGATGTCTTAGATAAGGTGAAATTTGCACCGACGGCTGTAAACTATAAGGTTTATATAATAGATGAAGTGCATATGCTGTCGATAAGCGCATTTAATGCCTTGTTAAAAACGTTAGAAGAACCGCCAAAGCATGTTATATTTATTTTAGCTACGACGGAACCTCATAAAATTCCACTAACGATTATCTCAAGATGCCAGCGTTTTGATTTTAGGAGAATTACTGCTGGTTCCATTGTTAACCGAATGAAGTTAATCGTGGAGGAAACAGGTGTCAATTGTGATGAATCCGCCTTGCAAATGATTGCCCGGGCTGCTGAGGGTGGAATGCGTGATGCCTTAAGTTTATTGGATCAAGCCATATCCTACAGTCAGGACCGTGTTACACTTGAAGATGCTTTAACTGTTACAGGGTCTGTATCACAAGGATTTCTAAATAAATTAGCCCATGCCTTCCAGCAAGGTGATGTGGCCAGCGGTTTAGAAGCTCTTGATGAACTGTTGTTCCATGGAAAAGACCCAGCTAGATTTATTGAGGACTTAATTTTATTTTATCGGGATATGCTCCTTTATAAAACAGCACCAAATCTTGAGGAATCACTTGAAAGAGTCATGTTGGATGATGATTTCAAACAATTAGCAGAAACGATTCCGGTTGAACAGATTTATCAGTTGATAGATTTATTGAACAAGACACAGCAGGAAATGCGATGGACCAATCACCCTCGGATTTTCTTAGAGGTAGCGGTAGTAAAGCTTTGTCAAATGGAAGTTAAGCCATCCACTCAAGTTGATTCTGCGCCTATTGGACAATTACTGGCAAGAATTGATCAGCTTGAGTCAGAGCTGCAGCATTTAAAAGCAAATGGGGTAGCACCAGCTCCTCAAGATGGAACACAAGGGCAACCAAAGCCTGCCCAGAGAGCATCGTCGAAAAAGGCCTTTCAGGCACCGGTTGGAAAAATAAATGAAGTTTTAAAGCAGGCAACAAAGAGCGATTTAAATGTAATTAAAGCGAATTGGGGAGAAATGCGTTCGACTCTTTTAAAATCACAGGCAGCATTATTAAATGATGCGGAACCGATTGCAGCCTCCTCTAACGCTTTTATTATAAAATTTAAGCATGAAATGATTTGCCAGATGGCAATGAACCGCACCGATTTTCTTGAAGCCGTCACAGCTGCACTTTTAAAATTAACAGGCAAAAGGCTCCAGCTTCTAGGTGTACCTGAAGATCAGTGGATGCCTATCCGTGAAAGTTTCTTGAACAGTCAGCATGGTGAAGAAGGTGCAAGTATAAGCGGTGAGTCTGTGAAAGAAGAGGAACCGCATATTGCAGAGGCGAAGAAATTATTTGGTGCTGAATTTGTTGAAATTATTGATTAACGAATAATAAATGGAGGTTAGGACTATGCGTGGTGGAATGGGTAACATGCAAAATATGATGAAACAAATGCAAAAGATGCAAAAGAAAATGGCGGAGGCTCAAGAAGAGTTAGGTCAACAAAAAATTGAAGGCACTGCTGGCGGCGGTATGGTGACTGTTGTTGTTACAGGACATAAAGAAGTGGTAGATGTACAAATTAAACCTGAGGCTGTCGATCCGGATGATGTTGAAATGCTTCAAGACTTGGTTCTTGCAGCTGTTAATGATGCTCTTAAAAAGGCAGAAGAGCTAACAAACAATACAATGGGGCAATTTACTAAAGGAATGAATTTACCTTTTTAATTACAAGTTGGGGTGCTTAGGAACTTGGGGTGAAAACTTCAAGATCAGGCACCCCTGCTTTTCTAGAGGAGAAAAATAGATGCATTATCCTGAACCAATTACAAAGCTAATTGACAGCTTTATGAAGCTGCCGGGAATTGGTCCAAAAACGGCTGCCCGATTAGCTTTTCATGTCTTAAATATGAAAGAAGATACTGTCCTAGATTTTGCTAAAGCACTTGTGAATGCAAAGCGTAATCTCACCTACTGCTCCGTCTGTGGCCACATTACTGATCAAGACCCATGTTATATCTGTGAAGATCAGCGCAGGGATAAAAGCATTATTTGTGTTGTTCAAGATCCAAAGGATGTTATAGCGATGGAAAAAATGAAAGAATTCAATGGCTTATATCATGTACTGCACGGTGCCATATCTCCGATGGATGGAATCGGACCTGAGGATATCAATATTCCTGATTTATTGAAACGCCTTCAAGATGAAACTGTTCAAGAAGTTATCCTTGCGACAAATCCAAATATCGAAGGGGAAGCAACTGCCATGTATATTTCCCGTTTATTGAAGCCGTCAGGCATTAAAACAACTAGAATTGCTCACGGACTACCAGTAGGCGGAGACCTTGAATATGCAGATGAGGTAACCTTATCTAAGGCACTTGAGGGAAGACGGGAATTATAAACTTCAAAAAGTAAATGGAGTAAGACACTATAACCGGAGGAATAACACATGTTTTTTCGGCGCAAAAGGCGGCTGCGAAAAGAGTATGATGAAAAGCTGCTAACACAATTAAACCGGTATAAAACACATTGGCAGCAAGAGAAGCTGCTATTAGAAAAAAGTTTTGATCCTTCGGAAGAAGTGATCTGTCAAACAAAAATCGCGGAAGCTAAATATATTTTTTTATTAAGAGAAGCTAAGCAGCGAAACGTAACAATCTTTAAATAACAGTATTTCTCCTAGTTTGGTCTATACTTAACAACTTGTACATATGTTGTAAGTAAAAAAGACAATAAAGGGGGAAAGCTTTAGTTGGAACCAATAGTAGTCATTTCTGTTTTAGGCGGGCTCATTCTCTTATTATTATTTTCTGGTGCACCTTTTAAACCGGCGCGATTTGTCGGACAGGCAGCAATTAAATTTTTAATTGGAGCATTGTTTTTATTTTTTTTAAATGTCGCAGGCAGCCGCTATGGAATTCATGTTCCAATTAATTTTGCGACTTCCGCTGTTTCAGGATTTCTTGGTATTCCGGGATTAGTTGCATTGGTTGCTATTCAACACTGGGTTATTTAAGGTTAAAAACCGCTGATTATCAGCGGTTTTTCTTGTGTTGACATAGCGGTAGGAGAGGAAAATCTACTTTAGGAAAAAATATTAAATATATACTTGACGCTTTAGTGTTTATACTGTAATATATTAAAAGTCGTCACTGAGACGGCGGAACAAATAAAAAAGTTATTGACTTTCGGTCGGTAGCTTGGTAAGATGATAAAGTCGTTTTTAAACGACAGGTTGTTCTTTGAAAACTAAACA
>NZ_PGVE01000076.1 GCF_002860255.1 Neobacillus cucumis
AATCATCTGACCATTCGATTGCAGAATATAGATCCGAATATTACCGACACAACTATATTCTAGGGTTTGCTGTTCAAAGTACACTTTCACAATCCCTACTGCAGCACCGCGTTTATGCACCATCTGTTTATTGCAACGCAGTAACAAATCGTCAGGTGATTCATGATGATATATCTTTAAGACTTGTGGAATGATTTCAGCGGATTCTTTCGCTTCCGTTCCACTGCCCAAGCCGTCTGCAATAGCACAAATGAAATAATCTTCTTCTGAATGAATGTAGTATGCATCCCCAGAATCTTTATTACCTTTTTTTGACTGTTGGTATATATATGCCTCTACATAGTCATTCTCAAAAGTTTCCACTAATTTGCACCACCACTCGTTAGGATTACTTCTTGTAATTTCTTGATTGCTTTCCGTTGCAGTCTTGAAACATGCATTTGGGAAATATCCAGTAATTCTCCAGCTTCTTTCTGGCTCATCTGATCGATATATGTATACTGGATAATCTGACGTTCGCGTTCACTTAAAACGTTCAGTGCATTCAAAACAAGCATGCGCTGATCTGTTTTCTCAAAACCGCCATCAGTCTCACCAATGATATCGAGCAGTGTAATGGTTCCACCTTCTGAATCCGCATCTAGTGTATGGTCAATTGATAGCGCTTGATAGCTTCTGCCCATCTCCATCGCCTCAAGCACTAATTCCTCATCAGTACCTAGGTATTCCGCTATTTCATAGACCATTGGCGATCGCTGAAATTCAGTCGTTAACGTTTCAACAGCCGCTTTTATTTTAGGTCCTAACTCCTTGATTCGTCGCGGTACGTGAACAGCCCATGTTTTATCACGAAGGAAACGTTTGATTTCCCCGATTATTGTCGGTACAGCAAACGCTTCAAAGTTCCGTCCTTGTTCAGGATCATATCTTCGAATCGCGCCTAGTAATCCGAGCATTCCCGCCTGGACAATATCTTCATGATGAGATTGTCCACGCGAATATTTGCGCGCGATAGAATGCACCAGTCTCTCATAATGGAGGACTAATTGTGTTTGCGCGTGGTCATCATTATTCTCTTGATATTCGTGTATCCATTTAAGGACTTGCTCTTTTGTCTCACTGTCACGAGAAGACTGTTGATTTGACATGGTCCTCTCCCCGCTCTCTGCCCAAATATTTGGTCATGAAAACAATGACACCCTCCCCATGGTCAACTTTGACTTCATCCATTAAAGTTTCCATCAAGTAAAGTCCTAAGCCACCTTCTCTAAGAGGTGATTCTTCATTCCAATCTTGATAGGGTCCGACTTTTTTCTTTGTTTCTTCAAAGTCAAAGCTTTGACCATGATCCGTCACGACAATTTCCAGGCGATCTTCATAGAGGGCACATCCTAAAATCACTTCACCTGTTTTTTCATCATTGTACGCGTGCTGCACAGCATTCGTCACTGCTTCACTTGCAGCGATCTTCAAATCTTCAATTTCGTCATATGTGAATCCAATGCGGCTTGCAAGACCCGATATAGCTAAACGAGCTACACCTACATACTGGGCTTTTGCTGGAACCTTTATTTC
>NZ_PGVE01000077.1 GCF_002860255.1 Neobacillus cucumis
TCTTATGCTTGTCGGGGCTGACCAAGGTGCTTGCGCTTTTGTCATTTAGTCCGATTCGACCTGCGTCTTAAGTCTGATACAAAAATCAAGCTCTAGCGCAATTATGGAAAATGATGAAAAAAGGTAAGATGAAATCAAGATAGAGAAACAAATTATTAACAATTCCAAGGAGGAATTACCATGAAAAAGTTTGGTTTATTGTTAGCAGGCGGGCTGGCGGCGCTTATATTACTCCACTCGATTGGCCCAATGGTCGGGCTGCTGGTCAGTCTGGTATTGCTTTACTTCATATTTAGGCAGTTTTTAAAAACCGATTCTATTGCTTGGAAGATTGGCCTCGTCGTCATTGGTTTAATCGTATTATCTTCAACGATTCACCACATACCAGCTTTAATCGGAATAGCTGCAGCCTATGTGCTTTACCTTGTATATAAAGAATGGAACAAAACGAAAAAGCCACCAAAAAGAAAGAATGATGATCCATTTGTAAATTTTGAAAAGCAATGGAATGAATTTAAAAATTAATTTTTAGAAGGTTCTATTAAACGACATTGGGGTTATTTATACTCGTTGATTGGAGCGGAAGGTGCTCGACTCCTGCGGGAGTACGGGGCAGGGGAGACCCCACAGGCGCAATAGCGCCGAGGAGGCTCCCCGGCACGCCCGCGGAAAGCGAGCGCCTGAAGCGGAAATCAACAGCTAAATTTAACAGAAGCTTTAAAAAAGGAGAGAAAAACTATGGCAAACTTATTAACTAGAATGAAAGATATCATTGTGGCGGATATAAATGAGGCTTTGAATCAAAAGGAAACACAAAACCCGATTGCCATGCTCAATCAATACCTGCGTGAATGTGAGCGGGAAACAGAAAAGGCTGGCAAGTTAGTGGGGCGTCAAGTAAAGCTACGAGACGAATTTGCAAGAGAGTACAGTGAAGCCATACAACTGGCGGAAAAAAGAAAGCATCAGGCGGAGGTTGCGTCATCCGCTGGAGAAACGGAACTTTACCAATTTGCCGCAGCAGAGCAGCAGCTCTACGAAGAGAGGGCAAAGCGCCTGAAAGCCTCACTTACTGAAGTAACAGCGCAGTTAAGTGAACTAGAAAGAAAGCATGAAGAGATGAAGCGAAGAGTAAAGGATATGCAGATTCGCCGGATGGAGTTAATGGGCAGGGAAAATGTGACTCGTGCAAACCTGCAGATGAATCAAGTGTTAGAAGCGGACTCTTCTTCGACGAAGTCTTTTGCAAAATTTAAGGAAATTGAAGGTTACCTGGATCGTTTAGAACAAAAAGTGAAGAGTACGTTTTTTAGCAGTACTATTGATGAGAGAATCGCACAGCTTGAGAAAGAGCAAGAGAAATAGATAAGGAAAACGGACTTGTGACAAAAGTCCTTCAGATTGTCGAGAAAGGGTAATTTCTCGGCAATTTTTTATGTTGTCAGAATCTAAATGCCAAATTTATAGATTGTGCCTGCAATTGGGCCTGTTGATTTCCGCTCCGGGCACTCGCTTTCCGCGGGGAGGTCCTGGAGCCTCCTCGGCGCTTGGCGCCTGCGGGGTCTCCAAGTGACCTCTCTATCCCGCAGGAGTCGAGTGCCCTCCGCTCCAATCAACAGGGAGGCAACTCAACTTAAAGTATTGCAACACACTTTTTCTAATCTTGCTAAGTGTGTTGCAATCTTTTTTATATTTTAGCAGGCTGCAGTAGGAAGAGCCTGTTCACTTGCATTCTTCAATCCCCGTAACCGGCAGTAGCGAAGCCCGTGCAGCTCTTTTGAGTCTGCAAAGCTTCGCTCAATCTTTTCTAAATTTATAAAGCATTTTTCCCGATTTAGATAAGCGATTTAACCTTATCTTTTCGTTGTGCTCCTCCCATACATGATGTGTTACAACCTTTACCTATTTTTTGAGGTGTACATGGGGATATTATTGAAAAACACTCTGGTGATTGGCACGGAAGGCACGAAGACTCCTGCGGGAGTACGGGGCTGGGGAGACCCCACAGGCGCTTCAGCGCCGAGGAGGCTCCCCGGCACGCCCGCGGAAAGCGAAGTGCCTGGAGCGCCAATCACCAGACATGTACCAAAGTCTAAATTAATAAATTTTATAACAAATTAATGCGGTTAATTGTTAAAGTTAATAAGTAAAATAATAGGCTGTCGAGAGTTTTTCGATAGCCTGACGGACTTGTGACAAAAGTCCGTTTTTCTTTTCTATACAATACACATATATTCTCTCCACTTGCTAATATGATGTAAGGAAGGGGTGAGAGGATGACTGTACATGTCGTTGGTACTGGTGAAAATCTATGGTCTATTTCCAAAAAGTATCATGTGTCCATGGGTACCATTGTTAGTGTAAATGGGTTGCCATCTACTACAGCTATTGTTCCGGGCCTGGCTCTTTATATTCCAGACAATACTATGCCCATACGGGCCTACCAAATAAAAGCCGGTGACACCGTTTGGGAATTGGCCCAGCGATTTAACACGGATCCTTCATCAATAAGTCCTGCCAATCCAGGAGTAGATATGAACCAACTTCGAGTCGGTCAATTCATTCATATTCCCTCACCAATCAAATTGACCCTTAGTACTCTTGGATTCTTAGTGCCTTCCGGAACGAAGGCAAACCTTCCCATTATAGACTCACTATCCAAGCAGCTAACCTACTTAGCGATCGTAAACTATGCCTTTACCAGTCAGGGTTTCGCTTACGCTCAAATAGACGACTCTGCCATTATCAATAAATGCAAACAACTAAATATTACCCCATTATTAATGATACGGAACTTTACTACTAGTGGGTTTAGTGCTGAGTTAGCAGGAGGAGTCCTTGAAAATGCTACCTACCGTCAAAATTTAATTGCAAGCATCGTTCATCTCACAACCAGTCGAGGGTTTGAAGGGGTAAGTCTTGATCTTGAATTCATCCCTCCGGCAAGGCGGAATGATTTTAATTTATTTTTACAAGAATTAAAGGGACAATTAGGACAGTTGATTCTGAACGTGAATGTCCACGCCAAAGCAGCGGATTTGCCGACGAATCGGATTGTGGGAGCTTATGATTATGCCGCCATTGGAAATATAGTTGATCTTATGGCGGTCATGACGATTGATTATGGTTATCCGGGTGGTCCTCCAGATCCAATCTCACCCATCCAATGGGTAGAACAAGTGATTAATTATGCAATTACACAAGTTAGTCCGCAAAAATTGCTGATGGCCATGTCGTTATATGGATATGACAAGGTGGCAGACACGAATGCCACTAAAGGATTATCTGTGCTTGCTGCACAAAATCAAGCCATTTCCGTTCGAGAACCCATTCAATTTGATTCTGCACGGAAATCACCGTGGTATCGTTATTGGGTCGGCACTGAGGAGCATGTCGTTTGGTTTGAAGACATCCGGAGCTATATTGAAAAGTATAAATTGATTGATGTTAACGGTTTAGTTGGGACCACTTTTTGGCAAATTAGTTTGCCTGCACCACAGAATTGGGCTTATTTAAATAAGGATATTACGGTTGCAAAGGTTATTTTTTGAATTTAGGCATTCGTAAACAACGGAAATGGACTTGATGGCAAGTCCATTTTTCTTTTGCAGTAAAAAACAATTATTGGAAAAAAGTGTTGACATCTTGTATCCAAATTAATAATCTATAAATAAAGTGTATACATTTGTATGCATTTGTGTTACATAGTATACAATTTTGATAGGTAGAAGATCTGAAAGGAGGAGAACGTTCATGTGGGGATTAAGGAACTATATAAAGCCTTATTGGAAAGCGGCTTTTTTGGCGCCCCTATTCATGGTATTTGAAGTGTTGTTTGATTTACTGCAGCCGACCTTTGCGGCAAGAATTGTCAATCAGGGAGTCGTAAACCGTGATATACAAACCATCCAACATACAGGAATTATAATGGTTTTGGTAACGATACTCGGATTATTGGCGGGGGTTGGGTGTAATATCTTTGCCAGCCGGGCTTCTCAGAATTTTGGTGCAGACATTAGAGAGGCCTTGTTCACAAAAGTTCAAACCTTCTCTTTTGAAAATCTTGATCAATTTGAGACAGGATCGTTAATAACTAGAATGACAAATGATGTCGTTCAGGTCCAGAATTTACTAAGAATATTCTTACAATCGCTCATTCGAACACCAGGATTATTAATAGGCAGTATCATTATGTCTTTATTATTAAATCTTCGGCTGGGACTCATCCTTATGGGGACGCTGCTTGGTCTTGTGGTCATCCTTGTTGTCCTTATTAGGTACTCTTATCCGTTATTTTCTAACGTTCAAGCGAAACTCGATGCGGTTAACAGCCGCCTGCAAGAAAATTTGGCAGGAATCAGGGTGGTAAAAGCTTTTGTAAGATCTGATTATGAAACGAAGCAATTCGAACAGGCCAACCGGGATTACTCCCAAACGGCCATCAAAGCGGCACGTGTGATTGCCATGAATACACCGATTGTGACATTTATTATAAATAGTTGCCTAGTTGTCATCCTGATGTATGGAGGAAACCTGGTGTGGATGAAGTCTGTTCAGGTGGGCGATTTAGTAGCGTTTATTAACTATGTGGCCCAAGTCCTTTCTTCCTTGCTGATGGTCAGCATGCTTCTTGTGAATATCTCCCAGTCAAGTGTATCAGCCAAACGGATTCAGCAGATTTTGAAAACAAAACCTACAATTGAAAGTGATGTAAACGTGAAGGAATCTAGTATTCCAGCCAAACATGTCGAGTTTGTTAGTGTTGGATTTTCCTATGGAGGAACGTCAAACCCAGAGGAAATGGCAATAAGTGATGTGAGCTTTGAGGCTTGCCAAGGGGAAACTATTGCGATTATTGGAGCGACAGGCTCTGGAAAAACCACGCTTGTCCAACTGCTTCCAAGGCTGTATGAGGTTACAAGCGGATCCATTCAGATTGACGGGAAGGACATTCGGAACCTTCCACTTTTAGAGCTTAGACGCAGCATTGGGATGGTTCTGCAAGAATCATTTTTATTTACTGGTTCGATCAGAGAAAATATTGCTTTTGGAAAATCAAATGCCACCCAAGAGGAAATAGAAGCGGCAGCCAAAATCGCCCAGGCACATGACTTTATTGCCAAGCTCCCAAATGGCTATGAAACGAAGGTAGGACAAAAGGGAGTGAATTTGTCTGGCGGACAAAAGCAGAGACTTGCCATCGCCCGTGCTTTATTGGTTAAGCCGCCTATTTTAATCTTGGATGATAGTACGAGCGCTTTAGACCTTGGAACGGAGAAACGACTTCGAGATTCCTTGATAAATATAATGAAAGAAAGCATCACTATCTTAATCGCTCAGAAAATATCTTCTGTCATTCACGCCCAAAAGATTCTTGTGATGGAGGATGGAACCATTGTGGAAAGCGGAACCCATCAAGAATTGATGGAGTCATGTGACGTCTATCAGGATATTTTTAAGTCTCAGTATGGTGAGAAGGAGGAGTGTTATGTCGAACAGCAATCATGCTGACCCTAAAAATCCTAATCTCTTTCAAATGTCTCAACGAGGTCCGCGCCCTGGAGAGGTTCCTATAGTCAGGTCAAAGGACGCCAAAGTAACATTACTCCAGATTTGGCGTTACCTAAGCCGGCAGCGGCAGGGGTTATGGATTGTCATCATTTGTACCGCGTTAGTCTCTTGTTTCACACTGTTAGGCCCTTATTTAATAGGAAAGACTATTGATAACTATATTATTCCACATAAACTAAACGGATTTCTTTTCATGTGCTTAAGTTTACTGGGGGTTTACCTATTAGGAGCGGCATTCACTTGGCTGCAGCAATATGTTGCTTCGGGTTTAGCGCAGAATACCGTACGGGACATGCGTCAGGATTTATTTGAAAAATATCAGCATTTACCTGTACAGTTTTTTGATCAAAGAACACATGGAGAGCTAATGAGCCGAACGACGAATGATCTTGAAAACGTCTCAAATACCTTGAATCAAACGGTGGTTCAGCTCGTTTCCAGTGTGTTTATTCTTGTTGGCAGCGTGATCATGATGTTGAGTTTGAGCCTTTGGATGACACTGATTACGATTTTAACGGTTCCACTGATTACGTTTATTACCAAAAAAATAACCAAATACACACGCCGGTATTTTTCCGAACAGCAAAAGAGCTTAGGAGAAGTGAATGGGTTTGTTCAAGAAAGTATATCTGGATTAAGAGTGATTAAAGTTTTTGGACGGGAAGAGAGAACGATAGAGGAATTTCGGGAAATCAACGAAAGATTGCGAGTAGTCGGTTTAAAGGCTCAAAGTATTTCTGGTTCCATGGGGCCGCTGATGAATGCCACACGTAATTTAAGTTTCGTGATTATTGCGGTAGCTGGCGGAGTATTCACCTACCATGACATCATTACCATCGGAGTAATCGTTAGTTTCCTTAATTATTCCAGCCAATTCAGCCAGCCGATTAATCAACTAGCCAACCAATATAATATGCTTCAATCAGCGATTGCAGGAGCCGAGCGGGTTTTTGAGGTGTTGGAACAGGAGTCGGAGATATTAGTCAAGAATGACAATCAGTCCCTGAAAAAAATAAAGGGGGAGGTCATTTTCGATGACGTTCATTTTGGTTACACTGCAGATGCAGCTGTGTTAAAGGGACTTTCCTTCCATGCCTCCCCTGGCCAGATGATTGCGTTAGTCGGTCCAACGGGAGCAGGAAAAACGACGATTATTAATTTATTGACGCGTTTCTATGACATTCAATCAGGAAATATCTTCATCGACGGGAAAGATATTCGCCAATTGGACAAATATGAGCTAAGAAAGCAAATTGGACTCGTGCTTCAGGATGCCTATGTGTTTTCTGGGACGATTCGAGAAAACATTCGTTATGGCCGTCTGACTGCCACTGATAAAGAAGTAGAAGAGGCGGCCCGTCTCGCGAATGCCGATACGTTTATCAGGAAACTGCCGAGAGGATATGATACGGAATTAACGGCGGAGGGGAGTAACCTAAGCCAAGGCCAAAAGCAGCTTCTAACCATTGCCAGGGCCATACTTGCCAATCCATCCATCCTCATTTTGGATGAAGCCACCAGCAGTGTTGACACTCGAACGGAGTTCCATATTCAAGAGGCGATGAAGTCATTGATGAAAGGGCGAACGAGTTTTGTCATTGCTCACAGACTCAGTACGATACGTGAGGCGGACACCATCTTGGTTATTAATAATGGTCAAATTATGGAGAAGGGGTCTCATGATGAGCTATTAAAGAAGGATGGATTCTATTCCAATCTTTACAAAAATCAATTAGCCCAAGGATATGTGAGTTAACTGGATGTCACTTTTTAAGAAGAAAGGAACTTGTTCATGAAAGACGGAAAATTTAAGGATCATAAACGAAAAGACCACCATCCTGGCGGGGCCAAAACATTCCGCCGGGGAAGAGCGATTGCTTTTTTAGAGTTGATGAATCTGAAGCGCTCCACCTTAAAACAACAGTTAGATTCCCAGGAGTTTCAATCGATCCATCCTATTATCGTGGGTGAACTCAAAGCTATTGATATGGTCATTAGTGAATTTATTCAATTGTTTGAACTGCACGAGGGTGAAGCGGTGGAAACGGATTCTAAGGATACTGCTGTGGAGGGTTTGAAGAGCGAGGAGGATGCGGAATTGTCATAGAAAGGCGCGGGATTCATTCCAAAAAGCGCGGAATTAATAAAAAAGTGCGCGGAAAAAGCGTCACAGTTCGCGGGAAAACTTCAAAAGCTCGCGGAATCCAAGGCTTGCAGCATGCAACGAAGTAAAGATAAAAACAACACCTTTGTGAAACCATTACAGGTTTGTTAACGTATGTTTATCAAGGGACATGATAAGGATGAAGGTGATGGACAAACCATGGAAACAAGAGAAGAATTAGTGAATGAGCTTTCCGTTATCGAAAAATGGGAGAAGGACCAAAGCGATTTGTGGATTTGGGAGCGGCTGGGCAGGCTGCCTTTTAAGATTTTAGATAAAATAACTCCTAAATTTATTCACAATAAAGTAGGGAAACTGCTTGAAGAAATAGGTTCTTATATTCAAACGGGCGGCAGCTACTTAATTAAAAAGGAAACGATTTTTGAAAAAGTGGAAAAAGAGGCAGGAAGGCCGATCCATGAAGTGGCGGATATAAAGGATATTCCCTTATCCACTATGACTAAGTTAAGCCAGGAGCTGTCTGAGCAAAGAAAGAAGTTTGCTACGATTCAGGGGGCCAGCACAGGAGTGGGCGGAATCTTTACCCTCGCGATCGATATTCCTGCTTTAATGGCTATTTCTTTAAAAACCTTGCAGGAAATCGCCATTATTCATGGGTATGATCCAAATGATCAAAGTGAACGGGTTTTTGTTGTGAAATGTCTGCAGTTTTCATCAGCGGATATTGTCGGAAAACGAGCGATTCTAAACGAGCTCTCCAGTTATTCCAAACAGGGTGCCAGGTCCGATGAAACCATCTCGCAGCTGCAAGGGTGGCGTGAGGTTGTATATACGTACCGCGATCAGTTTGGCTGGAAGAAGCTTTTTCAAATGGTTCCGATTGCCGGGATGATTTTCGGGGCTTTTACTAATCGGTCGATGATTAATGATTTGTCAGAAACCGGGATGATGCTTTACCGGAAAAGGAGAATCCTTGAGCGGTTAGAGAGGGAGCGAGAAACGAAGGACCTGTTGGATTAGACAGGTCCGCTTCTTTTAAAAAAATTTATTGGAATAAGCTATCCACAAGTAGACGGGTTTTCATCCACAAGTAAAATGAAGTTATCCGCAAGTAGAAGGATTCATCCACAAATAAAACTGAGTTATCCGCAAGTAAACCGACTCCATCCGAGAGTAAACTGGAGTTATCCGCAAGTAAATGACCCCATCCGAGAGTAATCAGGAGTTATCCACGAATAAATCGACCCCATCCGAGAGTAATCAGGAGTTATCCACGAAAAATCGACCCCATCCGAGAGTAAATCACCGCTATCCACAAGTTCCCCCGCTCAATCTTTCTGTTTTTGTAAAAGCGGCCGATCCTGTAGATACAACGCCATATCCGGGCTGCTTCCTTCAACAATATCTTCAACAATAAGCTTCGCCAGCAGCTGGCTGTAGACGGTGCCATTGTCACCGAAGGCGAAAAGGAAATAGGTGTTTGGGTACTCATCATACACACCAATGATCGGAAGGCCATCCACCGTGCCTCCATACAAAGCCGCTAAATAGTACTCAGGCTTCACATGAATATCTGGAAACTGGTTGCTAAATTCCTCAATCAGCTTATCCTTCTTGTTCATCAGTTTACTATCCCGGTCATCAGGATAGGTTGTATTATCATCAAGACCACCGATAATGATCCGGTTGTCTGCCGTCGTGCGCATGAATAAATAAGGACGGGCCGTTTCCCAAAGGAGTGTCCGGTTATACCAGGTTGAAAAATCAGCTACGGGATTGGTTGTAACCGTATATGTACTTACAAACGACGCCTTTTTCTCTTTTTTAATGTCGATTCCTTCATAACCTGCTGTAAAAATCACGTGGCGTGCTTGAATGGAATGCCCTGTCTTCGTTGAAATGACCATGCATTCTTGTTCTTTATCGTAATGATGTCCATTCATTTCCGTGTTTTCGAAAATACGGACACCCTTCTTGGCGGCATAGTCCACGAGTGCATGGGTAAACTTGAAAGGATTTAGTTCACCGTCATTGTAAGAGTAAATGGCGGCTTCCCGAGAAAATGGGTACTTACTTTCGATGTCTGCTTTTGTCCAGAAATCCAGCTCGCCATTCTGCTCCTTTAAAAAATCATATTCCTTTTTCAGCTTATCCACATCTTCTTTGCAGCTAGCGGAATAGAGCGTATCTCTTCTAGTGAATTCACTGTCGATTTCTGCCTCCTTTGACGAAGCTTCAATTTCGTTGATCGCCTCTTTTAACAGTTTTATATGCCGCTCGATGTACTCTTTTCCAAAGGTATGGACAAGGTCCGTGAACATTTTTTCACCGGAGTACTGAATAAGTGCCGTATTGGTACTCGTACTTCCGCTGCCAATTGTATTTTTTTCGATCGCAGCTACATCTAAACCTGAATCCGCGAGATAGTAGGCACACTGAGCGGCGGAGCTTCCTCCCCCGATAATTAACACATCACAAGAGACATCCTCATTCAAGGAAGGGTAAGTCGGAGCGTCCGGAAATGTGGTCGGCCAATAATAGGTTCCAGATTGTAAATTCATTTTGTTTCCTCCTGCTTTTTAAATGGATACTGTTACTATCTCCTCCTCCTTGTTTTGAATACATGGAAGCACGAGAACCGTCCCCTTGCTTCTTTTTTGATGTCGTGGTATAGTATGTAAGTCAAATTAATGACCGAAATACTAAAGTGGTCAGTTATTTTTTTACTCCAAAATGACCAAATGGGGAATTTAGTCAGTGTGGGTTAAATCAAGATTATGGAGAGGTGGATCACATGAAAGCTTTCGCATCGTTGAAAAGTGAATTTTTGCGCATTATTCGCACCCGGAAATTGCTAATCGCCATCATTGGTGTCATGACGATTCCGGTGCTCTACAGCGGAACCTACCTGTGGGCATTTTGGAATCCCTATGCCCATTTGGACAGAATGCCCGTAGCAGTTGTCAATCATGACGAGGGTGCCAATTACAATGGGGATAATTTAACGATTGGAAAAGATTTAGTAAAGAACTTAAAGGAGAAAAAAAGCTTTCATTGGGATTTTGTCAGTGCAAGCAAGGCGAAGCAGGGCTTGAAAAATCAAGACTATTATTTAATGATTGAAATTCCAAAAGATTTTTCAAAAAATGCAACCACCTTACAAAGCGATCATCCTCAAAAACTAAATCTCATCTATACAGTTAATGAAGGAAATAACTATCTATCATCAAAAATCGGTGACTCAGCGATTGAAAAAATAAAAGAGGAAGTCTCTAGCTCCGTCACAAAAACGTATGCTGAATCTATGTTCGACAGCTTAAAAGATGTCGCTGATGGGCTGAATAAAGCTAGCGATGGGGCCGGTGAGCTACACAACGGAATTTCTGATGCCAAAAACGGAGCAGAAACCTTAGCCGATGGAATCACCTCTGCCGGAAATGGAGCAACCAAATTACAGGATGGCGCCAAAACCATTGATTCGGGCGCCAAGACGCTCGAGCAAAATCTAGCAGTCTTAGCGGAAAAATCAGTTGCCTTTTCCGAGGGTGTGAATTCTGCCTCTTCCGGTTCACAACAGCTGCAAAGTGGATTAGAGCAATTCAGCACGGGACTCGGGCAAATGAAGGATGCCAATTCCAAGCTGTTAGCAGGTGCCACTCAAGCAGAGACTGGAACCAAACAACTATCTGATGGCTTATCATCAGCCGCGGAAAAAATGCCTGCTTTGCAAAGTGGTTCTAAACAGCTTGCAGATGGCTCTTCGAACCTCTCGACTTCCTTAGATAAATGGAAGACGGGAGCAGAACAAACAAAGGCTGGAGCTGATTCTGTCAGTCTTGGACTGCAGCAGCTGCTTGGCCAAGTAAGCACGATGGCTGATCAAACCACAGATCCAACCGAAAAGGCCAAACTAACTGCTTTGAAGGACAGCCTGACAAAATTATCACAAGGCAGCGAGCAGGTAGCTTCCGGTGTAGGTACTTTATCAAGCAGTGCGGCCCAAATCAAACAAGGCTCTGATTCCTTAGCAGCCGGAGCGACGCAGTTGAATCAAGGGCAAGAGAAACTGGCTGAAGGGATCAACCAATTATCGGGCGGGGCGAAACAGACAGCAGATGGCCAAGGGCAGATCAAGCAAGGGCTCGCTCAGTTTGGTTCTAAGCTGGACGAAGCTCAAAACGGATTGAATCAAATTGTCAGTGGCTCAAGCAGCCTGACTTCTGGACTCGGGCAATTAGCAACCGGCTCTTCTCAAATGCAAACTGGAACCAATAAGCTTGCACAAGGAGCGAAACAATTATCGCAAGGAACCACTTCCCTTTATACAGGTGAAAAGGATTTAAATAATGGAATGAACAAACTTGCGAATGGATCATCAGATTTAACCAGCGGTATGGCAAAACTATCAGATGGCTCGAAAGAATTGAGCGGTCAGTTGAATAACGGAGCCAAAGATGCCAGTGATGTGAAAGCCAACAGCCAAGTTTATGATATGTTTGCTAAGCCGGTCAAACTTGAGGATAACAAGATGAATCACGTTCCAAACTACGGAAGCGGCTTGGCGCCATATTTCATCTCACTAAGCCTATTTGTCGGTGCTCTGATGCTCTCTGTTATTTTTCCAATGTTAGAACCGGCAGCAGAGCCGAAAAATGGATTTAGTTGGTTTATGGGAAAAGCAGGAGTTATTTTAGCCGTGGGTATTGGCCAGGCGCTATTAGTCGATGCAGTTATGCTGTTAGGTCTCGATCTTGAAGTAAAGAGTGTTCCGTTCTTTATCTTGTTAAGTATTTTTACAAGCTGGACCTTCTTGGCGATCATTCAATTCCTTGTTACGGCCCTTGATAATCCAGGACGTTTCTTAGCGGTTATTATCCTTATCCTGCAATTGACAGGAAGTGCGGGAACGTACCCAATTGAACTAGGACCAACCTTCCTGCAGCATATTTCGCATTACTTGCCAATGACGTATACGATCTCTGGCTTCAGAGCAGTAATTTCCACTGGCGACTTTGGATATATGTGGGAAAATATAGCATATATTACGGTCTTCTTTGTTTTATTCCTTGCCGCAACCTTGACATTCTTTATCGTCAAATTTAAACGTCAACCTCAAGTACAGGGTGAAGTAATTTAATGTAAAATGGCAGCTAAATTAGGCTGCCATTTTTTTATTTATTTAAATATCTCCATAACGTTGTTCGACTGATACCAAGCTGCTCAGCTGTTAAAGTTTGGTTGCCATTATGTTGATCCAGTACTAGTTTGATCAAATCCAAATTAAACTCATGTAATGTTTTGCTACCGTTAAATAAAATATTCATTCCAGCTTCTGAATAAGAAATATTTTCAACAATTTTTTGTTTGGCCAAAATACTATTAACATTATTACTAGTTATATATAGCGATTTGGATAAGCATACTAATTCGGTTAGAACTTGTTTTAACTGTTCGAAATTACCTGGCCAATTATATTGTGAAAGAGTAGCCAGAGCCTTGGGCTCGTACCCGATAATATCAGTATTGTTTTCAATATTTACCTTATTTAAAAACATCGTTAATATAGCCGGTATTTCATTTTTTCTTTCTCTTAAGGTAGGTAGAGGAAAACTTATACAATTCATTCGATTCATTAATTCTTTATAGAATTTTGATGTCATACCTTCAGATGTTTTTTCGCAAATAAATATGAGTCGATTATTTATGTGTAAGTTAGTAGATTCAATAATAGTGATTAACTTTTCGAAGTTTTCATTTGAAATTTTATCAAAGTGGTTAAACTGGATTGTATTACCAACCTCAAGGAAAGGGCCGTTACTTGTGTTTAAAAGATGTTTCCACATTGTTTCATTTAATAAGTTAGAATTAATGGTTACCATTGTATTATTGTTATTATTTTGTCGGATGAACACACTTTGAGAGACGATATATTTTCCTATACCTCTTTCTCCTAGTAATATAATTGGAGAATTATTTGAATTAATTTGTTTAATTTTATCGTAAATATCATTTGTGATAATAGGATTTTTATATAAGTTATTATTTAATTTCTGTTCCACTTCTGACTTATCTTCATATGTAACACCGAATTTAGAATTCATGATAGGTGTTACAGATTTTTGAACAGTTACAATATAAAAAATATCATCAGTCTTATTTGAAATATTTACTTTTAAGTTATATAGAGTGTTGTTTACGGAATGATAAAAAGTATGTGTTTCATTAAATGGAGTAGTATCTTTTTTATTAAGTAAATAATTATAGATTGAGTCATGAATTTCTGTATCTAAACTTGAATAAATCAATTCAAACTGACTGGATAAAATTATGCAGTCATTTTTAAAATTTTCAATAGCTTCAGTAAGTAAGTTATTTTGTAATTTTAATCTTTGAAGATGGTTATTTAACTCTATTGCCTGTTCGAATGTCCGTTTTATACTTTCACTTCCTGATGTAATCAGGATGGTATTTAAAGAAATTTCTAGTGCTAGTTTATTTGTTATTGCATCACAAAGAACTAATTCAATCCCTTTTTTCATCAGTGATTTTAAAAGGCCTAATGTATCACTTGAATCATCTATCGTATATATTTCCACGGAATAGTCTAATATGTCACAAATTAAATGGGCAGTTTCGGTAATACTTGAATAACCTATAATAGCAAATTTTGACGTGTAGTTATTTGCTAGTTTGATCGCTCCTAAAATGTCATAAATAGATATTGAAACATCTATAACTGGTATCGATACATTCTTCCTGATTAACTCAGCTGTACCTCCTCTTGATATCACAATATCATAATCGTTGTGAATCGCCTCTAGGGCCATATTTTTCCCTTCTTGCAAATCACCAGTATACGTATTTAGCAAAATATTAGAGAAAGTAGATCCTACATTTTCCATTGCGTATCTTAACTCTTCGTAAGGTGCTATACCAAGGATTTTTGTTATCTTTTGCATAGACATTCCTCCTTGTGTGTTTCTTATTTAAACAGTTTATCACGAACCCTTGAATTTTGGTAACGTTTTCGATGGAAAAGTTTCAAAACGTAACAACAATAAAAATTATCCTATTTTTTTAGGTAGAGTATAAACCTATAATTCAATTATGATGAACAAATGTTAAGGGTATTATAATGGCTGACATTTTACGGAAGCACTTGATACTGGAGTTAAGTTTCCCATAGCGATCCCTTTTCCTACTTAGCAGGCAAAGGGCTCTTTTATATTTTACTTTATATATACGGGGAAGATAAATGGAACTGGAAATTTTAACAGCCGCTTACGATTATTGCCATTGATTTGGTACTAGCATGCGAAAATTTATAAGGAGGGAAATTGTATGGAACAACAACTACCTAAAGTAAAACCTTTATGTCCACCGGGGCGCCCGCCGCGCTATGAAGATGTTCCCTTTGCGGAGGTAACCCTGGATAATGGGGAGCCATACACTCTGAAAATGGATATCTATCAAGATCTCAATCAGAAAACGCCAGGCCCATGCATCATTTACTATTTCGGAGGGGGATGGATGTATGGAGAATACAAGCAGGTTACTCAAAAAGCAGTATATTGCCGAGAACTTATAAGATTGGTAGAGCAAGGATTTACTGTTGTATCCCCATCCTATCGCTTGGCTAGTCAGTCTGTTTTCCCAGCGAGTATCCATGACTGCAAGGGAGTAGTACGGTTTTTGAAAGCAAATTCAGAGAAATATCATATCGATCCCGAACGGATTGGAGTGTTGGGGAACTCTGCTGGTGGACATCTAGCCGCAATGGTTGCAATGAGCGCAAGTTGCAGTGAAATGGAAGGAGATGTCGGCGGTAACCAAGAATATACGAGTTCAGTAAGGGCAGCAACCATTTTTTATGCTCCAACTGACCTAGTAGCACTCCTCAGGAGCGACGCGAATGAAGCAATCAAGAATCTGTCTGGAACAGAAGTCGATAATGCAGGCAAATCCATGGATACTGTAATAACCCAAATCCTTGGCTATACTGAACCTGGAAAATCGTTATTAGATTTGAATCAATTGCTAGAAAGCGGCGATACAGGTGACCCAGATTGGAAGTATATAGAATTAGCAAAAAAATGTAGCCCGATTACATACGTAGATGCCGATTGTCCACCGATGATGATTTTGCACGGTGGCAAGGATACTCTCGTGCCTATTGATCAAAGCGAGAGTCTTTACAAAGCACTAGTGTCTTCTAATGCGGACGCGATGTATTTATCGTCTTCCCAGGCTAATCATGGCCCAACGATGGGAAATGAAGCTAATCAAATGGCCTATCAGTTCTTAAAAAACAGACTGTAACTGGAACGAGCTTCGAAAAAATTAGGACAAGCTGACAATAATTGAGTAGAAAGAGGTTTTTAATAAATGGAGACAGAAGTAATTTTAATCATATTAAAAATCATCATGATTGATATCATTCTATCTGGTGATAATGCCGTTGTCATTGCGATGGCAACAAGATCTTTACCTAAAGATTTACAAAATAAAGCGATTTTCGCTGGTACGGCATTTGCTGTAATTGCCCGTATTATCCTTGCTGCGGTTGTTCTGATGATTATGGGGATACCATACATTCATGTTATTGCTGGTATATTGCTGGCATATATCGCATGGGGAGTACTGGACCAAGGTAAAGAGGAAGATACTCACATAAAGAGTTATAACACTATTTGGAAAGCAGTTGTTACTATTGCAGTTGCCGATTTAACAATGAGTTTGGACAATGTTGTTGCAGTTGCCGGGGCTGCAGGTGGTCATATGGGTCTATTAATTGCTGGGATTGCCATAAGTATTCCACTTATGATCATTGGTTCTAAATTTCTTGTTTACTTGATGGATAAATATCCTATCATTATCTATATTGGGGCTGGTATTCTTACTTGGACAGCTGGAGAAATGATTTTAAAAGATAAAAGTTTAAATCGTTTGGTTGATCTTCCACATGGAGCTATGTCCTATGCAATTCTAGCTATCGTAACAATCATGTTACTTTTAGCAGGTTATGTTAAAAACCAAAAGAATGCAAGAAAAGTTAAAGACAGACAAGCAGCATAATTATTGAGGGAAAGAGTGAAATTTTACTCTTTCCCTTTTTTATTACTCCATTCTTTAAGTGAACTTTGCTCCCTTTTTAAGAGGGTACTTTAAGTAAAGTATTTTTGTTTTGCCTATATATTCCTCTTGTGTGTTTCTTATTTAAACAGTTTAATGCGAATCTTTTAATTTCGGTAACGTTTTCAATAGAAAAGTTTCAAAATGTAACAATAATTATAATTATCGTATTTTTTTAGGTAGATTATTAACCTATAATTCAATTATAAAGTAGGTGGTGATCAAATGATAAGGGTACTTATAATGGCTGACGATTTTACGGGAGCACTTGATACTGGAGTCCAATTCTCTAATTATGGTGTGAATACTGTAGTGACCTCAGATTTGGATTTTGAATTTGGTGAAACCAAAGATCAATTAGAGGTACTTGTCTTCAATACTGAAACAAGATATTTGAATAAATGTGACGCCTATGAAGTTATTAAGAAAATTGCCTTAAAAGCGAAAGAAGAAAATATTCCATATATATTTAAAAAAGTTGATTCAGCATTAAGAGGAAATGTTGCTTCTGAGTTAAGAGCTTTGAGTGATGTTTTTGAGGATGTAACCATTCCTTTTATTCCGGCGTATCCAGAACAAAATCGCTTTAGTTGTGAAGGAATATTACTTATTGATTCCATTCCAGTAAATGAAAGCGTTTTTGGACAAGATCCGTACGAACCAGTAACGGAAAGCCATATCCCATCTCTTCTACTTAAAGAAGCAGATTTAAAAACTTATATTACAAAAAAATATGACATTCCTCCAAAAGAAGAAAGAATTTTGTTAATAGAAAGTCACTCTGATGAGGAGATGTTATCTCAAGGGAATGAGCTGTTATTGAATGATGCATTAAAGATAACGGTGGGGTGCGCTGGGTTTGCTAAAGCATTAGCAAATATAATCTATAAAAACAGGGATACCACTAAAAACGATATGGAACTTCCATTATTGATTGTATGTGGAAGTGTGAATCCTGTAACAAAAAAGCAAGTTGTATTTGCGGAAGTGAATGGTTATGAAAGAATATCTTTAACGTTGGAGCAACTTTGGGATAAACAATATTGGGAAACAGAAAAAGGGCAAGAAAATATCCATCAATATTTAAAAATTGAACAGCCTTTCATGTTTGAAACATTTGGGAATGTATCGAACGATCAAGTAGATCAACTGCCTGATCAAGGAAATGAACTAAGATTTAGGATAGGACAGTCACTCGGATACCTAGTAAAGAATCTTATGTCAAATGGTATGAAAAGAACGATATTATTTACAGGTGGAGATACATTATATCAATCGATGAGAGTATTGGGGATTACTGAAATTAAACCTCTGAAAGAATTATTCCCAGGAATTGTTCTTGGAAATATTGATTTTAAGGATGAAAAACATTATGTCATTACTAAATCTGGCGGATTTGGTGATGAGGACCTATTTATTAAATTAAATGCATTGATTAAGGACAAAGGGGATGCACATTATGTTAAATCAATATAATTTAAAAATGCCGACAAATGTATTTGCAGGTTCAGATGCCATGCAAAACCTCCATACCATTATCAAAGATGGTGTGACAAAAATCACGATATTTACAGATAAAGGCATACTTAAAGTTGGATTGCTAGACGAAGTCATTAGTATTATAGAAAAGAATAATATCGAGTACGAAATCTTATCTGATATACCAACAGAGCCATCTTATATAGAGGCTCAAGAGGTTGTAGAACATTTTAAAGCACTGAACTCTGATTTTATCATTGGAGTTGGTGGTGGAAGTGTTATGGATATCGCTAAATTAGCATCCGTGTTATCTACTGATGATTATACTGTAAAAGATTTACTAGAGGATCCATTAGTAGCTAAAAAACAAGTGACAACATTAATGATTCCTACCACAGCTGGTACAGGATCCGAAGCAACTCCCAATAGCATTGTAGGTGTACCTGAAAAGAATTTAAAAGTTGGTATTGTAAATGGTGAATTAATTGCTGACCATGTTATTTTAGATAGCAACATGATAAAAAATTTACCTAAACCTATTGCAGCAGCAACAGGTATTGATGCTCTAGCACATGCTATCGAATGTTTTACTTCAAAAAAAGCTAACCCAATCAGTGATACCTTTGCACTAGAGGCATTAGATTTAATTATGAATAACATTATTGAAGCTTGCACAAATCCAGATGCACTTGAAGCGAAGCGTAATATGTTATTAGGTTCTTTCTATGCTGGGGTAGCGATTACATCTTCAGGAACTACTGCTGTTCATGCCTTGTCTTATCCTTTAGGTGGAAAATATCACATTGCTCATGGTGTTTCTAACGCAATTCTACTAACACCCGTTATGAAGTTTAATGAGCCAGTTATTAAAGACCTCTTAGCTAAAGCCTATGATCGAGTGGTAAAGGAAAATAGTGAAGAATTAACTGTAAATGAAAAATCGAAATATATCATTGATTTAATAGAAAATATTGTGAAAACACTTGAAATCCCAACTAGCTTAAAAACTTTCAATGTGCCGGAAGAAGATCTTGAAGGATTAGTCGAGGCTGGAATGGAAGTTCAAAGATTACTTGTGAATAATAGGAGAGAAGTAACACCAGAAGATGCTCGTAAAATTTATCTAGAAATTATGTAGGAGTGAATAGTGTGCAAAACAAATTACAAGGAATTATTTCACCAATTGTTACACCTATGTATGACAATGAAGAAGTTAACTATGAAGAACTCGTAAATCAGGTGAATAGAGTCATTGAGAATGGTGTTCATGGTATTTTCACGTTTGGGACAAATGGAGAAGGTTATATTTTAAGCGAAGAAGAAAAAGTGAAAATCATGGAAACAGTAGTTGATACAGTAGCAGGGAGGGTTCCAGTATATGCATCCACAGGATTAGTTGGAACACAAGATACCATTCGCTTGTCTCTAGAAGCAAAGCGTGTGGGTGTAGACTACTTATCAATCATTACACCCTATTTTGCAACAGCCACTCAAGAAGAGATTTATCATCATTTTAAAACAGTTGCTGAAGCGGTTGATATGCCGATTGTTTTATACAATATTCCAGCTAGAACGGGTAATTCTATTCAACCTGCGACTGTTGAAAAACTAAGTCACATTGACAATATTGTTGGTGTCAAAGATAGCAGTGGAAACTTTGATAATATCCTTCAATATATTGAAAGAACAAGAAATAGAGAAGACTTTTCTGTTCTATCAGGTAATGATTCATTAATATTATGGACGTTACTTGCTGGGGGAACTGGCGGAATTGCAGGATGTTCTAATGTTTATCCGTTTACTATGGCACAAATATACGATCAATTTATGAAAGGTCATATTGAAGAAGCTCGTAAATATCAAGATTCTATCAGAAGTTTCAGAGATTGTTTTAAATTTGCGAATCCAAATACTGTGGTAAAAACGGCTGTTGAACTACTAGGCTATCCGGTAGGGAAGTGCCGCGCACCATTTAATCAAGTGTCTGATGAAGGAATTACAGCATTAAAATCAGTATTAAATGAAAATATTGAATTAGGAATGAAGTAGTTAGGAGGACATTATGAAAAAAATTATCGGAATAACAATGGGTGATCCTGCAGGTATCGGACCTGAAATTTCAATCAAAGCTTTTCAAAAGAAAGGCTTATATGAAAAATGTAATCCCTTACTAATTGGAGATAAAAGTATTGTCGAGAGCTATTTAGAGAAATTCCCAGAGATTAATTTGAAAGTAAATGCCATTACTACACCGGAAGATGGATTGTATGAATGGGGAACAATGGATGTCATGGACTTAGCTTCTGTAGATGCAAATGAATTACAGATTGGTGAGGTGTCTAAAGAGGCTGGAAATGCGGCATATCTCTATGTGGAAAAAGTCATTCAATTAGCCCTTGAAGGGAAAGTAGATGCCACCGTTACGAATCCATTAAATAAAGAAGCATTAAACTTAGCAGGACATCACTTTGCAGGTCATACTGAAATTTATGGACAGCTTACAAATACGAATAAATTTTCTATGATGTTAGCTGATGGTGATTTAAGGGTGGTTCACGTTTCAACGCATGTTTCTTTAAGACAAGCCTGCGATTTAGTTAAAAAAGAGAGAGTATTAGATGTAATAAACATTGCTCATCATGCTTGTTTAAACTTGGGTATCGAAAATCCAAGGATTGCTGTGGCGGGATTAAATCCACATTGTGGAGAAAACGGATTGTTTGGTACGGAAGAAATTGATGAGATCATCCCTGCTATTGAAGCAGCTAAAAGTGAGGGGATGAATGTATTCGGACCTTTACCTGCAGATACTGTTTTCTCAAAAGCTCGTGGTGGAATGTATGACATCGTTGTGGTAATGTACCATGACCAAGGACATATCCCATTAAAACTTTTAGGGTTTGTATTTGATAAACAAGAAAATAAATGGAAAGAGGTTTCTGGAGTAAATATTACATTGGGATTACCAATTATCCGAACCTCAGTTGATCATGGAACGGCATTCGACCAAGCAGGTAAGATGACTGCGAGTGAACTTAGTCTTGAAAATGCAATTGATTACGCGGTACAGCTGGCAAATAATGCTCATTAAGAAACTAAGTGAATTGTGTGATAATAGATTTATTAGAAAATTTAGATGCATATAGATCATTAAATCCAAAATTCTCCAACGGTTTAGAGAAATTAAACGAAGTCGAAATAGATATTAAGATAGAAATTTAATGAGAAAGATAGGGTGATTAGGTGATTAGTATGAGTAGCAATAAATTAGTCATTAACAGGTCGATTCCAAACGGTAAATTAGTTCATGATGATTATACAAATATTGATTTTTCTTTCATTCCATCTGGTCCTTTTTCAACCGCACATGCACCAACTATTATTAAGTTAGAAGATGGAGATTTATTATGTGCATGGTTTGCAGGTTCATTTGAAGGTAGTCCAGATATTTCCATTGTATTATCAAAATTTAATCATGAAACGGAAGAGTGGAATGAACCGAAAATTGTCTCGCAGGATGATACGCGTAGTGAGCAAAACCCATCATTCTTCCAAGCACCTGATAAATCAATATGGTTAATCTATACTTCTCAGGAAGGTCGACAACCAGGTAAAGATAATATGCAGTTTACGTCCATTATTAAATATCAGAAGACATACGACAATGGTGAAAATTGGACAGAACCGGAAGTATTATTTAGCCAGCCTGGTACATTTGTTCGACAAGCGATTCAAGTATTAAGTAATGGAAGATGGATATTTAGCACGTGGGTATGTGAAGATTCAGAATTAGGTCTTACAAACGATCCTACCGTATTTCAAGTATCAGATGATGAAGGACTAACATGGAAAGAAGTACGCATGCCTGATAGTAACGGACGAGTACATGCCAATGTTATCGAATTAGAAGATGGTCATTTAGTAGCGTTTATGAGAAGTAGATTTGCGGATTCTATTTATAGAAGTGAGTCAAAAGATTTTGGAGATTCTTGGACAGTGCCTGAGCCAACAATCTTACCAAATAATAATGCGAGTATAAGTGCAATCAAATTAGATAACGGTGCTATTGCTATTGCTTATAATGCGAACGCTGCCATTCATCCACAAAAAGGTAAGGTAGCATGGCCTGGATTAAGAAATCCCGTAGTGGTTTCAGTGTCTGAAGATGGCGGAAATACTTGGCCAATCGGTCGAATTATTGAACACGCAGAAGGTTTCATTGGAGCAGAGAATAAAACGAATAATTCACAATTTGAATATCCTACTATTTATCAAGATGCACAAGGACGCTTACATTTAGTATACGCATATAAGAATAGAATATGTGTAAAATATAATAGTTTTTCAGTTGAAGATATATATGGTGAAAAACGTGAAAATGAAGGGGTTTACAATCCTACATCTGGAGAAATAAGTTAGATATTAAAGTTATCACATCATTATAGTTTGATAGGCTTTGGTATCAAACCCAAGTTAAAAATATTCAGTTAACTAGGGTTTTAAGAGAGGAGAAGTAAAAAATGACATTGCACATGATTCTTGCCCTGGGTATCTTGATCCTGATGATTGGATTGATTATGTCAGACAAGATGGCCTTCGGTGCACCACCAGTCCTGGCCTGCCTTCTGCTAGTAGTTACCGGTTTGTCTACTGTTCAGGAGGCCTTCGCAGGCTTCGTGAACCCAAGTGTTATCATGATCGCTGGCTTTATGGTTGTTATGGCGGGACTAATGAAGACTAGCTTGATTGGTAAGGTTCAGGCCTCTATGCTTGCTTTGGTAAATAAGGGCGGTTATAAGAGCTATGCTCTTTTGCTCGTGGTCGTTATGCTTGGTGCCAGTTTACCAGGTGCCGGTGCCACTGGTTACTATGTACTGATTTTATCCTTGATATCTACTATCCCTTACAATAAAAAAATGCCTACGTCTAAACTGATGATGCCTTTGGGGTTTGCTACTAACCACCCTTTGATTCCTTTCAATGTAGCACTCTTCTATGGTGTTACTGTCAGCGTACTGGAAACGGCAGGTTATCACGACGGGCTTTCTATGACGAAATTTGCTGTAGTGAATTTCATCCTGGCTCTTGGTTTCTTAGTATGGAGTTTGGTTGCTTATCGTCTTCTACCGGATCATCCAATTAAGGAAGAAGTCACTGCATATGATGAGGTGGCGGCAACAACTGAGATTCAGGCTATGATGCCTGCTTGGAAAGAAAACTTAACCATCGCTTTATTTGCCCTTAGTGTTGTCGGTATGATGCTTATGAACGTATTGGGCAATGCTTCTTATGTAATCCCTGGCCTTGCAGGAGCAATTCTACTAATGATCAACGTACTTGATTTCAAGGAAGTTCGTGATAATATGGGTGCCCCTGTCATCCTTATGATGGCTGGTGTTATCGGCGTTGCTGACGCTCTAGCTAACTCTGGATTTACAGCTATGATCGGAAAGGTTGTAGCGCATTCATTAGGTACGAATATCAGTCCATTCATTCTTATCTTGATTTTCGCACTTCTAACTAGTACCTGTGCTACTTTTACTGGTTCAAATATGGGTTCTGTATTCATCTTTGCGCCAATCGCTATTGCAACCAGCCTTAGTTTGGGACTTAATCCTGTTGCTGCCGCAGTTGCAGTTGTAGTATCTGGATGGAACGGCGGGTACATGCCAATCGATGGTATGCCAGCTATGATCTTAGGCATGGGTAAATATAAGCTTCCACAGTTCTGGTTGTTCTCAGTACCTATGTACCTGATCCGTATTATCGCACTGTGTGTAGGAGCTATTCTTATTTTCCCTGTAAACTAATAAGTCCGATCATAACGTGCGGTCTCAGGAAGAGAAAAAAATGGGTCTTATAAATTATTTAATATTTTTCAGTTGTACAATTTTGGTAACGCTCTCAGGAAGGAAAAAATGGGTGTTATAAATTACCAGGATTTTTCTGTAGTACCTCCGTTCGTAAAAGGACACTTTTACGAACGGATTTTTTTTGTTCAAAAGAGGCCATCATGGTATACAGCGTAGGTGGGGCTGATACTAATATTTTTTTGGCATGAGCTAAATGGCTCTTTTTTATTTGCTTTCTTTTAGAGATTCGCTATAAAAATTCTTGATTATAAAAGTTTCTGAATCACCAGGTTGGTGAGGTTTGGTACGATTTCGAGTGAGTAGGTCATTTCCATTCTTTCGAGTTTTTTATGGGCATCCCATCCATATGGCCCGATGTTGATTACTGGTACATTGATATCGCGGATGTCCTGATAATCAACAAACAGTTTTGTTCCCCAGCCAGGATTGTTGCTTGATTCAGCATTAATCCCGGTTTCATCATCACTAAGCGCCACAAAACTCATATCCGAGATATAAGGGAAAAAGTTCCTTGTTACAATTGGATACGGATAGGTTGGCTGGATTTCTTCTACAGACTCGTCCAATGCCTTAATTAAGGCAAGCTCGTCCTCTGTTTTTCCTGTTAATTCAATTCTAGGAGAGTAAAGAGATGAATAGAAGAGAATCATTGCAGGATTTTTGTCCTTCATCCATTTCCAGGCCTCTTCAACCACTCTGGCCGCAAACATTCGTGTATCTAATTCTGTATCTTTTAAAAGACGTACTTTAAAGTTTTTCATATGATTGACGTAGTTTTCGCCATTTTCCTGAACTAATAATTGTTCCATTTCTTCGTACGTAAACACTCTAGGCTTCCAAGGATGCTGTACGTACGGTTCACCACTCATGGCACTATATCGCCGATATCGATCTTCAAAAGTGGTAAGTGCATTTTGAAAGGCGATGACCGCTTGTTCTTTCAACTTATCTAGTACGTCCTTTGGTGACCAGGAATGGATAAAAAAGTTATAGTATACATAGGCTGACAAGGCTGTCTGAACCGTATAGGTTGGTTTTAAATCCGTTTGTTTCAAGGAAACAGGAGGGACGGTCGTTTCACCATATGCGTCATTACAAAGATCTGGATTGTAATTAATTTGCTTGGTCAGTTCGGCAGCGATAAAGTTTGGGTCCAGGCCTTCAAAGGCTGATCCTACATGGGTTTCCGCTCCTGTAATAAAGAAGGATGGCAGCAGTTTTCCCACCGTTCCTTTATAAATATAGCGATTTTGATCCCCGTCAAAGCGCGGTGAGACAAAGTCCGCATTGATGGCGGCAGCATAGTGAAATCCATGTTCCTTTTTCCAGCGATTCAATGTTTTTAAGGCAGAGAGAATACCATGGGAGCTGTCCTCCTCGTCACATTCTGCTAAAAGGACGATATTTCCGTTTAATTTTTCTGGATGCTCAGAATAATATTTTAAGAGATACAGATGACTGGCCACCCCGCTTTTCATATCAAGAACGCCGCGGCCAAATAACCAATCCCCTGACTCCAATTGCACTTTTGCAGAGGGGGGCAGCTGCTCGGTTTGTAGTGCCTCCATTAGTTGCTCCGGATCACATGCCTTGTCCTTCAACTGATTAAAATCATCAATTCCTACCGTGTCGATATGGCCCATTAAGAGGACGGTGCGGTTACTCTTTCCTTTGGTTCCTTTGACAAAGGCTAGAACATTATATCGCTCTTGGTGATCATTGAGGGTCTGCTCTAGGGTGAGGAAGTTTGGGTTTTGTTGAAAATAAGGTAAGGAAGAGATCATTTGATATAAAGAATTGGCTATTATTTTTTCGCCCTTTGTGTTAACGATACTTTCAATGGTTACTAGTCTTTTGGTGATAGTGAGTACATCGTCGCGGCATGGCAACATAAGCTAAGACCTCATTTTTTAGGATTTTACAAAAAATGTATCTCAAGTTCCTTATCGCGTCAAGTTCTTAAATTCCTATTAATCCGACCGAGATATAAGATTTTTATGATAAAATAATCAATAGGAGGTGGGACCTTGTTTTCTCTTTTAAAACAAAAAGCAGTGAATCTTTTTCCAGGCTATTTTGCTCTGGTTATGGCTACGGGCGCACTCTCCATTGGCACGTATCTGCTGGGAATGGGTTTGATAGCCAGGATTTTGCTATATGTTAATGTGGCTGCTTATATTAGTTTGTGGGTCCTGACACTTACTCGTCTATTTTGCTATTTTCCTAGATTGGCAAAAGACTTGATGAGTCATACCGTTGGCCCTGGCTTTTTCACGTTAGTCGCAGGAACCAGCGTGTTTGGCTGCCAGCTTATTATTATGACGAATCTCTATACGATTGCCCTGTATCTATGGGGGCTTGCCATTCTGTTATGGATTGTCATCATGTATACCTTTTTTTCAGCCGTTACGATTCGCAAGGATAAGCCGGCGATTGCGGAAGGGATTAATGGGGCTTGGTTGATTGCTGCGGTTGCCACGCATTCGATCTCGATCCTTGGGACGCTCCTTTCCTCTTATGTGGAACGGGGGCAGGATGTGGTCTTGTTTTTTACCTTATGTATGTATTTCCTTGGATGTATGTTATATCTCAATATCATCACGTTGATTTTTTATCGGTTTATGTTTGTGAAGCTGGATCACTCAGCCCTGACGCCGCCTTATTGGATCAATATGGGGGCGGTGGCGATTACTACTTTGGCAGGTTCTTCGCTCATTTTGTATGACAAGAATTGGCCGTTGCTTATAGAAATAACTCCATTTTTAAAAGGGTTTACCTTGTTTTTCTGGATTATGGGTACGTGGTGGATTCCGTTGATGATTATCCTGACAATCTGGCGTCACCTTTATCATCGATATCCTTTATCGTATGATCCCCAGTTTTGGGGGATGGCATTTCCGCTGGCGATGTATACGGCGAGTACGTATCAGTTATCCAAGGCGCTGGGAGTTCCGTTTTTAACGGTCATTCCGCGGTTTATGGTGTATGTTGCTTTAGCTGCATGGATATTTGTGTTTTTAGGGATGATTCACCATTTGTTTTTCCACTTTACTCATTCCTCCAAGTCTGTGAAGGAGAAAAGCTTGTAGAGAGATCTTTAAGAGTTCTATTTTGGGATGAAAACATTTAAATGACAATAAAAATGGCGTGTAAACTGACAACAGTTTTTGCACGCCTTTTCTTGTTTAGGATGTTTTTTTGACACCTAAAAACTATAATGTCTTGTTAAACAAAACCAGCTAATAGGATTGTTCACTATATTCGATTATCGAACAAATGTTTCAGGAGAAGCAATGATGACTTCGATATTATGTTCTAGAAATTTCCTGGCATAATCCGCTGTTATATCGAAGTCTGTAATGATCGTATCAATTTGATCAATGGAAGCAAATGGGGCAATTGAATTTTTATTAATTTTCGTATGATCAAGCAAAGCCACCACCTTTTTGGAAGCACTGACCATTGCCTTTTTTAGTTCCACTTCATATACACTGAAGTCCATTAATCCGGAATCGAAAGAAAATCCATTTGCAGAGGTAAATAACATATCAATATTAATTTGATCTAAAATATTAACTCCTAAATGACCTTCCAAAGAATAGGATCCTTTTTTAACAATTCCACCTAATAATATAACCGTAATATCAGGATGATCTTTTAACTCGAGAGCAGTATTGATCCCGCTTGTTACAACCATTAAACGTATTGGCAATTCATTTAAAGTACGAGCAAGCTCCAGTGCAGTTGAACTTGCATCTAACATGATGCATTGTCCGTTCGAAATTAATTCAACCGCTTTTTTTGCAATCGCGGATTTTTCACTTTTATTTCTTTTTTCTCTGCTGAAAAAATTGGTCTCATTGTCCATGCTTTCAACCAAAATGGCCCCTCCATGCGTTCTTTGTAGAAGACCATCTTCCTCCATTTTGGTAAGGTCAGATCTCAGGGTAGCTTCAGAAACTTGCATCTCTTCTGAAAGCTCCTTGACAGTAACTCTTTGAAACTGGTGTAACTTTTCCATTATTTCTTTTCTTCTCTCTAGAGCAAACGCTTTTACCATTTTATCACCTATAATGTTATTATTTTTTATATGTTTTTATTGAGAAAATTTCGTGTAAATTCGAAAATAGAAGTAATTTTAAATAAAAATGATTTGTAACCGTTTTATTATATTATTATATTACATTATTTTTAATTATCAATATAAAATAATTATTAACGAAAATAAACGAAAATAAAGTAAAAATAAACAAAAAAAGTTGTTGACTAATGATAAAAAAACGGAATATAATGAAAACAATCAATCGTTTATAACAACAAACGATAAAAGGTATAAATTAACTATCAAATTTCCATTGAGAATATTATAAAATGGAAGAAGGTGTTTAGGAGCTCTCACTATTTTAAAACTATAATTGAAAGCGTTATCCACCATGAGTTTAAATATAATCCTAATAAAACAGAAGGTTTCTAAAACTTAAATTTAAAAGGTAATTAAAGGAGAGATTATTTATGTGCCCAACTAACACTGTTACAAAAGAGGATTTTAAAAATGTCGTCATCCCACAAACAATGAAAGCGGTTGTTGCGTATGAACCTGGTGACTATCGTCTTGAAGAAGTTCCTGTACCAGAAATTGGTCCGGGTGAAATTTTAATAAAGGTAGAGGCCTGCGGAATTTGTGCAGGAGATGTAAAGGCATATGCCGGTGCGCCAAGTTTCTGGGGAGATGAAAAACAACCGGCATACATAAAAGCGCCAATGATCCCAGGTCATGAATTTATTGGCCGGGTAGTGGCTCTGGATGAAAGCATTAAAGATTTTGAAATCGGTGATAGAATCA
The DNA here is from genome assembly GCF_002860255.1 of Neobacillus cucumis. Taxonomy (GTDB): domain Bacteria; phylum Bacillota; class Bacilli; order Bacillales; family Cytobacillaceae; genus Neobacillus; species Neobacillus cucumis_A. The sequence continues at coordinate 29,024 of NZ_PGVE01000077.1, forward strand.
TTTCAGAACAAATTGTTCCTTGCTGGGAATGTAGATTTTGTAAGCGTGGACAATATTGGATGTGTGAAAAGCACGATTTATATGGATTTCAAAATAATGTAAATGGCGGAATGGCTGAATATATGAAATTTACGAAGGAAGCGATCAATTTCAAAGTGCCAGAAGACCTTCCATTAGAAAAAGCTATTTTAATAGAACCATATGCATGCTCCTTCCACGCTGTTCAACGTGCGCAAATCCAATTAGGAGATGTCGTTGTTCTTGCAGGTGCCGGTACTCTAGGTTTAGGAATGATTGGAGCCATCAAAAAGTCCGGACCAGGAAAATTAATTGTTCTGGATCTATTTGAAGATCGTTTAGAGCTTGCCAAAAAATTTGGTGCAGACTTGGTTTTAAATCCATTGAAAGATGACGTTGACAAGATTGTAAAGGATTTAACCGATGGATATGGCTGTGATATTTATATTGAAGCAACAGGGGCACAGAAGTCTGTTGAGCAAGGTTTATCCATGATTCGCAAGCTTGGCCGATTTGTTGAGTTCAGTGTATTCAAGGATCCTGTTACAGTTGATTGGAGTATTATCAGCGATAGAAAAGAACTTGATGTTTTAGGATCACACTTAGGACCATATTGCTATCCACATGTTATTGAAGGAATTTCAAATGGTGATCTTCCGACAGAGGGAGTTGTAACACATGAGCTGCCTTTGGAAGAATTTGAAAAAGGCTTCGAACTTGTTAAGAGCGGGGCTCAGTCGTTAAAAGTTATTTTAAATCCAAATCTGTAAGAAAGTTGGATAATGAAAGTAATAGAGAGATAGGTTCCTTGCAATTTAAGGTTCCTATCTCCTTAATAGAAAGAAAATTCTGTATATTAAGGAGGAGCATAAATGAATCAAGGTATATTAGGCCGAATAGGCATGGATTCTAAAATGGCTTTAGGGTATATTGGCGTATTGTTCTTTATGATGGGAGACGGACTGGAGCAAGGCTGGCTTTCACCATACTTAACAAGTCATGGTTTGACTGTAGAACAATCGGCACTGCTGTTCTCTTGTTACGGTTTTGCGGTAGCTATCGCTGCCTGGTTATCAGGGGTACTTGCTGAGGTACTAGGTCCACGGAAAGCAATGGTTATTGGATTAAGTATGTTTGTGGTCGGAACATTAGTTTTTCTAATTGTAGGTTTACCGACTATGAATCTTTCAGTTATGATTCCAACCTATGCACTTAGGGGATTAGGCTATCCGTTGTTTTCTTATTCATTCTTAGTTTGGCTTACCTACTATTCTCCTGCTGAAAAGCTTGGAACCGCTGTAGGTTGGTTCTGGTTTGCATTTACTGGTGGATTAAATGTTTTAGGTGCGTATTATTCTAGTTTTGCCCTGCCGCATTTAGGTGAAATGAAGACGCTATGGAGTGCGCTCATCTTTGTTGCATTAGGTGCTACAATAGCTATTTTCCTGAATAAGGATGACTCAAACAGAGAGAAAAAGTTTAAGTCAAAACAGGAAGCATTCTTATATTTAACAAAAGGGATTACGATTGCCTTTGAAAGACCAAAGATTGGGTTGGGTGGTATTGTTAGAACAATTAATACGGCCGGTGCCTATGGTTTTGTTGTCTTTATGCCTGCATACATGATGGAAATTGGATTTACGCGTGCGGAGTGGCTGCAGATTTATGGTGCTCTTTGGACAAGTAATATTGTTTTCAATTTGATCTTTGGTATTGTTGGTGATAAGTTAGGGTGGCGTAACACGGTTATGTGGTTTGGCGGCGTAGGGTGTGCCATCTTTACAGCAGCATTTTACTATGTTCCAGCATTACTAGGCCCGAATTATATGGCCTCAACGCTTGTAGCTGTGTGTTTTGGAGCTTGTCTAGCTGGTTATGTTCCATTATCAGCCTTAATCCCTTCATTGGCTCCAGAGAATAGAGGGGCTGCGATGTCTATTCTTAATATGGGAGCTGGTCTTAGTACGTTTCTTGGTCCTGCGATTGTAGGCGTTTTTATCGGAAGTACAGGGACAATAGGTGTCATTTGGATTTATACGGCTCTATATGTAGTTAGTGCCATTCTAATGAAGTTTGTTAATCTGCCTTCCAGTAAAGAAGAAAGCCAATCAACCGATCTTAAGGCTGCTCTTTAAGCAACAGTGTGAGAATTTAATTGAAGAGTAATAAAAAATATAGAACGCTCCATGACGGGGCGTTCTATATTTTTTTAAAATTAAGTATTGGAACAAAAGCAGCTTCTTAATAAAATGACTTGTAACAACGAAAAAGAGGTACAACACTAAATTAGCATTGCACCTCTCGAATAGTTGGTGTTTGTCCATTATTTAATTGTATTACCACCATCAAGTACAATGTTCTCACCTGTCATTAAGTTGGTAGCATCGCTGGCCAAGAATAAGGCTACAGCAGCGACTTCCTCAGGGTATCCAAAGCGTCCAAGCGGGATTTCTTTTTTCGCTCTTTCTCCTACTTCTCCGGCCCAAGCCTTTTTACCCAACTCCGTTAAAATCACAGTAGGTGAGATCGCATTTACGTTTATACCGAATTGAGCCCATTCATAAGCTAGGACCTTGGTCATTGCAAGGATTGCCGCTTTGCTTGCGCAATAAGCGACATGGTTATCCAATGCAATAATGGCAGCCTGGGAAGCAAGGTTAATAATCTTTCCGCCATTGCCCTGCTCAATCATGACATTACCGACTTTCTGGCACATTTTGAATGAGCCTGTTAAGTTAATATCGATAGTTTTTTGCCAGTATGCATCAGAAATATTTTCTGCATCGTCGAGTAATACAATGCCCGCACAGTTTACTAAAATATCAATCTTTCCAAAGTGTTCTTTAACAATCTGGATAGCATGGCCCATGCTTTCATTATCAGTAACATCGCATTGTACACCGATTGCATTTTCTTCATTCATTTGCTTGGCTACGCTTTTTACATCTTCCATTAGGTCAAAAATAGCAACTTGTGCTCCCTTTTCTAAGTATAATTCTGAGATAGCCTTACCTATTCCGCTTGCTCCACCTGTTACAATAGCTACTTTGTCTGTAAGATTGAAATTTTTATCATACCCTTTAAAGCTCATAAAATCATTCCTTTCCATCAATTTATTTTGTTGGGGTTTTATAGTATGGAAAAAGATTCTGAATTTCCCGATAATATAACACTTTCATTTTAACACTTTTATTATTGTTTGTTGATTATTTTTTTCATTTATTTTTACATTTGCATATTATTTTTGTTGTTTTGAAAAACAAAACAAATTTATAATAGTTCAATTATTAATCTAAATAATGAAGTTAAAAAAATAAAATGCAGCCCTCTTAAAGGATAAAGGGCTCGTTTTGAGGTCTTTTCTTAAAATACGTGCCGAAATGACAGTCGTAATGGCATTTTTATTGGTATATAAAAAGTAAAACTCGCCATAGGTATGAACTGCACCAAAATTGTTAGACACAAAACTAACAATTTTGGTGCAGTTTTTTATATGGCTAAATTTACATTCGAGGACAAGTTATGGGCAGTAAAGGAATATGAAAAAGGAGGATTGTCTTTTAGGGATATTGCGAAAATGTTAGGAACTGTTCATAAAACAATACAAACGTGGGTTAACCTTTATCTGGAACACGGAGAGGATTCCTTAAGAAAAAGTTATACAAACTACTCCGCAGAGTTTAAAATGGAGGTACTCAAATATATGGACGATAATTGGGCATCTTCTAATGAAGCAGCGGCGAAGTTTAATATACCTGATCCTTCTATCATCAATACCTGGAGGAGAGCTGTTGAAATAGAAGGAGTGGAAGCCCTATTACCAAAGAAGAAGGGGCGACCTCCCATGACAAAAGAAAGAAAAAAGAACGATCTGACCAATCATACTAATGAATCCCTTATCCAAGAAATCGAACGTTTACGAATGGAGAACGCTTATCTAAAAAAGTTGAATGCCTTAGTTCAGGAACAGGAAAAATTACATCAAAACTCAAAGCACAAGTAATTTTTGAACTAAGGAATGAATATAAAGTCGCTGAGTTGATCAAGATTGCGGATATCAAAAGAAGTACGTATTATTATTGGACAAAACACATGAACCGCCCTGATAAATACGCAAAGGTGAAAGAAGCAATACTAGAAATATATCACCAACATAAAGGTCGTTATGGACACCGTAACATTAAAAAAGAACTTGATAAGAAAGGCTTGATTCTTGACCCAAAGACTGTCCTCAAGCTAATGAACCAGATGGGGATCAAGTGCCAAGTTCGTATGAAGAAATATAAGTCCTATCGCGGAAATGTAGGAAGAATTGCGCCTAACGTTCTAAATCGGGATTTCCAAGCCAACAAACCTAATCAGAAGTGGGTTACAGACGTAACAGAATTCAGCCTTTTCGGACAAAACCTTTATCTATCTCCTATTCTTGATTTGTTCAATAGTGAGGTCATCTCGTATACAGTTAAGTCTCGTCCCTCTTTTGATTTAGTTGGCAACATGCTTGAACAAGCTTTACAGGTTTTAAATCCAGAGGATAAGTTGATTCTCCACTCAGATCAAGGATGGCATTACCAGATGGACAAGTACCAGAAAACTCTCAAAGACCGGAATATTACACAAAGCATGTCCCGAAAGGGAAACTGTCTAGATAATGCCGTTATCGAGAACTTCTTTGGCATCCTTAAGACAGAACTCCTCTATCTCCAGGAATTTAAAAGTATTGAGCATTTTATACAGGAATTACACGATTATATTTACTACTACAACAATATACGAATGAAGAAAAAGTTAAAAAACCTGAGTCCAGTAGAATACCGGTCTCAGGTCCAACAGGTTGCTTAAAATATTTATGTCTAACTTTTTTGGTTCACTTCAAATAATTGGCGAGTTTCTTTATTTGGAATACAAAAACCTTATTTATATTAACCCCCACTTACTTGTGATACGGTTGTCCTTAATCGAGTAACCAGCAAAAGTAAAATAAGCGGAGATAATTCGATTAAATGGAGAATGGAGCCCGTTTCGGGGTATATAAGTTGAGATTTTCCGATTATGCAAAACAAAATACCCCGTTTTCAAGTTTTACGAGTAAATAGGCGGAATTTCTCCGTCTATTTAAGCCTTTTTAAATGAAGATTACTACTTAAGCGGGATTTTTCCTTTTATTTACCAGCTCGGGTGATTGTCCTGATTCCCCAACTGTTAAGTGCGGACCCTCTTGATCCTAAAGCGGGAATCAGCAGCTTTTTATCGACTAGCTTATAAAGATCAATAAAATTGGTACTCAAATCGGCCCTAAAGATGTCAGAAGTTTTGACCCTCCTTTTTAATTGTACAATACTTATTGTCCATTATAATAATGATGTCAATTGCTAACTCAAAGTTAATGGAATATCGTAGAAACCTTGATAGAAGAAAAAGACGTACGCCAATTCATCCGTCAATTCTTGTGTCTTTTAATAGGGAAGCACCCGAAAACGGAATCTTTCGGGTGCTTTTTACACTAATTAATAAACATTTTTTTCAGGGGAAGCCACGATCACTTCGATATTATGTTCTTGAAATTTATCGGCATAATCGGCTGTTATATCAAAGTCTGTAATGATCGTATCAATCTGATCAATGGAAGCAAATGGTGCAATTGAATTTTTATTAATTTTCGTATGATCAAGCAAAGCAACCACCTTTTTGGAAGCACTGACCATCGCTTTTTTTAATTCCACTTCATATACACTAAAGTCCATTAATCCTGACTCGAAAGAAAATCCATTTGCAGAAGTAAACAACATATCAATATTAATTTGCTTTAAAATATTAACCCCTAAATGACCTTCCAATGAATAGGATCCCTTCTTCACAATACCGCCTAATAATATAACAGTGATATTAGGATGATCTTTTAACTCAAGAGCAGTATTGATCCCACTTGTGACAACCATTAAACGTATAGGCAAGTCATTTAAAGTGCGTGCAAGCTCCAGTGCAGTTGAACTTGCATCTAACATGATACATTGTCCGTTCGAAATTAATTCAACCGCTTTTTTTGCAATCGCGGATTTTTCATTTTTATTTCTTTTTTCTCTGCTGAAAAAATTGGTCTCATTGTCTATGTTTTCAACCAAAATGGCGCCACCATGTGTTCTTTGTAGAAGACCATCTTCCTCCATTTTGGTAAGGTCTGTTCTAAGGGTAGCTTCAGAAACTTGCATTTCTTCTGAAAGCTCTTTAACCGTAACTCTTTTATGCTCTTGTAACTTTTCCATTATTATTTTTCTTCTCTCTGAAGCAAATACTTTTGCCATCTTATCACCTCACATGATCCTTTTATATATTAATGATCTCAAATTTCATTTGAAACTATCTGATAAAAATCGCGCTAAATGAAAATAAAAAGTAATCGTATATATTATTATATTCTATTATTTCGTGTAAGGAAATAAAGAATAATTAACGAAATGAAACGAAAAAAAATAAAAATAAACAAAAATATATATTGACGAATGTGAAAAAAAGAGAATATAATGAAAGTAATCAATCGTTTACGATAATAAACGATAAATGATTTGTTTGATTTCATTATGTTACTTAATAGTGAAAGAAGATGATTAAAGTCAGTATATTGTAAGCGTTGTCTATAGAGATGTGCAAGATGCTTCTATAAATTGAAATGATAGAAACTAAAATGTAAAAGGGAGAGAATATTTATGTGTCCAACTATTAGCACTGTTACAAAAGGAGATTTTAAAAATGCTGTAATCCCAAAAACAATGAAAGCGGTTGTTGCGTATGCACCTGGTGACTATCGTCTTGAAGAAGTTCCTGTACCTGAAATTGGACCCGGTGAAATTTTAATTAAGGTAGAGGGATGCGGAATTTGTGCAGGGGATGTAAAGGCATATGCCGGTGCGCCAAGTTTTTGGGGAGATGAAAAACAACCGGCATACATAAAAGCGCCAATGATCCCAGGTCATGAATTTATCGGCCGGGTAGTAGCTCTTGATGATAGCATTAAAGATTTTGCAATTGGTGATAGAATCATTTCAGAACAAATCGTTCCTTGCTGGGAATGCAGATTTTGTAAGCGTGGACAATATTGGATGTGTGAAAAACACGATTTATATGGATTTCAAAATAATGTGAATGGCGGAATGGCTGAATATATGAAATTTACGAAGGAAGCGATCAATTTCAAAGTGCCTGAAGACCTTCCATTAGAAAAAGCTATTTTAATAGAACCATATGCTTGCTCCTTCCACGCTGTTCAACGGGCGCAAATCCAATTAGGAGATGTTGTTGTTCTTGCAGGTGCCGGTACTCTAGGGTTAGGTATGATTGGAGCAATCAAGAAATCCGGACCAGGAAAATTAATTGTTTTGGATCTATTTGAAGATCGTTTAGAGCTTGCCAAAGAATTTGGTGCAGATTTGGTTTTAAATCCATTGAAAGATGACGTTGACAAGATTGTAAAGGACTTAACCGATGGATATGGCTGTGATATTTATATTGAAGCAACTGGAGCACAGAAATCTGTTGAGCAAGGTTTATCTATGATTCGCAAGCTTGGCCGATTTGTTGAGTTCAGTGTATTTAAGGATCCTGTTACAGTTGATTGGAGTATTATCAGTGATAGAAAAGAACTTGATGTTTTGGGGTCTCATTTGGGACCATATTGCTATCCACATGTTATTGAAGGGATTTCAAATGGGGATTTGCCAACTGAAGGTGTAGTAACACATCAATTGCCATTATCGGAATTTGAAAAAGGCTTTGAGCTGGTGAAAAGTGGAGCAGAATCATTGAAGGTTGTATTAATTCCAGATTTAGATGGTAAATAAGAAGTAAATATAGAGAGGCTAACTTAAGAAATTTAATTATGAGTTAGCCTCAAATAATAAAACGTAAAAAAACCGAGCCTCTATTTAATAGATTTTCAGTATATTTAGATTTTACTTACTGTAAGTCTATTATTTTTTACCAAAAATAAGATATATGAAAATAAACAAAAGTAAACGAAAATAAATATTGACAAAAAAGATTAAAAATGAAAAAATAAGAGTATTAAAACTATTAAAAAATTTAGAAATTACAGAAAGGCAGATGTATAATGAAATTAGGTTTAGGTGCTGATCATAATGCGTTTGAAATGAAAGAAAGCATAAAACAGTATGTACAGGAGCTTGGTCATGAAGTTGTTGATTATGGATGCTATGCTTGTGAAGAAGTAGATTATCCTGGTGTTGCATTTGAAGTTGGAAACGCTGTTATCGAAAAGAAGATTGATAGAGGAATTCTTGTTTGCGGAACCGGAATAGGTGTGGCAATCGCTGCAGGGAAGGTTCCAGGAATTAGAGCAGCGTTATGTCATGACACATATTCTGCTGAACGTGCCCAAAAAAGCAACAATGCTCAAATTTTAACAATGGGTGCTAAGGTCATAGGAATTGAAACCGCTAAACAAGTAGTGGAAGCTTATTTAAGATCAGAGTTCACGGGTGGAAATTCAGGTAGAAAAATTCAACAAATTATGGACAAAGAACAAGAATTTTTAAAAGGAGTGAAAGCATAGCATGAAAAAGCTTATTAATAATCCCAATGTTGTGGTAGAAGAAATGATTGAAGGCTATGTTAAAGCGTTCCCACAATATATCAAACAATTGGAAGAGAATAAACGCTCTCTTGTCATAGCAAAAGAAACAAAACCAAATAAAGTTGGAATTTTAATCGGTGGAGGTTCAGGTCATGAACCTGCCTTTATGGGGTATGTTGGAACCGGAATGGCTGATGGAGTTGCAGTGGGGAATATTTTTGCCTCACCACCACCGGATCCGATCATTGAAGCAACAAGAGTAATCGATAAAGGCGAAGGAGTCTTATATATTTACGGAAATTACGCAGGCGACCTCATGAATTTTGGAATGGCGGCTGAAATTGCCGACTTGGAACATGGCACACGGATTGAATCCGTCATCGTAAATGATGATGTTGCATCAGCACCAAAGGAGGAAAAGCAAAAAAGACGCGGCATTGCTGGTGAGTTTTTTATCACTAAGGTGGCAGGGGCAGCTGCTGATAAGGGATATACATTGGATGAAGTCGTTAGAGTGGCTGCGAAGGCGAATAACCAAACACGCAGTATGGGTGTAGGCCTATCACCATGTTCTTTACCTCAAACGGGAGAGCCGAGTTTTGAACTCGGTGAAAATGAAATGGAAATTGGCCTTGGACATCATGGGGAGCCCGGAGTTGAAAAAGGAGAAATTCAAGAAGCTGATAAAGTGGTCGATCGTTTAGTCAATGACATTTTAGAAGATATGCCACTTGAAAAAGGGGAAAAAGTTGCAGTTCTTGTAAATGGATTAGGGTCTACAACGAAAATGGAACTCCTTATTATGTTTAGAAGAGTAGAGCAGTTATTAAGTGAGAGGGAAATTACTATTCACCGGTCATACGTAGGTGATTATAGTACATCACTTGAAATGGGTGGAGCATCTATTACTTTAATCAAGCTTGACGAGGAATTAGCTGAACTAATTGATCAACCTGCTGATTGCCCAATGTACGCACAATTATAGGAGGTAGCGAACATGACATTTACATCCGTCGATTTTAAAAAGTTTTTAAGTAATGTTGTTGAAATGATTGAAGAGCAGAAAGATTACTTATCGGAGCTTGATCGCAAATTAGGCGATGGCGACCATGGCGTAACGATGTCAATTGGCTGGCAAGCAATTAATGAGAAATTACAAAACGAATTAGCGAATGAAGAAGATAGCAGTAAAATTGCTATTACAGCGGGTCGTACATTCTTAAGTGCTGTTGGTTCATCCGTTGGCCCATTGTATGCAACTGGATTTTTAAGAGGAGCTAAAGTGTTTCAAAATAAAACTGAGTTATCTGATCAAGATCTAGTAGATTTTTGGGTCGCCTTTATTAAGGGTGTCCAAGAGCGGGGACAAGCCGAAGTCGGTGATAAAACGATGATGGATACACTATATCCTGCCATGATCGAGCTTGAGAAACAATTTGAAGCAACATTCGATTTTTATCAATCATTTTCAGAAGCAGTAACTGCTGCTAAAAAGGGTATGGAATCAACCAAGGATATGCTCTCAAAGAGAGGGAGATCCAGCAGGCTGGGTGAGAGATCGCTTGGTAATCAAGACCCGGGAGCTACATCAGCATATTTTATATTAGAAACATTTAATCAAACATTAAAAAGTGTCCAACAAGTCTAAAGAAAAAAGTTTATAAGGCAGAATGATAAGTGCCAGAATCCCTTAAATGAACACAATACACACTTATGGTCATCTAAAGGTCCTGGCACTTTATTTTGATTAAAACTGAAATAAAGGGATCACTATCGCAATGTATGCATAAATATTCATTGTGTAGTATAAAAATTCCGTGTTTTTGTGTAGGATTAGGAGGGAAAGAAATGAACATTAACACACCTGTGCAATTGAATGTACAAAGTTTAGCACATGACTTTTTAAAAGTAGCTCAAGTAGCAGCGATAGCAGCCTACCCTTGGATTGGAAAGTCAAATAAAATTCAGTCGGATGGTGCTGGAACAGAGGCCATGCGAAATCAATTAAATTTTATAAATATGAGCGGAAAAGTAGTCATTGGTGAAGGTGAGATGGATGAAGCCCCAATGCTTTACATTGGTGAGGAACTTGGAACCGGGCAGGGCCCGCACGTTGATATTGCAGTTGACCCTGTTGAGGGAACGAATCTAATGTCCAAGGGGCAAGATAACTCATTAACTGTGATCGCGGTAGCTGCTAGGGGAAGTTTATTGCACGCTCCTGACATGTACATGCAAAAAATAGCAGTAGGTCCAAAGGCAAAAGGATTCATTAATATAGATGCTTCATTAACCGAAAATATGAGGTCAGTGGCCAAAGGATTAGGAAAAGATGTAAAAGAATTAACAGTCATGATTCAAGACCGGCCACGACATGACCATTTAATTAAACAAGTTTTGGATTTAGGAGCCAGTGTGAAATTGTTCAGCGATGGGGATGTTACAGCAGCCATAGCTACAGCAATAGATGAAATGGAGGCAGATATATTAGTTGGAATAGGGGGTGCTCCCGAAGGGGTCATTTCAGCGACTGCCTTAAAGTGCTTGGGAGGAGATTTCCAGGCAAAACTTGTTCCTCAAAACAAAGAAGAGTTTGATCGTTGTATTCACATGGGGTTGTCCAATCCTGAAAAAGTGTTACTGATTGATGATATTGTAAAATCAGAGGATTGCTTTTTTGTCGCAACAGGAATTACTGATGGATTGTTGCTGAAGGGTGTCCGGAAAAAAGAAGATGGTACTATGCTTACACACTCTTTTGTCTCTATGGGAGGTAGAACTCAAAATTACCAATTTATCGAAGCGTATCATAAATAGGGAGGAAAAATCATGATTGAACAAAAAGTTGATGTGGATCAATTATCAATTAATACAATTAGAACTCTAGCCATTGATGCAATTGAAAAAGTTGGGTCAGGTCATCCGGGAATGCCAATGGGGGCTGCACCTATGGCTTACACCCTTTGGGATAAATTTATGGATTATAATCCAAGTAATCCAAATTGGTTTAACCGTGACCGTTTTGTGTTATCTGCTGGTCATGGATCCATGTTGCTATACAGCTTATTACATTTGACTGGTTATGATTTATCGCTTGAAGACTTAAGAAATTTCCGTCAATGGGGAAGCAAAACACCTGGTCATCCTGAATTTGGTCATACTCCTGGGGTCGATGCTACAACAGGTCCATTAGGTCAAGGGATTGCGATGGCAGTTGGAATGGCAATGGCTGAAAGACATTTGGCGGCAGCGTATAATCGTGACAATTATAATGTCATCGATCACTATACATACAGTATTTGCGGTGATGGAGACCTGATGGAAGGAGTTTCTGCAGAGGCAGCATCGCTTGCAGGACATCTTAAATTAGGGCGTTTGGTCGTGATGTATGATTCCAATGATATTTCTCTTGATGGAGATCTTCATATGTCATTTAGTGAAAATGTAGCGGATAGGTTTAAAGCTTATGGCTGGCAAGTGCTTCGGGTGGAAGATGGGAATGACCTCCATGCGATTGCACAAGCATTAACGGAAGCAAAAGCAAACACAGAACAGCCTACATTAATTGAAGTGAAAACAATCATTGGATATGGTTCACCAAATAAAAGCGGTAAGTCTGATTCACATGGATCACCACTTGGAAAAGATGAAATTAAACTAGTAAAAGAACAGTACTGCTGGAATTATAATGAGGAATTCCATATTCCAGAAGAGGTAAAAAAACATTTTGAGCAGCTGAAAGAAGCGTCGGAAAAGAAGGAGCAAGTATGGAATACGTTGTTTGCCCAATACGAAGAGGCCTATCCACTACTTGCAAAAGAATTAAAGCAAGCTATTAATGGTGAACTGCCGGAAGGCTGGGATACCGATGTACCTGTATATCGTGTTGGAGAAGATCAACTTGCTACACGTGCTTCCAGCGGAGCTGTGTTAAATGCTTTAGCGAAAAATGTCCCTCAATTATTTGGCGGTTCTGCGGATTTAGCTTCCTCTAATAAAACGTTACTAAAAGGGGAAGCAGACTTTAGTGTGGAAGATTACAGCGGACGCAACATCTGGTTTGGGGTTCGGGAATTTGCGATGGGAGCAGCTATAAATGGTATGGCTCTTCACGGTGGTGTAAAAGTATTTGGAGCGACTTTCTTTGTATTCTCCGATTATTTACGTCCTGCCATTCGATTGGCTGCGCTAATGAAATTACCAGTAATTTATGTATTTACACATGATAGTATTGCTGTGGGTGAGGATGGACCAACACATGAACCTATTGAACAATTGGCTTCCTTACGTGCAATGCCTGGTGTTTCAACTATTCGCACGGCTGAAGGTAATGAGACAGCAGCCGCTTGGAAGCTGGCGTTAGAAAGTAAAGATGAGCCGACAGTCCTGGTTCTTACGCGTCAAGATTTACCAACGCTTGTAGATCCTGAGAATGCGTATGAAGGGGTTAAAAAGGGTGCATATGTAATCTCTCAAGCAAAAGACGCTGTAGATGGTTTGTTGTTAGCATCCGGTTCTGAAGTTTCCTTAGCTGTTAAGGCTCAAAAAGCACTTGAAGAGGAAGGAATTTATGTTTCGGTTGTTAGTATGCCAAGCTGGGATCGTTTTGAAAAACAATCCAAAGGATATAAAGAAAGTGTTCTTCCTAAAAATGTGAAAGCACGTCTTGGAATTGAAATGGGTTCTTCTCTGGGGTGGAGTAAATATGTTGGTGATGACGGCGATGTTCTAGCTATTGATCAATTTGGAGCTTCAGCACCTGGAGATAAACTTATTAAGGAATATGGTTTTACAGTAGAGAATGTCATTTCTCGTTTTAAAAAGCTTCTTTAAGAACATCCCTTTTTAGAGAGATTGAGTGAAATACCCGTTCGAAAAGGTACACTTTTCCGAACGGGCTATTTTTTTCGAATTTCTACTATTTTATAAAAAAGTATTTTCGCTTTCATTGTTTTCCAAGCTTGATATTGTAATTTGGATGGTTTGGGATGTGATTTACAATTGATTCTTTTTTCTTACTAATTCATCTCTATCGGATGCCATTGGAGGCTGTTCCAGCCATCCATTTTTAATCATAATATTCGCTCCATCTTCAGCATACATCTGAACTTCTAAGGACAGCCTGTTATACATTGAGCTAAGATCTCCTCTAGGACTTTGACTAACAGCTGTACCGTAATAGCCAACGCTCAAAGCAATCAAACCACTTGTGTAGAACATCATCAGTTTATCAGAAAAAGTATGGGTTGTACTATTTGTTATTTCTGAATCCCAACCCATAGGTGCAGGAAGTTTACTTTCCTCTAGCTTCCCTCTAAATAATCTAATATGTTTATTCCCAACTTCTAAACCCTTTAAAAAGAATTGTTTTATATCCTTATCCTTTGCCACCTGGCTAAATCCAGTAAGTGCAGCTACTCCCAAGGCATTTCTTTGCAGATTCGCAAATAAATTTTCGACTTCGGCAGCGACTAATGGTCTTTTTTCTCCGAACACATCTAACATAAACCATTGCTTTTTTACAAACTCAACCTTCTCTAGATTAGGCAGGCTCGGAGACCTGATAAACAATCCTTTAGACAATAATAATTCAGTCGATCTATTATATAATTGCATGGTTTCTGTAAGGCAATCCATGTAATAGGATTTAATATCACTTCTTACAGATGTTCCAACACTACCTGCATATGTGGTAAGTCCAACCTTAGACATTTGGTTTATAAAATTGAGTACAAAACTGTCGGAGTAAAGCCTGGGAGCCGTTAAATCAACATCTTCTTCCATACTAAAACCATATGGAACTACATGTTTTTCCTCTGTTAGTATTTCTGTAATTTTTTGAATATGTGACTTGGATAATGCTAAAGCAAATTCAATGATCGTCTTAATTTCAACATCCTCAGCTTTTTCTAAAAAATAGGTAAGAACACATAAGCTTGAGCTATCATTTAAGTATTGAAGCCAAAGTTGACCAATCTCACCAGCTGTCAGCCTAATTTGTTTTCCTTTTTCCTCCATAAGTAACCTCCAAAAAAGATATACTAAAAAATACCTTCCCCATATATTACCTATAGTATGTATTAGTTATTTACACTCCAACCTTGCAAAAATAGGAGCAAGTTATAGTTTGAAAAAAAGAAGCCCATTACGAGGCCAAACCATATGTGAAGGTTCTAAGAACCACCTTATTACCTGATATCTTGTAATAAATAGTATGTGAATTACAATATAGTTAAAAGGATTCCATGATAGAAGGAGAGAGGTTAATGGAAAAGGAAGCCGTGAGGAAAAAAACTTCTGCTCAGGCTTTAATCGAAATTTGGCTCGTATCAACCAAACTAGGTTTGACTTCATTCGGGGGGCCGATTGCTCATTTAGGATATTTTCATGACGAGTATGTTCGGCGAAGAAAATGGATGGATGAAAAAAGCTATGCTGATTTAGTGGCGTTATGTCAGTTTTTGCCCGGTCCAGCAAGTTCCCAAGTGGGAATCGGAATAGGTGTGATGCGTGCAGGTGTCTTAGGCGGCATGGTTTCCTTCCTTGGATTTACGCTCCCATCTGCTTTGGTCCTAATTATTTTTGCCTTAATCCTGCAAGGACTGGATATAGGAAATAATGCTGGCTGGATTCACGGTTTAAAAGTGGTAGCCGTAGCGGTCGTGGCACAGGCTATCTTAGGTATGGCTCAGAAATTAACGCCCGATTTAAAAAGAAAAGCCATTGCTTTATTTGCCTTGGCTGCTACGTTATTATGGCAAACCTCCTATACACAAGTAGGGGTCATTTTGCTAGCAGCTATTTTTGGTTTTCTTCTCTATTCAAAAAACAATGAAGCTGCAGCTAATAAAAATCAATTTCCCCTTTCTCGAAAATTTGGCGTTTTTTGTTTAAGTTTATTTTTTGCCTTACTGTTCTTTCTTCCGATCCTAAGAGAGGTTACTTCCTCGCATTGGATTGCGGTATTTGATAGTTTTTATCGGTCGGGATCTCTAGTATTTGGCGGGGGGCATGTGGTCCTTCCGCTGCTTGAGCGTGAATTTGTTCCAAACGGATGGATTAGTAAAGAAGTATTCCTTGCGGGATATGGTGCGGCCCAAGCCGTGCCGGGGCCGTTATTTACCTTTGCGGCGTATTTAGGGGCGGTCATGCATGGCTGGCTAGGCGGTTTGATTGCAACACTCGCCATCTTTTTACCGGCCTTCCTGCTTATTTTTGGGACCCTTCCTTTTTGGGAGACACTGCGGAGCAACCCGAAAATTAATGGGGCGCTCATGGGGGTAAATGCAGCTGTGGTCGGGATATTAATTGCGGCCTTTTATCAGCCAATCTGGACTAGTTCGATAGTAGAACCAATGGATTTTGCTTTTGCCGCCGTCTTGTTTAGTCTGTTAGTGTATTGGAAATTGCCGCCTTGGGTCATTGTTGTGGCTGGTGCGGCGGGTGGTGCGTTGATTTCAATTTTTTAAGATAAAGCCCCTCTATTGCATGTTTTGTGATTTATTGGAAAAAATACCATCAGAACACTATTATCCAATGTTTGGTGGGATTTGAAACATGAAACTATTTGAAATGATTCATGATGCATTTGAGCCTTTTATGGATGGGGAGAAAAGACCCTTAAATGTGATGGAGGTTTCCAATCTTTGGTTTTTTCTCTTAGGTACGGAGATCAGCATGCGCAGTGAGGAAATTGGCATCAATACAGCTTTAGATCCAGAATTGAGGCGGATTTTAAAGGAAGTAAGAGAGAGCGTGCATATTCCTATTAGAGACGAGCTGATTGAGTTTCTAAAGAAAGAAGGAGTCCCTTTACCCAAAACAACCACAGAAAAACCACTCGGTGATTTTAAAGATATACCGGAAGGGGCAAAATTAAATGATGAAGAATTGGCGAACCTCATGTCCTATAATCTGGCCATGGGAGTAACCACTGCCTCTAAAGGTCTAACAGAATCGATACGTGCTGACGTTGGTTTCATTTTTTCAAAGATTATTATGAAGAAGACGATGGCAGGCTTAACCGTGAAACAATATTTAGATCAGAACGAGTGGCTCCGTGTTCCACCTTATTATCACGCCTAAGTGCGGTGCTAATCAGAATAGGAAACTGCCGGACGAATAAATGAAAGGGTTCGCTTTTCGAGGGCATTCAGCTTTGCTTCAATCAGGAGAAAAGTCTTATTTTCTTAAAACGAAGCAGGATAATACAAAAAAAAGAAGGAAACGGACATTTATTAAAGAACTTATAGTTTTATATTAATATTAAGGAGTGTGCTAATTTGGAAAAAATCCATTTTCTAGTCAGTGAATTTTTCTTTAGTATAACCTTATGTGTTGTGGCTCTGTTCTTTGCTTTAAAATCAGATGTATTTTCTATAACAGTTGTTTTTTTAGGGCTAATTGCTGGGTCACTGATTGATTTGAATTTACGTTCTATTAATAAAAGTAAATCAGTAAAAATTAGTGGGTATCTTGAACACAAACAAAGGATTGTGGAAAAAGAAACAAGTATGTAACTTTCTTCTACTTTTTGATACAGGAGATTAACAATGAGTTGCCGCGGCAGCTCTTTTTTTATAAAAAGAGGGGCTAACTGAATTAAGTTCAAGAATTAATGAGGTTAAAAAAGGTGAATAAAGGAAGGAAGTGCCAAACGGTGGATTTCGAAACGGTTATGCAGGAATTGGAAGCGCTCGGCAAGGAGCGACTTAAAAAGACGTACTTAAGTAATGGTGCACACGAGCCGCTTTTTGGAGTGGCTACAGGTGCTATGAAGCCACTCGCAAAGAAAATCAAGAAAAATCAGCCTTTAGCCGAGCAGCTTTACGCCACCGGGAACTATGATGCGATGTATTTTGCTGGCATTATTGCGGATCCAATGGCAATGACGGAGGCTGATTTTGAGCGTTGGATAGATGCGGCGTATTTTTATATGCTATCTGATTATGTGGTTGCCGTCACTCTGGCTGAAACTGATATTGCACAGGCTGTTGCCGATCAATGGATCGCAAGCGGGGAAGAACTTAGAATGTCAGCAGGCTGGAGCTGTTACTGCTGGCTTTTGGGGAATCGACCGGACAGCGAATTTAGTACAAGCAAGATTGCCAGTATGCTAGATCAGGTAGAAAATTCGATTCACGATTCACCTGATCGAACAAAATCCGCAATGAATAATTTTATTTATACAGTCGGGATTTCCTATGTGCCCCTCCATGATAAGGCAGTTGAAACGGCAAAGGCAGTAGGGCCAGTCGAAATCAAGCGGGACAAGAAAAAAAGCAGTATTCTGATTGCTTCTGAAAATATCCAAAAGGAAATAGATAGAGGAAAACTTGGTTTCAAACGTAAATATGTCAGGTGTTAGCATGTTAGTAGATAATCAGAAACAAGAGCTCCAAACATGACAGATTTATCTGTAAATTTATATGATTCATCATCTGGTTATTAGGGTATATAAATTTTAAATAATAAACTGCCAAATGTTCTGTAACATAGGAGTGTCATGGAAAAGTCTATCTGAAAGAGGGGAGTTTTAATGGAGCTTTTAGATGTTGGTACATGGTTTCAATATTTCTTGTTGATTATTAGCGGATGTTTAGTTTTGTTACTTGGATTGCTGTTATATTCATATAGATATACACGTAAAAAAATAAATCAAATGGAACAAAGTGAGGAAAGGTTTGAATCATTTACGGATTATTAACGCTGTCTTTTGACGGCGTTTTTCTTATTTTACTAATGAACAGCTTAAAAAGCTGCCTTTTTAAAGGCAGCTTGTGCTAGATTGCTGGTGCCGAATAGTTTCAGTCAATCGCTTCAGGCTGTTTTTCTAACCATCCATGTTTCACCATTATATTGTAAGAAAATACACCAGCCTCCATAGCATGGGTAAATACTTTAGAATAGTTTAGGATGATATCCGATCTGAAGCTGGAACCTAATGAGGCGCCATAATAAGTAAGAGCCGCATTGACTAAAAACCCTGCATGAAACATTATCAATTTGTCAGAAAATGGGCTCACGGTAGAATCAGTAATCTCATCATCCCATTTCTCGGGTATTTGCAAATGATCCTGTTGTAATATCTCGTCAAAGCTATCAGCATCTTTCCCTGCTAATTTAACATTTTTCAACATAAAACTACGAACATCTTCACGCACCGACACCTGACTAAAAGCCAAACTTAACGACTTAATGAATCCAGTTTCGTTGAATTAAAGAAAAGGGTGCTGATCTCCGAACCATTTAGTGGTCTTTTGTCTCCTATTAAATTAGAAATGAATCCTGGTGATTCAACAAACTCCGTCCCATGGGGCGAGGGAATGGAGGGGACGCTTGTAAATTTTGGCTGCTCTTTAGCCAATTCCATGATTTTTTGGAACAGTTCCTTCGATGTAACCATACATTCAAAAAAATAATTTTGTATGTCTTGACGCTCCATGTTTGTGATAGCCAAGCTATAGGCAGTTAACCCGTGTATTGTCATTATATAGGAGTAAAAAAGTAAGAATTGATCAGAAAAAAGACGCGGGGCATTCACATTCACGTCATTCTCTGTAAATCCTAATGGAACTTGGAAATTTGCACTTTCCAGGAATTCCTTAATTTTCGTAATGTGGCTTTCAGCTAACTGCAATGCGGATTCTAAAATGAGGTTTATTTGTTTGTTTTCTACAATGTTAAGAAAGTATTTATAAACGCATATGGCCATACTATCGCCCATATATTGAAGCCACAGTGCGGATAATTCCGCAGCGGTTAACGTGTTGGCTTTTGATTTCCTGAAGATTCCCAAAGGAAATACCTCCAATTTTTTCATTTATTTTCTATGATTATTTTATGGTATTGGTTATGAAGTATACAGAAAATCAGAGGAACTATTGAAGGTATCGGACAACAATAAGTTTTTTTATAGATATTGGTCGGCATCGATTTTTATTCAATCTTCAATGGATGGTTCATCCCTTTTTTATATTCCTTACTTAAAGAATGAGCTTTCTTATAAAGTACATTCTTGTTCCCATTGTTTAGTTCCCCAACATATTTAATTGATAAATTCCCTTTTAATTCCTTCCATAACGTATTTATCTCTTTTATAAAAGGCTTAACACATTCTTCATATGTACTTACATCCACAGTCATACTTTTTGACCATGGTTTCTGATCCGTTATTATGATGGCTTTGTTAAATTTTTTCTTCTTAATCATTCTCAGTGCGTCCAGTAAGGCGAAGAGTTCACAGACAATTGACTTCGTTGTTTTGATTTCTCGAACATTGGTCATCCCGGTTACTTTCTCTCCGTTTTCTACTAGAACCAATCCTGTCCCTGCTTTTTGTGTGTTGAAGTTGTATGAGCCATCCATAATGATAAAGGGAGTATTCTTTGGGACATCCATACATATCGGCATTAGATATGCATTCACAGTGGATGTGGAAGCTGGGACCATTGATGAACCTTTACGGTAATAATCTAAGATATCCTGAACATGAAAAAAGTCTTTTTCTCCGACTTTTGCAAATGGCATTCCCTTTTTACAGAGTCCCGCCAAATTTTCCTTGGTAATCCGTAATGCGTTCAAAATCATATCTTGTGTTACATATTCCTCTAATGTTCGACCTTTTTTATCTCGGAATTCCCTCTCTAACCGTTGTTGTGAGGGCTGATAAGTTTCCAGCCATTGCAATATCTCGCCTTCTAGAAACCTATATTCATTCCCAATTAGATAGTGGGGCATTCCATCTTCTAAAAAGGCATTCAATTGAGCTTTTGTTAGTTTTAATTTTGTTATTAGTTCTCCTCTTAAAAGTAGTGTTGGCAGAGTTTTTTGTCGTGTTTGCATCATCATCCTCACCTGCGTTCAATATATTAACTGTTATCTAAGGCTGGTAGATATTGTATATTAAAAATAGCATATAAATGGATGAAGGGATATCATATATTCTGGAATTAATTAGGTAAATTTGTTAATTGCCCGGGAAATCTGAAAGGAATTAGTGAAGTTTGTCGAATTCCTTTTTGGTAATAGGTATAAATGAACGAAAGTTTTTAGGCAATACCATAACTGTGATTTACACATGATATAATGAAATAGAAGAAAATGTAAGAAATGGAGGTTTGAAGAAGATGAAATGGCTGAACATGCTTAAAGATCGACTTACAAGCTTAACCCGTGCAATTGCTCGGTTTCCGTTGACAACGATTTTCCTAGTAGTAGCTGCCATCATTAATGCTTATATGATTACCATGCAAAAAGAAACTCCTAAATTACTTCTTACGTTTGTACTGGGCGCGTTCTTGAGCACAGTCGCTCAAGCAGTTTATGAACGATTTTACTCAAAGACTTCCTCCCGGTTCATTTTAATGGGGATAGTAGTCTTGCTGACGGGAGGGTACTACCTCATAATTCATCCCGCTCCAAAGATGAGTATGGAAATCGTCATTAGGACCGCAGTTGCTCTATTTGCCTTGCTTTGGGCTTTTATATGGGTGCCCGTCATTAAAAGCAAGATAAGTTTTAACAAAAGCTTTATGATTGCATTTAAATCTTTTTTTAATTCCCTCTTTTTCTCAGGTATTATTTACGCTGGAATCGCCATTATCATTACCGCCTTTAATCAATTGATTTTCAAGATGGATTATACAGCATACCCGCATATGGCCAATGTTGTTTTTGTCCTATTTGCCCCATTGTATTTCCTTTCCTTAATACCTAACTATCCAGTTCGGGAGGAGGAAGGAATTACAGATTCAATGGAACATGCGGCAAAGTGTCCGAAGTTTTTAGAAATACTCCTATCCTATATCTGTATCCCGCTGCTAGCCATTTTTACTCTCATTCTAGTCGTCTATATTTTTAAAAATATTGGCGGCGCCTTTTGGTCGGATAACCTTCTCGAACCCATGCTCGTTTCCTATGCTATCACCGTCATTTTGCTTTATATATTAGTTAGTGAGATAGAGAATAAGTTTACGCTCTTTTTTAGAAAAATCTTTCCCAAAGTGTTAGTACCAATTGTTGTGTTTCAGATTGCCTCGTCGTTCATCAGTTTGAATGAAACGGGTGTCACTCATACCCGTTACTATGTCATCTTGTTTGGGGTTTTTGCTGCCATTGCCGGTGTTTTAATGAGCATTTTACCTGTACGGAAAAACGGCCGTATTGCTGCACTATTAATTCTCTTTGCTGTTATTTCAATTGTGCCTCCAGTAGATGCATTTACCGTCAGTCGGAATAGCCAGATAGCCACGCTTGAAAAAGAACTATTGAAATATGACATGCTCGAAAATAATAAAATTAGGCCTTCCGATAAGGTCTCTGAAAAGGATCAAAAGATTATTACGGGTACCGTTCAATACTTAGATCAAATGGGCTATTTAAAAGAAATTGATTGGTTTCCGAAAAATTTTGATGTTTATAAGGATTTTTATGATACCTTTGGCTTTCATGAGTATCAGGAGCAGGGGGATGAAAATCAATCTGTTTACCTGACGATGGAACCATCCATGCCTATCAATATTGCAGGTTATGATCAATTCGTTCAAGTTGATCTTTATAAATCTGATCCCAATAGTGGGGAGAAAATTAGCCATTTTAACAAAGAGGGTAAAACGTTTACTTTGCTAAAAGAGACGAAAGGGAAGCAGATCGATTTGAAATTAATGGGAGAAAACAGTCAAGAACTGATCCGTTTTAATACCCAGGAGATCTATGATAAGTTCTATCATTACAATGCTACGAAGGGGACGATCACTCCAGAAGAAGCCACATTCACAAAGGAAAACAAGCGTGCCAGACTAAAGATTGTGGTTCAAAACGTTAGCATTGAAAAGCAATATGACCAGAATAACGCTGGAATCTATTTGTTTGTGGAGATTAAATAGGTCTCTTAAAGGAAAGGCCCCTCTAAATGGAGAGGGGTCTTCTTTGTAGCTTTCATTAGAACTATAAAAGTGAACAGGCATACAGGTAATTGGAATGAGAGTAATAGGTAAATAGATTGGTTTTTTGAAAACGCGGTCAAAAAATGTCTTTTTCCCTCGAATGCTGTCATTGCAAGTGACAATTAAGGAAAGGGGGTGAGATGTTGCACTTCCGATCGTTTATTATACCAGCCCTCATGGCTGGAGCCACATTGTTTTTGCCACACCTAGCATCTGCAGAAAAGCCGGAGACAAGTGGACAGGCTCAAGCAAGTTCCCATTTGGTGGAAGCGCAGCCTTCTTTGAAAAAAGCAGATCATGTTGTAACGAAGGCCAGCGTCCCTTCGAAACCGCAACAGCCAAAGCCAGTAGTGGAAAAAAAGCCTGTTGTCCCTGTACCCACCAGTAAAGCTCAAGGTCAGGCTGTCCAACGTGGGCTGAAAAAAGCAGTCTCTGAAAAACAAGACGCGGTACCCAAATCATTGCCTGTTCAGGCAAAAGGAAATGGAAATGGTGATTCTGCAATAAACAGGAATGAAAAGCCTGCTGTTGTTACGACTGTACAGGTCAAGAAGAGTGTGCCTGTAGCTAAACCGACTGAGGCCGTTGAGGTAAAAAAAACAACCGTTCCAAAGGACCCAGTTCCAGTTCTAGTTACAGTCGAACTCAAGTCTAAGAAGGTTGAACATATGGAACCGCTTGTGCCTGTGAAACCGAAAAAGGACAAGGTTCCTGCTGAAAAGGACGAACTTCCAACGGTGGACCAGATGCTTAACCAGACTCAGCGCACGAACGGTTCAGGCGGCGGTCAGTCCAATGACCGTGTTAGCCCAAATTTACATACCATTAGCTTTTTAGAAAAATGGTTTGAATGGAATAAGGACTATGAGCTAATGCTTGTCCAGCCATTCCTTTCCCGGTATGACTTAAAGCATCATCAATGGGTAAATGCACCGCCAGCCCAACCACCGCAAACAGCTCCTTTTTTGTAAACTGTTACCCGCAGCTATAGCCTACGGAACACACAAATCAAAGGAGCGAATTTTAAAATGAAACATTATTTAAACCCTAATAAAGTTATGAAATCTTTAGTATTAGCAGGAGCATTATCATTTGGAGTTTTTGCAGGAGGCCACTTTACACAAGCGGCTGGATTTGAGCATGGTAAAGCAGGACACAACGCACATGTGAAAGTTGAAAATGTTGTGAAGCATGTTAACAAGCCTGTTGTTTCTGTAAAGCCAGTTGTCAAAGAGGTTAAGGTTCAGCCTAAAGCTGAGAAAGTGGTTAAGTCTCAAGCAAGCGTGCATGCGAGCGACACAGCAAAAGAGCATGCGAATCAAGAGCACTCTGCTATTTTTAAAACTCCTACCAATACCGACCAGGCCGTAACGGAGAAAGCTCCAGTTCAAAAACCTGTTGTAGAAGAGAAGGCAGAAGCTCAAACAACTGAACCTGTTGCTGAAACAACTGAGGTTGAAAAAGAAGAAGTTAAGGCAGAAGCTCCTAAAACAGGAGATGAAGTGTCTGTGAAAGAGGACGAAAAGTCAACTGAAGTGGAAGCTGATCAAACAGTGAAAACTGAGGAAAAAGACGCTGACGCTGACACAGTAAAAACTGAAGAAAAAGATGACGATGCAGACAAGGATGCTGATTCTAAGAAAGCCGTGAAAGACCAAACTGCTGTGGTAAAAACGAAAGACGAAGAAGAAGCAGAAGCTACTTTGGAAGACGTTGAAAAAGAAGATGTGAAGTCAACTTTGGAAGACGTTGAAAAAGAAGACGCTGAGTCAACTTTGGAAGATGTTGAAAAAGAAGACGTAGAGCCAACTTTGGAAGATGTTGAAAAAGAAGCAAAGGTAAATCCTTCTGCTGCAAATAAAGCAAAATCTCAAGCAAGTGCACATGCAAGTGCATCTGCGTGGGCTCATGCGAATAAAGACCACTCCGCAATCTTTGCTAATGGCGAAGTTTCTGAGCAGCCGGCTGTTGAAGTGGAAGCAGAAGATGAAGCAGTAGCAGCTCCAGAAGTGAAAGACGAAGATCAAGTTACTACAGAAGAAAAGACTGAAGCAACTGAAGTGGAAGCGGATGATACAGCAGTGG
>NZ_PGVE01000078.1 GCF_002860255.1 Neobacillus cucumis
AGAAATGAATATTATTGTTTGTTGACGTTTTTGTTTGTTTAGTTTTCAAAGAACAACCTATCGCCCCGAAGCGACTTAATTAATATACCATCTATATAAATTTAAGTCAACAATATATTTGAATTTTTTACGATTGTTTTTATTAAAACTAGAATGGTTTAGCACATAATAAAAAGGAGCACATGATATGCTCCCTTTTATCTTAATTATTCTTCATCTTCAGGCAGGTTATCTACTTGGATTTCATTATCTAAGTCAATAACTTCAGAATCGTTTTCTGGCAGTTGCTCTTCTTCCTCTTCCTTTTCTACCTTTGCAACAGTTGCAACATACTCATTTTCACTTTCTCTTAAACTGATCAGTTTAACACCTTGTGTATTTCGTCCCATTTGGGAAATACCCGCAACATCTATCCGGATGAGAACACCTCCGGTTGTGATAAGCATAAGATCTTCTTCACCAGTTACAGCTCTCATGGATACTAGATTACCGTTTTTCTCTGTCACATGGCAGGTCTTAATACCTTTACCGCCACGGCCTTGAATACGATATTCTGATGACGGTGTACGTTTGCCATAACCATTTTTCGTAACAATTAGAATATCATTATTTTCTCCTAATACTTCCATGCCTACAACTTCGTCATCCGGATCAAGGGTAATTCCTTTAACCCCTGTTGCAGTACGCCCCATTGAACGAACGTCAGTTTCAGGGAAGTGGATTAGCATACCTTTTTTTGTCCCAATAATGATATGCTTGTTCCCATCTGTTAAACGAACTGAAATCAGTTCATCACCTTCACGCAGGCTTAAGGCAATTAATCCATTGTTACGGATATGAGCAAAGGAGGACAGTGGTGAACGCTTTGAGACCCCTTCTTTTGTTGTGAAGAACAAGAACCAATCATCCACAAATTCCTGAACTGGGATAATTGCATTAATCCATTCGCCTTTTTCAATTTCAAGAAGGTTAATAATTGGAATACCCTTCGCAGTCCGGCTGTATTCCGGAATATCATAACCCTTAGAACGATAGACCTTACCTTTATTGGTAAAGAATAAAATCGTATCATGGGTAGACGTTGTGATTAAATGTTCAACAAAGTCATCCTCATTTGTTCCCATTCCTTGTATACCTCGTCCACCACGTCTTTGTGCACGATAAGTAGATACAGGCAGGCGCTTAATATAACCATTATGGGTTAGAGAGATAACAATATTTTCTTGAGGAATTAGATCCTCATCCTCAATATTTTCAATCCCACCCATAACAATTTCTGTCCGGCGCTTATCATTAAAGCGTTCCTTAATTTCAAGTAATTCTTCACGGATAATATCCAGAATTTTCTCTTCATTAGCTAATATTGCTTTTAATTCCGCGATAAGCTTCATTAAACTTTGGAATTCTTCCTCAATTTTCTCTCTTTCTAATCCAGTTAAACGCTGCAAGCGCATATCAAGGATAGCCTGAGCCTGCTTTTCAGAAAGATTAAATTGTGTCATTAAGCCTTCACGGGCAATATCGGTTGTACGCGAGCTGCGAATTAAGGTAATAACGGCATCTAAATTATCAAGTGCAATTCTTAATCCCTCTAAAATATGTGCGCGTGCTTCTGCTTTATTTAATTCAAACTGCGTTCTTCGGCGAATGACTACTTTTTGATGATCTAAGTAGTATACTAAGCACTGCTTTAGGCTTAAAACTTTTGGTTGTCCATCTACAAGTGCCAACGTGTTAATACCAAAGCTAGTTTGAAGTGCTGTTTGTTTGTATAAATTATTCAAAAGGACATTGGCGTTTGCATCTTTCCGCACTTCAATGACAATACGCATCCCTCGGCGGTCTGATTCATCTCGTAAGTCAGTGATGCCCTCAATTTTTTTATCGCGGGCTAATTCAGCAATTTTTTCAATCAATTTCGCTTTATTTACTTGGTACGGAAGCTCGTTAACAATGATAACTTCTTTACCGTTAGATTTTTGTTCAATCTCTACCTTAGCTCGAACAGTAATAGATCCTCGGCCTGTTTCATATGCTTTCCTAATTCCACTACGGCCGATAATGATACCACCTGTTGGAAAATCTGGTCCAGGTATAATTTCCATCAACTCTTGAGTAGTGATTTCTGGGACTCGGCTTACCGCCAAAACTCCATCAATGACTTCACCTAATTGATGAGGCGGGATATTCGTTGCCATCCCTACCGCAATCCCTGTTGTCCCATTTACTAAAAGGTTAGGGAAACGTGCCGGTAAAACAGCCGGCTCTCTTTCCTCACCATCATAGTTATCTTGATAATCGATAGTATCTTTATTAATATCCCTTAATAACTCCATTGAAATCTTGGACATTCTTGACTCTGTATAACGCATAGCAGCTGCCGCATCACCGTCAACAGAACCAAAGTTCCCGTGACCATCTACAAGCATATAACGGTAGTTAAAATCCTGCGCCATCCTAACCATGGTTTCGTAAACAGCAGAATCACCATGCGGATGATATTTACCGATTACGTCCCCAACGATACGGGCAGATTTTTTATATGGTTTATCTGCATGGATGCCAAGGTCATGCATGGCGTATAAAATACGTCGATGAACTGGTTTTAAGCCATCCCGAACATCCGGGAGGGCACGAGAAACAATAACACTCATTGCATAGTCAAGGAAAGAAGTTTTCATCTCTTGACTAATATTAATCTCTTTTATTTGAGAACTTGGTGTTTCAGCCATATTTGGTACCTCCTATTGGATCACCCTACAACCTATGTAAAAGAAAAAGGAGGATAGCGGTTAATCCTCTACCCCTTATTCAATACTAGTTATATATCTAAATTTTTAACATACTGCGCATTTTCTTCAATAAAGTTACGACGCGGCTCTACCTTTTCACCCATTAACATATCAAATGTTTCATCCGCTTCAATTGCATCTTCAAGGCTAACTTGAAGCATGGTCCGAGTGGATGGGTCCATTGTTGTATCCCATAATTGATCAGGATTCATCTCTCCCAAACCTTTGTAACGCTGGATATTTGGTTTTGGCGCTGCTGGGAGCTCCGCAAAAATTCTTTCTAGTTCTTTATCATTATAGGCATACTCAATCCGTTTGCCTTGCTGAACCTTATACAACGGTGGCTGTGCGATATAAACGTAGCCCGCTTCTAAAATCTTACGCATATAACGATAAAAGAAAGTTAAAAGTAGTGTTCGAATATGTGCTCCGTCCACGTCGGCATCTGTCATGATAACTACTTTGTGGTAACGGGCTTTAGCAATATCAAAATCTTCTCCAATACCTGTTCCAATTGCCGTAATCATTGCCCGTACTTCATTGTTAGAAAGGATCTTATCAAGACGAGCCTTTTCAACATTTAGAATTTTACCTCGCAATGGAAGGATCGCTTGGAAATGTCGATCACGTCCTTGCTTTGCTGATCCGCCTGCAGAGTCACCCTCAACGATATATAATTCACTTTCTGAAGGATCTTTTGAAGAACAATCGGCCAATTTACCTGGTAAGCTTGATACTTCAAGTGCACTTTTTCGTCTTGTTAACTCTCTTGCCTTTTTAGCTGCGAGCCTTGCACGTGCTGCCATTAAGCCTTTATCAACAATTTTACGAGCCACGTTTGGATTTTCTAATAAAAATTTATCAAAGGTGGCTGCAAAAACAGCATCAGTTATAGCTCGGACTTCTGAGTTCCCAAGCTTTGTTTTCGTTTGCCCTTCAAATTGTGGGTCCGGATGTTTAATGGAAACAATCGCTGTTAATCCCTCTCGTACATCTTCACCAGAAAGATTCGTGTCATTTTCTTTGATAAGGCCATTTTTTCTAGCATAGTCATTTATAACCCGTGTTAATGCTGTTTTAAAGCCTGATTCATGCGTTCCACCTTCATAGGTATGGATATTATTTGCGAAAGAGTAAATGTTATCAGTATAGCCCTCGTTATATTGGAGTGCTACTTCAACGCTGATTCCATCCCGTTCTCCTTCCATGTAAATCGGCTCTTCGTGAATGACTTCCTTTGTACGGTTTAAATGCTCTACATATGATTTGATACCACCCTCATAGTGGTATTCATTCCGTTTATTTTCAACTCTTTTATCTTCAATTGTGATCTTGATTCCTCTGTTTAGGAAGGCAAGTTCTCGTAAACGGGTGGCAAGTATATCAAAGTCATAGACTAACGTCTCAGTAAAAATTTCTCCATCCGGTTTAAAGTGTGTAGTTGTACCGGTTGTATCAGTAGTCCCAATTACTTCTAGTTCAGAAACCACCTGACCACGCTCAAATTTAATGGAATGGATTTTCCCATCGCGATGAACGAAAACTTCTAGTTCTGTTGATAGGGCATTTACAACAGACGCCCCAACACCATGGAGACCGCCGGAAACCTTATAGCCTCCGCCACCGAATTTCCCGCCGGCGTGAAGTACGGTCATAATAACTTCAACAGCAGGTCTGCCCATTTTCTCCTGGATATCAACTGGGATTCCTCGGCCATTATCTTTTACCGTGATACTGTTATCTTCCTCAATGAAGACATTAATTTCATCACAATAACCTGCGAGTGCCTCATCAATACTATTGTCCACAATTTCCCAAACAAGATGATGGAGACCCTTTCCACTTGTTGAACCAATGTACATTCCAGGACGTTTTCGAACTGCCTCAAGTCCTTCAAGAACCTGAATCTGATCCGCACCATATGAACCTTCTACCGCTGTTTTTTGTTCCAAAGTCATACTTGTTCACCTGCACCTTCTGACAAAAATATCTCTAAACAATAAAAATTGATATTAAAATTCATGTATATTCATTTGATTTGAACGTTTTTTTAATGTTCCTGAAGCAATAGGGGATAAATAAACCTTCTCACACGTAATAATGATTGATTTATAGGGGTTTTTAGTTAAGTTAATAACTCTTTCACTTTGACGTTTTAAATACTCTTCCACCAATGATGATTGATTTGCACTTTCTTTATCTAATATCGAAATAATATCTTTTGCCCTAATATTTAAATCTTCCCCGATGTGAATATACATTGGCCCACCTCAATTAACCTTCTTTATGGTGCCTGCCTGCACAATATAGGTTGAAGCATCTTTTAAGGTCTGATGATCGATTCCTTCCACACTTGTCGTTGTTACGAATGTCTGAACTTTCCCTTGAATGGTATTGAGCAAATGGGATTGCCTGTAATCATCTAATTCGGATAAAACATCATCAAGCAAAAGAATTGGATATTCACCAATTTCACTATGAATTAATTCTATTTCAGCAAGTTTAACAGATAGTGCAGTTGTTCGCTGCTGCCCCTGGGAGCCATAGGTTTGAACATCCCTTCCATTAACGAAAAACAATAAGTCGTCACGATGGGGGCCAAACAAAGTCGTACCTCGTTCTATTTCCCGTCCCCTCACTTTAGAAAACTTTTCCTGAAAGCTTTCTATCATTTTCGACAAATCTTGTTCTTCTAATACCTCTACTGAAGGTTTATACGTAATTTCAAGGGTTTCTAAACCTCTTGAAATTCCTTGATGAATAGGTTTAGCCCAATTTTCAAGTAATCTCAGGAATTCAAATCTTTTTTTAACGACTTTTACAGCCATTTCTATGAATTGCTCTGTTAAGACTTCGAGCATGGCTGGGTCGCTTTGCTTCTTGATTTGTATCATTTTTAAATAATGATTGCGTTGTTGAAGTATTTTTTGGTACTGACTCATATCATGTAAATAAATTGGCGAAACCTGGCCAATTTCCATATCAATAAACCGTCTTCGGACCTGAGGGCTGCCTTTAACAATATTTAAATCCTCCGGTGCAAACATGACTACATTCAAGTTTCCAACATATTGACTTAATTTTTGCTGCTCAATATGATTGCACTTTGCCTTTTTTCCTTTTTTGGAAATAACCAGCTGTAAGGGCAGGGAGCTGTGTAGTTTTTGAACCCTACCCTCTATTTTAGCATACTCCTGGTCCCAGCGAATAAGTTCTTTGTCATTCGAAGTTCGGTGGGATTTCGCCATTGCTAAAACATAAATGGATTCCATGACATTCGTTTTTCCTTGGGCATTTTCTCCCAAAATAACATTTACTTTATTTTCAAACTCAACAAATAACTCGTCATAGTTTCGATAATCTTTAAGTGCTAATTTTTCTATATACATGGTAACAACATCCTTTAGCTACTCGCTAATCACAAATTCTCCAAAACCTGCTATCTGGACTTTGTCACCAACGCGAAGCTTTCTTCCTCGTCTTTGGTCTTGCTCACCATTAATGAATATCTCATGTTCACTTAAAAACCATTTCGCCATACCGCCTGTTTGGATCACATCGGCCAGCTTTAAAAATTGTCCCAATGTAATATACTCGGTATTCAATTTAATTTTTTCAGGCATCTTTTCATCCTCATTTCTAAGGGCTATTTTCGCATATATTGTTGTGTGCCATATATTTTCATCAACCCGTATAATTAGTTGCATCGTGGCATCTTTTCGTAAGAACATTTGCGAAAATTGCCTAGAAACTTAGTAAATGCCCCTTATTAAGTCCAAGAGCAACAAAAGTTTACGAAAAGAGCCTTTCTAAAAATGGTTCCAATACTTTATTTTACTAAAAAAATTTGCTGGATACAAAGGAAACTCAAAAAAAATAAAAGCGGAGGGCTGTGTTTTGCTGCAGTGAACGAATTCATACATAAAGAAAGCCACCAGTAGTATGGTGGCATATAGGTTCTAATTAGCGTTAATTAATAGGTCCTGACGGGTAAAATAAGCTGCAAAATAGATTCATCATGTAATGGTCTAATAACAAACGGACGCATTGCACCTGTGAAGTTAACTTTAATATCTGTACCTTCCAATGCTTTAAGGGCATCCATCATATATTTTGCACTGAAAGAAATTTTCAAATCCTCACCATCAATAGCCTGGCTTTGAATTTCTTCCACTACCTTCCCGATTTCCGGTGTATTGGATGAAATTTCAATTGTTCCTCCCTCAATAGTGGACAATTTAACCACATTATTTCTTCCTTCACGTGCTAAGAGAGAAGCTCGATCAATGGCCTGTAGGAATTCTTTTGTATTGACCGTTACATCTGTTTTACTTTCATTTGGAATCAATCTAGACGTATCAGGATAGTTTCCATCTAAAAGTCTTGAGAAAAATAATAAGTGTTTAGCCTTAAATAAGATTTGATTTTCTGTTATGACAATATCAATTAACTCATTAGAATCATCAATAATTTTACTTAACTCATTCAAGCTCTTTCCAGGAATGACGACATTATAGTTTTCTTGATTTTCAGTTTCAATCTTAGCCTTTCTAAGAGCAAGACGATGGCTGTCTGTTGCAATACAGGTTAGTTCCTCATTTTCAATACGCCAGTTTACACCTGTCAAGATGGGGCGTGTTTCTGAGGTGGACACAGCAAAATGTGTTTGGCGAATCATTGCTTTTAATAGATCTGTTGCTATATGAAATTTATTATTTTCTTCAATTTGCGGAAGGTGTGGATATTCCTCAGCATCAAGACCGTTTAGGTTAAACTCAGACTTACCAGAACGGATAACGGTTTGTAATGACCCTAAAACCTCTATTTCAACTGTATCGGTTGGAAGCTTCTTAACAATTTCGCTAAAGAATTTAGCTTGGAGGACAATTGCACCTGTTTGCTTAATTTCAACAATTTCATTTCCAGCTTCCTCTTTAGGAATAAATGATTCGATAGATATATCTGAATCACTTCCTGTTAAAGTAACTCCTTCAGTAGTTGCTGCGATTTTGATTCCCGTTAAGATAGGTATAGTTGTTCTAGATGTGACAGCTTTCATTACATCTTGAACACTTTGAACTAAGCGGTCCCGCTGGATGATAAATTTCATCGCATTTAATCCTCCGTTTTATGCATATTTTTATTGCAGTTACATATAATAATATTTTTTATAAAAATCGTAGAAGTACTAGTAGGGCTTGTTAGTATGTGGATAACTCGGATTTTCAATAGAAACACAGCCTATCCACATGTGGACAGACTGTGTATAGATTCTAAGAAGTTATTCACAGTTTTAACAAAAAAATAATAGGAACAATTTAATATCATTGATCCATTTTTATATTTTTAATAACTCATGCAGCTCTTTCATCTGCTTTTGCAGAGTGGAATCAGTTTGCATGAGTTTTGATATTTTTTCATGCGCGTGAATGACGGTTGTATGGTCACGTCCACCGAACTCTTCTCCTATTTTTGGCAAGGAGTAATCAGTTAATTCACGTGATAGATACATCGCAATTTGCCGCGGGAAAGCAACAGACTTTGTCCGCTTTTTTGCTTTAAAATCCTCAAGTTTAATACTAAAATGCTCGCCTACAACTTTTTGAATTTCATGAATAGTTATCACTTTCGGCTTAGAACTTGGGATGATATCCTTTAATGCTTCTGCCGCAAGATCGGCATTAATATCCTTATTGATTAAAGAAGAGTAAGCCACCACACGGATGAGCGCTCCTTCAAGCTCACGGATGTTGGAATCAATTTGATTCGCAATATAAAGCATAACTTCATTTGGTATATCTAAACCTTCCGCCTTTGCCTTTTTGCGGAGAATGGCAATTCTTGTCTCTAAATCAGGCGGAGTGATGTCCGTGATCAACCCCCACTCAAATCGTGAACGCAGCCGGTCCTCAAGCGTAGGAATTTCTCGTGGCGGGCGGTCACTTGAGATAATAATCTGTTTACTTTCCTCATGCAGGGCATTGAAGGTATGGAAAAATTCTTCCTGGGTTGATTCTTTTCCGGCCAAAAACTGAATATCATCAATAAGTAAGATATCAACATTTCGATATTTATTGCGGAAACTTTCAGCCTTATTGTCGCGAATGGAGTTAATAAACTCATTCGTAAATTTTTCTGATGATAAATAAACTACTTTTGCAGCTGGATTATGATCTAAGACATAATGGCCAATAGCGTGCATTAAGTGTGTTTTTCCGAGTCCAACACCGCCATAGATAAATAAGGGATTGTAAGCTTTAGCTGGTGCTTCAGCCACAGCAAGTGATGCAGCATGTGCAAAGCGGTTGCCTGATCCAATAACAAATGTATCAAATGTATATTTCTGATTTAAGATGCCCTGCGGAAATTCGACATGTTCATCATCTTTTTTCACCTTTTTAGGCGGCAGCTGTACTTCATTATCAGCTTCATTTTGGTTTTGCGGAATTATAAACTTTACAGATAGCTCTTCACCCGTAATTTCATACAAAATTCCTGAGATCAACTGAGAATACCGCTCTTCAAGCCAGTCACGTGCAAATTCATTTGGAGCCGTAATCACCAGGAGATTTCCCTGTAGGGAATGGGCCTTCGTAGACTTTAGCCAGGTATCAAAGCTAGGCTTGCTTATCTTTTTCTCGATATTGGCCAGCGCTGCATTCCAAAGATCCGCAATATTTTCCAACTACTATCCCTCCTTCTTCTTTTTTATAAAAACCATTTATCTTAACTGACACTCTCTTTATTACTGTCTAACTCCTAAATATATTTTTAACGGAATAACCACTTAGTCTAATTGTAAGTGTTCCGTGAAAATAAGGTTTATACCGGCGGTACAACCTATTAATTTATAAATATACGAATCGGTGAATGTGGAAAAACATATAATAAGGAAATAAAGTGGAGTTTCGACAATATCCACCGCTTGTGGACAAGTTTTTACAGAACGCTTGGATAAACTATCCACATGTTATCCACAATTTGTGGATAACCGATTATCTGTGATGAAGTTATTCAGAGTGAAAACACAAATATAATAACAAATAATTGCAAGAGGTGCAATGCTTTTTCGTAGTTTATCCACAACTGTCACATTATGTGTATAGAAATTGTCCACAAGCTGAAGTTTTGTGTAAAACCTGTCAATATCATGTGTGGATAATAAAAAATATGTCGAAAAATTATCCACAGCCTAAAAATAAGGCTGAAAATATATAGAGAGGTGTCTTTTCAAAAGGGTTTTATTGGAGATCCATTTTGATTCTTGTAAAATGTTCTATAATAGAATTTCTGAGAATGGATGGTCTCATTACCGAAAAATATTGGAAATAGAGAATAATCTATAGAGAGTTGTTGACAATTGTAAGTAGACGTCTTTATAATAAGTAAGACTGTCAATTAAGTTTTAACTTGATAGCTATTCCTCAGGGAGGTGTCATATATGAAAAGAACATATCAACCAAATAAACGTAAACATAGTAAAGTTCACGGATTCCGCAGTCGTATGAGCTCAGCAAACGGACGTAAGGTTCTTGCTCGCCGTCGTCAAAAAGGAAGAAAAGTATTATCAGCTTAGACCACTGAAACGTCTCAGTGGTCTTTTTTTCAATTGTAGTGGAAGCGCTGTTAAATAAGGCGCTGGAGCTGGACAATTCTCAAAGTTTAAGATTTTAATTAAAGATAAAGGAGTTTTTTTTATGAAAAAAGAATTCCGAATTAAGAAGAATAACGACTTTCAGGCTGCATTTAAGAGGGGCCGATCCTTTGCGAACCGGCAATTTGTGGTCTATTCATTAGAAAAAGAGGAACAAGACTTTTTTCGAATTGGATTATCTGTAAGCAAAAAGCTAGGAAATGCTGTTACTAGAAATAGAATTAAACGATATGTTAGGCAAGCCATTTTGGAATTGCAGGACCAGCTGGCATTGGGCAATGATTATGTGATTATTGCTAGAAAACCTGCTTCTGAAATGGACTTTTTTGAAGTGAAGAAGAGCCTTACGCATGTACTTAAGGTTGGAAAAGTATTAAAGAAAAACAATTTTTAATAAAATTAGTAAAAATAACCTTTAACAATAAAGACAGCTGCTTTATAAAAATGCTAAAATGAAAAGCAATAGTACGGAATTTGGACTAGTTCAGGTTAAAATCACCGAATTAGTATAAAAGTGTAATGATTACATATCAAATATTTTTTTAAGTATAGGTAAGGAGGAAATTTTGGTTGAAAAAACGAATATTACTTTCGTTCGGCGTCCTTTCTGTATTCTTATTTTTAACTGGCTGCAGTGAAATTAAAAAGCCGATTACATCAGAAAGTACAGGTTTTTGGAATGAATATATTGTTTATCCGTTATCTTGGTTGATAAAAGAAGGAGCTCATTTGCTTGGTGGAAGCTATGGGTTATCACTGATCGTGGTAACAATCGTAGTTCGTTTAGCTATCCTTCCGCTTATGATTAAGCAAACAAGGAGTTCTAAAGCTATGCAGGCTTTACAGCCAGAAATGAAGGCACTTCGTGAAAAATATAGCTCTAAAGATCAAAAGACACAACAAAAACTGCAGCAAGAAACCATGGCACTCTTTCAAAAACATGGTGTGAACCCAATGGCCGGTTGTTTCCCGTTAATCGTGCAAATGCCGATTTTAATTGGTTTTTACCATGCCATCTCAAGAACAAGAGAAATCGCTTCTGATAGTTTCTTATGGTTTGACCTGGGTGAAAAGGACCCTTACTATATCTTGCCAATTATCGCTGGAATTACGACTTTTATTCAGCAAAAAATGATGATGGCTGGTCAAGAGCAAAATCCGCAAATGGCTATGATGCTCTGGATGATGCCAATTATGATTGTTTTCTTTGCGTTTAGTTTCCCTGCAGCCCTTTCATTGTATTGGGTTGTCGGAAATATATTTATGATAGTTCAAACCTATTTTATTAAAGGACCGGATCTAAAGGCGCGTGCCACCGGTAATGCGGGAGGAGCAAAAAAGTGAAACAGGTAACTGCTACAGGACAAACTGTCGAAGAAGCAGTAGAATCAGCTTTAGCTCAATTAAATACCACCAAAGACCGCGCAGATGTGGATGTAATCGATGAAGGCAAAAAAGGGATTTTCGGAATTTTTGGATCAAGGCCTGCTGTTGTTAAAGTGACCGTTATTATTGATCCGATTGAAGAGGCAAAGAAATTTTTAGCACAGATTAGTGAACAAATGGGGGCACCTGCAGAAATTGAGATTAAACGCGAGGGGAAACAAGTGACCTTTGTGTTGACGGGTGAAAAGATTGCTCTTCTAATTGGAAAAAGGGGTCAAACACTAAACTCGCTGCAATACTTGACCCAGCTTGTCATTAATCGCTTTTCAAATCAGTATTTAACCGTCATTTTAGATGCTGAAGATTACCGGAATCGCAGAAGTGAAACACTTGTTCAACTAGCCCGCCGGCTTGCCGGCAAGGCAATCAAGACAGGAAAAGATGTAGCCTTAGAGCCAATGCCTTCGTATGAGCGTAAAGTCATTCATACCGCTTTAGCTGAAAACAAACGGGTTAAAACATTTTCAGACGGATCTGAACCTCATCGATTTATCGTCATCACACCAGTGAAGAGATAAACTAGACAAGAACAATAAATATAGTGAGAGACATTCTACTTTAGTAGGATGTCTTTTTTTTGTCTTTTGTTAAGAAGGCAGGCTGTTGATAACTTTTTAATGGTTCAAAATCAAGCAGCAGGTTTCATCTTATTGTTATTCACATGTTGATAAGTTAAAATAATAAAAAGGACAGTTGGAGTTTGTGGATAACTAAGACAAGTAAAGTTTGATTGCTTTTTTAACAGTTACGGATGTGGTATTCTATTTTTTTGGATATAAATCAGGAAATTATAAAATAGATGGAATTTTTACGTGTGAGGTGAAGTAAATGGAATTCGATACAATTGCGGCAATCTCGACACCGATGGGCGAGGGGGCCATTGCGATTGTGCGCCTGAGTGGAGATGAGGCCATTCCGATTGCGGACAAGTTGTTTAAAGGTGTTGGCGGAAAGAGACTAAAGGATGCTGCCAGCCATACGATTCATTATGGACACTTGCTGGATCCGAAAAATGATGAGGTCATTGAGGAAGTAATGGTTTCAGTTATGAAGGGGCCAAAAACTTTTACTAAAGAAGATGTCGTCGAAATTAATTGCCACGGAGGAATTGTTTCTGTTAATCGAGTGCTGCAGCATGTATTAAAATATGGAGCAAGATTGGCGGAACCGGGTGAATTTACAAAGCGTGCCTTTTTAAATGGACGAATTGACTTATCACAAGCAGAAGCTGTGATGGATTTAATTCGGGCAAAAACGGACCGGGCAATGAATGTAGCTCTTGGGCAAATGGAAGGCCGTCTCTCAAAGTTGATTCGGAAATTACGCCAGGAAATTTTAGAGGTCTTAGCCCATGTGGAGGTAAATATTGATTATCCCGAATATGATGATGTCGAAGAGATGACCCATAAGCTTCTTTTAGAAAAAGCTCATTTTGTAAGGGAAGAAATTCAAAAACTTCTGCAAACGTCCCAGCAGGGGAAAATATTACGAGAGGGCTTGTCAACGGTTATTGTCGGCCGTCCAAACGTTGGGAAATCTTCTCTTTTAAATAGCCTTGTTCATGAAAACAAAGCCATTGTTACGGATATTCCGGGAACCACCCGAGATGTGATTGAGGAGTATGTCAATGTTCGCGGAGTTCCGCTTAGATTGTTAGACACAGCTGGCATTCGTGAAACGGAAGATATCGTGGAACGGATTGGCGTGGAAAGATCCCGCCAGGTGTTAAAAGAGGCAGATTTAATTTTACTTGTGGTAAATTACTCTGATCAACTGACTGCGGAAGATGAGAATCTGTTTGAAGTTGTCAAGGGAATGGATGTTATCGTTATTGTGAACAAAACTGACCTGCCGCAAAAAATTGATATGGAACGGGTTCATGAACTTTCTAAAGAGCATAAACTCGTGACTACTTCTTTATTAGAAGACCGTGGTGTCGATGCACTGGAGGAGGCCATTTCTTCTTTATTTTTTGCAGGGTCGCTTGAAGCAGGAGATATGACTTATGTTTCAAATACCCGTCATATAGCGATATTGAATCAGAGCCTTCATACAATAGATGATGCTATTCAAGGGGTAGAAACAGGAGTACCCATTGATATTGTCCAAATAGACATGACAAGAACATGGGAACTCCTAGGTGAAATTATTGGGGATAGTGTTCATGAAAGCTTGATTGACCAATTGTTCTCGCAATTTTGCTTAGGAAAATAGAAAACTAGGGTGGGCGTTCGTTTTATTAATGCTTATTTTCGGATACGATAATTAAAAAGCGTTCTTTTCATTCTGAGCTAGAAGAATGGAGCTAGGAGAAGCAACGTTTCCGTTATAGGACGGAAAAGGAGGAAACAAATGCAATACGAAGCAGGAAATTTTGATGCCATTGTCGTAGGTGCAGGGCATGCCGGTTGTGAAGCTGGACTAGCTGCTGCAAGACTTGGCGCAAAGACTTTAATGATTACAATTAACTTAGATATGGTGGCATTTATGCCATGTAACCCATCTGTCGGCGGGCCAGCCAAGGGGATAGTTGTTCGCGAAATTGATGCGCTTGGCGGAGAAATGGGTAAAAATATTGATAAAACTCACATTCAAATGAGAATGTTAAATACGGGTAAAGGTCCTGCCGTGCGCGCGTTAAGGGCACAAGCAGATAAATTTGCCTATCAGCATGAAATGAAAAAAACACTTGAAGAAGAACCTAATTTAACTCTGCTCCAAGGCATGGTCGAGCAATTGATTGTTGAAGATGGGACTGTTCAAGGGGTTATAACAAAAACAGGTGCTATTTATCGTTCAAAAACAGTAGTCATTACCACTGGAACTTATTTACGCGGTGAAATTATTTTAGGCGAATTGAAATATTCAAGCGGCCCTAATAACCAGCAGCCTTCTATCAGGCTGTCTGAACACTTAGAAGAGCTTGGTTTTGAACTAGCGCGCTTTAAAACGGGAACTCCGCCAAGGGTTAATAGCAATACAATCGATTATAGCAAGACAGAAATTCAACCAGGTGATGATGTTCCGAGAGCATTTTCATATGAAACAACTAAGTATATTACCGATCAGCTGCCATGCTGGTTAACCTATACAAATGACCAAACACATCAAATTATTGATAATAACCTGCACCGTTCACCGATGTTCTCAGGAATGATTAAAGGAACAGGTCCTAGATACTGCCCATCAATTGAAGATAAGGTTGTTCGATTTAACGATAAACCGCGTCATCAAATTTTCCTTGAGCCAGAAGGAAGAAATACACAAGAAGTCTATGTACAGGGAATGTCTACAAGCCTTCCTGAGGACGTACAGCTGAAGATTCTTAAAACAGTTCCTGGATTGGAAAATGCTCAAATGATGAGGGCTGGTTATGCCATCGAGTATGATGCCATTGTTCCGACTCAATTATGGCCAACATTAGAAACAAAGGTTGTAAAAAATTTATATACTGCAGGTCAAATTAATGGAACAAGCGGCTATGAAGAAGCTGCTGGCCAAGGAATTATGGCAGGAATAAATGCAGGATTGAACGCTTTAGGCAAAGAGCAATTAGTCTTGAGCCGATCTGATGCATATATTGGAGTTTTAATAGATGATTTAATCACAAAAGGAACCAATGAGCCCTACCGTTTGTTAACCTCACGTGCCGAGTATCGTCTATTGTTGCGTCATGATAATGCAGATCTACGTTTGACGGAGATTGGTCATAAAATTGGCTTAATTCGTGATGAACGTTATGAGGCCTTTTTAGAAAAGAAGAAAGCGATTGAGAATGAAAAGGAACGTTTACAATCGGTTAGATTAAAACCATCTGCAGAAGTCCAAGAATTAATTCGAAGCAGTGGCGGAAGTGAACTAAAAGATGGTATCCTAGCTTCTGATTTATTAAAAAGACCTGAAATGACATATGAGCTGTTAGAGAAATTGACAAAAAGCGACCTTCCTTTGAATGATGAAATTAAAGAACAAGTAGAAATTCAAATTAAATACGAGGGTTATATTGATAAATCGCTTGCGCAAGTAGAACGCCTTAAGAAAATGGAAAACAAAAAGATTCCTGAAAATATTGATTATGATGCCATTAATGGGCTGGCAACAGAAGCAAAACAAAAGCTTAAGAAAATTAAACCAGTTTCCATTGCCCAGGCTTCCCGCATTTCGGGTGTTAATCCTGCAGATATCTCCATTCTGCTTGTTTACCTTGAGCAAGGGAAAATTGCTAAGGTTTCAAATGAATAAGGAAAAACGCAGGTGCCCGTTTAGCGACGTACACTAGTCGCTGGGCGCCGCAGCTGGACAATTCTCAAAGACCAATGGATTTTTCTAATATATTGAAAAGCTAAACTGCAGAGCTCTACATTCTAGAGCTCTTAGCGGTTAGGCGATAACTAGTGAGGAAGATTAAAAAATGAACATCGAACAATTTAAGGCGAATCTTCAGGAGAAGGGGATCTCCCTTTCTGAAAAACAGCTTGACCAGTTTGAAGCCTACTTTACAACGTTGGTTGAGTGGAATGAAAAAATGAACTTAACCGCCATTACTGAAAAATCGGATGTCTATTTAAAGCATTTTTATGATTCAATCACAGCTTCCTTCTATTTTGATTTTTCAAAGCCTTTCCATTTATGCGATGTGGGTGCAGGGGCAGGTTTTCCAAGCATTCCTTTAAAAATTGTTTTTCCACATATTGAAGTGACCATTGTAGACTCATTAAACAAACGGATTTCCTTTTTAAATCATCTTGCGAAGGTTTTAAATTTGGAAAATATCCATTTTGTTCATGACCGCGCGGAAACCTTTGGGGTAAATCCAGCTTACAGGGAAAACTTTGATGTTGTAACCGCAAGGGCAGTAGCCAGGATGTCTGTGTTAAGTGAGTTTTGTTTACCATTAGCAAAAGTGGGCGGACATTTTCTAGCCATGAAGGCTTTGCATGCAAAAGAAGAGCTAGACACTGCACAAAAGGCGATAACCACTCTTGGCGGCAAGGTTGAAAATGTACATACATTTACATTGCCAATGGAAGATAGTGAAAGAACCATTTTGATTATTAAAAAGGAAAAACATACACCAAAAAAATACCCGCGCAAGCCGGGTACACCTAGCAAGTTGCCAATTGAATAACATAAAATTAGTCAGATGAGTCTAAACGCACTTAACATTTTTTACAAAAATTATATCCCAGGCAGGAAGAAATTATTCGTATATAGAATAAATAATAGGGAGTTTCTTAAAGGTGGTGTTGGGGATGAAGAGTTCATTTACACGCTTTTTTGGCCTCGGCGAAAAGGGAGAGCAAGAGGTTGAGCAGGAGCTGGAGATAGAACGAGGCGAAGAGATCAAGAAAATACCGATTAACCAAATAATTCCGAACCGATTCCAGCCACGGACGGTATTTGATGAAGACAAAATAGAAGAATTATCTCGCACGATTCATATACATGGTATTATTCAGCCGATTGTGGTCCGGGAGTTTGCTGACAATAAATTTGAAATTATTGCCGGTGAGCGACGTTGGCGGGCTATGAAAAAGCTTGGCTGGGCAGATGCACCTGCCATTGTTAAAAACCTCTCGGATACGGAGACTGCCTCTGTTGCTCTTATTGAAAATTTACAACGTGAGGAATTATCTCCGATTGAAGAAGCCATTGCTTATGGTAAGCTGCTTGAATTACACAATTTAACGCAGGAAGCATTAGCGCAGCGCCTTGGAAAAGGCCAGTCTACTGTCGCAAACAAGCTGCGTCTTCTAAAATTACCACAGCCAGTTCAGGATGCCTTATTAAGCAAGGTCATAACTGAGCGTCATGCACGTGCCTTGATTCCGTTAAAGGATCCGGAAAAACAAGTGGCCTTATTAGCTGAAGTATTGGAAAGAAATCTAAATGTTAAGCAAACGGAGGAACGGGTTGTCCGTCTGCTTGAGCAAAAAAATCAACAACCGAAGCCTAAGCGCAAGGCTTTCAGTAAAGATATGAGAATTGCTGTAAATACCATCCGTCAATCGTTATCAATGGTATCGGACAGCGGGATTAATTTGGATTCTGAAGAAGAAGAATTTGAAGAATTCTACCAGTTTACGATTCGTATCCCAAAGAAGAAGTAAATTTCATAGATTACAGGAAGAACCAGACAAGATGATGTTTGGTTCTTTTTTATATTCTATTAAAAGTCATTGTTGATTTTTGTAATCATGTTGATTGGAGCGGAAGGCGCTCGACTCCTGCGGGAGTACGGGGCTGGGGAGACCCCGCAGGTGCAAAGCGCCGAGGAGGCTCCCCGGCACGCCCGCGGAAAGCGAAGCGCCTGGAGCGGAAATCAACATCCATATTTTAACACAGCCTTTTTATAAGAAAAAATAAGCAGGCGCTTTCACTTTTCTATTCCAATTGGAAAAAAATAAGCGAAATTCCTAGATGGAATTTTTTTAGAAAAAAACCAACTACTATAAAAATCATGGTAAAATAAATGAATGGAAATTTTACTTTCATTTCCGTATAGGAGATAATTAATATATTTGATAGTATGCAAGATTAATAATTTTAAATTATAGGGTAGGTGACAACGTGGGGAAAATCCTTTCAATCGCAAATCAAAAAGGTGGAGTCGGAAAAACGACAACCTCTGTCAACCTAGGTGCCTGCTTAGCATACATAGGGAAACGGGTCTTACTAGTCGACATTGATCCGCAGGGAAATGCAACAAGCGGAGTTGGTATTGAAAAGGCTGAAGTTGAACAGTGTATATATGATGTTTTAGTAGATGATGTGGAAGCAAAGGATGTTATTAAAGCAACATCTGTTGAGAATTTGTATGCTATTCCGGCTACTATTCAACTAGCAGGAGCCGAAATTGAATTGGTTCCCACCATTTCAAGAGAAGTCCGCCTAAAACGGGCTCTAGGAGAAGTGAAGGATCAGTTTGATTATATTATTATTGATTGTCCGCCATCATTAGGGTTATTAACATTAAACGCATTAACTGCATCAGATGCTGTATTAATCCCTGTACAATGTGAGTACTATGCATTAGAAGGGTTAAGTCAATTACTAAATACAGTTCGACTCGTTCAGAAACATTTAAATCAGGATCTAAAAATTGAGGGCGTGCTGCTAACCATGCTCGATGCTCGAACCAACCTTGGACTTCAAGTGATTGAAGAAGTAAAAAAATACTTCCAAGATAAAGTCTATAAAACCATCATTCCAAGAAATGTACGTCTAAGTGAGGCGCCAAGCCACGGGGAGCCAATTATTACTTATGATGCCAAATCCCGCGGTGCTGAAGTATATTTAGATTTAGCAAAGGAAGTGGTCTCAAATGGCTAAAGGTTTAGGAAAAGGGCTGAATGCTTTTTTTAATGAAGTAAGTAAAGAAGAAACAGTCCAAGAAATCAAGTTAAAGGAACTTCGTCCAAACCCATATCAGCCACGAAAAACCTTCCAACAAGAAACGATTGATGAATTAAGGGATTCCATCATTGAGCATGGAATTCTCCAGCCAATTGTTGTCCGCAAAAGTATTAGAGGCTATGAAATTGTCGTCGGTGAACGCCGCTATAGAGCTGCTAAAGAAGCAAAGCTTGAATCAATTCCAGCTGTTGTCCGGGAGCTCACGGAGCAGCAAATGATGGAATTAGCTGTACTTGAAAACCTGCAAAGAGAAGACTTGAATCCAATAGAAGAGGGACAAGCTTATCAAACTTTAATGGAGAAGTTAAAGCTGACTCAAGAAGAGGTAGCCAAGCGATTAGGCAAAAGCCGTCCACATGTGGCAAATCATATCCGCCTTCTCTCCCTCCCGCCTAAAATTCAAGAACTAATTTCAAGCGGCAGCATTTCTATGGGACACGGCCGTGCATTATTAGGACTCAGACAGAAAGCGAAACTGCCTGTTCTTGTAGAAAAGGTAATCAACGAAGGATTAAATGTACGTCAGTTAGAAAAAATAATTCAGCAACTAAATGAGAATGTTTCACGTGAAACAAAGAAAGCTGAAAAGAAAAAAGATGTGTTTTTACAACAGCATGAGCATTCTCTTCGTGAACGGTTCGGAACAACAGTGAATATTGTCCAAAAGAAGAATAAAGGGAAAATAGAAATTGAATTTTTCTCACAAGAAGATTTAGAACGCATCTTAGAAATGCTTGACCAAGAAAAGTTATCTTTATAACTAAACTAAACTCGCCAATTGGCGGGTTTTATTTTGAGTTGGATAAATACAAATTTAGTAATAGTCGACCACTTTTTACATATATAGACACGTCCAGCTCCAGCGCCCAACGGCTAGTGTCCTTCGCTCTTTTCCCTACGATAAGTCAACATCGAATCACTATCGCTCTTCGTGTTTCCTTTATCTCAGTCAAAGCGCTCCAGGCC
Source organism: Neobacillus cucumis (assembly GCF_002860255.1). Lineage (GTDB taxonomy): Bacteria > Bacillota > Bacilli > Bacillales > Cytobacillaceae > Neobacillus > Neobacillus cucumis_A. The sequence continues at coordinate 20,275 of NZ_PGVE01000078.1, forward strand.
ATACGCCGCTTAACGGGCGCTTGCGCTTTTGTTTTAAAAAATTCTTTTCATTCTGTCAGAAACATGATAGGTTATAACTATTATTATTTCGAGGGGCGAAAAAGGGGTAAAGACATGTTTTTATTAGGAACACTTGTTAACGGACTGTTGATTATTATTGGTACTCTTCTTGGTAAAATGTTAAATCGAATACCAGAGGGAATGAAAGTTACAGTCATGTATGCGATTGGACTGGCTGTCATGGTCTTAGGATTACAAATGGGTTTAAAGAGTGAAAACTTCCTGATTGTTATTATCAGCTTGGTAGTCGGTGCAGTTGTCGGTGAATTATTAAAATTAGAAGATAAGTTAAATGATTTAGGCGGATGGCTTGAGAGTAAGGTGGGTTCGAACGGTAAAGGGAGTATTTCAGAAGGATTTGTTACAGCTACCTTAATTTTTGTTATTGGAGCTATGGCAATCATTGGTGCACTTGATAGCGGTATTCGCGGGGACCATGATGTGTTATATACAAAATCCATCATCGATGGTTTTACTGCCTTAATATTAACAACTACTCTAGGAATAGGTGTGATTTTTTCAACCATCCCTGTAGTCCTCTATGAGGGGTTAATCGCTTTATTTGCTACACAAATTGACCGTTTTGTTCCTAAGGAATTAATGGATCAATTCATCGTAGAGATGACTGCAACAGGCGGTGTGATGATTTTTGCCATTGGCTTAAACTTGACTGGTATGGTAAAAATTAAAGTTGCCAATCTTCTGCCTGGAATTGTAGTTACAGGAATGATTGTCACTTTTCTTTTTAGCTATCATCATATGTTTTAATGAAGAATAAAAGGGCAATCGTATCGATTGCTCTTTTAATTTGTTTTTTCCTCTTCAATCCAATCTAAGTCAACCCAACTTTGCTTTGAATAAAGCAGGCTTGCTTGATAGATTCCGGCAGCTATGGTTTTGGCCATTCTCATGACAAGATTTAACCTGGTATTCTGTAGGACAAAAAATTCCATAAACCCGCTGACATTGACGATACCAGTTATATGGATGTCACCTACTGCAGGAAGATCTTTGTTCACCCCTGCACCAGGTTTGACTGGCCCATTCCCTAATTGGATAACACCGACATTCTTTATGCGTCCTAAGCAGGCATCAATCCCTATTATATATGGATTGGCATGAATGGTATGGATCTCTTTTATTTTATCTGCCAGATTCACTGCATGTATAGGCTGATCTAAGGTTCCGTAAACATAAAAGGATTGAAGCCTTTTCTCCTCCAGGATACTTCCGACTAGCGGTCCTAGGGAATCCCCTGTGGAGCGGTCTGTCCCAATACATACAAATACAATCGGTTGTCTTGTTACACTAGGGATATTCAGGAGTAATTCTTGAGCAAGCTGTTCAGCAGCATCAGAATCATCATGAACAATACTTACCTTCCCTCTCCTGTCGAAAAAACTAGATTTCAGATTCATTCAGCCCACTCCCTAATGTAATAAGTGTAATAGACCAGCTCCAGCGCCGCCGCATTTTTAATCATTATACGGAAAATTTTGAAAATCTATACATTGAATAGGTAAAAAATGAAAATTCATTATGCTATTAACTAAGTTGAAAAATTGTTAAAATAGATTAGGTACAAAAGGGTTGAGGAAGGTGTTCTATGAGTATTACACAAAGAGGACTACAAAAGCTTTTAGATAAATATCAAAATGAAGATACATGGTTGAATCTAGGTGAAGGCTTGCTTAAAATAATTGTAATCATGGCAATTGCCAATGTATTCATACGAATTGGCAAGCTGGCGGTTCATAACATTTTTAAAATTAGAAACCTCTCTCCGCTGAATACGTCTGAACGAAGAGAAGCTACTCTTTCTAGACTATTAGATAATGTCCTTACCTATGTCGTTTATTTTATTGCCTTTATGATGGTTCTTTCTGTATTAGGTATAGATGTGAAGGCACTTATCGCAGGAGCCGGAGTAGTTGGTTTAGCTGTCGGCTTTGGTGCACAAAGCCTGGTAAAGGATGTTATATCCGGATTTTTTATTATTTTTGAAGATCAGTTTTCCGTTGGCGATCATGTTCGCATAGGACAATTTGAAGGAAACGTCCAATCCATTGGATTAAGAACCACCAAATTAAAAAGCTGGACTGGGGAAGTTCATATTTTACCAAATGGTAATATTCTGGAAGTAACAAACTTCTCGCTTAATAACAGCTTAGCAATCATAGATGTCGGGATTGCTTATGAAGAAAATATCGATAAGGCCGAGAAGGTTATTAGAGAATTACTTGCAACCATGCCGGATAAATATGAGGAACTTGTTAAGGTACCTGATTTTCTAGGTATCCAAAACTTTGGACCTTCCGAGGTAACATTAAGAATTGTTGCAGAAACATTGCCAATGCAGCATGCTGCTGTATCAAGAAAAATACGGAAAGATATTAAACAATCTCTTGATGAGCATGGAATTGAAATTCCGTATCCGCGGATGGTCATGTATTCGAAGGAAAATGGAAATATAAAAGAACCGAGTGTTTAAGGGGGACAAACAAATGGAAGAAAAAGAATTTGCCCTAAATGACGTTGTAGAAATGAAAAAACAACATCCATGCGGAACCAATCGGTGGAAAATTATCCGAATGGGAATGGATGTCCGGATTAAATGTGAAGGCTGCGGTCATAGTGTTTTAATCCCAAGAAAAGAATTTTCGAGGAAAATGAAAAAGATTTTGGTCAAGCATGAAGGATAATTTTTCATGCTTCTTTTTTTAAGGCTATTTTCGCATAAATTGTTGTTTTTCGTAAAAGTTCATCGACACGTATAACTATATGCATCGTGGCATCTTTTCGTAAGAACATTTGCGGGAATTGCCCTAAAACTTAAGTTTTCGGTCCTTTACAAGGTTCAAAAACAACAAAGTTTACGAAAAGAGCCTTCTTTACAGATAGGTGAAATCGGGGGTTCTAGAGTATGGCAGAAATACGAAAGGCTGCATGTCCACTAAATTGCTGGGATAGCTGTGGCTTTAATGTAACAATCGCCGAAGGCAAGGTTGTTAAAGTAGAGGGTGACGATACACATCCGATCACTAGGGGGAAAATTTGCGGACGGGGCCGGATGCTCGAGAAAAGAACAAACTCAACCGAGCGATTATTGCATCCGTTAAAAAAGATAAACGGGGAATTTGTTGAAATTTCTTGGGAGCAAGCACTCGGTGAAATAGCTGAGAAGCTCCGTACTATAAAAGAAACAGTTGGTACAACTGCTGTTTTGCACAGTCATGACTATGCGAATAATGGAATTTTAAAGAATCTTGATCAACGTTTTTTTAATTGTTATGGCGGTGTAACGGAATTATATGGGTCCCTCTGCTGGGGAGCGGGGATTGAAGCGCAGAAGTGGGATTTCGGGAATGCCTATAGCCATGAACCAGATGATATTACTAACAGTAAAAACATTGTTATTTGGGGGCGAAATGTCGCCAGAACCAATATGCATTTATATGAAAGATTGCTAGAGGCAAAAAAGCAAGGGACAAAATTATATGTGATTGATCCTCTATATAATGCGATTGCTAAACAAGCCGATGAATTTATCACTGTAAAGCCAGGAATGGATGGAATTCTGGCTGCAGGGATTATGAAGGAGATCCTTCGGCTTGGATTAGAGGATCGGGATTTTATTGAGCGATCCACACATGGTTTCACGGATTTAATGAAGCTTCTTGACGGAATTTCCCTGGAAAAAATAAGTGAAATGACCGAAGTTTCTTGTGAGGCTATTACCCAGTTAGCCTATGTTTACAGCGATAGGCCTACGGCAACCTATATGGGGTTGGGCTTACAGCGATATAAAAACGGAGGCAATACCATTCGCTTGATTGATGCCCTTGCAGCTGTGAGTGGAAATATAGGAATACCAGGCGGTGGTGCAAATTATGCCAATCTCCAAGTTGGTCAAAGTTTTGCCTTTGATGAGTTAACACTTTCACATCGTAAACAGGAAAACCGACAATTTTCAATTATGAAGCAAGCGGAAGAAATATTAAAAGCAGCGGATCCAGCTATCCAAATGATTGTGGTGTCATGTGGAAACCCACTTACCCAAGTGCCTGATACTGGTGTAGTGAAAAGGGCCTTCTCTTCGGTGCCGACAGTAGTAGTACTAGAGCAATTTATGACAGATACCGCCCTTTTTGCGGATTATGTCTTGCCAACAACCACTGCATTTGAAGAAGAAGACTTTTATTATTCATCGATGTATCATCATTATATAAACTATGGTCCAAAACTGATTACGGCTCCTGGAGAAGCCAAGTCGGATTTGTGGATTTGGACACAGCTGGCCGCAAGACTTGGATTTGGAGAAGATTTTTCTTTTACAAGAGATGAATGGTTAAGGATGACCTTGAAACCATTACAAGGTGCAGGTATTACCCTGGAAAAGTTAAAGGATCAGCACACACTTGAATTACCGGTTGAAAAGGTGCCATGGTGTCATCGTAAATTTCAAACTCCAAGCGGTAAATTCGAATTTACTTCTCTTTTGGGCGAAAGAAAAGGCATGAATGGCTTGTTAACATTAGCCGTTCCAGATGAATCAAAATGGGAAAGTCCTTCTCTGACTAAAATCTATCCTTATCAGCTGTTAACCATCCATCCCATGCGTTCAAATCACTCACAAAATTACCACTTATTAGGGAATAATCTGAAGTTAAAGGTAGAGATTGCTTCTAATATTGCAGAAGAACGAGGATTTTCGAATGGCGATTATGTAAGAGTGTGGAATGACCGAGGGGAAGTAAAAGGATATATTTCAATATTATCGAAGGCTCATCCTGACACGATAAATATTGATGAAGGCATTTGGAAGAGGTTTGGCGGCTCTGTTAATCAACTGACCTCGAGCCGTGAGTCGGATAACGGTCTAGGAAGTACGTTATATGACTGTGTGGTTAATGTGGAAAAGGTAAACTAACTGGTGCGAAGTTCCGTACCAGTTTTTTGTATATCTTGTCTTTTTAGGATTAGTTGCCTTATAATTGTGAGAGGCTTTTGAATATATAAAAGAACTTTATTTTTTATATAGATTTCTTATTTAGGAGTGAGCGTGAATGGCTTTAACAGCTGGTATTGTCGGTTTGCCGAACGTTGGTAAATCGACATTATTTAATGCAATTACCCAAGCAGGAGCGGAATCAGCGAATTACCCCTTTTGTACGATTGATCCAAACGTAGGAATTGTAGAGGTACCTGACTATCGCCTGCAAAAATTAACCGAACTTGTTCAGCCAAAAAAGACAGTTCCAACTGCCTTTGAATTTACTGATATTGCCGGAATTGTGAAAGGTGCTAGTAAAGGGGAAGGACTCGGAAACAAGTTCCTTTCTCACATCCGTCAAGTGGATGCAATTTGTCAGGTAGTCCGTTGTTTTGCTGACGAAAACATTACCCATGTATCAGGTAAGGTGGATCCAATTGATGATATCGAAACCATCAATCTTGAGTTAATCCTGGCTGATATGGAAACAGTAGAAAAAAGAATCAGCCGAGTAGAAAAATTGGCTAAGCAAAAGGATAAAGATGCGGCTGCTGAGTTTGAGGTCCTCGCCATGCTTCGTGATGCCTTTGAAGCAGAGAAGCCTGCTCGTACGGTTGACTTTACGGAAGAACAGATGAAGTTAGTAAAAGGACTGCATCTTTTAACGATTAAGCCTGTACTATATGTGGCAAACGTAAGTGAAGATGATATTGCGGATCCATCTGGTAATGAGTATGTTCAGAGGGTTCGGGAATATGCTGCTGCAGATAATGCAGAAGTCATTGTTGTTTGTGCGAAAATTGAGGAAGAAATAGCTGAGCTTGAGGGTGAAGAAAAGGCCATGTTCCTTTCGGAGTTAGGTATTGAGGAATCAGGTTTAGATCAATTGATTCGTGCAGCCTACAGTCTGCTTGGTTTAGCTACTTACTTCACAGCAGGAGTACAAGAAGTTCGTGCTTGGACCTTCAGAAAAGGAATGAAAGCACCACAATGTGCCGGCGTTATCCACTCTGATTTTGAGCGTGGCTTTATCCGGGCTGAAACAGTTTCCTTTGATGATTTATTAGCAGCAGGAAGTCATAATGCTGCTAAAGAAGCAGGAAAAGTCCGCTTAGAAGGTAAAGAGTATGAAGTAAAAGACGGCGACGTTATCCATTTCCGCTTTAACGTATAATAATTAATTAGGAGCTGGCTCTTTCTTGAGCTACTCCTTTTTTAAATCTTTTCAATAAAAATGGAGAAAATGTGAAGGACGTTGCATTTAGAAAATACTTGTGATATAATTTCAACTTGTGAGTAATGAATAATTGCTCCTTGCCCAATCGGGCCGTTTAGACCAAAAGGAGGTGACTGTGATGAATAAGTACGAAATCATGTACATCATCCGCCCAAATATTGAAGATGAAGCGAAAAAGGCTCTTGTTGAGCGTTTTAACACAATTCTTCTTGAAAATGGTGCGGAAACTGCTGAAACAAAGGATTGGGGTAAGCGTCGTCTTGCATACGAAATCAACGATTTCCGTGACGGATACTACCAAATCGCTAAAACAACATCTTCAGCTGCTGCAGTACAAGAATTTTCTCGTCTTGCAAAAATCAGCGAAGATATCATTCGCCATATCGTAATTAAAGAAGAAGCTTAAGATTTATATAAATTTCTTGGTGAAATGGTTCCACGTGGAACATATTACCAAAAGAAAAGGAGTTGATTCTGATGATGAATCGTGTCGTGCTTGTTGGCCGTTTAACAAAAGATCCAGATTTGCGTTATACACCAAATGGGGTCCCTGTTGCTACTTTTACTTTAGCTGTTAATCGTCCATTTTCTAGTCAATCAGGTGAGCGTGAAGCAGACTTTATTAACTGTGTTGTTTGGCGTAAACCTGCAGAGAATGTAGCGAACTTCTTAAAAAAGGGCAGCCTTGCAGGTGTTGATGGCCGTATTCAAACGCGCAACTATGAAGGACAAGATGGTAAACGTGTTTACGTTACAGAGGTTCAAGCAGAAAGTGTTCAATTTCTAGAGCCTAGGTCGTCCTCTGGTGGTGGCGGAAGAAGCAACAACGATTATTATGGTGCTCCTCCTATGGAACCACAAGGGAATTCATATGGCAGCGGCAATCAGAATCAACGTCCAAATCAAAATCAAAACAAAGGTTTTACGCGCATGGATGAAGATCCATTTGCAGGAACTGGTCAGATTGACATCTCTGATGACGATCTTCCATTCTAAAATGAACCTTATGAACGTTATTAAAAAATACTAAAAGGAGGGAATTTTCATGGCAGGAGGACGTAAAGGCGGTCGCGCAAAACGTCGTAAAGTGTGCTATTTCACAGCAAATGGTATCACTCGCATTGATTATAAAGATGTAGATTTACTTAAAAAATTCATCTCTGAGCGTGGAAAAATTTTACCACGTCGTGTAACTGGTACTAGCGCTAAATACCAACGTAAACTAACAGTTGCAATCAAACGTGCACGTCAAATGGCATTACTACCATTCGTGGCTGGAGAATAAATAAAGCGTAAGCGCCCTTAGGCGCTGAAGCTAGGATGCACTTTTTTTGCATTCCGAAAAAGACAGTAAGGTTTCGTCCTTACTGTCTTTTTCTATTTCTAAGTTGTATGAAAACACGTTAGTGGCTAAAATAAAGAGATAGATTTAAATTAAGAGGTGTTGAAGTGAAAAATATCCGCAACTTAACGGAGGGTGCCATTTTATTAGCGGCCTTTATAGTCTTTTTATTGATAACAATCTACATACCGCCTTTAAGTGTGATTAGTGTTTTTATCCTGCCGCTGCCATTCATTATGTTTTCAGCAAAGAATGGCTTGAAACATATAGCCGTCTTCTTTCTTGCTGCTTTAATTCTTGCCTTTATCGCTGGTTCTATCCAGGGGCTGTCAACCATGATCCTTTTTGGAGTGGCTGGTATCGTTATGGGCTATGCAGCTCAAAAAACAAAAAGCCGGACAGCTGTTTTAATTGGGGGTACACTTACCTTTATTGTCGGTTTAATCATCTCTTATGTCGTACTTGCTACATTTATGAAAATCAATTTTATTGATGAATTAAACACGGTCTTAGATCAATCGATGAAACAAGCCGAGCCAATGTTAAAGGCTGTTGGAAAGGAAGAGCAGATAAAGCTATTAAAGGAGCAAAATGCTGCATTAGTTAAAGGCATTAAAGAGTTGGCACCCGGGTATTTAATCATTGTGTCCCTTTTTTATGCTTTTGTAACACAGTGGATTTGCTTTCCTATTGCCAAAAGGTTTGGTCTTACGGTTCAATCATGGGGGAAATTTAGAAATTTAATGCTGCCTAAAAGTCTTTTATGGTATTATTTAGCGGCTTTAGGAGGATATTTATTATTTCACCCTCAAGAAGGCACTTATTTATATTTGGTTTTAGTTAATGCAAGATTTATATTGGAAATGTTTTTGTTCCTTCAAGGATTAGCTTGTTTATTCTACATTTTCCATCAGCGTTCTATTGGAAAAGGACTTGCCATGTTCGTTGTAATTCTATCTTTCATCATTCCGATTGTTCATTATATAATAAGGATATTAGGCATTGCCGACTTAGGTTTTGATTTTAGAAAGCGATTTGAGAAAAAATAGTAATACGTCAAGGAGCTGAAGACTTTGCCTGCATTTTTTGAAAAGCGGTCAATTCGTTACCCTTTTTATGGGCTAATTGGCGTTACTGTGATCTTGCTTATCATCCTGTATTTATATAATTGGATTTTGAGCATAGCAGGGCTTTTATTAATGTTAGTGCCCCTCTACTATATGTTTGTCATTGACCGTCGAGAGCGAAAAGAGATGGAGGAATATATCTCTACGCTTTCCTATCGAGTAAAGAAGGTTGGCGAAGAGGCACTAATGGAAATGCCAATCGGGATTATGCTCATCAACGAAGACTATTATATTGAATGGACGAATCCTTATCTTTCCTCCTGCTTTGATGAAGTAACATTAGTGGGCAGATCACTTTATGATGTTGCTGATGCGTTGATTCCATTAATTAAACAAGAGGTAGAAACAGAAATTATCACTCTTCATGAGCGTAAATTTCGTGTGGTTCACAAACGGGAAGAAAGACTGTTATATTTCTTTGATGTAACAGAGCAAACAGAGATTGAGAAGAAATATCAGGAAGATCGAACGGTTATTGCAACGATTTTCCTCGATAATTATGATGATCTCACCCAAGGTATGGACGATCAAATGCGTGGAAGTATTAATAATTTAGTAACCTCCATTTTAAATAAATGGGCTCAGGATAATGGAATTTACTTAAAACGTGTTTCCTCGGAGCGCTTTATCGCTGTATTTAGTGAAAGAATTTTACGCATTCTTGAAAAAGGGAAGTTTACGATCCTCGATGAAGTCAGAGAAATGACCTCTAAGCAAAATGTCAGCTTCACATTGAGCATAGGTGTGGGTACAGGAGTATCTTCTCTCCCTGAATTAGGTGCTTTAGCGCAATCAAGCCTGGACCTAGCCCTAGGAAGAGGCGGTGACCAGGTTGCGATTAAACTCCCGAGCGGTAAGGTGAAGTTTTATGGGGGCAAAACCAACCCTGTTGAGAAAAGGACAAGAGTAAGAGCGCGGGTCATCTCTCATGCTCTCAGAGATTTAATTATTGCCAGTGATAAGGTCATCATCATGGGTCATAAGAACCCTGATATGGATTCGATTGGTTCAAGTATTGGTATTTATAAGGTAGCCCAAATGAACCAGAAGGAAGCGTATATTGTTGTTAATATGCAGGAAATGGACAGTGGTGTCAAAAGGTTAATGCATGAATTACGCCATCAAGAAGAATTATATTCTTATTTTATTGAACCTGAATTAGCACTAGAAATTTCCACAGAGAAAACCTTGCTTGTTGTTGTCGATACTCATAAGCCTTCGATGGTAATGGAGGAAAAACTTCTAAATAAAATTGACCATGTGGTGGTCATTGACCATCATCGCCGTGGAGAAGAGTTTATTGCCAATCCTCTGCTTGTATATATGGAGCCTTATGCCTCTTCTACTGCAGAGCTTGTAACGGAATTTTTGGAATATCAGCCTAAACGGAGTAAAATTGAAATGATTGAAGCGACCGCTCTTTTAGCTGGAATCATTGTCGATACAAAAAGCTTTACACTAAGAACTGGTTCAAGGACATTTGATGCTGCATCTTATCTACGGGCACATGGAGCCGATACGATTCTTGTTCAAAAGTTCCTGAAAGAAGACGTCGATACATATATAAAAAGGTCGAAGTTAATTGAATCGGTATCGTTCTACCGTGAGGGAATTGCGATTGCAAAGGGTTTAGAAATGGAACTGTATGATCAAGTGATTATTGCTCAGGCGGCAGATACCTTATTAACGATGGATGGGGTAGTCGGCTCTTTTGTAATAGCCAAAAGGGATGAAGGTGTCATCGCTATCAGTGCCAGGTCGCTTGGAAATATCAATGTGCAAGTGATTATGGAGAGCCTTAAAGGCGGAGGCCATTTAACAAATGCAGCAACCCAGCTGACAGGGCTGACTATAGACGAAACAGAGATCCAATTAAAACTCGCCATTGATGAATATTTTGAAGGAGTGAAAAAAGAATGAAAGTCATTTTTTTAAAGGATGTTAAAGGGAAAGGGAAAAAAGGAGAAGTTAAAAATGTAGCCGATGGCTATGCGCATAATTTTCTAATTAAACAAGGGCTCGCCATTGAAGCCAACAATGCTAATATCAGTTCTCTTGATGCACAAAAGAAAAAGGAAGAAAAGGTTGCAGCACAAGAACTTGCTGAGGCTAAAAAGCTGAAGGAAGTTTTAGATAAAATTACAGTTGAATTGAAGGCTAAAGCTGGTGAAGGCAGCCGATTATTTGGTTCTATTACTACCAAGCAAATTGCTGAAGAATTACAAAAGAACCATGGCATTAAAATTGATAAGCGCAAAATGGAATTAGCTGATGCCATTCGTACATTGGGACATACAAAGGTTCCGGTCAAGCTTCATCATGAGGTCACAGCTACATTAACGGTTTCAGTAACTGAAATTAAATAAGGTGAAAATTTGCCAGTACGAAAGTCTCGATAAACATGTTAAAATAATTGAAGTAGAACTTCTTGTGATCGGTTATGACTGGTCACTTTTTTCTTTTAGAGATATGATAATATAGTTTTAACTAATCCTTCTAAGCTAGGAGGTTTTTTATAGATGAATGATGTATTAGCGGATCGTATGCCGCCACAAAATATTGAGGCTGAACAAGCTGTACTTGGGGCTATCTTTTTAGAGCCCTCTGCGCTGACTCTGGCATCAGAAATATTAATACCTGAAGACTTTTACCGTGCCTCTCACCAAAAAATCTTCAATGTCATGCTGGATTTAAATGATCAAGGAAAAGCAGTTGACCTTGTGACGGTCACAGAGGAACTAGCTGCTGCTAAACTGATTGAAGATATTGGCGGTGTTAGTTACTTAAGTGATTTGTCTGCTTCTGTACCGACTGCAGCAAACATAGAGTATTATGCTAGAATAGTAGAAGAAAAGTCTCTTCTAAGGAGATTAATCAGAACAGCAACGAATATTGCTTCTGATGGATATTCTCGTGAAGATGAAGTGGAAGCTCTTTTAAGCGAAGCAGAAAAAAGTATTATGGAAGTGGCACAGAGAAAAAATGCCGGAGCTTTCCATAATATTAAAGATGTTCTCGTCCGTACGTACGACAATATTGAAGAAATGCATAACCGAGTAGGAGAAATTACTGGTATCTCTACTGGATTTGCTGAATTGGATAGAATGACGGCCGGATTCCAGCGTAATGATTTAATCATCGTAGGAGCCCGTCCTTCCGTGGGTAAAACGGCCTTTGCCTTGAATATTGCTTCTAATGTTGCGATTAAAACCGGTGAAAATGTAGCCATCTTCAGTCTCGAGATGGGTGCAGAACAGCTTGTTATGCGTATGCTTTGTTCGGAAGGAAATATAGATGCACAAAGACTTCGTACAGGTTCACTTACCGATGATGACTGGGGTAAACTGACAATGGCAATGGGCAGTCTTTCAAATTCGGGGATTTTTATTGATGATACTCCCGGTGTTAGAATTAGTGATATCCGTTCAAAATGCCGTCGTCTCCAGCAAGAGCATGGCCTAGGAATGATTTTAATTGATTATTTGCAGCTTATCTTAGGAAGCGGAAGATCGGGTGAAAACCGTCAGCAGGAAGTATCTGAAATTTCACGTTCACTTAAACAGTTGGCACGTGAACTTAAAGTCCCTGTTATTGCCCTTTCTCAGCTTTCTCGTGGTGTTGAGCAGCGTCAGGACAAGCGTCCGATGATGTCGGATATCCGTGAATCTGGTAGTATTGAGCAGGACGCTGATATCGTTGCGTTCTTATACCGTGATGACTACTATGATAAAGAATCGGAGAATAAAAATATTATCGAAATTATTATTGCCAAACAGCGTAACGGTCCAACCGGAACGGTTTCTTTAGCATTTGTAAAGGAATATAATAAATTCGTAAACCTTGAGACACGTTATGAGCCTTCTGGTGCGTAGTTTATAAAAAGGATTAGCCCTATTTGGCTAATCCTTTTTATATATTTATAGATTCGTATATATACGAACATATTTTTCTTGCGTTATACGAAATGTTCGTGTTTTGTTGACTTTAGTAGGCTAAAATTGATAAACTATGGATAGATTAAATTAAGTAGCAGAAATTTCGGAGGTGCCATTCATGTCATCAGTAGTCGTTGTTGGAACACAATGGGGAGACGAAGGAAAAGGGAAAATTACCGATTTTCTTTCTGAAAATGCAGAAGTTATTGCTCGTTATCAAGGTGGAAATAATGCTGGACATACCATTAAATTTAATGGTGAAACTTACAAGTTACATTTAATTCCGTCTGGGATTTTTAATAAAGAAAAAATAAGTGTCATCGGCAATGGTATGGTTGTTGACCCGAAAGCACTAGTGGCAGAGCTTGCTTATTTACATGAGAAGGGCGTAACAACGGATAATCTTCGGATCAGTAACCGTGCCCATGTCATTCTCCCTTATCACTTGAAATTAGATGAAGTAGAAGAATTACGCAAAGGCGATAATAAAATTGGCACAACCAAAAAAGGAATCGGTCCTGCTTATATGGACAAGGCTGCCCGTGTTGGTATTCGGATTGCTGATTTGCTAGACCGTGAAATTTTTGAAGAAAAACTCGAGCAAAATCTTGCAGAAAAGAATCGTTTGTTTGAACGAATCTATGAGACAGAAGGCTTTAAAAAAGAAGACATTTTAGATGAATATTATGAATATGGCCAACAAATTGAAAAGTATGTCTGTGATACATCTGTTGTATTGAATGACGCATTAGACGAAGGCAAACGGGTATTATTTGAAGGTGCTCAAGGTGTAATGCTTGATATTGATCAAGGTACTTACCCATTTGTTACTTCTTCTAATCCCGTTGCTGGAGGCGTTACAATCGGCTCTGGGGTAGGCCCATCTAAAATTACGCACGTAGTTGGTGTATGTAAGGCCTACACTTCTCGTGTTGGTGATGGTCCATTCCCAACAGAACTAAATAATGAAATCGGCAATCGTATCCGTGAGGTTGGCCGTGAGTATGGAACTACAACAGGCCGTCCACGCCGTGTCGGCTGGTTTGATAGTGTCGTGGTTCGTCATGCCCGTCGTGTGAGCGGCTTAACGGATCTATCTCTGAACTCGATTGATGTTTTAACAGGAATTGAGACATTAAAAATTTGTACAGCTTACCAATATAAGGATGAAGTAATTACTGAATATCCTGCAAACTTAAAAATCTTGTCCCAATGTGAACCTATTTATGAGGAGCTTCCTGGCTGGACAGAGGATATTACTGGAGTGAAATCATTAGATGAACTGCCTGTTAATGCCCGTCATTATGTTGAACGTGTAACACAGTTAACTGGTGTCCCATTAACTACCTTCTCTGTAGGTCCAGATCGCACACAAACAAATGTTGTCCGCAGCCCTTGGAGACAGATATAATTAAAAAATTGAAGCCCTCTCTTATGAGGGCTTCAGATTTTTTTAATAAAAAACTTTAAAAAACTTTAAAAAAAGTATTGCACAGTTTCAAATATCCATGCTATTATAAGAAGCGTCGTCACGATACGACAAAAAGTTGTGGGAACAATACGAGCCATTAGCTCAGTCGGTAGAGCACGATCGAATAAGCTTCATTGAAAAAGCATCAGGGCACACGCCGAGCTGCTACTTGAATAAGCTTTCTGAGGCGTGGGCATCCGGCGAAAATCAACGTTTAGGAAATTATATTAGTACGAGCCATTAGCTCAGTCGGTAGAGCATCTGACTTTTAATCAGAGGGTCGAAGGTTCGAGTCCTTCATGGCTCACCAAAGTTTTTTGCGTAAGCAAAATAACTTTCAATAATAATATGGCCCCTTGGTCAAGCGGTTAAGACACCGCCCTTTCACGGCGGTAACACGGGTTCGAATCCCGTAGGGGTCATTGGCTTTTGATTGTCAGCAAATGGCTGGCAAGGACGGTCTCCTTGCTGACGATCAATTAATATGGTCTGGTAGTTCAGTTGGTTAGAATGCCTGCCTGTCACGCAGGAGGTCGCGGGTTCGAGTCCCGTCCAGACCGCCATACATATGGCTCAGTAGCTCAGTCGGTAGAGCAAAGGACTGAAAATCCTTGTGTCGGCGGTTCGATTCCGTCCTGAGCCATCCCAAAAGAGGTTTGCAATAGCAAGCCTCTTTTTTTTATATAAAAAATTCCCTCCTTCTGCAATAAAATCGCATTCATATAACCATACTGCTCACTATCTGGGATTTTTAAGTAAAATAGGATATTTATACTATTCATTATTAATGTTCGACAAATCCATTCGTGTCAATATTACTAGATTATGTCGCCGTAGATTGAAAAATGTCAGCTGGTATACAATTCTGTTACATTATTAAGACTATTAATCTTTTTTATTAAAACTATGTTAAATTATTAATGGTTCATATTAAGGAAAAATTCTTTACTAGACATACATACAGAACTGATAAGGGTTTTACCGTGGTTTAGGAGGAAAAAATGTTATCTTTGAATAATAAATTAAAAACTAATAAATTATTACTGCTTAAAACAACAGTCATTACTGCCATGGCTGCTTCGGTCATAGCTTTTAGTAATGGTCCTATTGCTTCGGCACTATCATCAAATTCTACTAAAATATATCATGTTTATCTAGATGGCACCTATATAGGTAACGTTACAGATAAGAATGTAGTGAATAAGCTAATTGACGAGAGAGTAAACATTGCCAAGAAATCGTTTACAAATATTGACCTGAAAATTAAGCAAAACGTTAAGTATGTGCCAGAACAGGACGCCCGTTCAACAGCTAACAACAAGGAAACCGTCCAAAACTTTAATAATATTTTTCAACTAGAGGCGGAAGCTTCAGCCATAGTAATTAATGGGACACCAGTTGTGTATCTGGATAATAAAGATTCTGCTGAGGAAGTAATAAAAAGGCTCAAGCTTCAATATGTAACTGAAGCTCAGTTACATGAACTCGAGGCAAGGAAAGCGCAAAAGGATCCAGTGCTGCCTCCGCTAGAGGAAAATCAAACTCGTCTAGTTGACGTCCGTTTATCAGAGAATCTTTCAATTGAAGCAAAAGAAATTGCGCCAGAAAAAATTATGACAGCTGCTGATGCCGTAACTTTCTTGCAAAAGGGCACTTTAGAAGAAAAAAAATATGCGGTAGCGACTGGTGACGCTCTTGAAACCATTTCCCATGACCATGGCTTAAAAGTGGGAGAATTATTAGCTCTAAATCCTGGATTAACAGCGAATAGCGTACTTAAGATTGGCCAGGAATTAAATGTAACCCAACTTCAGCCATATATTGAAGTGATAGTGGATAAGGAAGTCAATCAAAAGGAAGAAATCCCATTTACTAATCAAATAATAGAGGATGCCTCTCTACCGAAGGGTGAAACAAAAGAAAAGCAAGCTGGACAAAATGGTTCTCGATTGGTTACCTATCAAATTTCTGAACAAAATGGTGTAAACATTAAAAAGGAACAATCCAACGAAAAAGTTCTTGCACAGCCAGTAAATCATATGGTTGTAAAAGGAACGAAGGTCATCCCTTCTCGCGGGGAGGGCAGCTTTGCCTGGCCGGCAGTCGGAGGATATATTTCAAGTAAAATGGGGACGCGCTGGGGAAAAATGCATAAAGGTATTGATATCGCCAGACCTAGTAATAAGACGATAAAGGCTGCCGATAATGGAGTGGTTATTTTCTCTGGATGGAGTAACAGTTACGGAAATAAGATTATTATTGATCACCGTAATGGTTTCCGTACCCTTTACGGGCACATGTCTTCACTAAAAGTCAGAGTTGGGCAAACCGTTTCAAAAGGAACAGCCATAGGCATTATGGGTTCAACCGGAGATTCAACCGGAGTTCATCTGCATTTTGAAGTATATAAAAATGGAAGCTTAGTTAATCCACTTTCTTATTTAAACTAATGAATGAAGAGTCTCTAGTTTGATACTAGAGGCTCTTGTTTTTTGTATTTTAATGTAAAAGGTGTTAAATGATGTTATGCCAAACTTACCAAATGCTACTTATAGATGAATTTCTACTAATAAAATGGTAAAGTAAAATAGAATAGGTATGACTTTTATAGCCCTTTAATTGAATAGATATCAATTGAACAAAAAGGAGTAAATAGTATGGAAAAGAAAATACTTGTTGTAGATGATGAAAAACCAATTGCTGATATTCTGCAATTTAACTTAAAAAAAGAAGGTTATAACGTTTATTGTGCTTATGATGGAAATGAAGCACTACAATTGGTTGAGGAAATTCAGCCTGACCTAATCCTCCTAGATATTATGCTTCCATTACGTGATGGAATGGAAGTATGCCGAGAGGTGCGAAAGAAATATGAGATGCCTATCATCATGCTGACAGCAAAGGACTCTGAAATTGATAAAGTATTAGGCCTTGAGCTGGGGGCAGATGATTATGTTACAAAGCCATTTAGTACCAGAGAATTGATTGCCCGTGTTAAGGCGAATTTGCGCCGTCATAATCAAATTTTAGCCCAGCCGGATGCTGAAAATGAAACGAACGAAATTGAAATTGGTTCATTAGTCATTCACCCGGATGCCTATGTTGTCTCAAAACGAGGCGAAACCATTGAGTTAACGCATCGTGAATTTGAGCTGCTATATTATTTAGCGCAGCATATTGGTCAAGTAATGACAAGAGAGCATTTACTGCAAACGGTATGGGGATACGACTACTATGGAGATGTGCGTACCGTAGACGTAACGGTAAGACGATTGCGTGAAAAAATTGAGGATAGCCCAAGTCATCCAACATGGATTGTCACTCGTCGCGGGGTTGGATACTATTTGCGCAATCCTGAACAGGAGTAATTAGTTAATGAAAAAGGTTGGTTTCTTTCGCTCTATACATGTGAAGTTTGTCCTTATCTATGTCCTCCTCATATTAGTAGCAATGCAAATTATCGGTGTTTACTTTGTCAGACAGCTTGAAGAAACATTGCGGACAAACTTTCAAACTTCGATTAAGCAGAGGGTAGATTTGCTTGCTTATAATGTGGTAGAGGAAATGAAAAAGGAAAGAAAGCCAGAAGACCCGACACTTGAGGAAGATTTAAAGAAAATTCTTAGAGATTTTGATGCGGGCGATAGTGATGTATCGGAAGTCCGAGTGATTGAAAATCGATCCTTAAAAATACTTGGCACTTCTCAGCCAGGGAATCAAGGTGTTGTTGGCCAAAGGACGACAGAGCTTCAGGTTAAACAATCCATGGTCTTAGAAGAAGATCAAAGTACCATTAAAATTGACCGGCAGTCCGGACATCGCATTTGGGTCCTCTCTACCCCTATTAAATCGGGAAAAAGGGTAATTGGCGCCATTTATTTAGTAGCAAAAATAGAAAATGTGTTTGGGCAGATGAAGACGATTAATGGGATTTTTGCTACAGGCACAGCCATAGCTTTATCCATTACTGCCGTTCTAGGTATTTTGTTAGCCCAAACAATTACAAGGCCAATAGCAGATATGAAAAAGCAGGCTTTAGCAATGGCAAAAGGAAATTTCTCGAGGAAGGTTAAAGTGTATGGTCAGGATGAAATAGGTACACTGGCAGTCACTTTTAACCACTTAACGAAAAAATTGCAGGAAGCCCAGGCTATGACAGAAGGGGAACGCCGAAAGCTCTCTTCCGTTCTTTCGTATATGACAGATGGTGTTATAGCTACGGATAGAAAGGGCCGAGTGATTTTAATAAATGACCCGGCAGCAGACATGCTGAATGTTTCACGTGAAACAGTTTTGTCACAGCCTATTGTATCATTGCTGGATCTTGATGATACCAATACATTTGAAGATCTCCTTGAAGAGAATGACTCGTTAATATTAGATTATAGTACAAAAGCAGAGCGCTATTTTTTAAGGGCTAATTTTTCAGTTATTCAAAAGGAAACAGGCTTTGTCAATGGCTTGATATGCGTGCTTCATGATATAACCGAGCAAGAAAAGATTGATGCAGAAAGAAAAGAGTTTGTTGCCAATGTTTCACATGAATTAAGGACACCTCTTACCACCATGCGCAGCTACCTAGAAGCTCTGGCAGATGGTGCGTGGACAGACCCGGAAATTGCCCCTAATTTTTTAGAGGTAACGAGAACGGAGACGGAAAGAATGATCCGTCTTGTTAATGACCTTCTTCAATTATCAAAAATGGACAGCACGGATTATAAGCTGACAAAGGAATGGGTAAACTTTGTTGACTTTTACGACCGGATTATCGACCGGTTTGAAATGGCAAAAGAGCAAAATGTAACATTTAAACGAAAACTCCCTAAGCAGGCTATTTTTGTAGAAGTTGATGAAGATAAAATGACCCAGGTCTTATACAACATTATCTCTAATGCCTTAAAGTATTCTCCTGAAGGAGGACAGGTTACTTTTTCCTTAAAAGAAAAAGAAGATCAGATTATTGTCAGTGTGTCTGACCAAGGGGTAGGAATTCCCAAAGAGAATATTGCCAAAATTTTTGACCGGTTTTACCGGGTTGATAAAGCTAGGACCCGCAAGCTTGGCGGTACAGGCTTAGGCTTAGCGATTGCTAAAGAAATGGTAAAAGCTCATGGCGGGACTATTTGGGCAACAAGTGAAGAAGGAAAAGGGACAAAGATATCTTTTTCACTTCCATACGAGCGTTCTGAAGAGGATGAATGGTCATGAGATACGAAAATATTAAATCAGGAATTTTAACCATATTAGTCTTGGTAAGTATTCTGTTAACCTGGAGTCTTTGGACCTACCAGCCCAATTACGATACGATGGAAAACAGTAAAACGGTGGCCGAAGTCAACCTTAGTGAAAAACAAGAGGTGACTAAGATTGTACGTCCTGATCAAGTATTATTTCATGTAAAAGGACAGCATTATGGTACCAATAACCCTACTGAGTTGGAGAAGATGATTAAGGAAATGAGACACTGGACTATCTCAGATGTGGAAAATCATTCCGATAAGGTGGGAGATTTCGATGAGTTTATTCATCGAAGCGGTAATACAGAAATCATCTTCCCTGGTGATGTCCCAATTGAGTTATATCGCAGTGTATTTACCATTGAAGGGAAAAAGATTACTCCTTTTAATTTTAATCGCATTATTATTAATGCGGAAGATTTAGAAAAAGGCAATGGAATTGTTTATTTTGCCTCCACGGAAACCCAGCAAATTTATATTAGTCATATTTCATTATCCAATGTAAATGAATTTAATCGTGATTATTATAAAAATGCTGCCCATTATCCAAAGTTTTTTGCTTATAAATTAGCTGGAAAAAGGTCTATCTTTCTGCCAGAGTCTAAAACGCAAATGACGACCTATAAGTATTTGCCTGTCACCCTTAATTCAGATGAGTTTAAAGATGCACTTTTTGACGATCCAAGTTTTGTTCAAAAAAGTTCTGTGCCATATGGCGAGGAGTTTACAAACGACTCTAGTAAGATGACCGTTAACTATGACAGTAATATTTTACAATACGTTAATCCAACAACTGATGATAATTTTGTCGAAAGTTCTTATGATTTAGTTAAAAGAAGCATTGATTTTGTTAATGAACATGGCGGCTGGACGGATCCGTTTCGTTATGTATCTAAAAGTGAATATAAACGGTCTGTTAGCTTCCGTTTATATAGTATGGATGGCTATCCTATCTATAATGATAGAGGATTATCAGAAATTACGGAGGTATGGGGACGTGATGAAATTAATAAATATGTCCGGCCGAATATTGCCTTAGACCTTCCGTTAATAACAGAAATGCAAAAAGTTTCCATTCCATCAGGTCATGAAGTCTTAGCACGTTTACAAAGTAATAAGAACTTTAAGCCGGAACTTCTCGAAGAACTAGTCCTCGGCTATCGAATGGAAAGAGATTCAGAGGAGAATAAGCTGATTCTCTTAGAACCTGCTTGGTTTTATCGATATGATAAATCATGGGGGCAGATTCCGCTGAAAGACTTAGGAGGTGGCCCTGTCCGTGGATTGGAGTAAAATAAAAACTATATTTATCATTACTTTTTTAATTTTAGATGTGTATCTGTTATTTCAATTCATGAAAATCCGTGATGCTAATAAATACGAAGTCATAACAGAGACTTCATTTGAAGATAAATTAAAAGCAGATGAAATTACGTATGTAGAGCTCCCAAAGGAACCAATAAAAGACCAATATCTTAGTGCTCAACCTAAAACATTTACAAAAGGGGATATTGCAAAATTGAAAGGACAGAGGGCCACTTCCGTTGAGCCTAGCTCCACACTGGTCGTCATGCTTGATAAACCGGTCCAGCTGAATTCAAAATTCAAACCTTCTGATCTTGCTCCTTTTATAAATGAAAATATTCTTTATGGTGACCATTATCAGTTTTGGGAAAAGAATGATAAAAAACATACGATAACCTATTTTCAGCAATATGAAAATTATCCATTATACGAAAATATTAATGGGATGATTACGTTTAGTGTGAATGAGGATAACCAGATTACCTCTTATCAGCAAACCTATTTAGAGGGAATTCAAAAGCTGACGGCTAAGGAAGAAATTCTTCTCCCGTTAAAGGCCATTGAAACATTACACCAAAAAGGTGTATTGAAGCCAAAAAGTAAGATTACTAAGATTGAGCTTGGCTACTCAACGCTTATCCAGCTGGCTGCCTCTCAAGTATTAGCCCCAACCTGGCGTTTCGTGGTTAATGATAAGGAGAGCCTGTTTGTAAATGCGTTTGAAGGTCAGATCATTGAGTTTAATAGCGAGAAAAATAGTAAACTGGAGTGAAAAAAGTATGTCGTTACGATATAGCATCTTGGCAAGCGGAAGTACAGGGAATGCCTTGTATGTCGAGTCTGATGAACATTCCTTTTTAGTAGATGCCGGTTTCAGTGGAAAACAGATGGAGTCCCTATTTGGACAGATTGATCGAGATATCAGCAAGCTTTCCGGCATCTTTGTCACACATGAGCACAGTGACCATATCAAAGGAATTGGCGTCCTTGCCCGTAAATATCATTTGCCTGTATATGCAAATGAAAAAACATGGCGTGCCATGGACAGCTTAGTAGGTGTGATTCCTACTGAGCAAAAATTTGTTTTTAATATGGAGACGGTAAAGAGCTTTGGCTCAACAGATATTGAATCATTTGGTGTGTCCCATGATGCAGCAGAGCCAATGTTTTATGTGTTTCATCATTCAGGAAAAAAATTAGTGTTAATCACGGATACTGGCTATGTCAGTGACCGGATGAAAGGGATTATTTCAAATGCAGATGTGTACATTTTTGAATCGAACCATGATGTGCAAATGCTGCGGATGGGCAGATATCCCTGGAACATTAAACGCAGAATCTTGAGTGATGTCGGACATGTTTCTAATGAAGACGCGGCACTCGCCATGAGCGATGTGGTGGGAGACCAGACAAAACGGGTCTATCTCGCCCATCTAAGTCTTGATAATAATATGAAGGATCTAGCAAAAATGGCCGTAACACAAACATTAGAGAGCCGTGGGTTAATTGTTGGTGAACAATTTGGCCTTTATGATACAGACCCGAAAACCCCTACGATTCTAAATGCAGTATAAGCTTAAAAATGGAGGCCAAAACCGGCCTCCATTTTTTATGGGTTGTTCAAATAGACTGGCAAATGTTTAGTAATTTTAGGAAGAATGATTATAATTATAAGTGGTATATAAAATAATAAATAGCACTTTTCGAAGAAAGGAATGGTGTAAATGGGTTATTATGACGATCATACACAGGGACGTTATCGTGAGCAGAGAGGTAAAAAAGGCAGTGTATTTCTCGCCAGCCTAGCTGGAGCAATTATAGGTGCACTAATAGTGATCTTTGCCATTCCAACTCTATCAAAGCAAGGAATATTGCCTTATAAACTAGCAACTGATCAAAATCAGGCTGTGGAAACTACAAATAATAAGAAGAATAATGAAAAGAATGTGGTCGAGAAAGTTTCTTATGATGTGAGCACAAATACGACAAAAGCGGTTGAAAAAACAGGCGAAGCAGTCGTTGGTATTAATAACATTCAATCTTCAAGCTTTTGGTCAGATAAGGGTGACTCCTCAGAGGAGGCAGCTGGAACGGGCTCAGGAGTTATTTATAAAAAAGTGGATAATAAAGCCTATGTTGTCACAAATCATCACGTTGTAGAGGGAGCAACAAGGCTTGAGGTAAGCTTAGATGATGGAACAAAGATAGCAGCTAAGCTGCTTGGCAGTGATGTATGGACGGACTTAGCGGTTTTAGAGATTGATGCAAGTAAGATAAAAACTGTAGCCACATTTGGTAATTCTGATAATTTGAAGATGGGTGAACCGGTCATTGCCATCGGAAATCCACTTGGGGCGACTTTTTCCGGATCCGTAACGCAGGGGATTATTTCGGGGCTAAAGCGGACGATACCAGTTGATATTAATGAAGATGGTGTCATTGATTGGCAATCGGAGGTATTGCAAACAGATGCAGCGATTAACCCTGGTAACAGCGGTGGTGCATTAATTAATATGGCAGGACAAGTGATCGGAATTAATTCCATGAAAATTTCCCAAGAGGCGGTTGAAGGAATTGGTCTCTCCATACCGATTAATTCAGCCATACCTATTATTGACGATCTTGAGAAATTTGGAACGGTAAAACGCCCATATATGGGCGTGGATTTAAAATCAGTGGATGAAATTCCTGCTTATTATCAGGAAGAAGCCCTTAAACTACCTAGAGATGTGAATTATGGTGTAGCCCTTCGCCAAGTGGTACCTAATTCTCCGGCATCCCGAGCAGGTTTACAAGAACTTGATGTCATTGTTGAAATGGATGGGGAAAAAATAACAAATGTGATCGACTTGAGAAAGCATTTGTATCAGAAAAAGAAAGTCGGCGATCAGTTGAAGGTCAAGTATTATCGTGAGGGTAAACTAAAGGAAACTACTTTAACTCTTACGGGTGAAAAGCTTGAATAAAAGATGGCTGGGGAAGTGTTATACTCACTTTCCCTTTTTATTTTGTATGTTATGATAGATGAGGTCAAAAGTATGATAGCCAAAGGAAAGGTTAAAAATAATAGTATTGATTTGTTTGAAAGTGGGGAGTTGGAATGATTTATAGCTGTGAGGAGCATATTGACATTGCATTAGATGATATTGTGGATAAATATCAGACTTATCCAGTTTTATCACAAGTACCTGTGGATAAAACATCTACAAGCTGTGAATATTGCGAAAAACCTGCCGTATATATGGTGGCGAACAAATGATTCCATACTAGATGTGGATAAAAAATGTGAATATGTGGATAACTTTTGTGGATATCTTGTTTGTAAACTGTTTGTAATTAAGTTGTAAAGGGTTGTGGATTGTGAATATCTCGATCATAACAGTTGGTAAGCTAAAAGAGAAATATTTACGGCAGGGAATCGAGGAGTATTTAAAAAGATTATCTGCTTACGCAAAGATAGAGGTTGTGGAGGTTGCAGATGAAAAGGCTCCTGAGGAATTAAGTGAGCTTGAAATGCTGCAGGTGAAGCAAAAAGAAGGAGAACGGATTTTGGCCAAAATCAGCCAGGATACATATGTCATTGCCTTAGCTATCCAAGGGAAGCTGCAATCATCAGAGGAACTTGCTAAGACATTAGACCAGTTAGCAACGTATGGGAAAAGTAAAGTTGCTTTTGTCATTGGTGGTTCGCTTGGTTTGAGTGAGGAGGTCATCAAACGGTCCAATGAGCAGCTGTCTTTTTCAAGGATGACCTTCCCTCATCAACTAATGAGGTTAATTCTAGTTGAACAAATATATAGGGCGTTTCGGATTAATAGGAATGAACCGTATCATAAGTAAATGAGGTTTTAATATAAATTAATTAATTAAAAGCCAGCATATGAGTAAGCTAAGGTTTAATAAGTTTCCCTTTTGGGTATGACACAAGTGCGTGTCTTTAAAGAAAAATTTGTGGTAATCTAGTCTATCTTTGAAAAAGAAATATAAGGTGTTTGATTATAATTGGAAATTAAACAGTTGCAATTTTTTATTGAAGTTACGCGTACTGGTAGTTTTACCAGTGCAGCAGAAAATCTTTTCATAACGCAGCCTGCCCTCAGCAGAACTATCAAATCATTGGAAGACGAACTTGGCACAAAGCTTTTTGTTCGAACAAGGAAAAAGTTGATCTTAACCGATGCAGGACGTGTCCTAAAAAAACATGCATTAAAAATTGAAGAACAGCTGCAGCAATTGGATAAGGAAATGGATAAGATGTTAATGCTAAAAAAAGGACATATCCGTATCGGGCTCCCTACAGTAACCAATTCTACTTTTTTCTCAAAACTTCTTGCTTCTTTTCATCAAGAATATCCAGAAGTTACGTTCCAATTGGAAGAGGACGGATCAAAGCCAATTGAACAGAAGATTATCAATGGTTTACTTGATTTTGGTATTGTCTTTCTCCCTGACAAAAATGAAAGTATTGACTATTATACGTTTATTAATGAGAAACTAAAACTGGTTATTCCCGCCTCCCACCGTTTTATCGGCAAACAGGAAGTGTCATTGCAAGAGCTGAAAGAAGAAAATTTTATTATGTTTAACCGAGATTTTGAATTAAGGAGTCTGATTATTGCTGCATGCAGAGGAGTTGGTTTTCAACCGACCATTATTTCGGAAACATCACAATTAGATTTTATCCAAGAAATGGTTGCTTCTAATCTGGGTATTACCTTGCTGCCTGAGAGTATATGTATGGAATTAACACATGATATTCAAACAATCTCCATAACCAACCCGACAATCCGATGGAGTTTAGCATTGATCTGGAAAACGGATGCATACATGTCACAGGTTGAGAAAGAATTTATCCGGTTTGCAAAAGTGAAGCTGTCGAAAGCATCCTTACCGTAAATTCATAATCTATGATAGAAGATTTTAGCAATGGATTTTTATGCCGCGTCTACAAACAAAACGAGGCTGGGGGGAATTTCCTCACAGCCTCGTTTTATTAATGAATCACAGTTGGACCGGCTAGTTCCCTTGGCGGGTTTCCCAATGCTAACTTGCTGATATTAGCATAACTCACTTGTTCATACTCTTTTAGCAACTGTTTTAGTTCAGAAAATTTTTCGTCCTTTTTTAACTTTTCGATTTCCTCTTGATAGACGGACAAAACATAATCATCTTGTCCTACCGGCTTAAATTCGCTTGGGTCTTCATCCATGAGTAATGCTCCCATATATTGGTATCCAAAATTAAGTTTACGAGTTAGTTCAATGATATTTAAGAACATATGATAAATAGATGGTTTTGTTTCACTTAAGTGTTCAATGGCCATTTTTGCGTCAATCAAATCTTCATAATTTGCTGAGACTAACATGTTTCAACCCCCTAAGTACATGCTTTTTTCGGTGAGAGTCTGGATACGAGTTCTTTATTTTGCTCTCTTTTGAGTTTACGGATTTTTTCGCGTTCTTTTCCAGTTTCGTAAAGATATTTTTCTTCGTCTGTTTCTGGAATAACTTCTGGCACTTCCAACGGTCTTTTATTTTCATCTAGAGGGACGAAAGTAAAGAAAGCTGTAGCGGCAATTTTGCGTTCCCCTGTTTCAAGATCTTCTGCAATCACTTTACAGAAAATCTCCATCGACCTTCTACCTGTAAAGCAAACAAATGATTCGATACTGACCGAATCACTTTGCCGAATGGGGGAAAGAAAATTAACGGAGTCTGTCGATGCCGTAACACATTGTTTTACTCGTGAATGCCGGCGAGCCGAAAGTGTCGCGCATGCATCCATCTTCTTCATAAGAACCCCGCCAAATAATGTATCATAATTATTCAAATCATTAAGCAACACCTGATCGGTATGAATTACACGCGTTTCACTAATTTTTTTCGCTTCCATTTTATCACCCTATATTAAGCATTTCTTCATACTTACCTTTCGCTTTTCTTAGTGTTGGGAGATGTTATCTCAATTAAACCAGTTAGATATTTCCTGAAATAATGAACAAATGAGGATCAGTTAATTTTCTATTCTTCATGTTTTTCTTGTAAACTCTAGTGCTGGACCTAGAATTAAATTGGAATATGAGGTAATAAAACAAAAAATGTACCTGTTATTTCCTGTACGAAAGGGTGTTAAATAGTGCAATAAGTATTGTTATTGTACACCTCATATGGGAACGGTTTACTTGTCTTTTAATGCTCAGGCCAAAAACGCTTTCATACAGTTTTGTTATGAATTCCATATATTATTGGCATTGTACCTTTCCACTGTGGTTATATTATAATCACCTATGTGATGTATGAGAAGCGAACGCTTCAAAAACATTTTATATATATAGGGAGAAAATAAATGGAAGCAAAGAAAATTAGAAACACACGTGTTGTTCAAACCGATCAAGTGCTCATTAACGATTTGAACAATTATTCTACATTATTCGGTGGAGTTCTGATGAAGAAGATGGATGCATGCGCGACGCTTTCTGCCCGTAGGCATTCACGGGTAAAGGAATGTGTTACTGCATCGACAGACTCCGTTAATTTCATTAAACCAATCCGACGAAGTGATTCAGTTTGTATCGAGTCATTTGTCAGCTATACAGGTACAAAATCAATGGAGATTTTCTGTAAAGTAATTGCAGAGGATCTTGAAACCGGGGAACGAAGAATTGCTGCTACTGCATTTTTTACTTTCGTCCCTCTAGATGAAAATAAAAGACCGTTGGAAGTGCCTGGAGTCATTCCAGAAACAGAGGAAGAGAAACTTCTTTATGAAACGGGAAAAGAGCGCGAAGAAATCCGTAAGTTAAAAAGGACAAAAAATAAAGAACTTGTGGCCAGACTTACACTAGATAAACCATGGGATTAATAGTGAAACAAAGGGGAAGATAGTATGATCAGACAATCAAATTACACTGAATTGAAAAATGCACAAATTGCTATCGAAAACTTACATGCAACAAAACCTTCTATCTATAAAAAATTTATCAATATCGTAAAACTAACACGTCAATTGCACTGTGGATATCAATATATGGGCACAGTTATTATGGATGAAAACACAAGTGATTTCTACCCTAAGTCCCTGGATGACTACGTAATGTCCGTCTACCATCGTGAAATCGAGAAATTAAAAACAGACGAAAAATTCTCTGAATTAAAACAGGTTCTAAAAAAGTATAAACAAGTAACCTATGTCAACATTAGCAAGTTGGCATTAGGGGAAAATCCAAAAGAATTAGTTGGTCCAATTTTGATCCATTAATAGTTCGAAGGAAACAAATGAGGCACTTATATTTTTCAGTCTTTCAGAAATTCATTGATATCTTATATTAATAACCTAGAACATATTAGTTGGGTGAATCGAAAATTTAGTTCGATTCACCCAATTTGCTTTTAAGACTCCATTGCCAGTGGGATATTTACGGAAAATGGCTTATGTGGAGCTTCTTCTATAATTTTGTGGTTATTATAGAGTAAGTTGAGAAGTTTCACGTGAAACATGTAAGGATTTATTGAATTGGAAATCTCAAGAAAAGAAAAAACACAAGGAAGAATCTCATTGTGTTCCTATAGGCTGCTTCATTTTTTTAAGTTCTTTTAATTTTGTTAGGTTTATCTAATATTCTTTATGATAATGTTCTGTAATTTTCACAGCTCGGATAATGTCGATGTATTTTCGACATTCTCCGGGGCATGACAGGCACTTTTTAATGTTGTTACTTCTCGTTAGAAGAAACCCATAATTTGAATTTCTTTTTGTTTAGACGTTCTTTTGCTGCGGAAACGGAACTTGAATTGATGATGGGGCTTCTACTGTATATTTCGTGTAATTCTTTGGTCAGGTCTTCTCTTATTATTCTAATCTTTTCTTCCTCCAATTTGCCGTCTTCAAAATCGACAATCATATTTTTGTACCTTTCTAATATAAACCATAGATTCTGGGCTTGTGTTTTTAATGTCGTTTTGGTTTCTTCATAGCGATAATTATAATCTGCCAGCAGATATATAAAGCTTATGGCTCCTGCGATTGCTGTAATAATTTTTGCAATGTCGTTAGAGGCAAAAAGAGTATTTATGAAGCCTGTAGCTGTAATACAAAGTAATAACATTCTAACAAATTTATTCCTGTTAATCTTTTTCACGATCTTATCTAACTCAATATTAAAGGCAATATGCTGAGTTTCTAATCTGTCAACAGATTCAGATAGCTGCTTTAGGATCGCCGGCTTATGGGAGTTCTCCATCTCAACACCTTCTTTACCGAAAGTAGTTCTCTATAGTTTTTGGCTTCCCAAGTAAATACCCTTGCATATATCTTACTCCAATATCTAATAGTATTTCCTTTTGTTCCTCCGTTTCGACTCCTTCAACAATTAAGCTGATGTTCGTTTGTCTAGTAAAGTCTAGCATCCCTTTAATAATATTCTTGGAATGGGTGGATTCCAGGTCTTTTACAAAGTCTTTATCCAACTTGATATAGTCCGGTTCTAAATCCAATACTAATTTAAAGTTAGAGTATTCTTTTCCAAAGTCATCTAAAGCTATTTTCAATCCCTTATCTTTTAAGGTTTCCATCCTTTTTAATATCCCTTGAGTAACTGTAAATTTGTTGTTTTCAGTAATCTCAAGAACAATCTTATCCATATTCTCAAATAGATCATCCATAAACCAGGCATCATCTATGCTTAATGGTGCCAAATTAACGAACACTCGCTCATTACCATTCGTTTTGCTTAAAAATTCCCTAATAGATTTAGCTCGAGAAATTCGATCCAGCTTAGAACCATCGATTCCTCTTTCCACTGCCATATGGTAGTAATCTTCAAAACTATAAATTTTACCGTCTATTTCTCCTTTGGTTGTTGCTTCATACCCGATAACAGTGCCTTTCCAACAATCTAGGATTGGTTGAAAAAGTGAGATAATTTTGTCCTCCATTATGAATTGTCCCTCCTAGTTTTTGAACGATAGTAAAGTTTATTTTAAAAATGGGTATATTAGAATGGGGAATTTAGTAAGTTTATTAAGCTAAAGATGCTGATTTCCGCATCTGGGATTGTGAGGGTTCCCTCTTATCGGTTGGGGGATCAGGTTAAGCACCCGATATGATATAGATGAAAAATTTTCTCTTAATTAGTAAATAGCACTAAAAATAACTTAAATAGACGGAGAGATTCCGCCTATTGACTCGAAAAATGTAAAAATTGGGGATTTTGCATTGCGTAATCGGAAAATTTCCCTTTATATACCCCGAAGCGAGCTCCCATTTCGCATCTAACCGAAAAATCTCCGCTTATTGTACAACCTAATGCTTTAATAAGTTGTTTCGGTGCTTCTTTTTGATTTTATATATCCATTCCGCGATTTTGAAATTGTTGTAAATTAACTGCCTCTTAAACAGGTGAGGTGAACCGTACCATAAATAGGTGCGGTTTTTTAATTGGAAATTGGACCATTACGTACTAATAAAAACAGCCATTTTATTTGGTAAATCGGTTTTCTCAATTTTAGGTTTGCACTTTCCAACGCTTCTGCATATATATAAACCTATGAGTAAAAGGTCATCAGAAGAGAGGGATGGAGATTGTCCATGAAGGGAAAAAGAATTTTGGTTACAGGAGGCGCTGGCTTCCTCGGTTCTCATGTTGTGAAGCGGTTAAAAGACCAAGGCTGTACAGATCTCATTATTCCGCGCAGCCGCGAATACGATCTTCGGGATTCCACCGTTACCGTTTCACTCCTAAAAAATACGAAACCTGATATCGTAGTTCACCTAGCAGCATCTGTGGGTGGAATTGGAGCTAACAGAAGGAATCCGGGGACATTATTCTATGACAATGCTGCGATGGGCATTCACTTAATAGAGGCTGCACGGCTGGCCCAAGTGGAAAAGGTCATCATATGCGGAACCATTTGCTCCTATCCAAAATTTACGCCTGTCCCATTTAAAGAGGAAGCGTTATGGGATGGATACCCGGAAGAAACCAATGCCCCGTATGGACTAGCTAAAAAAATGCTTCTCGTCCAATCACAGGCATATCGTCAGCAATATGGTTTCAACTCGATCTACCTGCTTCCTGTTAATCTTTACGGACCAAGGGATAATTTTGATTTAGAAAGTTCCCATGTCATTCCTGCCTTAATTCGCAAATGTGTGGAAGCAAAGGAAAAAGGGGAGCAGCAACTCCATGCTTGGGGATCGGGAAAAGCAACCAGAGAATTCTTATATGTGGAGGATGCAGCCGAAGCCATTGTACTGGCAGCTGAAAAATATGACGATGGGGAACCGGTTAATATTGGCACAGGACACGAAATAACAATAAAAGATTTAGCAGACTTGATTGCGGAAAAAGCTGGTTTCACTGGCGAAATCATTTGGGATAGCAGCAAACCAGATGGTCAACCGAGACGGTGCCTCGATGTAACCAAGTCAAAGCAGCTTTTTGGATTTGAAGCAAGGACTACTTTGGAAGAAGGTTTACAGAAAACGATTGATTGGTATGTAAAAAACAGGAGGCTCTAGTTAAGCCTCTCGTTCCTTTTCTTTCTTTTTTCCTCACAATGCTTGATCACTTCGTCCCAGTTCATAAACAATCGGGTGATATCCTCTTCCAGTAGTTCCTCGCCCATTTGTACTTCAATTATTTCTAAGGTGCTGATGGCTTTAATTCCGTGTTCTGCCCCTTTCGGAATCTTAAAAATGTCTCCCTCTTTTACCCCGTAAAGCTGACCATCCAAGGCAAATTCCCCAACCCCTGATAGTATGAGCCAGACCTCGCTTCTTTTCAAATGACTCTGATAGCTGATATTTTTCCCAGCCTCAATTACGATTTTTTTCGTCAATGCGAGATGGTTGTCCGAAATCTTGGTATAATTTAAGACTTGGTACCAGCCCCAACGCCGCTCTACAAACATCGGTCTCTCTTTCTCATTTTTCATGATATCCTTGATTTTGTGACTTGCCGTCTTATCTGAAATTAATATGCCCTGTGGACTGCTTGCAACAACGATGTTTGATACACCGATGACCACAACAGGAATGTCCAGTTCATTTATGACATGAGTATTCGCAGAGTCTCCACTAATAATTCCTTTTCCAAGTTGGCTGGTATCCATTTCTTCAGTTAAGGTATTCCAAGTTCCGAGATCTTTCCACGTTCCATCATAAGGAACAACGATGACATGGTCTGCTTTTTCAACAACCTCATAATCAAAACTAATTTTAGGCAGCTGGTCGTATACTTTTTCGAGTTCAATATATTCCAAAGGGAACCCCATAGTCTTCAAATAGGTAATCATATATTTCAGTTTAAAGGCAAAAACGCCAAGGTTCCATAACGCACCTTGCTCAATAAGACGGATAGCCTGGTCTTCCATAGGCTTCTCAACAAAGGTACGGACTTTCAAATAGGTTTTTTGTGGCTCATGTTCATTATGAACTTCTTCAGGAACAATGTACCCGTATTTCTCGGATGGATAAACAGGGAGGCCACCCATCAAAGCAATACTTGCATCCGATTCCTGAACAAGCTTGTCCAAAGCTTTAACTTGTTCAAAGTAGCTCTTTTCAACAAAGGGGTCGACAGGCAGTACACAAACAACTTCATCGGGATCTGACTTTATACAGGAGTATAGATAGACGGAGGCTAATGCTATGGCAGGAAAGGTGTCGCCTCTCTGTGGCTCTATGATAAGTGGAGCATCACTGCCAATCTGGCTTAACACCATGTCCACTTGATCTTTGCGGGTCGCAATATACGAGGATTGATGGAGATTCACCGATTTAAGCTGTTTCCAAATTCTTTGTATCATCGATTCTAATTGCTCACTATGTTCCATTTTTAAAACCTTCAAAAACTGCTTTGACCTGGAATCATTTGAAAGCGGCCAAAGTCGTTTTCCTGATCCGCCGGATAATAAAATAATTTTCAAAGTATAGAAACTCCTCCTTTCTTCAGCCGGACAGTTCCTCCTTTACATTCGTTAATCAAATTGTTCATGATTGCGGTAACCGCCCTTTCGTAAATACTCTTCCATTTTGGCTTCCTTTACATCACTATCTACCATCTCTTTAATTAGCTCGTGCAGATTGTATTTAGGGGACCAGCCTAATTTCTGTTTTGCTTTATTGGGATTTCCTAACAGCAGATCGACTTCGCTTGGCCGGAAATAACGAGGGTCTACAGATACAATAGGCTTTCCAGTTGGGATTTGAAAATCGGGGTGATGGCATGCTTTCACGAATCCCTTTTCCTCTACGTTCTCCCCCTTGAATTCCAAGTCAATGCCTACTTGTGCAAAAGCCAGTCTAACAAAATCTCTTACTTTCGTGGTGACTCCCGTCGCAATGACAAAGTCTTGTGGTTCGTTCTGCTGAAGCATGAGCCACATTGCTTCTACATAGTCTTTAGCATGTCCCCAATCCCTTTGGGCATTTAAATTCCCTAAGTACAGTTGATCCTGGAGTCCCAGAGCGATTCTTGCAACTGCCCGAGTAATCTTACGGGTAACAAAAGTTTCCCCTCGGATAGGGCTTTCATGGTTAAACAGGATACCATTGCAGGCATATATCCCATAGGCTTCCCGATAATTTACAGTAATCCAATAAGCATAGAGCTTAGCAACGGCATAGGGGCTTCGGGGATAAAATGGCGTTTTTTCCGTTTGCGGAGTTTCCTGAACCAAACCGTACAATTCGGACGTGGAAGCTTGATAGACCTTAGTTTTATGGGTAAGACCAAGAATTCGGACTGCCTCCAAAATCCGAAGGATCCCAAGGCCGTCTGTATTTGCTGTATATTCAGGTGTATCAAAGCTGACATGAACATGGCTCATGGCGCCAAGATTATAAATCTCATCAGGTTGGATTGTTTGAATTAGCCGGATTAAATTGGTAGAGTCGGTCAAATCTCCATAATGGAGAAAAAACTTGGCATCAGGCTCATGGGGATCTTGGTACAAGTGATCAATCCGATTTGTATTTAGCAGGGAACTTCTTCGTTTTAAGCCGTGAACGGTATATCCTTTTTCTAGCAGTAATTCGGCAAGATAGGCTCCATCTTGGCCTGTAATACCTGTTATTAATGCAACTTTTCCCATAATTACCTCCTGTCTATTTTTCTTTTAAAAGCTAAATCATATTTAGAATCAAATATGGAAGATAGAAACTCTAGTAATTGTTTTTCTCCAATTTCATCCGGATTTACATCCGCTGAATAAATGGGCTCTTTTAGCATTTGACTAAATAGCTGCTTATCCTTATCAATTTCTATTATCCTCTTTACAACATCTTCAAAAGAGTCAAAATCATGGCAATTGATAAAAGCCTTAGGATTGAATTCTTTAGCAATGGATGGATTGCCCCAATAGATTGGTATGGTTTGTGCAGCAAATGCCTGAATGATCTTTTCTGTTGTATATCCTTCAGACGTACTATTTTCAAAAGCAATACTAAATTTATAATTTTTTTGAAATTGTAGTTTATCGTCGACTCTATAGCCTAAGTTATTTCTGATTTTCCCCCCGGAGTCTACGGTTTTATACTTTGATAGCAAATCAAAAAACAATTCTCGGTTACGATGTGCTGAACCGTTTGAATAGATAAAGTTACAAAATAAAACTTTCCTCTCAATTTCGCTATCAGATATTAAATGTTTGTTTTTTGCTAACATATAGTCTTGAGTGTATAAAAAATATAAGGGGAATCTAATGGATCTATCATTAGATGGTGGGTAATTAAAACCTATAGCATAATCACATTCATTTAAATTAGGCTGCCTATTCTCACCAGTATAGAATATCTTTACACAGTCATATTTTAGGTGTTCTCTTCCAAAGCAAGAATAGATAAGATAATCCGGGTCATCACTAATCGTAATATCGTACTTTGTTCTCAATAAATTTGTAAAAAAATTACTGTTTTTATCAAATCTCCTCCCCCTCCAAAAGTCAGTAAAATTTATTTTAATTTTTGGTTTCAAACTTATCACCCTCTTTAATTTTTTAATCCGCTCTGCACCATGAAAAGCAGGCCTTAAAAAACTAATGCCAAATGAAATCTCTTCTTCTTTTACTTGTTAATTTTTAAGAAACATTCTCTTAAGCAATATATGCATGTCCTTCTATAAACGTTCTACGGACTATCTCTATTAAGTAAGGTGAACCTTACCATAACATTAATCCCTCGTTCTAATCCCAATAATTTCTCCATTCTCAGGTACCAAATATATATTTTCTAAGTGGTTCTGTCTTATATAATCGCTAACCTCTTTCCGTTTTAGTAAACAGTGATTCCAAGATTCCATATGTGAAATGATTAATTTAGTATGTGGTGAAGTCTGTCTTATCTTTTCAATATCAGCTATCCCCATTGTGATTGGCAGGCCTTCTAAGAAACGAGCTTCCCCTGCAAAAACAATGGCTGTATCCGGAGAGAAATGTCTAAAATAATGTTCAATTTCGGAATACCATACACTATCCCCAATAATATATAAGCTTGGCTCATCCTTTGCCCTTAATATGAATCCTGAAACAGGGCCCATTGCTTCCGCCAGTTGACCATGACCGTGTCTCCCTTCCGTTCGAATCAGTTCTATCCCCTGCCAAATATATTCCTTACTTATGGCCATGACACATTCGAATCCTCTATCTTTCATTAAAAGCTCATCTGCAGGCTGACAAAATAAAGGGAGATCCTTAGGTAAAATGGAAATAGCCTGGTCATCAAAATGATCACGGTGCGAGTGTGTGACAATAATTGCATCAATGTCTACTAGACTCTCCAAGTCGACTGGTAATGAAGTTAAAGGATTATTTAGATGTTGATTTGGGGCATTAGGAACTGGTGCAAGTGTCCCCTGCTCGCTAAACATTGGATCTAAAAGGAATGTTAGACCTTTAAAAGTAATAAGATGGGTTGCATGGCGTATTAATTGAATCTGCATCGCTTATTCTCTCCTCGTCGTTTTATTGTCTAGATCATTGTATGCTTTCCATGTTTTCACCAACAGGGTCTGATGAAAAGGATATCGTAACTTTTGTTTCATCATGAAAGAAATTTATAACCTAATCGACTTTCAGTCATTTACAATAGAATTAGAAAACATTTGCTGTTTCTTTTGAGAGGAGAGTCCATATGGATGAAATTGACTTTCAAATCCTTGAA
This sequence comes from Neobacillus cucumis, assembly GCF_002860255.1. Lineage (GTDB taxonomy): Bacteria > Bacillota > Bacilli > Bacillales > Cytobacillaceae > Neobacillus > Neobacillus cucumis_A. Next base: position 56,141 of record NZ_PGVE01000078.1, read on the forward strand.
TTACTAAAACATAACTCCCGTATACAATGGAAAGAAATCGGAAAATTGATACATATGACAGGCCAGGCCGTTGGCAATAGAATCCGCCGGATGGAAGAGGAAGGGATTATAGAACAATACACTATTGCAGTAAATGAATTAAAACTTGGGAAAAGTATTCAAGCATTTATAATGGTATTTTTAAAATCAAATCACCACCTTGAATTTCAAAAATACCTAAAAGGTAATCCGGATATAAAAGAAGTTCACCGGATTAGTGGTGAAGGCTGCTATCTTATTAAGGCAAGTATTTCTGATCAATTAGCTTTAAATAATACCCTTGATGAGATCCTTAAATATGCTAACTACAGAGTTAATATATCCATAGGGAAAATAAAATAAAAAAGTTCATATTAAGAGAGACAAGGGGAATTTTGAAAAATCAATTATGTACTGTTTAGGGTGTAAACTTTCTATTAAGTCAAAAAATAGATAAAAAACACTCTATCAAAACACTAGTATACTAGTATATAAATGTGTTAATATCACTGTATAGACTTCTTACATATAAAAATGAATGTGTTTACATTTTATGACTAAAGGGAGGGCTGCAGTTTTTTTTGTCAGTAATTAAGGTTTGTTAAGCAAGAATAAAAATAAAAAGTTTATTACAGCAGTTCTTGTATACTAGTATTTTAAAAAAGAGGAGTATGTATTATGAAAGCGATACAAGTGGTTAAACCAGGACAGCTTGAGATCATTGAGAAAGAAATGCCTCAGATTCAACATGAAAAGGAAGTTCTGATTCAAGTGAAGATGACTGGTATCTGTGGTTCAGATATCCACATCTATCATGGAACCTCTCCTGTGGCTACCTATCCGCGTGTAATCGGACATGAAGTGACGGGCCAAGTTGTAAAGACTGGTAATGGAGTTACCTCTCTTAAGGTAGATGATCATGTAGTCATCGAGCCCATTATGACATGTGGGAAATGCTACGCATGCCGAAGTGGAAGACAAAATGTCTGCCAAAACTTAAAGGTTTTTGGAGTTCATATTGATGGTGGTTACCAGGAGTATATCGTTGTTCCAGAGAAAATGGCTCACAAGGTCGATCCTACATTAGATTGGAAAGAATCCGTTTTAGTTGAACCCTTTACCATTGGGGCACAAGCAAGTTGGCGTGGGGATGTTAGACAGGGTGATGTGGTGTTTATCATGGGAGCCGGCCCGATTGGAATTTGTGCATTGCAGATTGCTAAGTATAGAGGAGCAACATGCATCATCTCCGACTTAAGTGAAGAAAAGCTTTCCTATGCGAGTCATCTTGGTGCAGATTTTACGATCAATCCACTGAAAGATGATATTTTTGCAAAAATAGGTGAATTGACTGAGGATATGGGGGCCAATGTGGTAATCGATGCGGTATGTACACCGAAAACATTTGAACAAGCAGTACAACTGGCTTCAGTTGCAGGGAGAATTGTCGTTTTAGGTTTCTCCGAAGAAAAATCAGGAATCCCTCAATTAGAGATTACGAAAAAGGAATTGACCGTTAGTGGATCCCGATTACAAACGAATCAGTTTCCTGAAGTTATCCATTTATTTAATAATGGAAAAATTGATACGGATAGCTTTGTAACACATACTTTCCCTTTTGAGCAAGTGAAAGACGCGATTCATTTAATTGAAACAAATCCAGATACGGTAAGAAAAGCCCTATTAGATTTTTCGAGATAAATGATAAAGAGGTAGATTTTGATAGTTTTGTAAAGGGAATGAGAACGATACATCGAATTATGTTTATAAAAATAAAAGGAGTGGATAGCGATGCAAATGACATGGAGATGGTATGGGGAAGGAAACGATTCGATTACACTTGGTCATATCCGGCAAATTCCGGGTGTAATGGGAGTGGTTTGGTCTCTGCATGATAAGGTTGCAGGAGAAGAATGGGAGATGGAAAGAATTCAGGAGGCTGCTGACCAAATTCGAAGCAAAGGATTCAGCCCAGCTGTTGTAGAAAGCGTAAACATCCATGATGATATCAAAATCGGACTGCCTACCAGGGATAAGTATATTGACATTTATATCGATACGATTAAGAAGCTTTCTAAAGTTGGAGTGAAAGTGATTTGCTATAATTTTATGCCGGTTTTTGACTGGACGAGGACGGATTTATATAAGGAATTGCCTGACGGTTCAAATGCCCTATTTTATGAAAAGGCTGCCATTACTGATGATCCAATGGATATGGTTAAAAAAATCCTGGAGGGTGCCGGTGATTTTACAATGCCAGGCTGGGAACCAGAACGTTTAGCGAAGTTGGATGATTTATTTAAGGCCTATGAGGGAGTGACAGAAGACATTCTTTTTGACAACCTCAAATACTTCCTTGAACGAGTAATTCCTGTATGCGAAGAATATGATGTGAAAATGGCCATCCATCCGGATGATCCAGCTTGGCCGATTTTCGGATTACCGCGCATTATTCGCAATAGAGAGTATATTAGACGATTCCTTAATCTTGTAGATAGTCCTTATAACGGATTAACCTTCTGTACAGGATCATTAGGAACCAATCCAGAAAATGATTTACCGTCCATGATTCACGAGTTTCATGATCGGATTCATTTTGCGCATATCCGTAATGTAAAGGTATTTGAAAATGGCGATTTTATTGAAGTATCTCACCGCGGTCAAGATGGAAGTGTCGATGTATGCGAAGTCATCAAGGCTTATCATGAAAATGGGTTTACAGGTTATGTTCGTCCGGATCATGGCCGTCACCTTTGGGGAGAAGAGAAGCACTGCCGACCTGGTTATGGTTTGTATGATAGAGCCCTAGGTATTATGTACATGCTTGGTGTTTGGGACAGCCTTGAAAAGGAAAAAGGACGAGAAAGAGCCATTACAGTTCAATCGAAGCAGCATATCTAATGCAGCTGCTTGTAAAGCAAGGAGAGAAAATAATGCAAAAACTAAATGTATTGACGAGAATATCCGAATGCGGTGTAGTCGCCGTTGTAAGGGCAGATTCCAAGGAAGAAGCCATTAAAATATCCGAAGCCTGTGTAAACGGCGGCATTATTGGGATTGAGGTTACCTTTACTGTACAAGGGGCAGATGAGGTGATCAAAGAATTAGTTTCTATTTACCGTGGGAATCCTGAGGTAGTCATTGGAGCAGGGACAGTTCTGGATGCAGCGACAGCAAGGATTGCTATTCTTGCGGGCGCACAGTTTGTCGTTAGTCCGGCATTTGATAACGAGACGGCAAAACTATGTAATCTTTATCAAATTCCTTATATGCCAGGATGCATGACAATCACAGAAATCAAGCATGCATTAGAAGCAGGGGTCGATATTGTTAAACTATTTCCTGGAAATGCCTTCGGACCTGATTTTGTAAAAGCGGTAAAGGCTCCCCTTCCACAAGTGAATATTATGCCAACTGGCGGGGTCGACTTAGATAATGTGGCTAAATGGATAAAAAATGGCTGTGTGGCTGTTGGCGTGGGTGGAAATTTAGTAGCACCAGCAAAAAATGGGGATTTTGACAAAATTACAGAATATGCGAAGCAATATATACAAAAAGTTCAAGAGGCGCGAGGGAACGACCGATGAAAAAAATAGTTACACTTGGAGAAATTATGCTTCGGCTTTCCGTAAATAACAGTGAAAAGCTTTTTCAAGCTGATCAACTAACGATGCATTATGGCGGAGCAGAAGCAAATGTGGCAGTGTCACTTTCCAACTTTGGGCATGACGTTTATTTTGTCAGTAAAATACCGGAAAATCCATTAGGGATAGCCGTGGAGAGACAAATGAAAGCAAACAGTGTTCATACGGACTATCTAATGAAAGGCGGCGAACGATTAGGTACATACTATCTGGAAATCGGAGTCGGACAAAGAAGCTCCCAGGTGACTTATGACAGGAAATACTCCAGTTTTTCCATGCTTAGAACAGAGGAGATTAATCTAGATGAAGTTTTTTCTGGGGTTGAACTCTTCCATGTTTCCGGTATAACCCCTGCCCTATCTCAAAATTTAAAAGAATTGACATTGCTTGCGCTAAAAAAAGCGAAGGAAAAAGGGATTCTTACTAGCTTTGATTTTAATTACCGGGCAAAACTTTGGAGTCAGCAAGAGGCAGCAGAAACAATCAAGGAATTGCTTCCATTTGTTGATATATGTTCATGTGGTGAATTAGATGCTGTTTATATTCTCGGCATGGATCAAGCTGACCATTCCTTACCGAGAGAGGAAAAGTTAAGATATTATTATTCAAAATTAATCGAAATGTATCCAAACATTCGATATATAGGTTCAACGTTTCGAAACATTATTTCTGCTTCAACAAATACACTTCAAGGGAACTATTTCACTGAGGGAGAGTTATACCAATCAAAGGTTTTCCAGATCGATCACATAGTTGACCGGGTAGGAGGCGGTGATGCTTTTGCGGCAGGTATTTTATATGGAATCTTAGAAAATATGCCTTCTGAGGAACTAATTGCATTTGCAACCGCGGCATCTGCTTTGAAACATACGGTTCATGGTGATTATAATGTGTTCTCAGTAGATGAGGTTGTTACCTTTGCCAATAATGGAGCAGGGAAAATCGTCCGCTAAAAATTTGTAATTAACCAATTAAGTTTAACATGACGCCTATTTCACTATTTTAGTGGAATAGGCTATTTTTTAAAAAATGAAAAATCCGTTATTGCGTACAGTCTTGTTGACTTACATAATACACAGAAGTAGAATTTTAGTATACAAGTATACTAAAGCTTAAAACAAAAAAACAATATGTAAAGAGGTGTCCATTTTGGGCCTTAATAGTATCTCTTCTCCCAACAGAAAAACACTTGGGAAAGTAGCCTATGATAAAATCCGAGAAGAAATTATTACATTGAACTTTAAGCCTGGACAGATGTTGTCGGAAAGTGAACTGGCTTCTGTTTTAGGGGTAAGTCGTACACCCATTCGTGAAGCATTTTTAATGCTTCTGCAAGAAGAGTTACTTGAAATCCTTCCACAGCGGGGAGCACGGATTGCCTTAATATCTGTAAAGAAAGTGGAAGAAGCCAGATTTGTTAGAGAGAGTCTGGAGATCAGTGCTTTCAAATCAGTTGCTCGAAACTGGAATGCAGATGATTTACGTTATAAAGAAATTCAAGAAAAAGCGTTTGAATTAATTGGAAAACAACAAAAAGCCGCTTCAAAGGGAGAAAATATAGAATTTCTGCAATTAGATGAAACCTTTCATCAAATCTTCTTGGAACTATTGGAAAACCAAACATTAATTTCTGTTGTTTCACAGATGAGAGGTCATTTAAACCGAATGCGATACTTAGAGTTAAAAACACCAAACCATATGGAAAATGTGGTAAGTCAACATCAAAGTATTCTTAAAGCTATTTTTTCTAATAATGAAGAGGAAACAGAGAAATTATTGCGGCACCATTTTAGCCATAAAAAAGACGAATTACCACAAGTAATAGAAATGTATTCAGATTATTTTATTTCTTAACTGGACGGGCTTAAAACGATCTATAAGGAACTTACGAAAAAATCGACAAGCATCAGCCTGTCGATTTTTTAAAATTTATAATTCGACAATGGCCTTAATTACCTTGGCCTCTGGGGTTAGCCACTCTTCAAATTGATTAATCATTTCATCAAAGGCTGCACGATGTGTAATATACGAGTCAATGTCCACTCCGCCATTTTGGATTGTCTTCACTACATATTCAAAATCTTCCCGAGTAGCATTGCGGCTTCCCATTAATGTCAGTTCTTTTTTATGGAAATCAGGGTCATCGAATAAAATATTACCTTTGGTTAAACCAACAAAAATTAATTTTCCACCATGTGCAGGAAAGTTAAAGGCATCTGCCATAGATTTGTTATTTCCAGTTGCGTCAAATACGACAGTAGGCATTTCTCCCTTTGTCAATTCCTTCAAGGTCTCCATCGGATGATCCAATGCGTTCACCGTATAATCGACATGGGCCCATTGACTACAAAATGTCAATCGTTCTTCGTTAACATCCATTGCAATGACGGTTGCACCCTCTTGCTTAGCAAAAGCCATCACACCTAAACCAATAGGACCAGCACCAATGACTAAAACATACTCTCCTTGCTTAAGTTCAGACCGTCTTATGGCATGCGCCCCTATACTTAGAGGTTCGATCATCGCAGATTGGTCTAGAGTAAGCTCATTTGTTTTAACTAAATGATTGTATGGAACTGAAATCCATTCACTCATACCGCCTTCCATGTGTACACCCAATACTTTCATATCTGTACAGCAATTTGTTTTTCCATTTCTGCACGCTATACATTCACCGCATTCCATGTACGGAATGACCGATACCTGATCGCCTGCCTTTAGACCAGCTGGGTTGGAACCGATGGATTCAATTTCACCAGAAAGTTCATGACCAAGTACACGTGGATAGCTGAAAAAAGGTTGATTCCCTCTGTATGCATGGTAATCCGTTCCGCATACTCCAATCCGGCGAATACGAACTAAAGCTTCTCCTGTTTTCACAACAGGTGGTTCAACTTCAACCATTTTAAATAGATTAGGATGTTCACAAACAATACTTTTCATCAGAAAGACACTCCTTTAATTTAGTTTTTTATAAAATGACACCGTCTTTGAAAATACTAATTTCTTTAAAACCAAATCGCTCATTATTGGTTTTCTTTTCACCTGATGCGATAGCCAGGATATATTGGAATAAATCAGCTTTTAATTCATCCATGCTTTTTCCCTCGATCAACTGTCCCGCATTATAGTCAATCCAATTCCTTTTCCGGTTGGCTAAATCGGAATTTGTAGCTATTTTCATAGTGGGTACCGGTCCGCCAAAGGGTGTTCCTCTTCCTGTTGTGAATAATACGATATGAGCTCCGGCCGCTGCCAATGCTGTAACAGAGACAAGGTCATTACCTGGGGCGTTTATTAAATTCAATCCAGGTTTTACTACCCGTTCACCATACGAACTGACATCAACAACAAGAGCATGCCCCCCTTTTTGAGTACAGCCGAGAGACTTTTCCTCCAGTGTACTGATTCCGCCTGCTTTATTTCCAGGTGAAGGGTTTTCATAAATTTCCTGATCGTGACGAATAAAATATTGTTTAAAATCATTAACTAAATGAACAATTTTATCAAAGGTTTCTTCATTTTCTGCCCGACTCATTAAGATGGTTTCTGCTCCGAACATCTCTGGTACTTCTGTTAAGATTGTGGTCCCGCCATCTGCTACAATTAAGTCTGAAACCGCTCCAACCAACGGATTGGCTGTAATCCCAGAAAAACCATCAGAACCGCCGCATTTCAATCCTACTTTTAGCTTTGATACAGGTACCGGCTGGCGTTTGAATCGCTCGGCATACCCGACTAATTCTTCAATTAAACCTAAACCGACGTTTAATTCATCTTCCACTTCCTGAGATTTCATGAACTTAATACGATCAGGAGGATACACCCCAATGACCTCTTTAAAATATTCAATTTGATTGTTTTCACATCCCAGCCCAACAACCAAAACACCTGCTGCATTAGGATGGTGAACCAAAGAAGCGAGTAATTTCTGTGTGTTAGACAAATCATCCCCTAACTGGGAACAGCCAAAGGGATGAGGGAAATGATAGATTCCATCAATTCCGCGATCCTTGAAACTTTCATGGGCCATTTTAGCCAGTAATTCACATGTTTTATTAATGCAGCCTACCGTATTAATAATCCAGATCTCATTTCGAATTCCAGCTTCCCCGTTTTCGCGAATATATCCCTGGAAGGTATGCTCCGATTTTTCTCTCCCACCTTGTGGACTGACTGGTTCATAGGTATAATCCAGGATTCCCTTTAAACCCGTTTCAAGATTATGGGTATGAACCCACTCTCCAACGGAAAGGTCCCTTTTTGCTTTACCAATCGAATATCCAAATTTAAGAACATCTTCTCCTTTTTTTACAGGGCGGACTAAAATTTTATGTCCTTTTGGAATATCATCTAAAATATTAATATGAAATAGGTCTTTTTCATCTATTTGAATCTGAAGCTTCTCGCCTTTATGTACTTCATGCAAGGAAATGACAACGTCATCTTTGGAATGCAATTGAACTACTTTACTCATTAATTTTCCCCCTAGACTTAAAAATTTGTAAACAAATAGGGTTATCGTATTTAAGTATTTACCAAGAGGAAAACCCTTTCATTTTGCTATGCATCTTTATTTCAAAATTGGTTCCCTTTTATCTTAATCAACAAGAATCGAAATATAAATGACATATTTTGCTTTATTTGTACCATTTTTTGATATACCATAAAATTGGGTGATAAGCTAAATGAAAACCATTAAAAAAGTTTCAAACAACAACTTCCTGTTTCCTTTTTCTTTTATTTATCGAGATACGAAAAGCCCACAGAATGAACTGTCTGATCATATTCACGACTATTATGAAATTGTGTATGTCTATAGTGGAAAAGGAACCTTTTTCATTGATGATCATTTTTATGACATGCAGCAAGGTGATGTATTTCTTATCCCAAACGATGTCATTCACCGTGCAATGCCCGATAAGGAGGATCCTGTTACATCCACAATTATTTTTTTCAGCCCAACGTTAATTTATAATATTTTAATAGATGATTCCTTTTCTTTTCTAAATTTGTTTGAGATGGCGAAAAAAGTGAAACATTATAAAATGGTTTTATCACTAAAGAGCCAAAAAAAGATGGAGGAACAACTCTTAACTATTTATCAGGAAATGCAAAAAAATGACCTTGGTCATAAGCATGCTTCATTGCTGATAGTTCATCAGATCATCCTTGACTTGTACCGTGCCCATATGGATAATAAAGAGCACTTAATGGAGAGGAACACCTTTGGGCCGCATTGGATTAAAGAAATTTTAGCGTATATTAATGACCATTTAGATCAGCCCTTAACCTTGACTGAACTAGCCAGCCAGGCCCTTGTTAGTAGCTCCCATTTCAGCAGGGTGTTTAAACAAACCACTGGGATGGGATTGACAGTATATTTGAATTCCAAAAGGGTCATTAAAGCCAAAGAACTTTTAGTAAAAACAGATGACTCAGTATCGTCTATCGCAGAAATATGCGGTTTCGAAAGCATGACCCATTTTCATAGAATCTTTAAAAAATATATCGATAGGACACCAGCAAATTTCCGAAAAGAGCATAAAGTAACCCGCATTCACTAGTAGTAAAAAAACACAGATCCCTGTGTTTTTTTATGCGAGTTTTTTCAGAATGCTGTCCACCATTGCCTGGATCTCTTCATTCTCTAAGCTTTGAATGTACTCGGGTCTAAGGACCTGGGTTCTCTTCGCCGCATAATAATCTAAAAGAGCTTGTTTCAATGACATTTCCTCTTCCATTAAAAAAGGGCTATTCACTAATTTACCAAGTACAGCTTCATCCTGAATAATTAAAATGGAGGCATTCAATTCATTAAAAACACCTGCTTTCATACCATTTCGATAGAAGGTATGAATAGTGGACAATTGTTCACTCCTTGATTGCCTCTTTTTTTCGTAAAGATGCGGGCAGCTTCTTTTTAAATCACTCAGGAAAGTATCTGAAGCATATACAGCAGATAAAACAGCTTGTTCAAACACTTTTTGCAAACGAAGTGGATACGGTAACTTTTTGTTTGAAATCGTTTGGTCAGCTTCATTTATATAATCAATACAGAGATTAGTAAGCTCCATGATGACATCTTCTTTTGAAGAAAAATAGTTATACAAGGAAGCTCGGCTCAAATTCATCGTGTTAGCAATATCTTGAATGGTAAGGGAAAGGAATCCTTGAGTCCGAATGACATGGATTAACTTTTTTACATAGGACTTTCGCATCATCTGTCTTTCATCAGGTGCAATTTTTCTCAAAGTACCACTTCCTTTATCCCAAAATTATATCATAATCCGAAGAAGTTCATTCACATTTCAATGTTCCAATTCTTTTCAGTTTACAACTGAAGGAAAGTGGAGTACAGTTATACCTGTTATTATTTTAGACACTTTATAAGGTTTTTGTCTAAAATGGACATAGATAGTTAGTAAATTACCGTCGACATTTATATAAATACTTAAAATGAAAAGAGGAGAATATAACCATGACTACCATGACTACCACGCAAGTAACGAATGATTTTAATAAAATTGTAAAAGAACGCCGTTCCATTAAAAATTACGATAAATCCGTAAAAATTAGCCGCGAAGAAATGGCAGAAATTCTTACATTAGCTACACTTGCTCCTTCTTCCGTTAATATGCAGCCATGGCGTTTTCTTGTCATTGAAAGCCCTGAGGCAAAGGCAACACTTGCCCCGCTTGCACGTTTTAATCAGACCCAAGTTGAAACTTCATCAGCTGTTATTGCTGTATTTGGGGATTTGAATAATTTTGAGAAATTCGAAGAAATCTATGGTGCTGCTGTAGAAAAGGGATTTATGCCGTTAGAAGTAAAAGAAAGAATTCATGCTTCTTTTTCTGGCTATTTTGAATCGATTTCACGTGAAGAGATGGAGGATGTTGTTTTAGTAGATGGCGGTCTTGTTTCTATGCAGTTTATGCTTGCGGCCCGTGCCTATGGATATGATACAAATCCAATTGGGGGTTATGAAAAAGACAAAATTGCAGAAGCTTTTGGTTTGGATAAGGACCGGTATGTTCCTGTTATGTTAATCTCTATTGGTAAAGCAGCCGATAACGGACATCCATCTGTACGTCTCCCAATTGATCAAGTAGCGCAATGGAAATAATGATATAAATAAGAAAGGTGACGTTTAATGATTATTATTCATGCAACATTCCATATCAATCCGGAAAAACTGGACATGTTTCTAGAGGAAATTCAGCCGTTAATAGCTGCTTCCAGAGAAGAAAACGGAAATGTTTCTTATCGCCTTCAAAAAGATGTGGAAAATGAAAATGTATTTACAATGGTTGAAGTTTGGAAGGATATGCAAGCTGTTGCCAGCCATAATTCAAGTGAACACTTCACCAAGTTCGTGGCGAAAGCAAAGGAATTCTTGACTGCACCATTAGAGGTTCAAGCATTTGAGGGGCAGACATTAAAATTGTAGTTATAAGAAATGCGCAAGGCGCTTAGACTTCGGCGACAAGCACAAGACGAGCCGGCCGAAAGGTTGTTCTTTAACCTTTTGGACGGATTGACCTAAATGTGGAGGCGACTGTTTTGGGACGACGGCATAAGACGCACCCTGTAAGAAGGCGTTTTTTGCCTTCTTCAGGGGGTGGCTTATGTCTTGAGTCCCAAGGAGCCGCAACTGGATACGCTTGTGACCTCGAGCCGATGGCGCCTGGAGCTGGACAATTCTCGAAGTCGAAATTTATACTTTCTTATCTTAAAATAAAAACAGCGGCGCCCTTTACGGCACCGCTGTTTTGTTATTGTGAATTTTTTAGTAGATAACAACCGGTTCATAAGTGCTGAGATTACTATAGACGGTTTTCATAATACCAGATGGTGTATTGACGCAGCCTCCGGATCCTGCCTTTAGGTAGGCAGAGCCTGACCAGTTAGACCGCCAGCTGGCATCGTGGAAACCTTGTCCGCTGTTTGTAAAGGGTGCCCAATAATTAACCTTTACTTCATAGGAACCACTGCCTACATGGCTGCCTTTAAGTGTGGCTGGTGTTCGTTTATAAAGAATATACCACACACCTTTAGAAGTATCCTCGCCGGTGCTGTGTTTGCCGGTCACAACATTGGTAGAGACAACTAATTTGCCGTTTTTGTATATCCAAATATGCTGATCGGCAATTGATACTTCCGCATACGTATCGCCAATTCCATTGTTCGCTGTCGTTTCATAGCCATAGCCTTCATTACTCCAGCCATGTCCGATAATATTAGAGGCAGAAATGGATTTCTCACCTTTTTCAAATGCTGCTTGAACCTGTGAGGTTTCTTTGTCCACATCTAATGCCCAGCCATACCCTTGTCCTTTTACTGAAATAACGGATCCTGAATGGGTTTTAAAGGTGAAGTTTTTATCTAATGTGGACTCTGAATCATTAATTTCAGCGATTTTATTTTTTAAATCGCTTGTGTCAATGGTGACCTTCATATCCTTTGTCACAGAAGCATTTTTAATTAATTCGCTTGCCTTTAAAGAATAAACCTTCTTCTGGACCTTATATTCCACTGTTTTTTGAAGCAGTTCTTGAAGCTTTTTCTCCTCATTTTTTACAATCTCGCTGTCTTCTTTAATGGGCAGTATGTATTGAGGATTCAGACGAATATCACCGGTATATCCTTGCTGTTCATAAGCCTTTAATAGATTTGCGACATCATATTGTTCCCCGTTAATGCTTTTAGTTATGATAATTTTACCTTGTTCTAATTGAGCTTCGGCATCTTTTGGTACTTTTAAACTTTTGTTCATAGAAACTAATTTTTCTTCCACTTGTTTTTTCAACTCTTGGGTGCGATACTGATTTGTTGTTTTGGGCATTAATGTATAATTTTTTGCCTCTGATGATGGGAAAAATGTCTTTTGTTCCTTTAATATTTTTTTAACACCGGTGAGGTCTTGATCCGAAAATCCCATCTTCGTATCTTTTCCATCTAAAATTTGTTCTTGGCCAATATAGACTTTATTTGTTAAAACAGTTGATTTTAATTTTTGTAGAGCCTCATCAGCAGTCATTCCATTCACTTTTATGCCATTAATCTTAATTTGTGAATTAAAGTGGTTTGCTTGGTAATAGCTGATACCTGCGATTATGACTGCAATTAAAATGACTATACTGGGTGTGAGTACCTTCCAGTTTTTAAACCATTTTACTGATTTTTCCCGTTGTCGGCCAATTTCTTCAACCGATTCATTAACTGCCATGCCCATAATGATTCCCCCGTTTACCTAAGTCCTTCGACTTTCAACTTTTGTATCAAAGTTTCGAATATATTTTACCTTATTCTCCGTATAACACAACTATTCTACTAAATTTTATATATGAACTTTGTCGCTTTTTGTATAATTTTATATTTTTTTAATCTATCAATTTATTCATTTTGTATTTACTTCATCTATTTTAAAGACCAATTCTTAAGTTTTGATTAAGAATATAGACCCATCCAACACATATTTATTGTTCTGGAAACTATAAAAATAAAGATATTTCAACGTTTTAAAATCTCTATGATGGATATAGTAATAAACATCAATTATTTAAGGAGGGCTTTATTAGGTGGAGAAATTACTTCAAAATCAAGTTGCTTTTGTTACAGGGGCTGGTTCAGGAATAGGAAGGGCCGCTGCTATAAAGCTTGCTCAAAATGGAGGAAAGATTGCTTTAGTAGATTTGCATAAAGAAAATGTAGAAGAAGTGAAAAAGCAAATTGAAGAAATGGGCAGTGAGGCGCTTGTATTAGAAGCGAACGTTTCTCATCCTGAGGAGATAGAGAAATGCTACCAAAGAACCGTGGATCAATGGGGAAGACTCGATGTAGTCTTTGCTAATGCAGGAATTAACGGGGAGGTTATCCCCATTGAGGATATGGATCCAAAGGATTGGGAGCTAACGACTTCTAATAATTTAACAAGTACTTTTTTAACGGTCAAATATGCCATTCCTCATTTGAAGGAAAATGGGGGAAGTATCATTATTACAAGTTCAATCAATGGAAACAGAGTATATAAAAATTTTGGAATGTCTGCGTATAGTACCTCTAAAATTGGCCAGATGGGCTTTGGTAAAATGGCTGCGCTTGAGCTTGCCAAGTACCATATTAGGGTCAATATTATATGCCCGGGAGCCATTGAAACAAACATTAATGAAAATACCTGGAAGGATAAAGAGAAATTAAAGAAAATTGAAATCCCGGTTGAATACCCTGAAGGCAGCCAGCCGCTTGAAAACAGAGCAGGCAAACCCGAACAGGTTGCCGACTTGGTGCTTTTTCTTGCCTCAAGCGGGTCCAGCCACATCACGGGAAGCGAAATCTATATTGACGGAGCCGAATCCCTATTATAAAAATGGTGCCTGACACCATAAAAAGACACTTATTTAAAAATGTCCACGTACAATGGACATTTTTTGCTGTAAATATGTAATTTTTATTTTAAGTCAATGAGGATAAAGGATTCGTCATCACTCTTATGATAAATATTTTTTTCATTATTTAGGGATTGTAGAATTTCCTCTTTTACTTTAAATAGAGGCAATGGAATTGTGTTCCTTAATAAAGGAGATAAATGGTTAGAAGCAAGAGGATCAATCCCATCTGTGTAAAGGAGCAATCTTCCTCCCTCTTTGTAGGGAAAAGTATTTGTTTTAAATACGATACCTTCAAAGGTTCCAAGCGGCGGGGCTGTCGAGCCTAATTCATATTGTTTTCCGTCAGGGTCCTGCCATAAAGCGGGTGGATGACCTGCATTGATATAATCAATGGTTTGTCTATCTGTATTAATTAGAAGATAGATTGCGGTAGAATAATGCCGTGCCTCCTCATTGTTCTGAAATAATTTATGAAGGTGGCTGTCCAATTCTTTCATAACTAAATCAACAGCAAATCCTGCAGAAATTAATCTTTGAAACAAAGAATGAAGAGTCATCGTGATTAAAGCTGAAGAAATTCCATGGCCCATAACATCAAGCAGAATAATTCCATAACGATGCTGATCCATTTGATAAATCCCATAGATATCGCCAGATAATTCACCAGAAGCATTATAGAATATTTCCATTTGTACTTTTTCATTGTTTATTGGAGCAGTTAAGGATGTTTCTTGAATGATTCTGGCAAGCTCCAACTCTTTTTTTGTTTCTATTTTATATTTTTGATTTTGTTTGTTCAGTTCAAGTAGTTCTTCCTTTTGGATTTCCAGTTTTTTAAGGATAGTCTTTAATTCTGCGTTCGCTTTATCCTTTGCTTTTAACGCCACTTCGGTTTCCTTTTTCGCTAGAAGCAATTCATTTTCGTACTCGCTTCTTTTTCGCATGGGGATAAGAACACACTCTAATACTGTACTCTCCTTTCTCCTCCTTTGGAGAGCGTTGATAAGGACGGGAATCTCTTCGTCCTTACTGGTCTTTAGTGAGATATACATTTCCTCTACTTGATGATCCAGTTTGACAAGCGGGAAAAAGTATAACTGAAAAAACAGACGGGCAGGGACAGTGAGGATAGAATTGACATGCTGTCCCCTTAATTGATCTTCGGTGTAATTGAGTATCTTAAGCAATGTATGATTAATAGATAATATAATGCCAGTTTCCGACAGAGTCAGAAATCCACAAGGTGCATGATCCAATTGTTCGTCCATTAAAGTCTATCTCCTCTTAACGCTAAGCTAGCTTCTATTGTTGCTTCGTTCAGGTATTGGCGAATTAGGCGGACAGTTTCCTCGGGGTGACTCATATGCGGGCAGTGTCCTGTCGCCTCCATGATTTTCAACACACTATTCGGAAGATGCTGTTGAATATACTCTCCTACTGTTAATGGGGCAATAATATCATTTGAACATTGCAGAATAAGGGATGGTACCTTTACTTTTTTTAAGTCGCTGCGGTTGTCTGCAAAAAAAGCAGCTTCCGCAAATTGACGTGCAATAATAGGGTCAGTGGAACAGAAACGTTCTTCCAGCTGAAGTTTAACATCCGGCCTCTCCGGATTATTTGTCACGGTTGAGGAAAAGACATTTGCCCAGCCTATGTAATTTTTCTCCATCATATCCATTAAGCCTAAAATTTCCTCTTTTTGAAAGCCTCCGAAGTAATGGGGAGGATCATTTAGGTAACATGGAGAAGGTCCGATCATAACAAGATGCGAGAAGTATTCAGGATGACTCAATGATGCTAATACACCAATCATACTTCCAACAGAGTGTCCAACAAATACGGCATCTTTCAAATCTAGGGCTGAACAAATATCTATCACATCTTGAGCATATCCTGCAAGACTACTATATCTTTGCAAGTCATAAGCAGATAAGTCTGAACGTCCAAAACCTACATAATCAAATAGTATGATTCGGTAATCTTTTTGAAATGCTTCTGCAACTGACTTCCATACTGTTT
Source organism: Neobacillus cucumis (assembly GCF_002860255.1). Lineage (GTDB taxonomy): Bacteria > Bacillota > Bacilli > Bacillales > Cytobacillaceae > Neobacillus > Neobacillus cucumis_A. The sequence continues at coordinate 72,219 of NZ_PGVE01000078.1, forward strand.
GATCACAGCCAAAGCCAGGAGCAAGAATGATAGATTGTTTTCCTGAGCCTGTAAGATTCACATTATTCCGCAGTATAATATCCTGGTCCATCCTGATTCTCCTTTCTAGTATTCTATTAATATCATACCACTTACTTCCATATTATGTTGTTTTCTCATATAGTACTTAGGACCTCACTTTTTAAGTTTGGATTGAACAAATTGCTTGAAAATATTCAATTATATAATATACTTAGTTTATGCAATCAACAAACTAGAGCAACATCTGAATGATTAGCAGGTTAGGAGTGGAGGAGTAGACATGAAAAAGGTAGTAGTAACAGGTGGAAGTGGACTTTTAGGAACGGACGTTATAAAAGAATTTTTAGATCATGGTTATGAAGTAGTTAATGCAGATATGAAATATCCTAAACAAGCTCTTTGTCGGACAGTTATTACAGACTTAACCAATTTAGGAGAAGTGTATGGAGTTTTAGCTGGTGCAGATGCCGTCGTACATCTTGCAGCGATCCCGGTTGCTTACTCACATCCAAACGAAGTGACCTTTGAAAACAATGTCTTGTCTACTTATAACATTTTAGAAGCCGCAGGGAACCTAGGAATTAAAAAGGCTGTTATATCATCAAGTGAATCATCTTATGGTATTTGTTTTTCAAAGCAAAACTTAGCTCCACAATATGTACCAATCGATGAGAATCATCCACAACTGCCAGAAGAAAGCTATGGATTATCCAAAATTGTTAACGAGAAAACGGCTGATATGATTCATCGAAGAACAGGAATGCAAGTTGTATCCTTTAGATTAGGAAATGTTATTTCACCAGAAATGTATAAAAATTTCCCTGGATTTATTCATGACCCTGAACAACGCAAAACCATTCTTTGGAGTTATATTGATACAAGAGATGCGGCAACCGCCTACCGTCTAGCTATTGAAACGGATGGACTGGGCTCCGTTGCTCTTAATATTGGTGCCGATGAAACAAGTATGGATATTGAAAGCAAACAACTGATGGAAACTTGTTTTCCTGCTGTAAAGGATTTCCGTGAGGATTTATCTGGTTTCGCCCCATTATTAAGCAATGAAAAAGCCAAAAAGCTGCTAAATTGGAAGCCTATTCATAAATGGAGAGAGTACGTTAAGCTTTAATTGTAGATGCACGGGGACGGTTCTCATGCTTTTGAAGCATGAGAACCGTCCCCGTGTTTAGTGTTTATTTCAAGAGCTCCCCAAGAGGTCTATACATCCAGTCTATAAATTGAGTAGGTCCAGGCATATCAGGGAAAAATAGCATGAGGAGTGCCAGAATCCACCCCAAAATGGATAGTGCTAGGAGTGCTGCTTTTTCTTTTACTTGTTTTTGCTTTAATCTGGATGATTGAAAAAGGATGATTACAATAATTAATGCGGTACATCCTAGTACAGTTCCCCATTTCATTCTTCTTTCACCTCGTTCTTAGGAAATTTAGGATTAATTGAGTTCATTCCTTGTCTGCGAACATGTGATTTTATATCATACGAAACTTCTACATCTGGATAAATTTTATCCCAATTATTTTTCTCTCTTTTCCATATCTTAGGGTATTTCCGGTGGAAGGCTTCGGCAAATCCAAAAATATCAGCTTTCATATCCTTTTGCACAACATGAAGTGCCACTTCTACTTTCTTTTCAATTCTCTTCTCCAAAAGTTTTTGCAGCTTATTTGCTACTTTAGGATTGGAGGCGTCTAGAGGTGTGGAGTTTTGTATAATATCGTTTTCTGTTGTAGCTTTAAAGACTATTTTCCATTTACCATTTTCAATTTTGGGAATTAACTCTGTCTTGACATTAAGAGATTTCAACGAAATATATCCATCCGTTTCCTCCGGTTTCAATGAAACAGTGGAAAGCTCGATTTCATCTCTCAACCATAAGACCCCTCTTGTCACCGAATCATCAATATGGCCAATCATCTTGTCTTTTTTAAAGATGGCTGTTCCAGTAATATAAGCAATGGTTTGTTTTCCTTTGCCCTTTTCCGGAGGAAGGATCTTTATCCAAGGAACCCCAAGGTCACCAGATTCACTAATCATCATTTCCGCCAAATCTTTTGTCGATACATCCATTCCAATCTTTAGCGATACCAACTCTCTGAGCACTTCTGAAATATCACGCTCAAGCGGGGGCAAGAGGCTTAAAACCTTTTTCGCCTTTACCGAACTAATGAATATATTTGTACTTTCGCGAATTTGCGGATAGCGCATGATAAAGTCAATATGTGAGCCAATACCATCTTTGGCAACCTCCTCATCAATAATGAATACTTTACATATTCCCCAAAAAATTTGACGCGGAAGAATTTCCTGAAGTTTGGACATGGCTTCAGCAAGTGTTTTACCTGTTGCCTTTCGTACGAATGTTTTTACACTGCTGCTCCCGCCTGTCCCTTGTTGCACGATCTCCCCTTTTGGGACAATGGTAAGAACAGTAAGCTCAATCGTCCCATCTGATTTTTTATCAATTCCTGCTGCTGTTACCAGTGCCAAATCGTTTAGTTCCTGCCGGTCCCAGCAGCCGCTTAGAAAAACATTTGATAGAATCAAAAGAAATAGAACTAAATATCTAAAAATGGGGTGATTCATCCTGCTGTTTTTCCTTTCTTCTGATTCAATCTATTTTTAACTAATGCAATGAATAACATAATAACAGGTAAACACACTTGAAAAGTTAGTAAATAAAAAGGGGCTGTCAAACTAAGAAAGTGAGCTAGTTCTTGCAGACTGGCTGCCGACCATTTTCCCATCAGAATCAACAAAAGACCTGTCGGTAAAACTAATGGCCGGAAATCAGACAGTTTCAACCATTGAGCCATCCCAAGCACCAGGGCATAATAAAAGACTGTAATTTTAACAAAGGCGCCCGCTACCCAAATGGCCATAACTACTGCTTCCAAATGTTCAAAAAATTCAGCAATACTTATGTACCTTGCAGCGATCATTACGGGATAGGTTACCACTGAATTCAATTTTCCAAGTAATAACAGCGTCATAAAATTAGTAATAACCATAATAAACATCACACTCAATACTGACAACATTCCCCATTTCAGTCCCTTTTCTTGATCGGTTAAGTAGGGAAGAAAAAATGAGATGACAATATATTCACTAAACCAGCTTTGCGGGACAACGGAGCCAAGTAATGAAGGTTTTAGTCCGTTTTCCAAGATAGGAAACATATGGTTAATATCTAAATCCTTAAAGAGCAATATAAAAATGGTTAGATAAAGAAGGAGAACAACTGGTACGATGATTTCAGAACATCTCCCAATTACTTCCAGCCCTCCGTAGACAGCAAAAGCGGATACGGCCACCATAGATCCTAAAACCACCACCATTGGAGTGAGGTGAAGGAATGTACCTGAGACAAACTCGCCATATTCTCGGATAATAATGCCGGTTAGATGCAAATAATACAGCAAATAACAAGCAGCAATTATTTTTCCTATTATTTTTCCAAGTATTTGTTCGCTGAATTGTATTAATGTGTCTTTAGGATAGAGCTTATGAAGACGGTAAGCGATATAGACAACGATAAACCCTGTAACAGAAGCCCAGATCGGGGACAGCCAGAGGTCCTGTTTTGCATGTTTCGCTGTTATGGCAGGAACTAACATGAGAACGGTTGCCAGAATAGCAGGATTCATCATGATGGCCATTTGAATAGAAGATATTTTCCCGCGTTCAATCATAGATACAATTCACCTCCCTATTCCGTTTCATTATCAGGTCCCGGTCTGAGTCCTCTTGCCTGGCGATACTTATTATATTTTCCTGTCAGGTGTGGACGCTGTCTAAGAGACCACCAAGGAGCTCTAATTAAAACATCTTTTGTTCCTGAGCCCTTTAATGGGGCCATTGGAGCCAGATATGGAACACCGAATGAACGTAATGTACATAAATGAACAATAATGAAAAGAATACCGAGCATGATGCCAAGCAGTCCCAGTGTTCCAGCGAAAAAAATCATCGGGAAACGAAGCACTCTGATGGCAATAGAGGCATTGTAGCGTGGGATGGCAAAGGAGGCTATCCCAGTAATCGCAACGACCATTACCATTGGAGCCGAAACAAGCCCCGCAGAGACCGCCGCATCCCCGATTACCAGTGCTCCGACAATACTGACTGCAGAGCCAACTTGTTTTGGCAGCCTAAGACCGGCTTCTCTTAGGGCTTCGAACGTAATTTCCATTAAGAGGGCCTCAATAAGAGCTGGAAAAGGCACCTTTTCTCGTGACTCCGCAACGCTAAGCAAAAGTGTGGTTGGAATCATCTCTTGATGAAACGTCAGAATTGCCACATATGAGGAAGGAAGAAGCAGTGCAATTAGTAAAAAGCAGTATCTCAGCCAACGAATTAATGTTCCAATCATAAATCGTTGATAATAGTCTTCTGGTGACTGAAGCAAGGAATAAAATGTAACAGGTGCAATAAGGGCAAAGGGTGTACCGTCTGTCAATATGACTACCCGGCCTTCAAGAAGATGCGAGGCAGCTGAATCCGGGCGCTCGGTATTGATCATTTGCGGAAAAGGGGAAAAAGGATCGTCCTCGATAAATTCCTCAATATAACCGCTTTCCAAAATACCGTCGATATCAATTCGGCTTAATCTGTTCTCGACCTCTTCTACCAGCGTATCATCGACAATGTCTTTCATATACATATAGACCACCTGGGTTTGACTATACTTTCCCAGAGTGATGGATTTCATTTTTAAATCAGGACTTTTGATTTTACGGCGCAAAAGGGAAATATTCACTCCTAAAGTTTCGGTAAAACCATCCCGGGGTCCACGGATAACGGCTTCAGCGATTGGTTCCTCAACAGAGCGTTTCTCGCTTTTAGATAATCCAACTGAAATACCTTGCGTTTGTCCGTCAATTAGAATGGCAGGGTTTCCTGTAGATATCTGTTCAATAATGCCAGCAAAAGTATCTAAGTAAATAATTTTTGAAACAGTTAATTTCTGTTTGAGAATGACCTCTGTGTCTGCTTGTAATCGTTCATCTCTTTCCATTAATGGTTTAAGCACACTATGGTCAATCTCTTCAATGTTTGCCAACCCTTCTAAATAAATGAGGATAGCTGCGATGTTACCGCCTAAAGTAAAATTTCGAAAGATTACATCAGGACAATCTGTGTAGATAGATTTTAGAACTGATTCATTTTCTAATATGTTTTTAGCAAGAAAAATTTTTTCTATATGGTTTTCTGCCTCATCATTTTGTGGTTTTGACTCATCTGAATCAATTCCTTTGCGTAAAATGCTAAATAATTTCATCGCAACTGCCCCGCTATACTTTGATTGTGATGCATGTAGCAGGAAATATTTTAAGGAATTCCTACTTTTGTTTTATTTTGACACCTAAATGGTTTTTTTATCCAAAGAACTGTTTGTTTGAGATGTCTTTATTTGTCACTTGAATTTAGAGAACTGTCGTTAAGAATCACTTTTTGTATGAAAGTAATGATTTAAATATCTGACTAGTCTGAATATAATAGGGACGAAGACCTATTTTCAAAAAGGAGGATTAGTTATGAAGCTAAAGCGGTTTTCTTTTATCTTAGTGTTCATGCTGATATTGAACACACTCGCTGCTCCGCTTGCGTTTGCAAAGGGGACAGTTGAATCAAAACAAAAACTTAACATTGTTGCCTTGGGAGATTCCATTACGTTTGGATATCCACCTCCATCAACAACCGCCTTTCCTGATTTAATTACAGGGGCAAAAAAAGTAATAAAGTTTGGCGGAAGCGGTGCAACTTCTACACAATTGTTAGCAGTGATCAATTCGAATTCAAAAGACTTTAATCACGCACTAAAAAAAGCCGATGTTATTACGATTAATATCGGAAGCAATGATTTCATGCAGGCAACTGGAGTAGCAGGTCTTTTTGCAAAATTACAGCCATTGGTGCCAAACCTTGAGGCCAATATAGCGAATGGCGAATTGGCAAAAGCAATAAGTTCCTCACCAATTACACCTCTCACTCCACAGCAGCTAGCATTGTACACAGACAATTTAACAAAGATTATTACTGCTATTAGGAAACAATCAGATGCTCCTATTATTTTATATAACTTGTATAATCCAATCGTTTTAGGTATTAACAGTACTCTAGATGGGTTGTTTCTTGGACAGTTACATATCTTTATTGAAGGTAATCTTGCAGGTGTAAACAGCTTGATCCAAACCGCAGGAAAGGGAAAAGGAATCTATGTTGCGGATGCCTACTCAACTTTTAAAGCAAACCCAGCAGCATATATTATTCCTTTTGATATCCATCCAACATTAGCAGGTCATCAAGCCCTTGCATCATTGGCTGATGCGAAGCTTACATCAATCACGGAACTTGAAAGAGAGCATGATAGAGATAAGGATAATTGTCATAGGTAAATTTTCAAGTAAAAAAGAGGCAAAAAATCGTCAAGGATGATTTTCTGCCTCTTTTATCTTTCATTTAATAAACGACAACGGGTTCATTTTTGTTTAGAGTATCATACACGACCTTCATCGCACTGGATGGCGTGTTGACACAGCCACCCGACCCTTTGGTAAGGTAGGCATTACTTGCCCAGTTCCTCCGCCAGCTGGCATCGTGGAACCCGCATCCGCTGAGAGTAAATGGGGCCCAATATTGGACCTTAACGGAATAATTTGGGTTACCTACTTCACTGCCCTCGAGTATAGATGGTGTTTCTTTATACATGACATACCAAACTCCCGGTGGAGTATCTTCATGGGTGTTATGTCTGCCTGTTACGACATTGGTTGTATAGGCCAATTTTCCATTTTTATAAAGCCAAATACGTTGTTCTTTAATGGAGACCTCTGCATAAGTACTGCCAATGCCATTGTTGGTTGTCGCGTTATAGCCTGTACCGTAAGTACTCCAGCCAGTCCCATAAATATGGTCAGCATCAAGTGCCTTTTCTCCTTTTTCAAAGGCTTTTTGAACTCTCTTTGTTTCTTTTGTGACATTAATGGCCCAGCCATAGGATTCACCTTTTACTGAAATGACTGAACCCGAATGGGTTTTAAAGGTAAAATTTTTATTTAATGTTGATTGAGAATCATTAATCTTAGTTATCTTATTCTTAATATCAGCCGGGTCAACTGTAATGTGCATATCTTTTGTCACGGATGCATTTGTAATAACCTCCGTGCCTTTTAAAGAATAGACCTTGTCTTGAACTTTATAATCAACCGTTCGTTGAATCAGTTCCTCAAGCAGTTGCTTTTCTTTTTTTACAATCGGACTAGCCTCTTTAAGCGGCTGTAAGTATTCAGGACTAAGATGGATTTCACTCGTATATTCCTGTTTTTCATAATTCTTTATTAATTGAGGAACATTATATTGTTTTCCATCAACGCTTTTGGAAACAATGATTTTGCCTTGTTCTAAACGCGCTTTTGCATCCTTAGGTGCTAGTAAGCTCTTATTCAACGAGATAAGCTTATCCTCTAGCTGTTTTTTCAGTATTTGGCTCCGGTATTGATCTGCTTTGGCTGGCAGCAATGAATAATTTTTTGCCTCCTTTGATGGCAGGATCGTCTGCTGCTTTTCTAATAATTCCTTCACATTAGCCAAATCATTTTTACCAAATTCCATTTTTGTATCTTTTCCATCGAAAATTTGGTCTTGTCCGACATAGACTTCGTTTTTTAATACAGTAGATTTTAATTTTTCCAATGCCTGATCAGCCGTTAGTCCACCGACTTTTGTATGATTAATTGTTATATTGGCATTGAACTTGGTTGACTGGTGATAGTAGACACCTGCAGCAGCCAAGACAATAATAACAATAAGACTGCTAACCATGATTTTTTGACTTTTACGCAAGACCTTCACCTCGAGGGCAATCAAAATAGTTACAATATTAAAACTATTTTGATTAAAAATCTAGTAATCTATAAGAGTATTTATTACTATTTCTATTATACCAAGATAATACCAAAATCTCACTCTAATGGTTTTATTAATTATTAAAAAGAAAAGGGACATTCTTCATGGAATGTCCCGCTAGTGTGGAGATGTATTCATTTAGAATTAAATTTCTCTGGATACGCCCTTTGTTGTCCATGTTTTTTGCCATGAGAGCTTTGCCATCAATATAATGACTAAACCAGCTAAACCAATTCCTGCATAAACCAAAAAGCCTGGTGCATACGTACCTGTTATTTGTTTGAGTGTTCCAAGTATATTAGGTACAAAGAATCCGCCTATTCCTCCTGCTGCTCCCACAATTCCGGTAATCCTCCCCATTTCTTCTTTAAATCTGTGAGGAATTAATTGGAAAACAGCCCCATTCCCCATTCCAAGGAAAAGCATGCCAAAGAATAATAAAGTGGTTACAAGTGCGAGTGGTGGAAGCTGGCTTACTCCGAACATACATAGAGCCACAGCAATGAATAAAAAGGTTAAAAGACGGACGCCTCCTATTTTATCGGCAATGGCCCCGCCAACCGGACGGAAAAAGCTGCCGGCTGCTACACAAAGTGTAACAAAGTCACCAGCACTAACCTTAGATAATTGATATTGATCAACAAAGAAGATGCTTAAAAAGCTTGATAATCCGACAAACCCACCAAAGGTAACACTGTAAAGTAAGCAGAAAAACCAGGTATCTTTCTGTTTAAAAAGGGTGAAATATTTTGCGTTCTCCTTTGATGAAGGTTGAGCAGGTGCATCTTTAGCCATCAACACATAAAGGACAAAAACAATAGAAAGAGGAATAAGAGCTAATCCAATCACATTATGCCAGCCAATATTTTCAGCAAGACGCGGGCCGAATAGAGTTGCAAATAGAGTTCCGCTGTTACCGGCCCCGGCTATCCCCATGGCTAATCCTTGTAAATGCGGTGGATACCAGCGGCTTGCCATTGGGATGGCCGCTGCAAAACTTGCCCCTGCTACCCCAAGCAGGATTCCAATCAAATAAAGTTCGGTTAAGGTCTGTCCAAATAACCAGCCCCAAACGAGAGGCACCATCGTGACTAGCATTCCGATAATGGCTGTTTTTCTCGGGCCAATTCGGTCGGTTAGGACACCAAGGATTAGACGGAAAAATGATCCGCTCAGGATAGGCACCCCGACAATAAAGCCTTTTTGTGCAGGAGATAGACCGAAGTCTTTCGTAATAAAAACCCCTAGAGCCCCTAATATTACCCAAATCATAAAACTAACATCAAAGTATAAAAATGACGCAACTAATGATGGCGCATGGCCACTTTTTTTAAGCTCGGCTAACTTCATAATTGTACTTCTCCTCCTTTAAGATTCAATATCTAGATACCAACTGCCTTTGCCTTCGAGATCTTACTACCAGCCAACATTAGGCTTTTTTGAAAAAACAACCTTTCCTACCAGCAGCAAAAATGAAAATAAATTAATTTTTTTAACCATATAGGACCTCCAACTAATTTTTATTTTTTTGCATGTTGTTAGAATAGTCTGTCAATGCGGCTTTGTCATGAATGTTGTGAGGTCTTCTGACATAAAAACTTTCGTGTTAGGAAATGTAACATGAATGATTTCTATGAGGAGAACTTATGAAATAATAAACGATATTCATGGCTATGGAAGGTACTCTTACAATGCTGGAGGTTTGTTATGAAAAAGCAAAAGCTAGTATTAGTAGGCAACGGAATGGCAGGTGTCCGTTGTATTGAAGAAATTTTAACACTGGATCCCGGTGCTTTTGATATTACGATTTTTGGCAGAGAGCCTCATGTGAACTATAATCGTATTCTTTTGTCCAGTGTGCTGCAGGGCAGTGTATCAATTAATGACATTTTCATAAATGATCACAAATGGTATGAGGATCATCATATTCAACTCTTTACAGGGGAAACCGTGGTAAAGATTGATAAGGAACATCAAATGGTGATGACAGATAAGGGTCAGAAAGTCCCCTATGACCGGCTGATTATTGCGACTGGTTCTATCCCGTTTCTCATTCCGATACCTGGTGCTGAAAAGGATGGAGTGACCACATTTCGAACGATTGAGGACTGTCAGACACTCATGGAAACAGCGAAGCACTATAAAAGGGCAGCGGTGATTGGCGGCGGTTTATTAGGTCTAGAGGCGGCAAGAGGATTAATCAATCTTGGAATGGAAGTAAGTGTCATCCATAATGGCGCTTATTTATTAGAAAGGCAATTAGATCAGACAGCAGCTAAAGTGCTTCAAGAAGACTTGGAAGAACAAGGAATGAAGTTTCTTTTTGCAAAAAAAACTCAAGAAATAATCGGAAATCATCGTGTGGAAGGACTAATCTTTAGTGATGGAACTAGGTTAGACGTCGATTTAGTCGTAATGGCTGCAGGAGTGAGGCCGAATGTTCAGTTAGCCAGGGAAAGTGGAATAGAAGTGAATCGTGCCATCCTCGTCAACGATTTTTTACAAACAAGCGTTGAAAACATCTACGCTGTCGGAGAATGTGTGGAGCATCGCGGAAATGTATATGGGTTGGTAAAGCCGCTTTATGAACAAGGGAAGGTATTAGCCCAGCATCTTTGCGGCAGGGAGGACCAAGGGTATGAGGGTTCTGTTCTATCGACACAATTAAAAATATCTGGTATCGATGTTTTCTCTGCAGGGCATTTTTATGGAGATTCCAACTCAAAGTCCATTCAATATTATGATGAAGTTCGTCGAGTTTATAAAAAAGTAGTCTTTCAGGAAGATCGAATGATTGGCGCGATTCTTTATGGGGATACAAGAGATCGTACGAGACTGCTAGATATTATTCATAATAAGAAAGATGTGTCAGACCTTAACAAACATGCCTTGTTTCATGCCGATCCTGAGTCTTCAGTTGCAGCCATGTCTTTAAATGAAATGATTTGTAATTGTAATGGAGTAACGAAGGGTGCCATTATCGAGGCTGTTCAAACAAAAGGATTAACCACTGTGGAACAAGTAAAAAAGTGTACAAAAGCTTCGAGCTCTTGCGGAGGCTGCAAATCCTCTGTTGCGGAACTTCTAGCCTATATAAAAAGTGATGAATGTAATGAAAGTGTTAAGCCGAAAACCATGTGTGCCTGCACTGCCTTGACAGAAGATGAGGTGGTTCAAAAGATGCAGCTGCTTGGCTTGAGTAATCTCCAAGAAGTAATGGAAAAACTGAATTGGAAAAATAAAAATGGCTGCAGTACATGCCGTCCGGCAATCGAGTACTATTTAGGAATGATTTACCCTGAATATGAAACCAAACAGGAAGTTTATTTAGAGAATGAACAGATGAAGGCCATTGTTCAGGTGAATGGTACCTATACAGTAATCCCTCAAATGTATGCGGGGATCACATCTGCGGAACAGCTGCGCAACATTGCAGATGTAGCTGAGAAGTATGGAATAACAAATATGGCAATTACCAGTGAGCAAAGGATTCATTTAATGGATATAAAAAAAGAAGTCCTGCAGGGAGTTTGTGCTGACCTAAAATTGCCTCTAAGCACCACCTTTGGCCATATGGTGCAAAATATAAAAACGTGCATCGGAGAACATGTTTGTCATTGTGATAAACAGCGATCCCTAGGCTTAGCTGTCACACTTGAGAGAAACCTAGAAGGATTAAAAACCCCCTACCGTATAAAAATGGGAATCTCTGCGTGCATGCATAATGGGGCTGGCTCTACCACAAAAGATATCGGAATCATTGGAATGGGCAGAGGCTGGGAAATCTATGCAGGCGGCAGCAGCGGTAGAGTTGTTCGCACAGGAGAATTATTAACCGTTGCTCCTTCTGACGAAGAAGCTGTTGAAATCATCATGGGGCTGATTCAATATTACCGGGAATCAGCCAATTATCTGGAGCGTACATGGCAATGGTTAGAAAGAGTAGGATTAATCCATGTGAGGGAAGTCTTATTTGACCAAGAGATCCGTCAGGAATTGTTAAGGCGCTTGGATGAAGACCTGTCGGTGAGAAAAAAGGTTTTACGATAAAGATGGAAGAGGAAGAAGGTGAGAAATCTTGACGGAATTGATGTTAAAGTATTTTCGGACAAAACAAAAAGAAGTTCAAAAGGAAAAAATATATGAAACCCAATGTCCCTATTGCAGTATGCAATGTAAGATGCAATTAATTGAACAGTCTGTGGTATCGAGGAAACAATATAAAACGGTTGGGAAGGATAATCCCACCACCCAGGGCCGTATATGTATTAAAGGCATGAATGCCTATCAGCATGCGTTTAATAGGGAGCGACTAAAATATCCCATGTTAAAGGTAAATGGGGAATTTGTTCGTATTACATGGGAGCAGGCATTAGAGTATATAAAAAATAATTTTACTAGAATACAAGAAGAAGATGGGCTGAATGCCTTAGCAGTCTATGGAAGTGCGTCGATTACTAATGAAGAAGCATATTTGCTTGGAAAATTTGCCCGCGTGGCATTAAAAACGAAATATATCGATTATAATGGCCGGTTATGTATGTCAGCTGCAGCATCAGCTGCCAGTCAAACGTTTGGCATGGACAGAGGCTTCACCAATAGCCTGTCTGAAATTCCATTTACCCGTTGTATTATTTTAGCAGGGACCAATATTGCTGAATGCCAGCCAACCATCATGCCGTATTTTGAGGAAGCGAAAGCAAACGGTGCCTTTCTTATCGCGATAGATCCACGAGAAACAGCAACCACAAAACTCGCAGACCTTCATTTAAAATTGAAACCGGGAACAGACGCAGCATTGGCAAACGGTCTATTAAAGGTCATTATTGAGGAAAACTATGTGGATGATGCCTTCATTCAGGATCGTGCGCAGGGTTTTCAAGAGGTTAAAGAATACATTACTTCATTGGATTTAGAGGAGATAGGGGAAATAACGGGAGTTCCTATAAGCCAGATTCGAAAAGCAGCGGCCAAGTTTGGAAAAGAAGAAACAGGAATGATCTTTACTGCGAGAGGAGTCGAGCAGCAAACAGATGGATCATCCGCTGTCCGTAATTTCCTTAATATCCTTATTACTACAGGCAAACTAGGAAGACCGAATTGTGGTTATGGAGCGATTACAGGACAAGGGAATGGTCAAGGGGCTAGGGAGCATGGACAAAAGGCAGATCAGCTCCCCGGATATCGATCCATTGAAAATGAAGAACACCGGGAATATGTAGCAAGTGTATGGGGAATCGATCCTGCTGAGTTACCGGGAAAAGGGGTCTCGGCTTATGAAATCATGGAGAAAATCCATGAGGGGGAAATTACCGGCATGTTTTTAATGTGCTCCAATCCTATTGTCTCTAACCCAAATGCCCCTTTTGTCAAGAATGCTTTAAAGAAATTAAAATTTTTAGTTGCGGTCGATTTATTTGTTTCAGAAACTGCCAGACTAGCAGATTTAATATTACCGACATCTTCTTATCTAGAGGATCAAGGGACCATGACAAATGTAGAAGGAAGAGTCACATTAAGGGAAGCGAGCTGCCCGCTTCCGGGAGAAGCCAAACATGATTGGCAGATCATTGTGGATATTGCCCATGCTCTCGGAAAGGAAAAATACTTTTCTTTTTCCTCTGCTGAAGAAATTTTTAATGAGCTGCGATTGGCAAGCCAAGGAGGAATGGCGGATTATTATGGGATTACCTATGAACGGTTACGAAAAGAAGGCGGCATTTTGTGGCCATGTCCCGACCTTCTGCATAAAGGGACCATGAGACTTTTCGAAACTTCCTTTGCTCATCGTGATGGCAAGGCAGTGATGGCAGTGGTGCCAAATAAACCAGTTGTACCAAAAGAAGAGACAGGTAAAGAGTACCCATTGTATTTAACCACAGGAAGAGTCATGTCCCATTACTTAACGGGGGTCCAGACAAGGAGAAGTCCAGCCTTGGCTGCCAGAAATATTGAATCCTATATGGAAATTCATCCACAAACGGCGGAGGAGTATCAGATCCCCGATCAGTCTTTAGTGAAAATTGAATCACGAAGAGGGAGTATCATCGTTAGGAGTAAATATTCGGAGGCTATTCGTCCAGATACCGTTTTTGTCCCTTTTCATTGGGCAGACTCACAAAATGTGAATAATCTGGTGGGAAAGGAATTAGACCCTGTCTGCAGAATGCCTGGATTTAAATTAAGTGCTGTTAAGGTATCCCCGGTAAATGATGTATATGCCAATTAAATAACTGAAAGAAAGGTGCAGGTTTGGGCTCTGCACCTTTTCTTGTTTCACTCTCTCCTAAACTCTACCAGTTATTCTAGCATTCCTCTATTTATATAATTAATATATAATAAAAATATTAATTTATCTAATTGTGAGATAGAAAGGGTATTTTTATGGAATTAAGACAGTTAAAATACTTTATTGAGGTTGCTAGATTTGAGCACTTTTC
>NZ_PGVE01000079.1 GCF_002860255.1 Neobacillus cucumis
TAAGAAAAACGGAAGTGTTATCTATATCAGGGAAATCCCCTATTGTGTGGGGGAAAAACCCTTAAAAAAGTTACTTTAGACAAATTCTTGTCACATTATCTTTGAAGGTATTTTTTTCGCCAGGAGTATAAAAGAAGGCCAAAACTAACTAATACTTGTAACGAAAATAATATTGCATCCCAAAACGGGAGTGAGGTTGGACCTTCCAGATATCCTGGGATTATCTTTTTCATTGCAAATATTAATTGAGGGATATAAAAGGTTATATATAAACTAATAGTCAACAAAACACCAACAAGATAAAATAAGGAATAGGTGAAAACTATATTCTTTTCACCATCAAAAACTACCTCTGTGTTAGCATGTGTTTTTTTTAATGAAAACCATTTACTAATCATCTGTTGGGCGTTTTCCATTAAATTGTAACAACCAGAAAGGTTTTCAAATACATAGTATAGATCGGTTTTCATATATATACAGCATTGGTAAACAATTCGAAGAAATGTTTCTAATACCACCACTGACAAAAGGCTTAGAAAAATCCCTGAACCGTTTGAAAAAATTAGTTGACCAACTAAGGCCAAGAAAAGAATAACCATATCAAAACAAAGCCCCGCCATATATAAAACATTCCGTCCTTTAGGAGGTAATTTCCAAACAGTGGATAAATCTGTTTCCAGTACCACCAGAATTAGCCGGTGACCTACCTCTAGTTTAGTCGGAAGATTTTGCGCCCTCATTGCTATAATATGACCAAATTCATGAATGAAAACAGAACAAAAAGTAAGAACAAGCCAAGCAATAATATTTAATACCATATAGTCAGAAATAAATAAGTCACTGTAGTGCGGGAAAAGATTTGGATGGAAAACTAATAAAAACACATTAATAAGAAACAAAACTCCATAAACAAGGAGTGCAGCCTTATTAAAAAAGAACCTTCCCACCTTCTGTGAAATCCACAAAAAACCTAAATCATCCTTTTTCTTTTCCTTTTGCTTTGAAATAATTGGTACATCATCTACTTTAGTGATCAATTGCAGCTCTAAAAGCTGTTTAGCAAAATCAATTAAGTCAACAGCTTCTTCAGGATACTTTTCTTTCAAGTTATACTGGATATCTCCTAATGTATGTCCATCGATTATTAGATAGATTGCATCGATGCAAATCTTTGGCATTTCATAGAATTCACCTGAATTCATATCTTCAACAATAAAGTGTTTATTTTCTTCTCTAATATTGAGAGGCACTAATTCAAGTTTTGAAAAAAGGGTTAGACTCATTTAAACACCCTTTCAAATAGAATTAAATAAAGAGGATGCAAGCTTTTGCTAGCACCCTCCCTTTATATTTTTATCCACCATACCAACAAATCCAACATAAACTTGTTACCTTAACTTTTTTTAATTTCCGGATCTTCAAGGGTATCACCTCCTTAAATTAGTAGATAGATATTCTTTCATTAATCACATTTACAAATGAATTGTCATGTAATTCCTTCCATTTTGGAAGGACCTGATGAAATAAATCAACTAATTCTGGATCAAATTGGGTGCCTTTCCCTTCTATAATCCGTTTATATGCTTCATCAACAGACAAAGCATTACGATACGATCTATTTGATGTCATTGCATCAAAAGCATCTGCTATTGCCGCAACCCGAGCAAGAAACGGAATTTCGTCTTCTTTTAATCGATCAGGGTAGCCTTTTCCATCCCATCGTTCATGATGGGAGCGAATAATTTCAATACTACTATTTAAACCAACTACCTTTGAAACTGCTTCTGCCCCTACAGTAGTGTGGGATTTTATTATTTCATATTCTTCATCAGACAACTTAGAAGGTTTCATTAAGATTTGGTCTGGAATGTGAATTTTACCGATGTCATGAAGTAAACAGGCAAATTCAAAATCCTTTAATTGTTCTTCTTTATACTTTCCTGTTACCTTTACAAGTTCAAGAGCATACCCTGCCACACGTTCACTATGGCCTCTTGTGTATGGATCCTTAAGTTCAAGTGTTGCAATTACACCCTTTACAAGACCGGTTAATTGCTGATCATGTGAGGTTTTTATAGCATTTACATATGATTGGAATCTTGATAATAAAATAAATGAAAAAATAGAAAGAGTTACCGATAATATAATACCTATAACTAGATTTGGAGGATTAATGACAAGCCCCACTATCAGATATTTTAATATGATTCCACTAGACACAACTATAACAAAAGGTTTACTAACAAAAATAGCTGAAAGTAACAGCCAAAAGATTTCGACCGCACTGCCTCCAGGATAATTGTCAGCATTACCAGTATAAGTTACTATATCAATTATCAAACCTATAAATGTATAGGATAGAAAGTAGATATATTTTATATAATATGATTTTTTGCTTTTTATTGCATAGTGACCTAACGGCAATAATGCGAACATTAATAAATATATCCAATATATAGGACTATCTGGTCCATCTTTTAATTTTGGATTATGCCTAGATAAGGTTGTATAAATAATATCGTAAACAAAAGATATTATATAAAATAATACTAAAAACCATTTTAAAGTTCGGGTTTCAGCATTTATAACATTTGGATCAAGGTTTTTTTTATTTGCAAACCTCTCGTAAAGGATCATTAAAATATTCCCCTTCTAGGTAGTAAGTATGGCGAAATGAATGTATTGTAATTGACACTTTCCTACATTATAAAACATTTATTTTAATATAAGTACACTAAATCCAATGGATTTATGTATAAAAAGGAAAAATTTAAAATAAATTGTAGAAATTAATCTTTTATTCAAATTCATTGAAATAGTAAATTAAATTATAGCCTTTTATGAATAATCGGTATTATCACATTGACTCTCGTTCCTTTTTTTAGGACACTTTCGTACTTTATCTCACCAAAATGATCTTTTATAATTTGGTTAGTAACCATTAAGCCTAAACCTGTTCCATCCTTTTTTGTAGTGAAAAAAGGTTCACCAAGATTCAAGATACTCTCTTCATCAATCCCCAGCCCTTCATCCTTTATTGAAATTAATAATTTCTGTTGATTGCTTATAATTTTTACTTGTATTTGAATCTGACCGCCTTCAGGCATTGATTCTATTGCGTTTTTAATCAAATTTATAAAAACTTGCTTTAGTTGTTTTTCATCACAATCCAGTGGAGGCAATGGTCCAGCCATAATGGTTTCAACAGTTACTCCTTGTCTCTCTGCCTGCTGCTGGGTAATCGATAAGGTATAGGCAATAATTCCCTCAATACTTGCTTTTTCAAATTTAATTTTTTTAGGTTTTCCCATATACATAAGATCATCAACAATTGAGTTAATGCGGTCAATTTCCTCAATCATAATTGGAAAATAGTTATTAGAATTCTGATAGTTTTCCTGCTGGAACTGAGTAAATCCTTTTAATGCTGCTAGCGGGTTCCGAATTTCATGACCAATAGCGGCTGCCATTTGACCAATCACCGCGAGTTTCTCATTTTTCTTTAGTTCATCGTAAACAACAGTTAAGGAATTAATGTAAGAATAAAACCTTACTAAAACAGTTAGAGCAATAGCAGATAAAATTAAGTTAAGTAATATGGGAAAAACAACACCAATATCCTGAAGGATTAAACCAATTAATATATATTTCCCAATGATTCCTATAGCAGTAAACCAAAAGTACTTCTTATTTACAAATATAGGTGCAAATAGAATACAGAGGACCTCTACTATATTCCCTGATGCAAAATGATGATTTGTTCCAAGATATCTAATTAAATTATCTATAATATCAATTAATAGATAGACAGCTAAATAAAGATATTTAATTAAGAAAATATTCCCTTTCTTTAATTGGTAAACAGCCACTAAAAGGGGGAACAACATTAGAAAATATATAGATAGACCTAAACCATCTCTTCCTTCAACACTACCGCCGATGTATAGCCTAATGTAGTAGTAATACACATCCCATACATAAAATAGCAGGTTAAATAAACATAAAAAAAGGATCACTGCTTTTTTTTCTTCAGCAAATAATCTAAGATTATTGCTACCTTTTTTCATATAACTAACTCCTTAATATTAAAAAAATAGCTCTTACTAGTTCTCTACTCCCATTTTACCATCTTTCACGAATCTAAGTGACAATATTTTCGTTTACTCGTTGATTTTCGACAATATTCGATTATATCGTATCAAAAAAAGAACTTGCCAAAAAGCAAGTTCTTTTTCCAATTGACTAACTGACTCTCTCCATCCGTTCACCTTTAGAATTAAGCGTTGAATGTCTACGTCCATATCCGAAATAAACAAATAATCCAATTACTAACCAAACTGCGAAACTAATCCATGAAAGGGCTGGAAGCTGAAGAGCTAAATATCCGCAGAATAAGAAAGCAAGAATCGGGATATATGGTACAAATGGTACACGGAAACCTGTTTTTGGAGCCTGCTTGTTTTTGCGCAGATACAATATTCCAACCGAAACAGTCATGAAGGCAAACAATGTACCGATATTCACCAACTCTGCAAGCCTACCTAATGGTACTAATCCTGCAAAGATTGAAACCAAAATACAAGTGATCCAAGAGTTTGCCATTGGTGTCTGCTTCTTTTTATCTACCTTAGAGAATACTTTTGGCAATAATCCATCACGGCTGATTGCATAAAATAAACGTGTTTGTCCATAAATCATAACTAATAATACTGTAGTAATACCGGCAATTGCTCCTAGTGAAATGAAACCTGCTACCCAATCTTGGTGAATGTAGTTAAGTGCAAAAGCCACAGGGTTTTTAACACCTAGCTGCTGATAAGGAACAATCCCTGTTAAGATGCCAGATACAAGGATATATAAAACCGTACAGACTAACAATGATGCAATAATGCCAATCGGCATATTTTTCTGTGGATTTTTCACTTCTTCAGCTGCTGTAGAAACAGCATCAAAGCCAATGTAAGCAAAAAATACAGTAGCTGCTCCCGTTGCTACACCAGAGAATCCAAACGGCATAAATGGAGTCCAATTGCCTGGTTTTACATACCATACTCCAACCGCGATAAATAATACTACAACTACCAGCTTGATAATAACCATAATAGTATTTAATCGAGCAGATTTCTTTACACCTTGTGTTAGTAACATTGTGATAATGAAAACAATTAAGATTGCAGGAACATCAATATAGGTTCCATTTGCAGGATTATAAGCACTTGTGATGGCTTTAGGAAAATGAATTCCAAACCCTGCTAAAAGTCCTTGGAAATAACCTGACCAGCCACTCGCAACTGCAGATGAGGCTAAACCATATTCAAGTATTAAATCCCAGCCAAGTATCCAAGCTACTAATTCACCAAAAGTCGCATAGCTGTACGTATAAGCACTTCCAGAAACCGGAACAGTTGAGGCGAATTCCGCATAACAAAGGGCAGCAAAAACACAAGCTAATCCTGATAAGATAAAGGATAGAATTAAGGCAGGGCCTGCATGTTCAGCAGCAGCCACTCCTGTGAGTACGAAAATTCCTGTACCGATAATGGCTCCGATCCCAAGCATTGATAAATCAAATGCTCCTAACTCCTTCTTTAACTTTATATCTTTTTGACCAACTTCTTGGATAAGTTGTTGGATTGACTTTTTTCTAAACAAATCCATATTAGAACCCCCCTAGGGTTTATTTTCTAAATTTTCTGAAAGGGATAATCGAAAACTTATATTTGAAATAATATAATCATTTTTCAGAAAAAGCAATATATTTTTAAAAAATACATTATTTCAAAATAGTTCCAATACATAAATTCCCACTTAATCATATTTGTTAACCTTATTTTTCACCATTACCAACTTTCATACACAATCATTTTTCTATTTCGAAAAAGCATTTTTTGTATATCGAACAAATAAAAAGTGAATATCCTTAATGAAAGCTTTATCATTATAAAAAAACTACAATCCATTGACAAGACAGAAGAAATAATGTAATATTAATATTTGTGCTTCACACAATAGAAAGTAACTTGTAATAGATAAGATAAAGCAATGTAAGAATTTTTCTGGCATTCTGCTTATGTTTTTAGATAAAAACTTATTCACACTGGATCGGCTTCGGAGCCGTTAGGATGTAAGAGAGGTAGGGCTTACGTCGTTTAGGTATAAACCATCAGGTGGAAGAATAACCGCGGCAAATTTGTTTTTATTAACAATTACAATAAATGAATTTTTACCTTGCTATGGCTGAGATTAATGACAACAACCATTCACAAGTTACAATAGATTCTGACTAAAATGAATCACATACAAAAGAAGGCAGAGGGATGATCCCTCTGCCTTCGTCCAATTTATTCGATATAAATGTCCAAATAAAAGACAAAAATGCCCTGTATAAATATAGGACACTTTTTATTCTTTTATAACAATCGCTTGCTTGCCCATTTGCTCCCAAGCTTTTATGAAACTTTCACGGTTTAATTTCTGATTTTTTCCGCCGTAAGGGTTATTAATATAGATGTAATTTTCGTCATACCCAGTTATAGCTACACTATGTTCGCTAAAGGTAATTTTAATTTCTCCTTGAGGCGTATCCCAAGTTTGGAATACGGAGATTGGAGCAAAACTAGACGTGGTAATAATCCATACAGGATTTCCTTGCCCTATCTCTTTTAAAATATCTGAAAATAGCCTGCCTGTAAGGTTAACAGCCTTATCACCGACATATTTTTTTGTCAGTTCAAATACAGGTCCATTATAAACCCCCAGCCCCGGTCCATGTGCCATATCTCCGACAAATCCGACATTAGGGTTCCCTCTCTTACCATTGCTATATCTTAAAGGTACGGTTTTAATATTGTTGGCTAACTCGTTCTTCGTCACCTTTACACCATTGTAATTTAGAATCATTGCAAGGCTGGTTACTTCACAGCCATTATAAAGCACAGGTGGATCCATTTGCTTAATTAATGGAACATCAAGTACGATACTATCTGGTAAGCTTGGAGCTTCCTTTGCCTGAAGTTCCATTTTTCTCGTTTTTAAAGGAACAGCTTCACTTACTTTTCCAGCTGCTTGACGGTCAGACATGACCGCAAAAATCGTCTTTGTTCCAAAAAATGATAGTAAAAGAATGACAAATAAAATAAGAAACTTTTTCATAGGCCGATAAACCAATCCTTGTTAGATTCTTTGCTGAACAGTAAATATCAGTAAAATACTATTCTATAACAATATCAAAATATTCTCATTGAATAAAGGAAAATCATTACCAAATTTAATCATAATTACCTATTCTTAATTTTCCCTTAACATGCAGAAACACGGGGACGGTTCTTCTGCTTCAGAAGCAGAAGAACCGTCCCCGTGTTTCCTAAATTCTGGAGTGTTTGATTTTTTTTGCAATTTGATTAATGACTTCTGAAAAAACTAACCCAAAGGCGATTGAACCTGCCAGCATGAGGACTTTTGCTCCAAATGCAATTGCAGTATTATAGTCATTTTCCACAATATTTCTCATGGCGTCATATGCCAGCCCTCCTGGTACAAGAGGAATAATTCCGGCAACACTAAAAATAATCACGGGCATTTTATATAACTTTGCCATTTCCTGACTAAGCAATGCAATGAAAATAGATGCAACTAGGGTGGCTAAAATTGCATCGTTTGAATAGTCTTCCAATAAAAAATATAATAACCAGCCGCCCATGCCAATTAAACCGCACTTTACCAAGGATTCTTTTGGTGCGTTAAATAGTATGCCAAAGGCTGCTGTGGCTAAAAAACTTGTTATTCCTTGTGATAGAATCGCCATTCTCGCTCACCTCATTACTTTAAAAATGATAATACAAATGCAATACCGGCCCCAATGGCAAAAGCCGTTAAGAAGGCTTCTGCCCCTTTTGACAAACCTGAAACCAGATGTCCCGCCATCAAATCCCGGATAGCGTTTGTCACTAAAAGCCCTGGTACCAACGTCATTACAGAACCAATAATAATGGTATCTAATTTATGTCCTAAACCGATTCTAACAAATAATAATGAAATTAACCCAATGACAAATGAAGCTAAAAACTCTGAAAAGAACTTAATCGGCACAAAACGATGAAAGGCAATAAAACTTATGTACCCTGCCCCACCAGAAATCATGGCAGGGATAAAATCATTCCAGCCCCCATTAAACATAATCATAAAACACCCGCTGGCAATGGAGGCAGCTGCTGCCTGGTATTTCATTGGAAAGGTTACATTAAGATCTTCAAGATTCTTTAATTCGTTTAATGCTGCATTCAAATCCAATTCCCCGCTGCTAATACTACGAGAAATACTATTCACCATGGCGACCTTTTTCAAGTCTGTGGATCGTTCTGATATTCTAATTAATTTTGTTTTAGTTGGCTCTGATCCTTCCGCTGAGAAAATGATTCCCGTTGGAGTAACATAACTATGTGATTTCTCTATCCCAAAGGAAGCTGCAATCCGCATCATCGTATCTTCAACCCGATAGGTTTCACCACCGCTTTGAAGCATTATTTTACCAGCTAGCAAGCATACTTCCATAATTTCATAAGTCTGTTCAACCATTTTGTCCATAAATATTTCACCACATATTTTTACTTTTAATACTTAGTTTAAATCAAACGAGGTGTTTCAAGCAATTCTGCTAAAAATAACAAGCAGCCTTATCTTTTTGAAAGGCTGCCCGTTTATCTTATTGATCCCATAATTTCATAAACACCAGATTCAAGATTACCATCACCCCATAGAGGGAAGCAAGTGTTGTTTTTTCCATTAATATTAGAGCTGTAAAAGGTAATCCAAAAACGAAGATTTCTAAAAAAAGAAATGGTAGTCCGCTTAATACAAACGGAGCTTTAGGAGCACCGAACACCCCCCAGATTACTGCCAAAAGTAACGGTGTTCCAATACCTAATACAATCTTAAGAATGGTTCCTTGTTGTGTTTTAAATCCCCAGTAACCGAGAACCGCTAATGCGATAATTTCTAGCAAGAATCGGACTCCTAAGTTTGTTTGTTTAATACCTTCCATGTTTCCCACAACCTTTTTTACCTATATATTTATTCGGTCATTTACGTATTCAACATAGGTGCAGTTACTTTTTATTTCTCTCCCCAAATATATTTTCTAGGTAATCCATTCTTTTACCTTTCTACATATAAATTTCCTTTTTAACATAAGCTATTTTCGCATAGATTGTTGTACTTCGTATAAGTTAATCACCTCATATAACTGAGTTCAACCGCCACTTTCTAAAGACCAAGGCGCTTTTATAAACATATAAATAAAATTTTAATCAAAAAGGTTTCAAATAAATGATTATTTCAGGTACAATTATTATACAAGAAATATTTTTTCATATTATTTATTAATAGAAGAATTTTTTTTCATTTATCTTAAAAGTCTTCTAATTAATATTGAAGGAGATTGTCTAATGGATAATGTATCTTACTATCTTGGCGTTGATATCGGAACTACGAGTACAAAAACAGTCCTTTATAAAGATAAAGGGACGGTCATTAGTATGCATCATGTGGAATATCCACTCTTTAGCCCCACACCATCGGTTGCTGAACAAGACCCAGACGAAATTTTCCGTGCAGTGTTAGAAACCATCAAAGTTTCAATTACAAAGGGCGAAATCGATCCTGCCAAGATTAAACTCGTCTCTTTCAGTTCCGCAATGCATAGCGTCATTGCCATGAGCGATCAAGATAAACCGCTTACCCGCTGTATTACGTGGGCTGACAGCCGTGCCACCTCTTGGGCTGATACAATTAAAAATGAACTTAATGGCCTCGCTATTTATCGAAGAACAGGAACACCTGTACATCCTATGTCCCCGCTTTGTAAAATTACTTGGCTACGCCATGATGAACCAGAGCTCTTTAATCAGACCAGTAAATTTATTGGGATAAAAGAGTATGTGTTCTTCAAATTATTTGGCAAATATGTAGTTGACTATTCGATTGCATCCGCTACCGGAATGTTTAACCTTGAGCAGCTTACCTGGGATACTGAAGCCCTAGAAGTAGCAGGGATTACGGGTGACAAACTGGCTGAACCGGTGCCGACTACCTATTATTTAACAGGGTTAAAAGAAGAGTTTGTTGCAGAGCTCGGTTTAACAGCAGAAACTCCATTTGTAGTAGGTGCCAGTGATGGTGTTCTTTCCAATTTAGGGGTTAATGCTATTGATCCTGGCGTAGTGGCGGTTACGATTGGGACAAGCGGTGCCATCCGGACGGTCACTGATAGACCAGTAACCGATCCAAAAGGCAGAATTTTTTGCTATGCGCTAACAGAGAAGCATTGGGTTGTCGGCGGTCCAGTTAACAATGGCGGTATGACCTTCCGCTGGGTGCGTGATCAGTTGGCTTCTTCTGAAGTAGAGACAGCAAAGCGTTTGGGAATTGACCCATATGAGGTATTAACGAAGATCGCCTCCAAGGTGACGCCAGGTGCTGATGGTCTTATTTTCCACCCTTATTTGGCTGGTGAACGTGCACCGCTTTGGAATGCGCATGCTAGAGGATCTTTCTTTGGTCTTGGGCTCCATCACAAAAAGGAGCATATGATTCGTGCCGTACTAGAAGGGGTAATCCTAAATTTATATTCCGTTTTACTTGCACTTCAGGAAGTTATTGGTGTTCCTACAAAAATTCAAGCAACCGGCGGTTTTGCACGGTCTGAATTATGGCGTCAGATGATGGCTGATATTTTCAACCAGGAAGTCGTTGTTCCAGAAAGCTTTGAAAGCTCATGTTTGGGTGCCATTGTCTTAGGTATGTATGCTTTAGGAGAGATTGAGGATTTCTCCATTATGTCTGAATTGGTCGGTTCAACACATGCCCATCAACCAATCGAAAACAATGTAAAAATATATGAGGATTTAACACCCATCTATATCCGCGTTTCTCGCCGATTAGAAGAAGAATATAGTTCTATTACTCACTTCCAGGAGAAATGGGTGAAATAATAAATCAAAAAAACAAGCATCCAGCCGGATGCTTGTTTTTTACGGTTTTAATTACTTTCTACTGCATGACCGCCAAATTCGTTTCTGAGAGCCGCAACAACCTTACCAGTGAAGGTGTCTTCTTCAAGTGAACGATAACGCATCATCAATGACAAAGCCGTTACAGGCATAGCAGTTTGAAGTTCAAGTGCGGTTTCAACCGTCCATTTACCTTCTCCAGAAGAATGCATAATTCCTTTAATTGAATCGAGCTTTGGATCCTTAGAAAAAGCATTTTCTGTTAGTTCCATCAGCCAAGAACGGATTACGGAGCCATTATTCCAAACCCGTGCAACCTTTTCATAATCAAAATCAAAATCGCTTTTTTCTAAAACTTCAAATCCTTCAGCGATCGCCTGCATCATTCCATACTCAATGCCATTATGAATCATCTTTAAGAAGTGACCACTGCCGCTCTTTCCTGCATACAAATAGCCATTCTCAACATTAATATCACGAAAAACAGGTTCAATAGTATGAAAAACTTCTTTATTTCCCCCGATCATCATGCAGGCGCCTTCCCTAGCACCGGCCATACCGCCACTTGTACCGACATCAAAGAAATGAATACCTTTTTCAGACAGTTCCTTTTCTCTTCGAATGGAGTCCTTATAGTGTGAATTTCCTCCTTCGATCACAATATCTCCCTCAGCTAGGAGCCCCTTAAGCTCGTCAATCACTTGTTCAGTAATCGGCCCAGATGGAACCATTACCCACACGATTTTAGGAGCAGCAAGCTTATCAACTAGGGCTGCAATAGATTCGGCACCAATTGCCCCTTCTTCGCTGATTTTTTTAACCGCTTCGTTATTCACATCAAATGCAACCACATTATGTTCATTATCCATTAAATTCAGGGCTAAATTATATCCCATTTTCCCTAATCCAATTAAACCGATTTCCATGAGAAAAACCTCCGAAATAAATTTCATTTTATATTATTATTATATGAAAAAATTTTTCATAAATCAAATACTCTTTGAAAAAATATTTTTTCAGACAATTTCATGCTATAATTAATGTATAGATACTATAGAAGGGAAATCATGTTATGGCGCAAAACTGTTTAGGAAAAATACGTTCATATTACGCACGCTTAAGTGAAAAAGAGAAAAAAGTCGCTGATTATATCCTAGAGAACCCTGAAAAAATTATTCATAATACAATAAATGAAGTCGCCGAAGATTTACAAGTGGCTGATGCTACAGTTTTCCGCTTTTGTAAACGGATTGGTTTTAAAGGCTATCAAGCAATGAAAATTTCCCTCGCTTCGGAAATTATTGAGCCTATACAGCAGATCCATGAGGAAATTAGCGTTAACGATAATGAAAAAACAGTAGCAGATAAAGTTTTTCATTCAAATATCAGGACCTTAGAAAATACATTACAAATACTAGATGGAGCTTCCATTCAAAAAGCGGTAGGGCTGTTGATGAAAGCAAAACGTGTGGAATTTTACGGAACAGGCGGATCGAGTGTAGTGGCAATGGACGCTTTTCATAAATTTGTGCGCACAGGAATTAAAGCGTTTGCATTTATTGACTCCCATTTTCAACTGATGTCAGCTTCACAATTAGGAGAAAATGATGTTGCAGTTGTGATTTCGCATTCAGGGACAAATAAGGACACAATCAATATTTTAAAAACCGCCAAGAAAAATGGAGCAAGAACCATCGGGATCACAGGCTATCCAAAATCTCCAATTTGCCAAATTTCAGATGTAGCACTATATACAAGTTCAGAGGAGACTGAATATCGATCTGAGGCGCTCTCTTCTAGAATAGCGCAATTAAGCCTCATTGATGCCCTTTATGTCAATATTATGGTTCTAAATAATGAAAAAGCAAAACGCTCACTTGGAAAAGTGAGGGAAGCCATCTCAGAAACAAGAATATAACTTTTTGTTATATTCTTAAAGGCATAACAAAAAGGATGACCTATATTAGGCCATCCTTTTGTTTTATACGAACATATTAAGAATAAGTGCACCTATAAACGCCGTGAAAGATAGAATGGTTTCTAAAACAGTCCATGTTTTAAATGTTTCCTGAATAGAAAGTCCTAAATACTCTTTTACCATCCAGAAACCTGCATCATTAACATGAGAAAACATTAACGAACCTGCACCAGTAGCGATAACCAGTAACTCTAAATTTACACCCGACATCTGTGCAACGATTGGTGCAACAATTCCAGCCGCAGTTGTTAAAGCTACAGTTGCTGAACCAGTTGCAATACGGATTAAACCAGCAATTAAGAAAGCTAATACTAGTGGAGATAAAGACATACCTTCAGACATAGAAGCAATGACCTTCGCAACTCCGCTTTCAATCAGAATCTGCTTAAATCCACCGCCAGCTCCAATAATTAAGAGAATCGATCCAACCGGTAAAATACATTCCTCTGTGAATTTTTTAATAGTGTTTTTATCAATTCCCTGGCGGAATCCTAAGAAATAAAAGGCAAAGAAGCAAGATATTAATAGAGCAATGATTGGACTACCGATAAACACTAAGAACTTTTCAAAACCTGCTGGAACAGATAAATAGGGTGCTGCTGTTCCTAAGACCATTAAAATAACTGGCATTAATATTGAAAGGAAAGAGATTCCCACACTTGGCAATGACTTTTTATCCAGTTGGTCGTCAATACGCACTAATTCAGGTTCACCAACTGGTACGACGCGCTTGTTAATAAATTTAGCAAATAACGGTCCGCCAAGAATACCTGCAGGGATGGCGATTATTAAAGAATAAAGTAAAACCTTTCCAAGATTAGCGCCATAAAGTCCAATCGCGGCAATGGCACCTGGATGCGGAGGCACTAATCCGTGAACAATGGATAAACCTGCAATCCCTGGTAAAGCAATTAGTAAGATATTTTGTTTAGATGCTTTTTGAATCGAAATAACAAGTGGTAACAAAATTAAAATTCCAACTTCAAAGAATACAGGAATACCAATTACAAATCCTGATAAAAACATGGCCCATGGTAATTTCTTTTCACCAAATACTTTTATGAAGAAATTAGCAATTTGCAATCCTGCTCCTGATTCAGACAACATTTTTCCTAAAATTGTTCCTAAAGCTAAAATACCGACTAAGTGTCCTAATGTACCGCCAACGCCCGTTTCGTAAGCGGCTACAATCTTATCTAAACTTAATCCTGACATAATTGCCAGGAATAAACCAGCAACTGTTAAACTAATAAACGCATGCCACTTAAACAATGAAACTCCTAAAATAACAATAACAATTGAGACAAGTGTAATTAGTAATAAATAGGCATCCATTAAACTGCCACCCCTCTAAGTTAATAAAACATTTTGCTGAATCGCCTTGAAAGCACTTCCAACAAAATCGATTATACGAAAAAAAATTTCTTTTTTCAACACTAAATTTCAAAAAATATTTATTTTTTTAAAATGTAACGAAAAATTTTTTCATTTAATTAAAGATATATCCGAGAGGAGGCCTTGGCAAACAAACAAAAGACGGGTGCTAAAGCCCCGTCAAACTACTCTCCAATATTGTTTTCAAACCATTCCTGAAGCTCTTTTAAAGAGGTAAAACTAAAGATCTCTTCACCATTCTGACCATTGTCAAATCCGGTATTTCCTCTCAAAGTTATTCGCCCCTCATCCTCTGAAACAAGGATCGCATAGGGATGATGGACATTTATATACCTTGCATCCAAATCCGTATCGAGCCAATTCTTGCTTTGTAAAAATGTTTCAATATGATTCATTCACTTCCCTCCAATCCTTTTTATTGTTCCAATCTACAAAAAAAA
This sequence comes from Neobacillus cucumis, assembly GCF_002860255.1. Classification (GTDB taxonomy): domain Bacteria; phylum Bacillota; class Bacilli; order Bacillales; family Cytobacillaceae; genus Neobacillus; species Neobacillus cucumis_A. The sequence goes on from NZ_PGVE01000079.1 coordinate 14,820, forward strand.
GAGACAAAAAAATGTCTCTTAGAGTATTTTATTTATCTTGTTTTTACGTTTGCTAAAGTCAATTTCTTGATAATAACTATTTTTCACTAAAATATTAGGCCCTAAACACCCAGCAGCTGGGCAATGGCAGCTTAATTCTTTTGCCAGTGTTGAAGAACTCCATGTTTCATATGCAGTCAATAAATTAGTCGTTTGAATATTTCCCAGCGGTGGTGTATCACCAAAATCAGTTACGATGATATCACCATTAAATATATTCACATTTAAACGCGAACGTCCATCAGGATCGTTTCTTACTGTTACGTTTTTACTTTCATATAGTCTTTTTAAGAGGTTTAAATCCTCCTGTTTGCTGCTGCATGCATAAAATGGCAGTGTTCCAAAGAGCATCCAGACATTTTCATCGCGAATATCCAATAAATGATGAATGGCTTCTCTTAGCTCACTAAGTGAAAGTGTTTCTAGATTACTTGCGAAATCACTCGGGTACATAGGGTGGATCTCATGCCGTTGACATAACATTTCATCAACAATTTGACGGTGAATTTTTTCTAAATGCGGCAGTGTCCGTTTGTTTAACATAGTTTCGGCAGAAACCATAATTCCAGCCTTCACAAGCTCACGGCTGTTTTCTATCATTCTCGTAAAGTAGGCTTCTCGCTGTTTCATATCAGGCTGTTTTTCCATTCGAGCAAAACCGCCTTGGACGAAATCATCCACTGTCCCCCAGTTATGTGATATATGTAAGACATCTAGATAAGGGGCAATTAACTCATACCGGCCTAAATCAAGGGTCAAATTAGAATTAATTTGAGTGCGCACACCCCGCTCATGGGCGTACTTTAATATTGGTCCTACATAATTCTTTACAGAGGATAAGGAAAGCATCGGTTCTCCGCCTGTAATACTTAAAGAACGTAAGGAAGGAATTTCGTCTAACCTTCTTATTAACAGTTCAAGCGGAAGAGCTTCCGGGTCCTTTGTCTGTAATGTATAACCAACTGCACAGTGTTCACAACGCATATTACAAAGCGTTGTTGTTGTGAATTCAATATTTGAAAGCAGTGGTTTTCCATATTCCTCAATGTCTAAATAAGCTTCCCATGGATCATATTGGGGGGTTATTTTTTTTTTAATTAGCATATGAACTCCTTAAAAATCAGTCTTTAAAACTTATATATTATAGCTGATTTTGGGACAAATGGGTTGTATAAACTGTTACAAAAGTTTATGTTGATGAAAATGTGTATATTCAAGGAATATTGTCCAAAAATATACATATCTCGACTTCTTTCGTTTACAATATACAGATAATAAAAACGTTGGAATGGTGGTAATCTTATGGAAATGCAACCTTTACATGAGGCGGAAAAACTCGCTCTAAAAAAGATGAGAATTTTTCGCCAAAGTATTTTACGCTATCTGCTGAGGGCCATGCTTGCCAGTATGTTTATCGGCTTTGGAGTAATTGTTGCCTTTAAAACAGGGAATTTTTTCTATTTAAAAGATTCCCCTTTTGCCTATCCTATGGCCGCACTTACCTTTGGAGCAGCGATCATTTTGATTGCATATGGCGGCGGTGACTTGTTTACAGGAAATACATTCTATTACACATATGCCGCAATCCGTAAGAAAATGGCATGGGTGGATGTTATCAAACTATGGATTTGCAGTTATATCGGAAATATTTTAGGAGCAGTCGTCTTCGCCTTTATAATCTTTACTACTGGACTCTATTCGGAATCATCTGTAAACGGCTTTTTGCTTCATGTCGTTGAAGTAAAGATGCAAGTTCCAACCACTCAATTATTTTTCCGGGCTATTCTTTGTAACTGGCTTGTTTGTATGGCCTTTTTCCTTCCAATGGGGTTAAAAGGTGATGGGCCTAAAATGTTTGCAATGATGTTATTTGTCTTTTGTTTCTTTATTTCCGGATATGAACATAGTATTGCGAATATGTGTACATTTGCTATTGCCCTAGTATTGAATCATCCTGGGACGATTTCGTGGGCTGGAGTGGTCCATAACTTAGTTCCCGTAACAATTGGAAATTTAATTGGCGGAGCTGTTTTTATGGCAATGATGTATTATTATGCTAATAAGCCATTCTTAGATGAGTATGATAAGGAACAAGAGAAACATTAATTCCTATCTACCTATCGACAATTTTCCCGGGAAATACCAACAAAATCTACTGGTTATCGACAACATTTATGAATATTATAGGCTGGCAAGCAAGAGAGTTTTTGCTTTGCCAGCCTTTATTACTAATTATCTTTACTAAAAAAATAAAGATAGGCTTTAATCATGAAATAACTTACCTCATCAGGAAGCAGTTCCTTCATCGGTTTTAAACGGCTCCTCCCTGCTTCGGTTACAGCCTGTTCAAGTAATGGCAGGTATTCAGCCGGAATAAGTTCGGCAAAGTTAACCTCCATCCCCTGTTGTGCACATTGAATCATATGCTCCTCTACTGTTTGGAGAGATAACTCCCGTTTTTTTGCGATCTCATTTAGTGAAAGATTCTCTTTGTACAGTGAATAAGTCTCTAAATGTGAGTCACGAACTGCCTTTTTGGCTGTCTTTTTCGATGCATTAGCTGCTGGTATCACTTCACTTTGATATTCTGGATGTTCCTCGAGATAAGTCCGAATAGCTTGAATAAATTCTAAACCATATTTTTGAAGCTTATGTTCTCCTACCCCACTCACCTGTAGAAATTCATCATTTGTTTTCGGCTGTTTGGCACACATATCTTTTAAGGATGCATCTGAAAAAATCACAAATGGCGGCACCTGCTCCGCTTCAGCAATGCTCTTCCGAACTTCTCTTAAGCTTTCAAACAATGGGTCATTTTTCGACACTTGTTTGACCTGCACAGCTTCTCTTCGGTATACCTGCTGCTTGCCTAAGAGAACATCTTTTCCTTTCGGAGCAACAAAGATCGTTGGAAATTGTCCCTGTTCGATTGCGATTAATTCCTGTGAGATTAAGAATTCAATAAATTCTCCTACTTCTTTTGCACCTTGATTTTTCATGATTCCATAAGTAGTCAGCTGATCAAAGCCTAACTCTGTAACCTTTTTATTCTTTGAACCTGTCAGTACTTGCGCGGTTAGATTTTTTCCAAACCTCTGCCCCATTCGAATGACACAGGACATCACCATTTGTGCCTCTTTCGTTACATCGATTCGTGTTCTTGAATCTAGGCAGTTTCCGCATCTCCCACAACTCTCGGTTTCTGTTTCGCCAAAATATTTTAAAATAAATTCTTGCAGACAGTTTTCGGTATGGCAATAATCCGCCATAAGCTGTAGCTTCTCAAGCTCCTGGGTCATCCTGCTTCGGTCACTTGATTGATCGATGAGGAACCGCTGCACTTGGACATCCTGCGATGAATAAAGCAAAATACATTCACTATCTAAGCCATCCCGGCCAGCACGGCCTGCTTCTTGATAGTAGCTTTCCATATTTTTCGGCATTTGAAAATGAACCACAAAACGGATATTTGATTTATCAATCCCCATTCCAAACGCAGAGGTGGCGACCATCACAGACGCTTTATCTTCTAAAAATCGTTCCTGTTCTCTCGCACGGTCAGCATCCCCCATCCCGGCATGATACCGTGCCACATTGATTTGTTCCTTACGGAGTCTTTCATAAAGCTGATCAACATTTTTTCTAGTAGCGGCATAAATAATCCCTGCTTCTCTCTGATTCTTCTTAAGATAATCAAGGAGAAACTTTAAACGGTCCTGTCCTTTAATAACTGAAAATGATAAGTTTACCCGTTCAAATCCTGTAATGATACTATTCGCCTGATCGATTTGAAGGGAATGACAAATATCCTCACGAACTCTTGGCGTCGCGGTGGCAGTCAGGGCGAGTACCAATGGTTTTTGCGGAAGGTTGTTGGCCATCTGTTGGATATGACGATAGCTTGGACGGAAATCATGTCCCCATTGTGAAATACAGTGTGCCTCATCCACCGCCACTAAAGGTATATCCATCTGTCTTAGGTCCTCAATAAAATCATAGGATTCTAGTCTTTCAGGTGCTATGTACAATAGCTTGTATTTCCCTGATTTTGCTTCGTTGATTTTTCTAGTTGCTTCTGAAAAACTCAACGAACTATTAATAAATGCAGCTGGAATTCCTACTTGATTGAGGGTATCTACTTGATCCTTCATTAAGGAGATTAATGGGGAAATAACGATCGTGGTACCAGGAAGGACGAGGGCCGGGATTTGATAACAAATGGATTTACCGCCGCCCGTCGGCATGACACAGATGGTATTTTCACCTGATAATACAGATCGGATTGCTTGTTCCTGCCCGTTTCGGAAGGAGCTGTAACCAAAATGGGTTTTTAGTAGAGAAAGTGCTTGTTCAAACAAACTGTTATCTCCTTTCTAGTATTTCAAATTTTGTGACTGACTATATTATACTGCTTTGAAGGAAATACCGCTTTATTAATTTAATAAACCGAAAGATAAACCATTTTGCGAGAGTAATATCATCTTATCCGAGAGTATTCTCTTCTATGCGAGAGTAAAATCAGCACATCCGAGAGTATTCTCTTCTATGCGAGAGTAAAATCAGCTCATCCGAGAGTAATTCCTGCTCATCCGAGAGTATGCTTATCTATAGCCATAAAAGTAAGGCTGTCGATATTAACCGACAGCCTTACTTTTATATCCATATACTATTTAAAATCTCCGCTTGGTGCTCACCTTTTTTAGGAGGAGGTGCAATCAATGGGAGTTTCAAGTCGCTGTGCATCTTAACCTGATAATCTCCCCAGGACGATGCAAAGATCAGTTCTTTTTCTTTAAAATAAGAATTCTCACTTAACTCCCCGACCTCTAAAACAGGTGCCATACAGCAATCCACAGTCTGGGAAAACTCAATCCATTCATAGAAGGTCTTACTTTTAAAAAGGTCCGTGACCGCCAGGAAGAGACTATTAGAGATATCTGTTTTGGAAAAGTGAGCATCTAACCATTCTTCACGACCGTGGGCTAAGCAAAAATTCTTCCAAAACTTTGGTTCCAAAGCCCCTAAACTCATAAAACGCTGATCTTTCGTTTCATAAATGGCATACGAAATAATACTTCCGTTTAAAACATTAATACCTGCTCCTTCCCCTGTTTCTTTTTCAATCAATACGTGATTTCCAAGCAGGGATACGAGCTGGTCAGTAATCGAAATCGAATGATAACTTCCTTGGCCGGTCATTAGTTTTTGGACGAGACCGGCCAAAATCCGTTCATTGGCAGCAAATCCGCCAAAATAATCTGCAAGCGTAATGGACGGATGAATAGGTCTGCCTTGTTGATCTTTGAGCTGAGCGAGGACTCCACTTAGAGCCATATAATTAATGTCATGGTTTCCAATTTTACTTAACGGCCCCGTTTGACCGTAGCCAGAGATAGAGCAATAAATAATATCTGGCTTTACCAGTTTGACCGTTTCATACCCTAAGCCGAGTTTCTCCATGACTCCAGGTCTAAAACTTTCTATCAAAACATCGGCATGGGCAATAAGGTTGACTGCTGTTTCCACGTCCTCTTTCTCTTTCAAGTTCAGAGTAATACTCCTTTTTTGTCTATTATTAGCGAGAAAGACAAGACCGGTATCTCCTTTTAATACCCCTGTATTTCTGGCTGGGTCTCCTTCGGGCGCCTCTACCTTAATGATTTCCGCCCCTAATTCCGCTAGTCTCAGTGTCGCAAATGGTCCTGGAAGATAGTTTGTAAAATCGATAACCTTTATTCCTTTTAACATTGATAAAACACCTCTCAATTGCTGGAATCCGGGGTAAGAAGCTCCTCTAATTGTTTTCTCAACACAAACTTTTGAATTTTACCACTTGCATTCCGTGGGAGTAACTCACAAAACACATATTGTCGAGGACGTTTATAATTGGCGAGCATATCACTATTTTTGCAATACTCATCCAACTCCTCTGCTGTTATGGCAGGATTCTTTTTAACAACGAATGCAGTTACCGTCTCCCCCCAGCGGTCATCTGGCTGACCAACGACTGCGACGTCTAGGACTCCCTTATGTCCATGTAAAATGTCCTCTACCTCTCTCGGATAAATATTTTCACCGCCGCTAATGATCATGTCATCGACACGGTCATTGACATAAAGATATCCTTCCGCGTCCAGGTAGCCGATATCTCCAGAATGATACCAGCCTTTATACATCACCTTTTCTGTCGCATCTTCACGATTATAATAACCAATCATCATACATGGCCCCTGCACAATAATTTCACCCGTTTCTCCTGTTGGGACCAGATCATCCGGATCAGATGGTCCATCTTCCCTGGTCCGCGCGATTCGAATATCATGACTTAGGGCCGCTTGTCCGGCAGAGCCTGCTTTTCGAAGTTGATCTTTCTCAGACAGGAAAGTAATCGCAGGTCCCATTTCCGTCATCCCGTATGCCTGAATCAGGGAAATACCCAAGCGGTCATGAAGCGCATGAACAAGGGATGGTGCCATAGGTGCAGCACCATATAACCCAAGCTTCAAACTAGAGAGGTCATATTGGCTTAAATCTTCTTGCAGGAGCATATTCCACATCGTTGGGGCGGCAAATAATTTGGTGATCTTTTCTTGTTCAAACAGTTGAAGGATGGTCTTTGAATTGAATTGATGCAGGATGACATTACTAGCGCCGACATGTACACGTGGAATAAACGCACAATGGAGTTCTGCACAATGGAACATTGGGGCAGTGACAAGACCGACATCATTTGCTTCAAGCTTTTCGGCAGCTATACAAAGTACACTTTGATCGACCATATTTCGATGGGTATGCATAACACCTTTCGGCCTTCCAGTGGTTCCACTGGTATAGATAAATGCATAAATGTCTGTTTCAACTACCTCTATATTAATGTCCTGTGGTGATACTTCCGTAACCTTTTCTTGAAATGATGAAGCATAATCTGGCTTGTCTGCATCGATAAACCAGAAGGACGTTTGATTGAAGCGGCCCTCGATTGCCGTAATGACAGGCTCTAATGCCTTTTCAAAAATAACAACCTTTGGCGCAGCATCTGAAAAAATAAAGGCAACCTCTTCAGATGTTAAACGAAAGTTAATCGGATTAAATACAGCCCCAATTTTAGCGCAGGCAAACAGAGCTGTTCCTAATTCTTCAGTATTAAACATGAAGGTGGATACTCGATCTCCTTTTTTAACCCCCTCTTTTAAAAGGGCATTAGCAAGCCTATTGACCCGTTCACACCACTCTTGATAGGTGTACCGGATATTTTTTCTTACATCGTAGATTGCCGGTTTGTTCGGGAATTTTTTCACTGTTAAATCAAAGATCTTACCAATCGTTGTACTCATTAGGCCGCCTCCAATTAATTTGAATTAAGGGCAGCCGGGACTGCCCTATAATTTTAGCCGGAATTTGGTTAATCAGCGATTTTGTAAGGTTTTCAGCGATTTTTTCGTTTTATCTTTAAATTAGGATTTTAAACGTTATAACAATCGTTCAATAATAGTCGCATTCGCCATTCCATGCCCTTCACACATGGTTTGTAATCCGTATCGCCCACCTGTCCGTTCAAGCTCGTGCATCATAGTAACCATTAAACGTGCACCGCTCGCGCCTAGTGGATGTCCTAAGGCTATCGCTCCCCCGTTTGGATTTAGCTTTGCTGGATCGGCACCAGTCTCTTTTAACCACGCAAGTGCTACTGGTGCAAAAGCTTCATTAACCTCAAATATATCAATATCATCAATGCAAAGACCTGATTTTTCTAAGGCCTTTTGTGTTGCTGGAATTGGCCCTGTCAGCATCAAGGTTGGATCAGATCCAACGACTACACGTGTGTGGACCCGGAAGCGCGGTTTTAAACCTAGTCCGTCGGCTTTTTCACGCGACATAAGCAGCACTGCTGCAGCACCGTCACTAATCTGACTGGAGTTCCCGGCATGAATGACTCCATCTTCTTTAAATGAAGGCCGGAGCCCGGACAAAGCTTGAAGGGAAGTCCCTTTTCTTGGACCCGAATCATCTTTTATAACGGTAGTAGTTCCGTCTGGTAATGGTACATTAATCGGAAAAATTTCCCTTGAAAAATATCCCTCTTCCTGTGCCTTTAAAGCTTTTTGATGGCTTTCCAATGCAAAGCGGTCAAGTTCATCCCGGCTAAATCCATATTTTTCAGCAATCCGCTCAGCAGAAAGCCCTTGATGGATCATTTCATACCTTGACCTCAATGCCGGGCTAAAGGGCTCTTCTGCGCCTTTATAGTTAGACCCCATAGGTACACGGGACATGCTTTCAACTCCTCCAGCAATAACCACATCCATGTCACCGGAGAGTATTGCCTGTGCTGCAAAATGTACAGCCTGCTGACTGGATCCGCATTGACGGTCAATGGTTGTTCCTGGCACCTCAATTGGGAAACCGGCTATTAATGCAGCTACCCGTGCGATATCACCAGCTTGCTCCCCCGATTGTGTGACGCACCCTAAAATAACGTCATCAATCATTGCTGGGTCAATGCCGGCCCTGTTCATAAGCTCTTTTAAGGTTAACCCTGCCAAATCGTCCGGCCTAATATCCTTTAACACCCCATTTTTTCTTCCAACCGGTGTACGCACACCTTCGACAATAACCACTTCACGCATCTTCATATCCTCCTACAACCCTATATTTTTAGCAATGATCGTTTTCATGATTTCGTTAGTTCCAGCATAAATACTTGATACTTGGATATCGCGGAATCGCCTCGCAATCTGGTATTCTTCCATATAACCATAGCCGCCGTGGAGCTGCATAGATTCGGAAGCGACACGCTTAGCTATGTCTGTCAGTTTCCATTTGGCCATCGACACCTTCGTTACTACGTTTTTCCCTTCAATATGTTCTGCGATTAACTGGTCTAAAAAGGCTCTGCCCATCTCAATATCTGTTGCCATTTCGACAATTTTAAACTGGGTATTTTGAAACTGGCTTATCGGCCTTGCAAAAGCTTCCCTGCTTTTCACATAATCTATCGTCATCTTGAGCATCACTTCCGCTGCTGTTTGTGCCCCAATGGCGACAAGGAGACGTTCTTGTTGAAGTTTTTCCATTAAATATAAAAAGCCTTTGCCTTCCTCCCCGAGCAAGTTATCCTTTGGCACACGGCAGTCCTCAAAAATTAATTCTGCAGTGTCTTGGGAATGCAGTCCTACTTTATTCAGCTTTCTTCCTCGAGAGAAACCCGCAGTGTCCCGTTCAATTACTAGAAGGCTCACACCTTTATGCTTTGGAACTGCTTGTGGATCCGTTTTAACGGCTACAATGATAAGGTCAGATTGAATCCCATTTGTGATGAATGTTTTTTGGCCGTTGACAATATAATGGCCGCCGTCCAGTTTTGCTGTGGTTTTAATGTTCGCTAGATCTGAACCTGTGCCCGGCTCAGTCATGGCGATCGCTGTGATGATATCACCAGTCACACACTTCGGCAGCCAGCGCTGTTTTTGTTCCTCCGTTCCGTAAGAGGTTATATAGGGCACGACAATATCATTATGAAGCCCGATCCCTACTAATCCAGATCCAACTCGTTCAAGCTCTTCATTGATAATGACGGCAAATCCCCAGTCGACCTCACTACCACCATATTTTTCGTCAATATCTGGACAAAGAAAACCCTGTTCGCCCATCCTTTTCCAAAAGGAACGAGGGATCATACGAGTTTCTTCCCACTGTTCATAGAAGGGATATGCTTCTTTTTCTAAAAACTTTCTTAGTGACTGACGAAAAATTTCGTGATCTTCATTTAAATATGGATGTTTCATTCTATTAACCTCTCTTTCAGAGATTGTAAACGCTTACTAAATTAATTAATACTTGAAAAGGGACATTTCTTGTGGGATTTCCATACTTCCATTGTAACAAAAAAAGGTATGATTATTTTGAATATTTTTACATTTTATCGCGTAGCTTTTTATCGTATGGTTTGTAGGTATGGTGATAGATAAATTTGCCCTTTTCTTTTTTTTATTTAGGCTGCATCCTAATAGCTCCATCAAGCCTTATCGTTTCACCGTTTAGCATCGGATTTTCGAGGATACTTTGAACAAGCTGTGCGTATTCACTCGGATAACCTAGTCTCGGAGGAAACGGCACCATTTTCCCAAGTGAAGTTCTCGCTTCTTCCGGCAGTGTATCAAACATCGGTGTGTGGAATAGTCCCGGTGCAATGGTCATTACACGAATGCCATATCGAGCTAACTCCCTTGCAATTGGCAAAGTCATGCCGACAATTCCTCCTTTTGAAGCGCTATAGGCGGCTTGGCCGATTTGCCCGTCAAACGCAGCTACAGAAGCTGTGTTGATTATGACACCGCGCTCATTTAGTTCATTTACCTCATTATTTGCCATTTTCTCAGCTGCCAAGCGAATTACATTAAAGGTGCCGATTAAATTCACCTGGATTACTTTAGAAAATAGGGAAAGATTATGTACCCCTTTTTTTCCAAGCACTTTGTCAGCAATCCCAATTCCAGCACAGTTAACCACCGTGTTGATTTCACCCAGAAAATCTGCTGCTTGATTGACTGCCTCTAGTATCTCTTCCTCCTTGGTCACGTCGGCTTTTAAAAATAAAGCCGCTTCTCCTAATTCGTTTTGAAGGCTGCCCCCTTTTTCATCTGACTGATCGAGGATAACAGCTTTTCCACCCAATCCAATGATTTGGCGTACAGTAGCCTCGCCTAGCCCAGAGGCTCCTCCTGTTACAATAGCTTTTGATGATTGAATTTTCATAAACAATAACCTCCTTACATAAACTTCATATTCATAAGTTAAAAGTATTATGTCTTGTGTCCTAAAATTCTCTCCATTTATATTAAACAGAATCACCTCCATTCCGTATTTAATTTAAAAACTATGATTATAGACAACAAACAAAGAAAAGATTAATTTTTCAGTTTATATACGATATGATTATTCTATATCAACTATAGGGTGGGAGTTAGATGAGCAAACGGAAAATAGTCATTACACAAAACTTAAAACCGGAGTACATAGAAGAAATTAAAAACAGCGCCCCTGAATGGGATGTCATTGTTAGCAAGGAGCCAGCTGTCTGGCAGGAGCATGCCAAAGATGCTGAAATTATTGCTGGCTGGAAAGCTAGTTTAGAAGATGATTGTCTTGGGGAGGGGTCTAAACTAAAATGGCTGCAAACCTGGAGTGCCGGAGTTGATTCATTGCCCTTAGATAAATTTAATACAAAAAACACCATTTTAACAAGTGCAAATGGTGTACATGCCTATCCAATCTCAGAAACTATTTTTGCCTTAATGCTAGGACTTACAAGAAAAATCCATACCTATGTAAAAAATCAACAAACGAAGACGTGGCACCATGGTCACATTAGCCTCGAAATGCATGAAAAAACCGTTGGAATCATTGGCGTCGGTGAAATCGGTAAAGAAACAGCTAAGATTGCCAAAGCATTTGGCATGACCGTGATGGGGGTTAGACACTCGGGAAAACCTGCTGAATTTATCGATGAAATGTATACTCCTGACCAATTAAATCAGCTGCTCCCAAAATGTGATTATGTAGTGGTGACATTGCCACTTACAAAAGAAACGCACCGGCTGTTTGGAGCTGATCAGTTTAAACAAATGAAGCCTTCTTCCTTTTTTATTAATATCGGCCGTGGAGAAATTGTGGTGGAAGAAGAACTGTTAGCGGCATTACAAGATGGCATAATTGCCGGTGCCGGCCTGGATGTATTTGAAACCGAGCCATTAAGTACAGACAGTCCATTATGGGAAATGGACAACGTCATTATCACTCCGCACACCTCAGGGGCAACCGAGTACTATAATAAACGGGTCATTGAAAACATCTTCATTCCTAATTTAAAAGCGTATTTAGCAGGAAAAACGCCAGACATTAATCTAGTTAATTATCAAAAAGGATATTAATTAAGTAAAATACTAAAAAACATTCCGGGGTTTAAGACCGGAATGTTTTTTAGATTAACAAATATTAATATACAGTTTGTATTCCTTTACCCGCCACAGTCATCCATTCGAACTGTCGCAGTCTGACACCAAATAGTGTCAACGGGTCACGGAACATCTCCGGATTGGTATTCATCTTATTAAGTAGGTCTTGGTTTGATTCAATTCCTAATTTAGCCTCTCCAACGGCTGCCGTTAGAACGTTTAATGGATTCTTGAAGAATAGGGTTACATCGCGCTCTAGAGATTTTTCAAACAACTCAAATGGCTGGAAAAATTGCTTACATACTTCGGCAACCGTTTCAGCATAATCCTCATTCTCTACAAAAGCTTTGTACTTGTTATAAAGCATTGTTTTATTTTGCGATATGGCTCCAAACAGTTTCCCTGCGCTCTTTAATATAAATTGCGACGGTGTCCGGCGGAGAAGGATATTGACGGTTTCAAGCTGAAATCTGCTAGTCATACGGTCGGTGTCACGAAGCCAATCTTCAAGCACCTTGAAGTCACAAACAAGCGCGAGATGCTCTTCCCCGTACATTTGATTAAAACCTTCCCCCATCTCGGTTAAAAACTCTTGTGCCTGGTCAAACTCCTCTTTGCTAGAGGCTATCCACTCCTGTAGAGAACGATAGAACTTAGGCATAACTGTTTGTTCTAAATAATTTTGTAATTTGCCATTCATTTCATCGTTCAGTTCCATATGAATAGTACTAAAGTTGCTCTCTTCCTTGATTAGTGCAGAGCATTCTTTTAACATAGCTGGAACTTCCTGAGCAATCTCTTTTTGAATAGCTTCCCTAATCGCCCGGTAGGATTTTGTAATTGCTCTTGTTTTTTGAACTTCCGTATCCTTTAGCTGGTTTACAGCTCCATTTAACTTCGTGTACATTTCTTCATTCCAGCGGATGGATTCAACCAATTGATCTTCCACATCAATCCGCTTTTGCAGAAGACTTGCAATAGTGGTACGGATGAAATACAACAGTTTCGCAAGACGTTTATCCTCAAGGTTTCGATTAATCTTTATTGAATGAATAAACTCTTTTATGTCCTTCAACTGCTGAGCGCGATCGTATTGTGATGAAAAGGCGAAAACAGTGGAATCCGGATAAATTGAATGGATACTGGACTTGGTCTCTTCATATATTCTAACAGCTTCCTGCTCTCCGGCAATGGCATCCATTTTACTTAACAGAAAATGTACCGGAATATCAGGAGCTAATTCTTGAATTTGCGCTAATACTCCTCGCTCTTTATCTGTAAATGGAGAGTTCCCATCAAGTACATAAAGAACAGCGTCGGCTACCTGCAAGTTCTTCAACACTTCATAGCGGTCGTTATGGCTCCCTTTTAATCCAGGAGTATCAATAAAGGCTACTTTATTTTCCTGCAAAAATCCGTTTGGCAGCCTAAATTCTATAATGGATTCCAACGCATGGCGACGTCGGTCCATCCGCTCCTGAAACTCAGGAAATCCATTTAATATTGATACCTCTTGATCCGTAATTTCCGATATTTCTTCTTCTTCTCCCGCTGAAAACATAACCATTGAGGAAGTTGGGCTATCCTGAAGGTCTTCACCAAGAACTGTATTTACAAAAGTTGATTTACCACTTCCAGTTAATCCAGTAATTAATAGATGTTGTCTATCAAAATCCACTAATTGATCGACTAGCCATTTAAAACGATTATTCTCACCCATATCATGTGCCTGTGCCCAATCAATAATCGTATCAAATAGTGATAAGCTTTCTTCAAGTTCATCAATGTCTGTCTCCGTAATACTAATTAGCTTTTCCGCCTCCGAAACAATGATTTGACTCATACTTGTTGGAAACAGCTCGTTCCAGGACAGCACGGCAGCAGAAGCTAACACCACATTTCGCTCATCTGCTAATCGAAGCCAATTAGTTAACAAGTCTGGGATAAATTCTTGAAGCATTTTAATAAAATATCTGCCTTCAATTAAATTAAAATAAGCATTTTTATGAAGTCTTGATAGCTCGTGCCAATTATCTTCTCTCTCAAGTTCTAGTTGTAATAACAGGTGATTAATTTCACGTATCCAAGTAAAATATGACTCTTTGTGTTCATAACTTTTCCACAATGATGATACAAGCTGCTCAAACTTTTTCTGTTCTAAATTAAATAATAAGATTAAAGCTTCTGTAAAATAACTAGGTGCATGGTTTTTGGTCACACCATTGTCTACATACTTGGTTAGAACCTCAAACCATTTTAAATCCTCCGAGCGCTTTGCCTCAGAAACGGCTAACTCCACTGCATGATTCCAATCTTGCTGCTCTTCAAAAAATGTTCGGGCGATTTCAGTAACATTAGGATATTCCGGGTTTGCCGCAATCGTTCTTTTAATTGTGGCAATTGCTGCGTCCGTCTTGCCGCGCTCAATATATAGAGAAAATAACTGTAAAGCTACTTCTGTATTTAATGTAGCATCATCGGTTGAGATTGCGGTGTAAATATCCTCTGCCGTCGATAGTAAACCGAGTTCATAATAGGCATCAGCTGTATTTTTCTTCGCCCATGGCACCAGTTCATCGGTTATGTTTTCCCATTTGAAGATGGCTGTTTCAAAATCTTTATGGTGAAAATACACTTCCCCTTGGGCAAAGCGTATTGCTGATAGGTTGGGGAGATCCTTGCTTGCCTCTTCCTGAAACGCTTCGCCAAGAACGCGAATCGGATGCATATTTTCATGCTCATTGATGAACATTTTATAATACGTCTTTTGTTTTAACTGTTCTTCTAGTGTCATTTCCTTCCCTCCAATTGCAAGCACTCTATGTCATTCATATGGAAAAGAGTCGTAATTATTCCATATACTATTCGACGTATGTATGGAATATAAGTCCCAATTATATCGATTCTAACAGAGGAATTTTTTAAAATGATGTCAGTTGTGTTTCATTTTGAAGACAAACGTTAAAAAATTTACATCTTCCTTCTAATACGAAGGGCAACGTATAATGGAGTCAAATAACAAAAGGGGATAATAGATTTGGAACAGAAGCAGGCTATTTTTTTAACAGAACAAATAGAACATTCGAATCCAAGAGGATATGAGATTCAGAAGCTCCAAACTGTGGACGGAATGCTGCCAAAATTCCACCAATGGACAAATGGAAAGAAAACATTGGCTGCATATGAGGTAGTCCGCCCGGACAGTGATACTGGCTATTATTTTTTATTCATTGACTGGCATCGGAATGATAACTATTATTTAGTCATTTATGCGCAAAATAAATCCACAACATGTGCAGAGATTCGGAAAATAGAAGAACTTGAAGAAGGAGCACATTTTGTCTGGGCCTATAAACCGTTTAAACGAGATGGAAAAAACGATCAAAGAAAGGCCTATTTTAAGCAAATGTTTGGGTCTACTACTGTACATATAAAACTTCCTTCTTCACCATCAGATGTGGAAGAATTCCTCACACAGCTGTTTAAGTTGTGCCAAAACCGAGTAAAAGCAGATAAGATTACGGAAGTGTTTAATTTTGAGGCCTGAAAATCTGTTTTATTAAAAAAATTAAATATGTTAACAATTCCACCGTCCCACCGAAAAGTGGGTCTTCTCAAGCATCCTAGATATATACCCAAATTAAAATAGGGCCTTTAAAAGGGCCCCATCTAAACTATAATACCTTACTCAAAAACGCCTTTGTCCGTTCCTCTTGAGGGTTATCAAACAACTCACTTGGAGCCTTTTCTTCCACAACCAGGCCGCCGTCCATAAAAATCACCCGGTCACCTACTTCTTTAGCAAAGCCCATCTCATGGGTAACGACTACCATCGTCATCCCTTCTTTGGCAAGCTCCTTCATTACTTCTAAAACCTCTCCCACCATTTCTGGATCAAGCGCTGAGGTTGGTTCATCAAATAACATGATTTTCGGTTCCATCGCGAGCGCCCTGGCAATCGCCACCCGCTGCTTCTGTCCGCCTGATAAAGAATCTGGGTATGCTTCCGCTTTATCCTCAAGACCTACTTTTCTTAAGAGCTCCAGCCCTTTTGCTCTTGCCTTTTCAGCGGAAATTTTCCTTACCTTCATCGGCGCAAGCATGATATTTTCAATGACCTTTTTATGAGGGAAAAGGTTAAATTGTTGGAACACCATGCCCACTTCTGTCCTAATTTTGTTAATATCCGTTTTTTTATCGGTAATATCAACCCCTTCAATCAGAATCCGTCCGCCTGTAATGGTTTCAAGCATATTGATGCATCGAAGGAATGTTGACTTACCAGATCCGGAAGGACCAATAACCACTACCACCTCTTGTGGTTTAACCGTTACATTAATGTCCTTTAGGACTTCATTTGTTCCAAATGATTTTTTTAAATTCTTTACCTCGATCATTCTGTTGCAAACCTCCTTTCAAGTTTACCTAACAGGAAGTTTAAAGTTAAAGTTAATACAAGATAAATGGCTGCTGCTGATAGATACGGCTCCCATGGGCGCATATATTCACCCTGCATAGCACGCCCCCAGTACATTAACTCCGGGGCCGCAACTAACGCAGCTAGAGAAGAATCTTTAATGAGTACGATAAATTCATTGCCTAGCGGTGGAATCATTCGTTTAAAGGCTTGAGGCAAAATAACATACCGCATAGCTTGTACATGTGTCATCCCAAGTGAACGAGCGGCCTCCATTTGCCCCTTATCAATGGATTGAATCCCAGCACGAAAGATTTCCGCCACATAAGCGGCTGAGTTTAAAGAAAGAGCTACGATTGCAGCTACGATTGCATTTGTTGTTGTAAGAAAAGCTGGTACAACGGCAAAATGTATTAAAAGGATTTGCACCATTAATGGTGTACCGCGAAAAAAGTTTATATACCATCTAAACGGCATGGAATAGAGTGTTTTTTTCATCATTTTTCCTAATCCGATAAATAAACCTAGAATGGTACCTATTACTATACTAACAATTGAAAGACCAATCGTTAGTAGTGTTCCCTTTAGTAGTAAGGGAGCATATTCTACAATTATATCCCACCTAAAATCCATTACGATCCCCCCGCCTATTATGTGTGATTCCTATTAGCTTAGTAACCAAAAATTGCGTAACTGCCTATTAGATAGAAGTTACGCAATTTCACTAGAGTACTATTGCTTATCTTTTAATGTTTGTGTATCTGGTTCCACACCAAACCACTTTTTATAGATTTTTGCATATGTTCCATTGTCAATTACTGCCTTCACTGCCTTGTCTAAGTCACCCTTCAACTTACTTCCTTTTGGCAGCAATAGACCATAAAATTCATTTTCAAAAGCACCATCGTCTTCAATGAATTCAAAATTATCTTTTGGATTATTTTTAACATACGTTTCAACAACTGAGTTATCTGCAACTACCGCGTCAACTCCGCCATTTTTTAACTCAAGGATAGCTAGATTGTTATTTTCAAACTTTTTAAGATTTGGATTGTTTTTGCCAAATAGTTTTTCTACTACTTCCTGACCAGTTGTACCATTCTGAACAGCGATCTTTTTACCTTCTAAATCCTTCGCACTCTTAATTGTGCTTCCTTTTGGAACAAGGATTTCATTTCTTGATAAGAAGTATGGAACTGTAAAGTCATAAGATTCTTGGCGTTCCGGTGTAATCGTAATCGCCGATACAGCGAAATCGGCTGTTTTCTTTTCAATCTCAACAAAGATTGGGTCCCAGCCAACATGTTCAATATTTACATTGTAACCTGCTTCCTTTGCGACTGCGTTAACAAAATCCACATCAAAACCAACAATTTTCCCTTTTTGCTGATATTCAAACGGTGCATAAGCGGCATCAGTCACAACTCTTAAAGTTTTCTTCTCGCTGCCCCCTGTTTTACTAGTTCCGCAAGCTGATAGCAGGAGCAGCAATCCAACCACCATTAAGGTTGTAACTAATTTAAATTTCTTCATGTTTTTACCTCCTAATTATTTTTTTATAAAAATTATTTATTATAAGATTAATAATTTTTTGACTATAAGTGATTATAACTTGTTTCGTTTTTTTATTCAATATTTTATTTTCTTACTATATTAATACGTTAATAAACTAAATTCAATAATATAAATAGAAGTATGTATCCTATAACATTAGTATTGTAAGCGTTACATTTCAGAGAAAACAGGAAATATTTCTACCCTCTTAACGAATCTAAAACTAGAAAACTTCTAAATATATCTGCCTGAACAACTTCCAATTTAAGGAAAAATATAAGTTTTTTATAATATTAATTAAGGATTAATTAAGTACGAAAAGGGACGATTTTTCTACGTCATTTATCCTTTATATAGGCATTCGCCGTTACCCCTAGCACCCAGTAACATAAGTTATAAGGATTACCAGATAAGGAGAGATGCCTAAATGAATCCCTACGATTATTATCAAATTCCACAAATGCCCATTGAGTATCATACCTATGTTCCAGTAGATCAATATCCATCCTATGCACCGAGCGAATCAGTTAATCCCTATACAACTAATGACCCCTACGATCCTAATCGTCAGCCACAGCAACTTGAACGAAGAGTAAATCAACTCGAAAGGCAAAATGAGCGTCAAGCCAGAGAAATTAATCAGCTTCAGCGGGATGTAGCTCAACTACAAAGACGTCTTCAACGAGTAAATCAACGAGTAAGAGCGATCGAAAACCGCCTCCACATTCCTTTTACCCCTTTTGAAGGAGAATTTTAAAGTATCATGAGAACCGGTCTCTGGCCGGTTCTTTTTCATGAGATAAGGAAGCATAAAAATTTCGACTTTAAGAATTGTCCAGCTCCAGCGC
>NZ_PGVE01000080.1 GCF_002860255.1 Neobacillus cucumis
CTGCGGATTTTTCAGTGTAATTTTTTTCTTAACAAAAAGAATTTTCTTTAGTATAATAAAATCGTAATTTAATATCGATCTATCTTCGGGGCAGGGTGAAATTCCCGATCGGCGGTATTAGAGTATAACTCTTAAGCCCGCGAGCCTTTTGGGGCAGGATTTGGTGTGATTCCAAAGCCGACAGTATAGTCTGGATGGGAGAAGATGGAGGTTCTGCAGACATTCAAAAAATTTTGATTAATTGAATGTTTATTAAGCGTGCCTTTGTAAACTCCCCCAAGATTTTTCTTGTGGGAGTTTTTAATTACCTAGGTCGTCTGTTTGCTGAACCTCTCTTCCTAACATGATGGATCAAAAGGAGAGAGGAAAATGGAAAAAAGAAAGAGATTAAATGTAAGAGCCTATGTTTCAATTGGAATGCTAAGCAGTATAGCCTATTTATTAATGTTGTTAAATTTCCCGCTGCCGTTTTTTCCAAATTTTCTTTTTGTTGATTTCAGCGATATCCCAGCTTTAATTGCGGCATTAGTTTTCGGTCCGCTTGCAGGAATTTTAGTGGAGTTTCTCAAAAATGTTCTTAATTATATTGCAACTGGAAGTCAAACCGGTGTTCCTGTTGGTCATATTGCCAACTTTATTGCCGGGATCGTCTTTGTCCTTCCAACTTTATTTGTATACAACAGACTTAAAACTAGAAAGGGTATGACTCTTGCTTTAGTGGCTGGGACGGCTATTATGGCAGTTGTGATGAGTATCTTAAATTATGTTGTCATCCTTCCGGCGTACACGCTGCTTATGGGATTCCCGGATATGAGAAATTTGGTCGTACCTGCAATTCTTCCTTTTAATATCTTAAAAGGTGTTATGATGTCAATTATTTTCATGTTGCTGTTTATTCGAATGCAGGCATGGATTAATAAATTTTCTACTGTAAAAGGTGCATAAAAAACAACAAGAGCAACCATAAGGGGGCTCTTGTGTTTTTTAGAGAAAAGAAAAAACCCCGTCTTTTGAAAGATGGGGTTTGTTTAAAAGTAGCTTAAGGGTAATATTATTCGAATTTTGTTGGGTTACCGTCGAATGGCTCGTCTGCAACTTTGATTGAATCTGTTGGACAGCCTTCAAAAGCATCCATCATGTCATCGATTAATACATCAGGAATTTCAACAATTCCCTCATTATCGTCAAGAGTTACAAATGCAATACCTTCATCATCATAATCGTAGATATCTGGTGCTGCTGCGCCGCATGCACCACATGCGATGCAAGTTTCCTTGTCAACAATTGTATACTTTGCCATGAAAAAAAACCTCCCAGTAGATAACAAATATTATTCTTCCCTGTTTCCTGATGCAAATATGGAAACGAATTACTCATTCCTATTGTAAAACTGTATGGGCAACTTTTCAATAGAAAAATGATATTAGGGTATAGTTTGAATGATATCCTATTCATTGAAACTTCTTTAGTATTAGCCAACCAGTTTATGAATTTTCATGGTAAAATATATATGAAAAAATGAAGATTTTTGTCGATTAATAGGTGGAAGTGGTGAGATAGATGCTGCAAATAAAAACCGTTATTCTATATTGTTTAAAACAGCTCAACAAGGAACGGACCATTTATTCCATCTATCATCTTTTAAATGGAAAGAAATCATCACAAACCATTCAAGATGCCCATTTGTTTTCATTGAAAGAATTTTTTGGTATATATGAGTCTCTTACAAGAGAGACCTTTGAAAAAATAACGGAAGAGTTATTCCGTGAAAATTTTATTGAAAGTTTTGGTGAACAGAAGTACCAATTAACGGCTTTCGGAAGAAAACATTTAGAACATATATCTAAGGCCGATTATTTAAATGGTTGGGATTATCACTCCTTTACAGCAACTTTCTGGGAAAGATTGTCGCTGCTTATACAGGTCACTTCAAATCTTGTATATCAAGAAACAAAATACATTCCAATTCAAAAAAACAAAGAGGTCCATAATTGGCTTAAATTAATGTTAAAAGAAATAAAGGTTCCCAGAAAAGAATTAGGTAGTGTTTTATTTACAGAATTAATAGAATGTCTCAATGAGGCAAAGGATATCGATCCGTCTATTTTAGTGTTTCGATTAACTGGCTACCAAAAAATAGGGCTAACTCCACTCCAGACCGCTAGGAAACTGAATTTAGATGAGCACAATTATCACCTTGAATTTATAAACATATTACATTATTTGCTCCAGAAGATTACAAAAGATTCGAACCGCTTCATGGTTTTACCCTTTCTCATTAAGGATTTAGAAAAAGAAAATGAACTAACTATTACCTCAAGAAAAACTTGGGCTCTTTTAAAGCAAGGCTTCAATCCTGAAAAAATAGCCGCAATAAGAAATTTAAAACTAAGCACAATAGAAGATCATTTAGTTGAATTTGCACTGCATCTAGAAAACTTCTCAATCGATACTTATGTTGATAGGGATTTACAAAAAAAGATCATAGAACTTTCACGCGGCCTGGGAACAAGACAATTAAAGTTGATAAAGGATCAATTAAGATCTGCAACGTATCTACAAATTAGGCTAGTATTGGCAAAGTATGGTGATTAAGATGGAATTAGAAACTCTTTTAAAAAAGTACTTTGGATATTCTTCATTTAAAAAAGGACAAAAGGAAGTTATATCCTCAATCCTTGCCGGTGAGCACACATTAGCTATGCTTCCGACAGGTACAGGCAAATCATTGTGTTATCAACTTCCTGGCTATATTCTAAGCGGTCAGACATTAATTATTTCACCATTACTATCTTTAATGCAGGACCAGGTAGAGCAAATGAAACGTTTAGGTGAGAAAAGAGTAGTTGCATTAAATTCTTTCCTCTCCTTGTCAGAAAGAAATAAAGTGCTTCGTCAATTAGACGGTTATAAGTTTATCTTCATATCACCTGAAATGTTACGGGTACCTTTTATTATTAACATCCTGAAACAGCTTACCATTTCTTTATTCGTAGTAGACGAAGCCCACTGTATATCACAGTGGGGATTTGACTTTCGTCCAGACTATTCCAAACTAGGTGATATTCGAAAAACATTAGGTAATCCATTAACCCTTGCGCTTACAGCAACTGCTACCAAAAAAGTCCGTGAAGATATTATTACCTACCTTGGTCTGGGTAAAAAAGAAATGAAAAAAATAGAATCAACCATAGACCGGCCTAATATAGCTTTTAATTTTGAAAGATTGAACGATTATCAAGATAAACAAAATCGAATCATAGAACTTGTTTCACAATTGCAAAAACCAGGGATTATTTATTTTTCCAGTAAAAAAGCTGCAGATCAAATGGCCTCTCTCTTGATGGAAAAAGGGATTTGTCAAGCAATGTCTTATCATGGCGGATTAGATTCAAGTACAAGAGTATTGATTCAACAACAATTTATTCACAATCAGCTAGATGTTGTTTGTGCCACAAGTGCATTTGGAATGGGGATTAACAAGGAGAATATCCGTTTTATTATACACTTTCATTTGCCGATGCAGATTGAGTCTTACCTTCAGGAAATTGGCAGGGCAGGACGGGATGGGCTGCCAAGTGTAGCTATTCTTTTATATGCACCAGGTGATGAACAGCTTCCATTTCAGCTTGCTGAGAGTGAAATACCTTCGGAACTGCAAATAGATTGGTTATTTGAAAAATTATTAGAGCATAGCGTCCAAAATGATGGAAGAATGGAATTAAATGAAGAGTTAAGTTTACTTGGAGGGTTCTCTGAAATACAGTGGAGAATTGTAAAGGAATATGTAAATCACCATGAGAACAGGAGTACTAATTCGGAATTGTTAAGAACATCTATGAAGGAATTTATAAGAGAAAGATTGAGAGTAAAGCAAGATAATATCTACCAAATGAAGAAATTAGTTGATTCTTCTTCATGCAGGCGAGAGTTTATTTTAAAGTATTTTGCTGAAGAAGTGGTCGAACAGATTCCGTCCTGCTGTGATATCTGTGGTGTGGACCTACATGATTACCAAGCTGATGCGAATGCTGCCATTTCACAGATAAGCGAAGAGAACTGGCAGGATTATCTTTCAAAAATTTTAATTCATAGTGAGTTGAGTGAATGAAAAGAAAATATCATCAAATAATTGCAGAACTAACAGATAAAGAACTTCTCTATCACTTATACCTAACACAAATTATTCTTTTAATTGTTTCACTCATCTTGGGAGCAATTTTATATGATCATTTTCCATATATTCAAAATTTTAGTTTGTCAGATGATCATATTTTCACCATTGGTATTCCAACAGGTGTAATGATTGTAATTGTTGATATTTTGTTAATGAAGTTGCTGCCTGCTTCTTTTTATGATGATGGAGGATTAAATCAAAGAATTTTTAAGAATAGACATGTATTTCATACATTTATCATTGCCCTTTTTGTAGCGTTCAGTGAAGAACTGCTTTTCCGGGGCATTATTCAAACGAAAGTGGGTCTAGTGATGGCAAGCACAATATTTGCCATCATTCACTATCGTTATCTATTTAATTGGTTCCTCTTTTTAAATATTATCCTGTTAAGTTTTTTGATAGGGATCATTTATAAGTGGACTGGTAATTTAGCGGTAACCATTATGATGCATTTTGTCATAGATTTTCTTCTAGGATTATATATAAAATTTAGACATACAACAGTTGACAAGAATGGAGAGGAACAGCTCTGTGAATAGAGAAGAACCATACAGGGACCAAGCGGAGAGATTAAAACAACGGATTCAAAAAATAAATGAAAAGGCAGCAGGTAACAGTGAAAAACTCCCTCCGAGAGAGCAGGTTCACAGACAAAAGAAAAAGAAAACTAAATTGAAGGTAAAATATCCGGTCATTCGGTTATTAGTGCTGTGTTTTATTCTTCTTCCTATCATTATTTTTAGTGTGATTTCATACCGAGATCATGGAGGGAAAATTAATGGAACACAAAAAACTTCCGGAAATTCAGTGGGGTATGAAACCATTAACCTCAAAAAAAACAATCCTGAAAATGATGATAAAAAAGTTGAACCCTCAAACTCTGATCAAGACACAAAGGATGCTGTGAAAAAAAGTAAAACAAACACTGTCACACCTTAATATTCCTATAAATAACTAGCCGATCTTTGATCGGTTTTTTTGCGACATAAATTTTAGGACAAGATCATAAATATATATATATCGAATATAGGGAGGGTGAACAACATGGATACACCAATTCAACAGCTTGAACATACAGATCAGGCGACCAAACAAATGTTAGAGAATGTAAGAAAGAGAAAGAAAAAATTTGATGATGTAAAAATGTGGCATTATTTTTCAATTTATGGAACACTCTTTTTGGCATTTATCTTTACTTTCTATTTCTATATAACTTTCGTAAAACAATATTCCTATTCTTTTTTAGCGATGTTGTCAGCCGGTTTAAATGATACTGTTGCTGTGTACTTATTAGCGTTCACAATTGTAGGATTTGGGGCCATGAATCTTTTAAAACAGCAAAAGGAAAAAAAGGAGAAGGAGTATCAGGAGCTAAGGTGTGAAATTGTGGATCGCAGTAAAGACCTGTGGAAGAGGGAAGAGGAATGGAAAAATCGCCATATTGTTTTTGAAATAATGAAAAAGCAATATGATATTAATTTATACCATGAAAAAAAATAAGAAGCAGATCTTGCCGCTGCTTCTTAATTTCACTAAAAAATTCGCTTTTTGTCCCGCTCTTCTTTTAATATTTCTACAGCTTCACGGAAACGTTGGGAATGAATGATTTCTCTCTCCCGTAAAAATCTTAAACCATCATTTAAGTCAGGGTCGTCACTCATATTAATAATCCATTGGTAAGTTGCTCGTGCCTTTTCTTCTGCAGCTATGTCTTCATAAAGGTCTGCGATTGGATCTCCTTTAGCTTGAATATAAGTGGCTGTAAATGGAACACCTGCGGCATTATGGTAGAACAAGGCCTTATCATTGTTCACATAGTGATCCTCGATACCGGCAGCCTTTAATTGTTCTGGTGTAGCATCCTTTGTCAACTTATAGACCATGGTAGCTATCATTTCAAGATGGGCAAACTCTTCTGTTCCAATATCGGTTAACAGACCGATAACCCTATCTGGGATTGTGTATCTCTGGTTTAAGTAACGAAGGGCAGCAGCAAGTTCCCCATCAGCACCGCCATATTGCTCAATTAAATATTTTGCTAATCTTGGATTACATGAACTGACTCGTACAGGATATTGTAGTTTTTTTTCGTAAATCCACATGTATGGCCCTCCCTTGAACTTTGTTTACTTAGTCCGCTTTTAAACTTGCCATGGCCAAGGTGTATCATCCCAGTTCCAAGGGTATCCAGAGTAACTGTTTCCGTATTGCTGTAAAGGCCCAAATTGGCTTTCAAATAATTTTTTTATTCTTTTTCTTTCTTTTGCATAATGATTAAATTGATTAATCGCTTCCTGGTCATCATTATGGGTATCTAAGTACAAGGTTAATTCAACTAATACAAAGTCCACTGCTTGAAGCTGTTCCATTAGTTGATAATATTCAGCTGGAACCTGTTTCATTGTGGAAGTCCTCCTTTACCTGGTTCAAGTGGACTGAACCAAGGATCATAAAAGGCTTTCCATAATGTCCCTGCCCTAAGAGCTTCAAGTGGTGTAAATTGGGGTAAATTTGGAGGTTGAAAGCCCATATATAAATTGGGTGGTGTAGAGTATGCTTTTTCAAGGATTGGCTTACAAGGGTCAAACGGACTAGCGTAAGGATGATAGGTTTTAAAATGTGTATTCATAGTCGCCCTCCCTTTATACAATATCATTTAATCATATGAGATTATTTCGGTTACATGACATAAAACTTTAATATTAAAAGGGGTTTTTAATTGTATTGTAGAAGTATAATAAGGATATAGGAAAGATTTCAGGAGGTGATGGGAATTGTTTGTTAAGAATATTATGATCCCTAAGCATGAATGTTTTGTCGCTCCAGTTGATGTAACACTAATGGATGCTTTAGAAATGTTAGAAAAGTACCAAATTGACGGGTTGCCTGTATTAAACGGTGATAAATATGCAGGTGTGGTAACAAGATTTAACATTTATGAAGGCTTTTTTAAGTCTGGCAAACAGAAAGATGACTACCTGACATCAACTTTTGTAAGTAATATTACTTCGCATGAAGACAAATTTTTGCTAGGTGGAGAATTGTTTGAAAAAACACTTCTCGATTTAAAGGATTTTCCTTTATTAGCAGTTGTTGATGAGAATAAAACTTTTTTGGGCGTATTGACACGTTCGGATGTTTTAAGTTCATTTGAAAGTGCATTTGGTGTTAATCGGCCAGGAGTACGAATTGCTTTTACATCTGTTGAGACCGAAGGACGGATAGCCCGTCTTTCAGAAATTGCTCATCAATTCCATGAACACATCATCTCTCTTGTTACCTTTGATGAAACCGATAAACTTGTAAGAAGAATCGTAATGAAGATTGAAAAGAAAAATAATATAGATAGGTTTACAAAGAAGCTTGAAGAACACGGCTTCCGAATATTAAGTATTCAAGAAGACTAAAAAACGAAGAGGTAAAGAAAAATGATCCCTCTCATACACTGTATGGGAGGGATCATTATGTTTGTCTTTTTTTCTTTAAGTCTTCTTTATGGTATGATTTCCATAGAACTTTAAGAGGGGGAGAATCGGTGATTATTTGGGGGGCAGTAGTAATTCTGATATTGGGAGGTATCTTTCTCCTTTTATTTATGGTGAGGGAGGCCTTTTTAAATAAAGTAGTTAAGCATGAAATTTCCTTCCCTGACTTTCCTGATTCCTTTGGTAAGGTTAGCATTTTTTTTATTTCAGATATTCATAGAAGAGTTATTTCAGATTTGATTATTAATAAAGTAAAAGGAAAAGCGGACTTTGTTATCATTGGAGGAGACTTAACGGAAAAAGGGGTTCCATTTCAACAGGTAAAGGAAAATTTATTAAAATTAAAAAAAATTGGCCCTGTCTATTTTGTTTGGGGAAACAATGATTATGAAGTGGATTTTCGTAAATTGGATGCCATTTTATTAGATTTGGGAGTAAAACTCTTGGATAATACCGCAGTAACATTTGAATCCGAACACGGGGACAAATTATCCCTCCTTGGAGTTGATGACTGTAACCAAGCGAGGGACCGTCTTGATTTTGCCCTAATGGATGCTGATGACAACAGTTTTAAAATATTAGCTAGTCACTATCCAACTATAACAAAAAAAATCCTTCCTGAGCATAGAATTAGCTTAGTGCTGAGCGGACATACTCATGGAGGCCAAATACATATCCTAGGATATAGCCCTTTTGAAATAGGAAAAATTAAAAAACTTGAGAATACCATTCTTTTAATAAGTAATGGTTATGGCACTACAAGCGTGCCTTTAAGGTTAGGAGCCCCTGCAGAAACACATCTTATCTCACTGAAACGAGGACCGGAAAAGATAGGCTGATGTAGACAATTCACCAATAGTACCCTGCGGCATACACTGAAAACAAGAGTTACGTCACGGCAGGGGGCAAAAGCATGCGCTTAGAACGCTTAACGGCCAATAAAATAAAAATTTTTTTAACCTCTGATGATTTATTTGAAAGAGGTCTTTCAAAAGAGGATATTTGGAAGGATTCAAGTAAATGGAATCAGCTCTTTCATGATATGCTCGAAGAAGCTAGTGAAGAATTTGATGTTGATATCCAGGGTTCTGTTGCTGTAGAAATTTTCTCCCTTCAAGCTCAAGGAATGATCTTAATCATTACTGTGGATGAAGTAAAAGATGATGAAGATTTATTATACGATGGATATATCGAAATGCAGGTAAGGGTTGAAGGATGCGAGGATCTCTTATATGAATTTGGAGAATTTGAGCATCTAGTCGGCCTGGCTAAAAGACTTGCCATAATAGACATTTATGGTGGAAGTCTTTATTGGTTTAATAATCGCTATTACCTTGTAATGGATAATATGGAGGCCGCACATAAGGAAAAGGCTGCTTGCATTTTATCGGAATTTGGCAGTCCATCCATTCTAAGTCCATATGTTCTTGCAGAATATGGTAAACCAGTGATGAAACATTTTGCTGTCGAAACAATTCTCCATTTTTTTAAATAACTTTTCATAATCAATATCATACTAAAGGGGCGAAGGCCCCTTTATAAATTAAGGTCTTTTTCTTAAAAATAATATTTTTTTACATTAATAATAGCGTTTACATACAGCGCTTTTAGTCTATGTTTTCTTCTTGCATAAATCGGGTAAACGTGTATACTTGTCTCTGAAAGAAGAGATCATACGTAAAGCATTTTCTAGGAGGATTTCAAATGGTTGCCGATAAAGCAAATGGTCAAACTAATCAAGAGGGAGAACACCACGATGTGTTGAAAGCAACACAAACAGTGATACATAAAGCCCTTGAAAAGTTAGGTTATCCTGAAGAAGTATATGAGCTCTTAAAGGAGCCATTACGTTTGCTGACAGTGAAAATTCCAATAAGAATGGACGATGGTTCTATAAAAATATTTACGGGCTACCGTGCCCAACATAATGATGCGGTAGGACCAACAAAGGGCGGTATTCGTTTTCATCCAAATGTAACTGAAACAGAAGTGAAAGCCCTTTCGATTTGGATGAGTTTAAAATGCGGGATTGTTGATCTCCCTTATGGCGGGGGAAAAGGCGGTATTGTTTGTGATCCACGGGATATGTCTTTTAGAGAACTAGAGAGACTAAGCCGTGGCTATGTAAGAGCAATCAGCCAAATTGTTGGTCCAACAAAGGATATTCCTGCCCCAGATGTATTTACTAATTCACAAATTATGGCATGGATGATGGACGAATACAGCCGTATCGATGAGTTTAACTCTCCTGGATTTATTACTGGAAAGCCGCTTGTATTAGGAGGTTCTCATGGAAGGGAATCTGCAACAGCAAAAGGCGTAACGATTTGTATTCGTGAAGCGGCAAAAAAGAAAGGTATTCAAATTGAAGGAGCTAAAGTAGTCGTCCAAGGATTTGGAAATGCAGGAAGTTACTTATCAAAATTCATGCATGATGCAGGAGCAAAAGTGATTGGTATTTCTGATGCCTATGGTGCTCTTTATGATCCAAACGGTCTTGATATTGATTTTCTTTTAGATAGACGGGACAGCTTTGGAACTGTAACAAAACTATTTAATAATACGATTACCAATAAAGAATTACTTGAACTTGATTGTGATATTTTAGTTCCTGCGGCAATTGAAAATCAAATTACGGAAGAAAATGCTCATAATATTCGTGCGAAAATCGTGGTTGAAGCTGCGAATGGTCCAACAACACTGGAGGCAACCGAAATCTTAACTGATCGTGGAATTTTGTTGGTGCCAGATGTTTTAGCATCCGCGGGAGGGGTTACTGTTTCATATTTTGAGTGGGTGCAAAATAATCAAGGCTATTATTGGACCGAAGAAGAAGTGGAAGAAAAATTAGAGAAAGTAATGGTTAAATCATTCAAAAATATTTATGATACTGCACAAACCCGCCGGGTAGATATGCGTCTTGCTGCCTACATGGTAGGGGTAAGAAAAATGGCTGAAGCGAGCCGATTTAGAGGCTGGATATAATTTATTGGCAGCAATAGTAAAGGGTTGTTTGTTGAAACTAGATTAAAAATCTCCTATCATGATACGGTAGGAGATTTTTTTTTGTAGTAAAAATAATTCTTTTATATATAATTTGTTCTTAAGGAGTTGGCCATAATGCAAATAGAAGATATTATAATTGTGGGCGGGGGGCCTTGTGGATTAGCGGCAGCTATTTCGTTAAAAGAAATCGGAAAGAGACCTTTAATTATCGAAAAGGGGAATGTCGTAAATTCCATTTATAATTATCCCACCCATCAAACCTTTTTCAGTACAAGTGAAAAATTAGAAATCGGCGGTTTTCCCTTTGTTACAGACAGTTATAAACCCAAACGAAACCAGGCACTTGTGTATTATAGAGAAGTAGCTAAGCGTAAACAAATTCGGATTAATGCATTTGAAACGGTTAGAGAAATTTCTAGGAAGGACGATCACTTCCAGGTTAAAACGGATAAAGATACATACCAGACTAGTTATGTGGTCGTTGCAACAGGCTATTACGACCATCCTAACTATATGAACGTACCTGGTGAAAACTTGCCAAAGGTTTTCCATTATTTTAAGGAAGCACATCCATATTTTGATAAGGATGTGTGTGTCATTGGAGGAAAGAATTCAAGTGTTGATGCAGCAATTGAACTTGTAAAGGCAGGAGCACGTGTTACAGTTCTATATCGTGGAAAAGAATACTCACCAAGTATAAAGCCATGGATTCTGCCAGAATTCGAATCATTAGTAAGAAATGGTACGATCAAAATGGAGTTTCAAGCTGATGTAAAAGAAATTACGAAAGATCAAATAATTTATTCAAGGAATGGAGAAGAAAAAGCGATTCAAAACGACTTTGTCTTTGCCATGACTGGTTACCATCCAGATCATGATTTCTTAGTAAAAATGGGGATTAAAATTGATGAAGAAACAGGTCGTCCTCTTTTTAATCCCGATACAATGGAAACCAACATAAGCGGGATTTTTATTGCCGGGGTGATTGCGGCCGGTAATAATGCAAATGAGATATTTATAGAAAATGGCCGTTTCCATGGCGGTCAAATTGCGCAATCTATACTAGAAAAGGAAACTAAAGGGTGATTAATGATGAAGAAGGTTGTTCTTTTAACAACTGGCGGTACGATTGCAAGTAAACCGAATAAGACTTCTGGTAAATTAGCATCTGGAGCGATAACAGGAGAAGAACTGGCTTCCATGTGTAATTTACCTAATGAAATAGAAGTAATAGTGGAATCAGTTTTCCAAAAAGCGAGTATTCATATAACGTTTGCCGATTTAGTTGTTTTAAAGAATAAAATAGAGGATTATTTTAAGGACGAGACAGTTTCTGGTGTAGTTGTTACACATGGGACTGATACGATGGAGGAAACAAGTTATTTTCTTGATTTAACTATTAATGACCACCGTCCTGTAATTGTAACGGGATCACAGCGTTCCCCAGAAGATCTTGGCAGTGATGTGTATATTAATTTACGCCACGCAATTTATTCCGCTTGTTCCCTGGATTTACTTGATGTAGGTACTGTTGTTGTTTTCAATGAAAGAATTTTTGCCGCTAGGTATGTAAAAAAAGAGCATGCATCTAACATCCAGGGATTTAATGCTTTTGGTTTCGGCTATCTAGGTATAATTGATAACGATAAAGTTCATGTTTTTCAAAAACCTATTAAAAGAGAGTATTTTCAATTAAACTCTTCAATCCCTGAAGTTGAAATTATCAAATGCTATATAGGAGCAGATGGGAAATTTATTAAAGCTGCCCGAGAAGCTGGGGTTGCCGGTATCATTCTTGAAGGAGTAGGAAGAGGACAAGTAGCTCCGAAAATGATGGAGGAGATTGAAAAGTCTATCAAAGCAGGTATAAAAATTGTAATAACTACCAGCGCTGAAGAAGGCGCTGTGTATACAACCTACGATTATAAAGGGAGTGCCTACGACCTTTATAAAAAAGGAGTAATCCTGGGAAGTGATAATGATTCTAAAAAAGCAAGAATGAAATTGGCTGTAGCGTTGGCCAGCGGATTAGAAAACATAAATTTTTAACTTATGTTTTTTAAACAATAGAGTTAGAAAACAGTAAGCGCTGGAATGAAACTTTCATTTTCTTTATAGGCTATCCATGGTACCATTAAGAAAAAGGATTGGAAAAGAGGTTCAGCATGCTTGGAATATTATCTGCTGGAGTTGCTCCAGGTTTGGCCTTGCTAAGTTATTTTTATTTAAAAGATGAATATGAGCCCGAGCCTATTTCCTTTGTTTTTCGGACATTTTTATATGGAGTTCTGCTAGTGTTTCCAATAATGTTTATCCAATATGTTTTGGAAACTGAGCATTTATTAAAATCTAATGTATTAAATGCCTTTTTTGGCTCAGGTACTTTGGAAGAATTTTTTAAATGGTTTATTCTTTTTTATCTTATATATCAACATGTTGAATTTGATGAACCGTTTGATGGCATCGTTTATGGCGTTGCAGTTTCCCTTGGGTTTGCTACGGTTGAAAATATCTTTTATTTAGTTGCAAATGGAATTGAGCATGCCATGACTCGTGCATTGCTACCAGTATCAAGCCATGCTTTATTTGGCGTTATTATGGGATTTTATCTGGGAAAAGCAAAGTTTACCAAAGGGAATAAAGCAAAATGGATATTATTATCCCTGGTTTTACCGATACTTCTGCATGGTTCTTATGATTATATATTAATCTCACTTGAAAATTGGATGATGATTATTTTTCCTTTTATGATTTTCCTTTGGTGGTTTGGATTACGAAAAGTTAAAAAGGCGAAAATCCTCAGTGCCAATCATTTTAAGAAGCAATATTCGGACCAAAAGGCACAAGCGCCAGTGTAATTTCATTTTTATTAGTTAAAAAAGCCCTTCAATAATTTTGAAGGGTTTTTTTCTGCTTGAAATGGAATAAAAACACCAATTAAACAAAAAATAGGTTTAATGCTAAAAAGATTCAAAACGGGGGTTATTATTCCATGATTAAGAAAAGCATCCTAATCAAATTCTTCATCCTATTCTTTTCTTGCCTTATGCCATTTTCTTTATTGGAGAGCCAAAAAGTATTTGCTTTTAGCAATCAAGTTATCCAACGAGGGGCAGTTGGTGAGGATGTCATTGAACTTCAATCCAGGCTTAAGTATATTGGGTTCTACCATGGGAAAATTGATGGAGTATTTGGATGGAGCACCTATTGGGCATTAAGAAATTTTCAATATGAATTTGGTTTACCGATTGATGGACTTGCCGGGGCAACAACTAAAGCGAAATTAGCCAAAGCTACAAAATATAATAAACAAACAGCACAGAAATCTACTGCTCCAAATTCAACTGCTCCAAAATCAACTGGAACAAAGAAGGCTGCGTCTAATACACCGAAGGGTTTTTCACAAAATGATATTCGGCTAATGGCCAATGCTGTTAATGGCGAATCAAGAGGAGAGCCTTATATAGGTCAAGTTGCAGTTGCCGCTGTTATTTTGAATCGTGTTAATAGTCCTTCATTCCCAAACACTGTTTCTGGAGTTATTTTTGAACCAGGGGCATTTACAGCTGTTGCCGATGGACAAATTTGGCTTACTCCAAATGAGAATTCAAGAAAAGCGGTACTAGATGCAATTAATGGTTGGGATCCGACGGGCGAAGCGTTGTACTACTTTAATCCTGCTACGGCTACAAGTGGATGGATATGGGGAAGACCGCAAATCAAACGAATTGGTCAACATATTTTTTGTAAATAGAGAGGTGAGTTGAAATGATAAGAGGAATATTGATAGGAATTCTCGCTCTGGGTATTGCGGGAACAGCATATTGGGGCTATCAAGAACATCAAGAGAAAAACGCAGTACTTATTAATGCTGAAAACAACTATCAACGAGCATTCCATGATCTTGCATATCGAATGGACATGTTGCACGATAAAATTGGGACTACGCTAGCTATGAATTCTAAAGAGTCCTTATCTCCATCCTTAATTGAAGTATGGAGACTGACGTCACAGGCACATGGAGATGTTGGCCAGCTTCCTTTAACACTATTACCATTTAACAAAACTGAAGCATTCTTAGCGAATATTGGAAATTTTAGTTATCAGACTGCCGTAAGAGATTTATCGAAGAACCCATTAACAGATAAGGAATATCAAACACTTAATTCTCTGTATAAACAGTCTGGTGACATTCAAAATGAACTGCGGAATGTACAGCATATGGTCCTAAAAAATAATCTTCGTTGGATGGATGTAGAACTTGCCCTTGCATCAGGGAAAGAGAATACGGATAACACGATTATTGATGGTTTTAAGACAGTTGAGAAAACAGTAACCAGCTTTGATGAATCAGACTTTGGACCTACATTTGCTAACTTTCAAAAAAGAGATGAAAACTTTAATAAAATAAAAGGCAAAACCATAACACGTCAGGAAGCCATCCAAATTGCTAAAAAATATATGAATTTCGACGGGAATGCAAACGTAAAGGTAACGGATAATGGTAAAGGTTCTGATTTTGGTTTTTACAGTGTATCGATTAAAAATAATAAAACAGGGCAAGAAGCAAGTATGGATATAACCAAAAAGGCTGGACACCCAATATGGTTTATTAATAGTCGTGATGTAAAGAAACAGACACTAAGCTTAAATGATGCGAACAATAAAGCAGCTGCATTTTTGAAGGATACAGGTTTTAAAAATTTAGAAGTATTTGAGAGCACACAATATGACAATATTGGAGTATTTAATTTTGTTACTAATATAAATGGGGTAAGA
Source organism: Neobacillus cucumis (assembly GCF_002860255.1). GTDB lineage: Bacteria > Bacillota > Bacilli > Bacillales > Cytobacillaceae > Neobacillus > Neobacillus cucumis_A. Next base: position 15,448 of record NZ_PGVE01000080.1, read on the forward strand.
ATTTATCCGGAATCAGTGAAGGTTAAAGTAGCATTGGATAATGGGGATATCATAGGTGTTTCAGCAGAAGAATACTTAAAAACCTTTCAAACTCGAACAATTGAAAAACCGGTCCTAACGCTTGAACAAGCTCGTGCAAAAGTAAATCCTAAATTAAAGGTGATGGAACACCGTCAAGCAATGATCGTGAATGATTTAAATGAAGAAGTACTATGCTATGAGTTTTTAGGTACAATGGGCGAAGATACCTACCGCATCTATATAAATGCTAAATCCGGAATAGAGGAAGAAGTAGAAAAGCTAAAAAACACAGAGGCAACATATGAAGATGTATTATGAGGGAAAAGAGGCTTTTCCCTCTTCTTATTTATTGCTGGCAGTTGTAAGAAGAATAAAATCAGTGGCGTACTCCAATACTAATGGATATATAGTCTTGGAGTGATTTGATTGAAAACAGTGGAGAGAATTCTAATTAAAGTGGTCATTGTTCAATTTATTTTTTTATTTATTTCACAAATACTATTTCATCAAATGGATATCCTTCCACAAGTAAAACATTTGGCAAGGTATGAAGGAGTTAATGAAAATACATTAACGGAAATTTTACAAACTTTTTCAGGGAAACGATAAAAAATGAATCTATTTGCAATAGGAAAGTATAAAGTACTTCCATCTAACAGGGAGGTTTATACTTTCCTATTTTTATATGGTGAATTGGGGAATCTTATTTTAAAACAGTTGAAAATTCTTTTAATTATATATTTAAAAAAAAGAAGCATATCTTTATCTTGTGGTAAAATAAATAGAGTGGACCAGACGATTAAGAGAGCATTTAGGAGGATTTATGGAAAACAAAATATCAATCGCAATTGACGGACCAGCCGCAGCCGGGAAGAGTACAGTAGCAAAAATTGTGGCAGAAAAACTATCTTATATTTATATTGATACTGGAGCCATGTATAGAGCATTGACATATAAAGCCATTATTAATCAGCTGGATTTGGAAGATGAAATCACTTTATTGAACACTCTTTTATCCACTGTAATTGAATTAAAACCGTCAGATAGAGGACAATTAGTCTTTTTAGACAACCTTGATGTCACTGATTTAATCCGTTCAGCTAAAGTAACTAATTCTGTATCATATGTGGCTAGGCTTCCAAAAGTCCGTGAAGAAATGGTAAAAAGACAACAGGCATTTGCTACAGAAGGCGGTGTTGTAATGGATGGCCGGGACATTGGAACGCATGTTTTGCCAAACGCTGAAGTAAAAGTATTTTTGCTGGCAAGTGTAGAAGAGAGAGCTGAGAGGCGGCATGCTGAAAATCTTGAAAAAGGCTTTCCTTCTGATTTAGAACAATTAAAAGCAGAAATTGCACAGAGAGATAAAATTGACTCAGAAAGAGAAGTAGCTCCATTAAAGAAGGCAAGTGATGCAATCGAAATCGACACAACCTCTTTGACTATTCCTGATGTTGTCGGTAAAATCATGGCGCTCGTGCAGGAAAGGATTGGTAGAGTGTGACGTTTTATGGCTTTGCAAGATCGGTGGTTTATACCATCTTCAAACCGTGGTACCGGATACAAGCTATAGGGGTGGAAAATATCCCGAAAGAGGGAGGCGTCCTTCTTTGCGCCAACCATATCTCTGTACTCGATCCCATTGTTGTCGGAATTATGTGTCCTCGTCCTGTGCATTATATGGCTAAGGATGAGCTATTTCAGGTCCCTGTACTAGGAGGGATTGTTAGAAAATGTAATGCGTTCCCAGTGAAAAGGGGATTTAATGACCGAGAGGCTCTAAGGACAGGATTGAAGCTTTTAAAAGACGGACATGTTTTTGGCCTCTTTCCGGAAGGGACCAGAAGTAAAACGGGGGAACTAGGAAAAGGGCTTTCAGGGGCTGGTTTTTTTGCATTAAGAACGGAAGCTCAAGTTGTTCCATGTGCGGTCATTGGTCCGTATAAAAGTCTAAACAAATTGAAAATGGTATATGGAAAACCAATCGATATGACTGAAATGCGGCAAACAAAAGCTTCAGCAGAGCAGGTTACTGAATTAATTATGTCAGAAATTGATAAACTTATAAAAGAGCATAAATAGCTTCTGCTTGACAAAAAAGACTATTTGTAAGAAGTTAATAAAAAGAGATTTTTTTTGAAAATTCTATTGGTTTTGTTTAATTTATATGTGGTGGATGCAGTGTGCTTCTCACCAAATCATATATAGATTTTTTAGAGTAAATGGAATAAGGAGGAATACATATGTCGGAAGAATTAAATCAAGTAGAAGTGAAAAACTTTGAAATTGGGGATAAAGTAACTGGACAAGTTACTAAGGTTGAAGAAAAACAGGTGCTTGTGAATATCCCAGGCAGTAAGCTGGATGGTATTATACCAATTAGTGAACTTTCAAGTCTCCATATCGAAAAGGCCTCTGACGCTGTAGCAGAAGGCGACGAATTGGAATTAGAAGTAACTAAAGTAGAAGAAGATGCACTTGTATTATCAAAACGGAAAGTTGATGCTGAAAAGGCTTGGGAAAGCTTAGAACAAAAATTCCAAGCTGGAGAAGTTTTTGAAACAGAAGTAAAAGATGTAGTTAAAGGCGGACTAGTTGTGGACCTTGGTGTTCGCGGATTTGTTCCTGCTTCTCTTGTTGAAGCTCATTTTGTTGAAGATTTCAGTGACTACAAAGGACGTACACTTTCATTTAAAATTGTTGAACTTGATAAAGAAAAAAATCGTTTAATTCTCTCTCATCGTGCAGTGGTAGAAGAAGAAAAAGGTAAATTGAAACAAAACCGTCTTGGTGCTTTAGAAGTGGGGCAGGTTATTGATGGAACTGTACAAAGAATTACTGATTTTGGTGCATTTGTAGATATCGGTGGAATTGATGGTTTAGTTCATATTTCTCAGTTATCCCATGAACATGTTAATAAGCCTTCTGACGTTGTCCAAGAAGGACAGCAAGTGAAAGTGAAAGTATTAAGTGTTGATCGCGATAATGAGAGAATTTCATTATCCATAAAAGAAACTCTTGCAGGACCTTGGAGCGATATCTCTGAAAAAGCTCCTAAAGGAAGTGTTTTAAATGGAACAGTGAAAAGATTAGTTTCTTATGGAGCTTTCGTGGAAGTTTTCCCTGGTGTAGAAGGACTTGTTCATATTTCGCAGATTGCTCATAAACATATTGGAACTCCACATGAAGTTTTAAAAGAGGGTCAAGAAGTACAAGTGAAGGTTCTTGATGTAAACCAGCAAGATCAGCGTTTATCATTAAGCATAAAGGAATTGCTTGAAAAAGAGGCTGAGGAAAACTTTGATTACGAGCTTCCTGAAGAATCTAAAGGGTTCCAGCTTGGAGAAATGATCGGAGATAAACTAAAGAATCTAGGAAAATAATGGTGATGTAAGTGTCAAGATCTGAACGAAAATGGGATCATATTCGCTTTGCCTTGGAAAATAGGCAAAATCGTTCTACAGTTTTCGACGATATCAAATTTATTCACCAAAGCTTACCGAATATCCATGTATCCGATGTTCGATTAAATGACTCAATTGGCGAACTTTATTTAAGTTCGCCAATTTTTATCAATGCAATGACAGGCGGCGGCGGAGAAAAAACATATCGAATTAACGAGCAACTGGCGATTGCCGCTAAGCATACTGGGGTAGCGATGGCTGTAGGTTCACAAATGTCAGCTATTAAAGATAAACAAGAGAGATACACTTATGATATTGTACGTAAAGAGAATCCGAAGGGAATCGTTATTGCTAATTTAGGAAGTGAGGCGACCATTGAAAATGCTAAATTGGCAATCGATATGATTGGTGCCAATGCCTTACAAATTCACTTAAATGTGATTCAAGAACTGACGATGCCAGAGGGAGATCGTGATTTTACCGGCTCTTTAAAAAGAATAGAAGAAATCTCAAATGCAGTGGATATACCCATAATAGTGAAGGAAGTTGGGTTTGGTATGTCCAAGGATACGGTTTCATCTTTGATTTCTGCAGGGGTTTCGATTGTCGATATCGGAGGCTTTGGAGGAACCAATTTTGCTGAAATCGAAAATAAGCGCAGGGAACATTCTCTTCCGTTCTTTAATGATTGGGGAATCCCTACACCAATATCAATCATAGAAGCTGTAAGTACAGGTAATGGAGTTCCAATTATTGGATCTGGTGGTTTTTCCTCAAGTCTTGATATTGCAAAAGGTTTGGCAATTGGTGCCAGCGCTATCGGTTTGGCTGGTTTCTTTTTAAAAATTCTTGTTGATGAAGGTCTAGAGGCACTAGTAAAGGCTATTGAAAATCTTCATATGGAATTACGGATGATCATGACCGCGTTAGGAGCAAGAACTATTTCAGACTTAAAAAAAGTGCCTCTAATTATTTCCGGTGATACGTATCATTGGTTAAATCAAAGAGGAATCGACACTAAACAATATAGCCAGCGTAAAATTTAAAGCTCTCGCATCAGCGAGAGCTTTTTAAGTAGCTAAGAAAGAAAAATCGACTTTGAGACTTGTCCAGCGCCTAGCCCCTCGAGGTCACAAGCCAATCCGTCCAAAAGGTTAAAGAGCAACCTTTCCGCCGGCTTGTCTTGTGCTTGTCGGGGCTAACCAAGGCGCTTGCGCTCTTAGTTTTAACGATCATATTTTCCATCGTTTAAATCCCTAGCTTCTTCGGGACTAGATAATTTTGTAGCACCCTTATAATGTAATGCCTGATCACGATCTGACTCCACTCTTCTACTAGCTTTTAGCTTTTTCTCTTGGCGGTCTTTTCCCATTTTCCACACCTCCTCTTAATAAGATGATTCACGATTGAAATATTATTCAAGGAAGTATGAAAGTACATAAAGATTACCAATAATGATAATAATAGGAGGTGTATGTATGGAAGGTTCGATGTTTTATTTGATTTTTTGGTCCTTTTGGGTGTTTTTAACATTCATCGTAGATAAAAAAAATCCCTATCGATTAAAATTATCTGTAATTATTCTAATTGTCATTCTTTTATCTAGTTTTCAGTTTGTCATTTTTGGGTATGAAATTCATGCTAGTGGTTTATTTTTATTAATGATTTGTTATTTATTTATTAGCCAAGAAACAAGGGGGAAAATAGTCTATTTCTTTATTTGTTCATTAATTGTTTCGATTGGTTATGTGGCGTTTCATTTGTTTGAGATTTTTGACCCAATCTGGATTATATTCAAAAAGGAATGGATGATGGGTTTTTGCTTTGGATATCTAGCGATTCTTCTTCAGAAAACTTTAAAAGGCAGAATACTGATTACCATTTGCGGAACGATGCAAGGGGAGTTCTTATATGCTTATACCTTAAGTAAATTTCCTTTTCCATATGCAATAGGCACTTTTGAATATCTTGACGTTTGTGCATTAATTACAGCTATACTCGCATGCTGGAGTGTAATTGAAAATGCAGGGACATATATGCAGACTCACTTTCATTTTTTTGAAAAAGGAAAACAAAAATCATCGTAAATGCCATGCTTGGATAAACCTTTCCATTGCGGGAAAGGTTTAACATTGTTAAAATAATTGAAGTTAGGCCCTTCTTGTTGACAGAAGGGTTTCTTTACTTAAGGCTATTTTCCTTACTTAAATAAGAACTTTCAATTTGAATAATGCTAACTAATATTTTTTGTGAAATATATAAGAAAGGATGGCGATTTTAATGGTAAAACCCGTTATTGCCATTGTAGGAAGACCTAACGTTGGAAAATCCACGATTTTTAATAGGATTGTCGGTGAGCGAGTTTCCATCGTTGAAGATGTACCAGGAGTAACGAGAGATCGGATTTACAGTTCAGGAGAATGGTTAACACATGATTTTAATGTGATTGATACTGGTGGAATAGATATTGGTGATGAGCCGTTCCTAGAACAAATTCGTCAGCAAGCGGAAGTTGCTATCGATGAAGCCGATGTTATTATCTTCTTAACAAATGGGCGGGAAGGTGTAACAGCTGCGGATGAGGAAGTAGCAAAGATTCTTTATAAATCAAAAAAGCCAATCGTATTAGGGGTGAATAAGATAGATAACCCTGATATGCGTGAGTTTATTTATGACTTTTATGCATTGGGTTTTGGTGAACCAATCCCAGTTTCAGGATCCCATGGACTTGGTCTTGGTGATTTATTAGATGAGGCAGCTAAACACTTTCCAAAATCTAAACCAATAGAATATGATGAAGATGTCATCAAATTTTCTTTAATTGGACGTCCTAATGTTGGGAAATCATCACTAGTAAATGCCATTTTAGGAGAAGAACGTGTCATTGTCAGCAATATTGCTGGTACCACCCGTGACGCTGTCGATTCACCATATACCTATAACGGCCAAAAATATGTCATTATTGATACAGCAGGGATCAGAAAAAAAGGAAAAGTATACGAGAGTACCGAAAAATATAGTGTACTGCGTGCGCTAAGAGCAATAGAACGTTCTGATGTTGTTTTAGTAGTTATTAATGCTGAAGAAGGCATTATTGAACAAGATAAGAAAATAGCAGGATATGCTCATGAAGCAGGACGAGCTGTAGTCATTGTAGTTAATAAATGGGATGCCGTTGAAAAAGATGAGAAGACGATGAGAGAGTTGGAACAAAAAATAAGAGAACATTTCTTATTTCTTAGCTATGCTCCGATTGTTTTCTTATCCGCAAAAACAAAAAAACGGATCCATACACTTATGCCAATGATTAATACGGCAAGCGAAAACCATTCGATGCGGGTTGAAACAAGCGTGTTAAATGATGTAATTATGGATGCAGTGGCGATGAATCCAACACCTACCGACAAAGGAAAACGGTTAAAGATTTACTATGCAACCCAAGTAGCAGTCAAACCTCCAACCTTTGTTGTGTTTGTGAACGAACCTGAATTAATGCATTTTTCCTATGAGCGTTTTCTTGAAAACAGAATTCGAGATTCTTTTGGATTTGAGGGAACTCCAATTAAAATTTATGCTCGAGAAAGAAAATAATAAAAAAGCTGGTGATTAGTTTGCAGGAGGAAAGCAAAATAGTAACAGTAATAGGGGCAGGCAGCTGGGGAACTGCCCTTGCCATTGTACTTGCAGATAATGCTAGTAATGTGCGTTTATGGAGTCATAATGAGGATCAGGTAAAGGAAATTAATCAATTCCATACGAATAAAAAATATTTACCTGATATCAGACTGCCTGAATTAATTGTCGGTTATGCCTCGCTAAGTGATGCTTTAATGGGGGTGGAACATGTTATATTAGCCGTTCCAACAAAAGCCATACGCGAAGTCTTAGGGAACATTCGGGCAATACAGAAGGCGCCTATTACCATTACACATGTAAGTAAAGGGATTGAGCCTGATACTTTGTTACGAATCAGCGAAATTATAGCAGAAGAGATGCCAAAAGAACTCTTGAAAAATGTTGTTGTATTATCGGGACCAAGTCATGCTGAAGAAGTAAGCCTCAGACACCCAACAACCGTTACAGTTTCATCTGAAAGTATGGAAGCAGCTGAACAGATCCAGGATTTATTTATCAATCAAAATTTCCGTGTTTATACAAATTCAGATGTCATTGGTGTGGAGATTGGCGGGGCATTAAAAAATATTATCGCTCTAGCGGCAGGTATCACCGATGGCCTTGGATATGGTGATAATGCAAAGGCCGCTCTAATGACCCGTGGACTGGCAGAAATAGCGCGCCTCGGAACAAAAATGGGGGCTAATCCATTAACTTTCTCGGGGTTAACAGGGATAGGTGATCTAATTGTAACATGTACGAGTGTGCATTCAAGAAACTGGAAAGCAGGTAACCTCCTAGGGAAGGGAAAAACACTTGATGAAGTTCTTGATAATATGGGAATGGTAGTAGAAGGAGTTAGGACAACTAAAGCTGCATATCAGCTCGCTCAAAAGTATGATGTTCAGATGCCGATTACATTTGCCCTTTATAATGTTTTATTTAATGGTAAAAATCCAAAGGATGCCGTGGATGTATTAATGGCACGCGGCAGAACACATGAGATGGAAGATTTAGTAAATGTCCTTGAAGAAAAATCCTTTGAAGAATAAAAATGTGCATTTTTATTAAGAAAATAGGCTTTCTCATGATGCGTTTTTTGTTTAGTTTGCATACAATGCAACGAAGCAACCTGGTAGTAGACGCTGGAGTATGGGTTATTTAGTCCAGATTTGGCTGAAGTAAAGAACTCGCCCCTCTTTACTTCAGTTTTTTTATTTTGGTAAAAAAATTTTTTTATAATATCAGCTATGTTATAATTAAATTTCGAAAAAGGGGGAATAACAATTGTCGCCAGCTATGATTAAAATGTGGATATCCATTGCAGGGATGGCTCTTATGTTTCTTGCCATTATAACGATTTATTTAAGCCGTTATAAGTTAAATGGGGTATTTCGAATTATAACAGCTATTGTTGCTTACTTATTTATGATTGTTGCAGGATTGACCTTACTAATTGTCTTCTTCACTTAATATTCAACCATACATAAATCTAAAGGTGATCTTATGAAAAGAATAATGCTGTTTGGCACTCTAATTATTACAGCTGTACTTTTATCGGGCTGTTTATATCCGAAAGAGGAATTAACACAAAACCAAGTACCATATAATGATCAAATTAAAGCTGTACAATCGGCAGTAGATGACTTTCAAAAGGATAATGGCGGTATTTTGCCGATTAAAACAAAGGAAGCGGATACCCCCATTTATCAAAAATACCCAATTGATTTTAAAAAAATTGCACCAAAGTATATGTCCGAGCCACCAGGAAATGCCTATGAGAGTGGTGGTATATTTCAATATGTACTTGTAGATGTGGAGACAAATCCTACTGTAAAATTATTGGACTTAAGGATGGCAGAGACTATTCGCGATATCAAATTGCGGATAAAAACAAATGGTTATCCTCCGTATAAAGAACAACTTGCTAAAAATGTCTTTTCTCTCGACTATTCAAAACTCGGGCTAAAGAAGGCACCATATATTGTTAGTCCATTTACTAATCAAAACCTCTCATTAGTTATTACCGGTGAAGCTGAAGTATATGTTGATTATCGTCCGGATCTCTATCAGGTCCTAAAAAAGTCAGGTAAGGAGCTAAAACCGGGGGAAGATATACGTTCTATCTTAGTGAATGACTCAATGTTTGTTCCTGCTTATTCCCTGCCCTATACAATTGAAACTAAGACGAAAGAACCGATATTTTTAGAAGAATAAGATAACTTAGGTGCATCTAATATACTGAGTAGCGGGAGTCTCAAACTTTATTTTTGTCATAACCCTTTTCCTATGAAATATATTGTAGGAGAAGGGTTTTTTTATGCTAAATAATATAATGGCGATATGGATTCAGGTAATACACTCCGTATCCGTTAACCATAGTTAGAAACCCTCCATACAACCTAATTTTCAGAGAAAACAGATATCAGTACATTATGTGAAATTTTAACAAGGGGGTAAAAAAATTTAGAAAAGTGTCATAACAGGATAGGACAACATCATAAATATATACTGTCCAAAAATACCTAATATGGATGATATTATCCCACTTTACTCTATGATCGGGAGGGGATCACTTGGAAAAGGTCGATATTTTTAAAGATATTGCCGAAAGAACAGGCGGTGATATTTATCTAGGAGTAGTCGGAGCAGTTAGAACAGGTAAATCAACATTTATTAAAAAATTCATGGAGCTTGTTGTCTTGCCGAATATAAGTAGTGAAGCTGAAAGATCTCGTGCACAGGATGAGCTTCCACAGAGTGCCGCGGGTAAAACCATCATGACTACTGAGCCAAAATTTGTACCAAATCAGGCAGCCACAGTGAATGTTGAAGAGGGTCTTAATGTTAATATTAGGCTTGTAGATTGTGTGGGATATACTGTACCAGGTGCTAAAGGCTATGAGGATGAAAATGGGCCTAGAATGATTAATACACCATGGTACGAGGAACCAATCCCATTCCATGAAGCTGCTGAAATTGGTACGAGGAAAGTAATACAGGAGCATTCTACGATTGGCGTTGTGGTTACCACTGATGGAACAATTGGTGAAATACCTAGAAGCAATTATATTGAAGCAGAAGAAAGAGTGATTAATGAGTTAAAAGAAGTTGGTAAGCCATTTATTATGGTAGTCAACAGTGCTCAGCCATATCACCCTGCGACTGAAACACTTAGAGCAAGTTTAGCTGAAAAATATGATATTCCTGTCATTGCGATGAGTGTTGAAAGCATGCGAGATACCGATGTTCTGAATGTTCTTCGCGAGGCTTTATACGAATTCCCAGTACTTGAGGTAAATGTCAACTTGCCGAGCTGGGTCATGGTGCTTAGAGAGAATCATTGGCTCAGGGAAAGCTATCAAGATGCAGTAAAAGAAACAGTTAAAGATATCAAGAGATTAAGAGATGTTGATCGTGTCGTCCAACAGTTTAGTGACTTTGAATTCATTGAAAAAGCCGGATTAGCTGGTATTGAAATGGGTTCTGGTGTTGCTGAAATTGATTTAATCGCACCTGATGAATTATATGATGATATTTTAAAAGAAATTGTTGGAGTGGAAATCAGAGGGAAAGATCACTTGCTTGAATTGATGCAAGATTTTGCCCATGCAAAGGCAGAATATGATCATATTGCCGATGCGTTAAAAATGGTTAAACAGACTGGCTATGGGATTGCCTCGCCAACACTGACTGATATGAGTCTTGAAGAACCGGAAATTATCAGACAGGGTGCCAGATTTGGTGTGAGATTAAGAGCAGTTGCTCCATCCATTCATATGATTAAAGTCGATGTAGAATCAGAATTTGCCCCTATTATCGGCACAGAAAAACAAAGTGAAGAATTAGTCCGCTATCTAATGCAGGACTTTGAAGACGATCCATTATCAATTTGGAATTCCGACATCTTTGGCCGCAGTTTAAGTTCCATTGTTCGCGAGGGAATTCAAGCAAAACTTTCTTTAATGCCAGAGAATGCCAGATACAAATTAAAGGAAACTCTAGAGAGAATTATAAACGAAGGTTCTGGAGGATTAATAGCCATTATCCTCTAAATGTTGGGCTCCATTTCGGAGTCCTTTTTTATTGTTCATAAAATTAGGGCTCCAAATGGGTCAAATATAGCAGAATATTGATAAACTAAAGAAAAGATTACCATTATTTCATGAAATCTTCTTGATAAGCGGAAATGATTATGATAATCTTTTAACAGAATTACGTTATAGTGCTTAAAACCTTTATTTTATAAGGTTTTCATCAAATAAATAGATTAAGGTAACTAAAGTCATCAATTTGGATAACTTTGGTAATAAAAACCTTGCTATGACGTATAGAAATTAGAAAAATTGTTTAGAAATGTAGATAAGTAATCTTATTTACGAATCTTGATAATTTCTTTGGGAGGAGGTGAATGGCATGAACAAGACAGAACTTATTAATGCAGTTGCTGAAGCTAGCGAGCTTTCAAAAAAGGACGCTACCAAAGCAGTTGATGCTGTTTTTGATGCGATTTTAGATGCTTTAAAAAATGGTGATAAAGTACAATTGATTGGTTTTGGTAACTTTGAAGTACGTGAGCGTGCTGCCCGTAAAGGTCGTAACCCTCAAACTGGTGATGAAATCGAAATCGCTGCTAGCAAAGTACCAGCTTTCAAACCAGGTAAAGCGCTTAAAGATGCAGTTAAGTAATTTACATAAATTGCTTAAAGCGATAGCTTAGGCAAAAAGGTCATGGAGAAGTCCATGACCTTTTTTCTATTGATAAGCTAACATCATTAGAAATCATCTATTTTTTTGCTTGCACTGAAATGATTGTGCTAATATGTATTTGTTGTTTATACTTAATAGATATACTTTAGGAGGAATTCAGTATGTCGGAATTCAATCGTGCGCAAATAGAAGACGCGGTACGTTTAATATTAGAAGCAATTGGTGAAGACCCAAATCGTGAAGGGTTACTTGACACACCTAAGCGGGTGGCAAAAATGTATGAGGAAGTATTCAGCGGTTTAAATGAAGATCCAAAGGAGCATTTTGAGACAATTTTTAGTGAAGATCATGAAGAACTTGTCTTGGTAAAGGATATTCCATTTTACTCTATGTGTGAACATCATTTAGTTCCATTCTTTGGAAAAGCTCATGTAGCATACATTCCACAAAATGGCCGTGTAACCGGCTTGAGTAAATTAGCACGTGCAGTTGAGGCTGTTGCTAAAAGGCCGCAGCTGCAAGAACGGATTACATCGACCATAGCAGATAGTATGATGGAAAAGCTTGAACCACGGGGTGTCATGGTTGTTGTTGAAGCGGAGCATATGTGCATGACAATGCGGGGAGTAAAGAAACCTGGTTCAAAAACAGTAACAACAGCTGTCCGAGGGATTCTCGCAGACGATGCAGTGGCGCGGTCTGAAGTACTTTCCTTAATTAAATATTAAATAGATATTAACTTCTTGACATATTGGAGAGTGTTTAAATTGGAAAAGAAAAATCCGCAAAATAGCGATTATGTAGTTATAAAAGCAGTAGGTGATGGAGTCAGCGTGATTGGGTTAACAAGGGGTTCGGATACAAGGTTCCATCATTCAGAAAAGCTTGATAAAGGGGAAGTACTTATTGCTCAGTTTACCGAACATACATCAGCGATTAAAATTAGGGGAAATGCTAAAATTCTAACACAATTCGGTGAAATCGAGAGTGAAATGAAGAAATAGTTTAGGCAGTTATCGGATGAAGTGATTATTTTGTGAATTTCTGCCCATGTCAGACCTTTTATGATATAATGGTGTCTGCCTTGTTTATTAGAAGTAGAGATTTTTCTTTAGAAAGAGGCATGAAAATCCCATTCAAATAAACAATATAAAATACATAAAGCGAAAACATCGGGGAAGCAAGGGTGATGAAAGTGCAGGATGTTCGACAAAAATTTAATAATATAAAAGAGCAGGTCGAAAAGAGGGTTTTTAATTCCTATTTGCTTGAATATATAGAAACCCCAAATATTGATGAGGATAAGCTATTAATCCTTGTCTCCATATTGGAATCATTAGATCTGTCTTTTGAAAAGATAAAAACCTATACCTTGTCAACTATGCTAATACAAATTGCCCTTGACACCCATGAATACATCTCAGGTGCTGTGGTTGATGAGAAAAAGCGTCAATTAACAGTGCTTGCTGGAGACTATTTTAGCGGACTTTACTATAAACTTCTTGCTGAATCAGAAGATATTAACATGATAAAATCTCTTTCAAAAGGGGTTAAGGAAGTTAACGAAAACAAAATTCTTGTCTATCAAAGTGACCTTGATAGAGTAGATAGTTTAATGACCAGTATCATTCGAATTGAAAGTTCACTTCTTACAAAAGTCTCTGATTATTTTAAGGTTGAATTTTGGAATGAATTTCTTGCCAATTTGCTATTATTTAAACGCTTAATAAATGAAAGAAACGAGTATTTTCAATCAGGATGTTCTATTTTTTTTCAATCATTACAAAAAATCTTCTTTAGTGAGGTAAAATTAGAAGATTTAACAGAACCACAACAACAGCAATTACTCAAGGTTTGTGATGATTATTTAGAACGTTTAAAACAAGCTGTTGAAAAAGCTTTAATAACACTCCCTAACCTGAATGACTTCCTTGTAAAAAGGGTTAAATTGTTGTTGAGTCAATACCAGCCATATGCAAAAACTTTTGTGGAAGAAGGGTAAAACATGCAGCAATCGAAAGAACAGCGCGTTCACAATGTGTTTGAAAAGATATCTGATAACTATGATAAAATGAACTCAGTTATTAGCTTTCAGCAACACATCAAGTGGCGGAAAGATACCATGAGAAGAATGAATGTTCAACCTGGTTCAAAAGCTCTCGATGTCTGCTGCGGAACTGCCGATTGGACAATAGCCTTAGCTGAAGCAGTTGGCCCGGCCGGAAAAGTAACAGGTCTTGATTTTAGTCAAAATATGTTGAATGTAGGTAAAGAAAAAGTTAAAGATTTAGGTCTTGAGCAGGTAACATTAATACATGGAAATGCTATGGAATTACCATTTCCAGATAACAGTTTCGATTATGTAACCATTGGGTTCGGATTAAGGAATGTACCGGATTACCTTCAAGTCCTAAAAGAAATATATCGGGTTTTGAAGCCAGGGGGCATGGCAGTTTGCCTTGAAACATCACAGCCTACCTTAATTGGTTATAAACAACTATATTATTTTTATTTTCGTTTTATCATGCCGTTGTTCGGTAAATTGTTGGCGAAAAGCTACCGAGAATATGCATGGCTGCACGAATCGGCCCGTGATTTTCCGGGAATGAGAGAACTTGCCAAATTATTTGAGCGTGCAGGTTTCAACGATGTGAAATATAAACCGTATAGTGGTGGTGCAGCTGCTGTTCATATTGGTAAAAAAAAATAATTGATCAAAAATGAAGACAGGATGAAAAGCAGGGTGAATACAAATGAAATTAAAAATGATGTATTCATTTTTGAATTCGGATATTAACATTATAGAGAGAGAACTTGAAGAGACCATCCAGCCGGAGTCTCTTCTTTTGAAACAAGCTTCTATGCATACATTACAAGCCGGAGGAAAAAGAATTCGTCCTGTTTTTGTTTTGCTTGCAGGTAAATTTGGCCAGTATGATATCCATATGATGAAAAATGTAGCTGTTGCATTAGAATTGATACATATGGCCTCGCTCGTTCATGATGATGTAATTGATGATGCTGACCTTCGCAGAGGACAGCCAACAGTTAAATCAAAATGGGATAACAAAATAGCCATGTATACAGGTGATTTTGTTTTTGCCCTTGCGTTGGAATTAATGACTAATATTAAAAATCCGGACGCACATAAAATTTTAGCAAACACCATCGTCGAGGTAACCGTTGGGGAAATCCAGCAAATAAAAGATAAGTATCGTTTTAATCAAAATTTAAGGGATTATCTAAGAAGAATTAAAAGGAAGACAGCACTGTTAATAGCAGTAAGCTGTCAATTAGGTGCGATTGCTGCGGGAGTGGAAGAATACCATCATAAGAATCTATTCCGATTTGGTTATTATGTAGGGATGTCCTATCAAATTATTGATGACATATTAGATTTCACCTCCACTGAAAAAGAATTAGGCAAGCCGGCAGGTAGTGATCTTTTACAAGGAAATATAACTGCCCCAGCGCTATTTGCAATGGAAAATCATTATATACGAAGTGAAATAGAAAAGGTACATGATAATATGAAGCCTGAGAAAATTGGTGAAATTATCTCGCTGATCAAACAATCAGGTGCCATTGAAAAATCCTTCGCTTTAAGTGATTCCTACTTAGAAAAAGCATTAACTGTTTTAGAAGAACTGCCGGATCATAAAGCCAAAAAAACCCTTCGAGATATTGCTAAATACATAGGCAGACGAAAGTTCTAATTTCTCTGTCAGGGTCATCTTGCTAAAAATTCAAAAAAATGATAACATTTTCATGGATTGTTCATTCTAACAACCAATATACATAATATTTTTTAGGAGTGGAATTCATGGAGAAAACATTTTTAATGGTGAAGCCTGACGGAGTTCAGCGTAACCTTATCGGGGAAATTGTGTCTCGTTTTGAAAAAAAAGGGTTCCAATTAGTTGGGGCAAAATTAATGAGTATTTCGAATGAGCTCGCTGAAGAACATTATGGGGAGCATAAAGAGCGTCCATTTTTTGGAGAATTAGTAGATTTTATTACCTCTGGACCTGTTTTTGCAATGGTTTGGCAAGGTGATAATGTTATTGCATCAGCACGCCAAATGATGGGTAAAACTAATCCAAAGGACGCTGCCCCAGGAACTATTCGCGGTGATTTTGGCCTCATTGTTAGTAAAAATGTAATTCATGGTTCCGATTCTCCTGCAAGTGCAGAACGTGAAATTGGATTATTTTTTAAGGAAAATGAGTTAGTTGATTATTCTAAGTTAGTGAACGAATGGATTTACTAATTGATTTGAAAAGCACTTGTATAAACCTTATACAAGTGCTTTTTTTGTATCCGATTACACAAAAATTTATTCTTATTTTCTGAATAGTAGTACTATGTTTATTTTGCTCAATATGTTATATTGATACATAATTCTTTAATGAGTTGAAGGGGGAAAGAGCAATGGGAATGAGATACTTAACAGCAGGAGAATCCCATGGGCCGCAGCTAACAACAATTTTAGAGGGCTTGCCAGCGGGTATGCCGCTTGAGGCTTCAGATATAAATGATGAATTAGCAAGACGGCAAAAAGGCTATGGCCGCGGAAGACGCATGCAAATTGAAAAGGATACAGCAGAAATTGTTTCAGGTGTTCGTCATGGACAAACCCTTGGTTCACCAATAGCATTAGTGGTCAAAAACAATGACTGGAAGCATTGGACAAAAATTATGGGCATTGAGGCTTTAGAGGAAGGGCAAGAAGATGAGATTAAACGAAAGGTAACCAGGGCAAGACCTGGTCACGCAGATTTAAATGGGGCCATAAAGTATGGTCACCACGATATGAGAAATGTTTTAGAGCGTTCTTCAGCTCGAGAAACAACCGTTAGAGTTGCAGCAGGTGCAGTTGCTAAAAAACTTTTATCATTGCTTGGCGTGGAGATTGTCGGACATGTTGTCGAATTAGGAGGAGTAAAAGCTACGGTTAATCCTAATCTTTCGATGGAAGCTTTAAAAGAATCGACAGAAGCATCCCCTGTTCGAGTCGCGGATCCGAATGTAGAGCAAGCAATGATGTCTGCGATTGACGAAGCAAAGAAAAATGGAGACTCGATTGGCGGGGTTGTCGAGGTTGTTGCAACAGGTATGCCAGCAGGTATTGGAAGCTATGTTCACTACGATAGAAAATTGGATGGTAAACTAGCAGCCGCAATTATGAGTATCAATGCTTTTAAAGGTGTTGAAATTGGGATAGGTTTTGAAGCGGCAAGATTACCGGGAAGTCTAGTTCATGATGAAATTGCATGGGATGGAAAAACTGGCTATTACCGTAAGACCAACCGTCTAGGAGGTTTTGAGGGTGGAATGACCACCGGTATGCCTGTTGTAGTTAGAGGTGTGATGAAACCCATCCCAACACTCTATAAACCACTAATGAGCGTTGATATTGAAAGCAAGGAGCCTTTTGCAGCAAGTGTTGAGCGATCCGATAGTTGTGCAGTACCCGCAGCTGCCGTTGTAGCAGAGCATGTAGTCGCATGGGAACTTGCCAATGCCCTAATTGAACAGTTTAATAGTGACCGGTTTGAAACCCTTGTCGATGAAATCAAAAGACATCGTGAATATGCGAGGGAGTTTTAATGGAAACCATTCAAATTCAAACAGAGTCCAAGAAATATCCCGTTTTTGTAGGTGAAGGAATTAGAAAAGAGCTGAGCAAATTTCTAACTGATCATTTTCCCAATCTAACAAAAATATTAATTATTACCGATGAAACCATAGCAGATCTTCATCTTGAAAAATTACTTCGGGTGTTAAAACCTTTGGAACCAGTCATTTTTACGGCACCTTCTGGTGAAAAGGCAAAAACTTTTGATGTATATTATGAGGCCCTGTCTACTGCTCTTGGTAATCACTTGGATCGTAAATCCGTTGTTCTTTCTTTTGGGGGAGGGGCAGTTGGGGATTTAACCGGATTTGTTGCTTCGTCGTTTATGCGAGGGATTCCTTTTATTCAGATACCTACAACCATTCTCGCGCATGATAGTGCTGTTGGCGGCAAAGTTGCAATTAATCACCCGCTTGGCAAAAATATGATTGGAGCCTTTTATCAACCCGAAGCTGTATTTTATGATCTTGAATTATTAGAAACACTTCCAATTCATGAAATACGTTCGGGGTTTGCAGAGGTTATCAAACACGCTCTCATTGCAGATCCTCAATTTTATAAGTGGTTAAGATCAAATGTTAATGATTTGAATGTCATTACAAAAGGGCAATTATCCGATTCTTTAGTAAAAGGAATTAAAATTAAAAACAAATTTGTATCACAGGATGAAAGAGAAACAGGTGTACGTGCTTATTTGAATTTAGGGCATACACTTGGACATGCTATTGAAGCGGAAATGGGTTATGGAAAATTTACTCATGGCGAAGCGGTTATGATCGGAATGATTTTTGCATTAAAATTAAGCAGTAATTTATTAGGTTTATCATTTAATATAAGTGAATTTATTGACTGGATTAAAAAGTTGGGTTATGAAACATCAATCCCAACGCAACTATCCTTTGAGAGCCTTATCGGTAGAATGAAACAAGATAAAAAATCTGTTGGTCATTCAATCCGTTTTGTTTTACTTGAACAGGAGGGGAATCCAGTACTTCTAGAAGTAGCTGAAGAGGTAATAAGACAAGAGTTAACACAATTTTAATATATAAGGGGGTTTGTCTATGATTAGAGGGGTAAGGGGAGCCACTACGGTTAATATTAATTCTGAAGAAGCTATCATTACAGCGACAGAGGAACTTTTTGCGAAGTTAATTGAAGCTAATCAAATACAGCCTGAATCCGTGGCCTCGGTATTAGTTTCAACCACAGAAGATGTGGATGCGGCTTTTCCAGCTAAAGCATTGCGAAAATTTACTGGCTGGACCTATGTACCAGTAATGTGTATGCGGGAGATGCCTGTACCTAATTCTTTGAAAATGTGTATTAGAGTAATGATTCATGTAAATACAAATGTATCACAGGAAGAGATTGTCCATTTATATTTAAGAGATGCAAAAGTGTTAAGACCTGATTTAAACAACAGTCTGACACTATAGAGTTAATTAATTTATTTATAGAGCAAACGAGGTGGCTAATAATGAGATGGAAAGAGCAGTTATTAACACTGACTCCATATCAACCAGGTAAGTCTATTGATGCGGTAAAAAAACAATTTAATCTTGAAAATATTGTGAAGTTAGCTTCCAATGAAAATCCTTTTGGTTGCTCAGAGACAGTTTCCGCGGCACTAAAAGAAAATCAAACCAGCTTAGCCATCTACCCTGATGGTTATGCCACTAAATTAAGAGAGACACTTGCTTCATTTTTGCAGGTTGAAGAGAATGAAATAATCTTAGGTAATGGATCAGATAATCTGATTCAAATCATTTCAAGGGCACTCCTACATCCTAATGCCAGCACAATTATGGCTAATCCAACATTTTCTCAGTATAAACATAATGCTGTAATTGAAGGAGCTATTATAAAAGAACTTCCTCTAGTCGATGGTGAGCATGATTTAGATGCAATGTTAGAGGCAATTGATGAACAGACCAATGTAATTTGGGTTTGCAGTCCTAATAATCCAACCGGTACATATATACCGGAGAGTAAATTAGTGCCGTTTTTAGAAAAAGTACCGGCACATATCCTAGTGGTTCTTGACGAGGCTTATTATGAGTATGTAGTGGCTGAGGATTATTATAATTCTATTAGTTTGACCCGTAAATACAATAATTTAATTGTATTAAGGACCTTTTCGAAGATTTATGGTTTGGCTGCTTTAAGAATTGGATATGGGGTAGCTAATCCAGCAATTATTAAGGCTTTAGAACCAGCAAGGGAACCCTTTAATGTTAATTCTTTAGGTCAGTTGGCAGCAAGTGCAGCGATTAAAGATCAACAATTTGTCGAAGACTGTAAAGAGAAAAACAGACAAGGGATTGCACAATTTTACGAATTTTGCGAACAGCATAATCTTGAATATTACCCTACCCAGACCAATTTTATCTTAATAGATTTCAAAGTAGACGGAGATAAGGTTTTCAATTATTTACAAGAGAGAGGATTTATTGTACGTTCCGGAAAAGCGCTCGGCTTCCCAACTTCAGTAAGAATTACAGTGGGCTCCGAAGAACAAAACGATGGAGTATTAAAGGTATTAAGTGAATTTCTGGGAGCGAACTAAAAGAGCTTTCTCAAAATAGGGGGACTGAAATTGAAGGGCCGAGTTTTTGTCATTGGCTTAGGATTAATAGGTGGTTCCTTGGCGTTATGTATTAAGAAGGAACATCCCGATTCAAAAATTGTTGGGTTCGATATTAACTACGAACAGGCAAGGCTAGCTAAGATGCTTGGTGTAATAGATGAAATAGCCCATAGTATTCAAGATGGAGCTATTGAAGCAGATTTAATTATTATTGCTGCTCCGGTAACTGAAACAAAGGAAATCATACAGCTTTTAGCTGAACTTCCACTTAATCCAGAAGTGATTGTTACAGATACAGGCAGTACTAAGCGGAAGATTGTTGAGAGCAGTCTAAGTTTAGAAAAACGCGGCATAACCTTTATTGGGGGTCACCCAATGGCAGGTTCACATAAGAGCGGTGTTTCAGCAGCCAAGGAAATATTATTTGAAAATGCCTTTTATTTATTAACACCTGTAGATTATGTTGACAGTGCCAAGGTGGCTGCTTTAAAAGAGTGGTTAATCGGGACTCATGCTAAATTTTTAACAATCAGTCCGGAGACACATGATTATCTAACAGGAATCGTCAGTCATTTTCCACATATTATTGCTGCATCGATTGTTCGTCAAACGGAAAGACTCTCTGAATCAGAGAGTCTAATCCCTCGCCTTGCTGCTGGCGGTTTCCGCGATATTACAAGGATAGCGTCAAGTAGCCCTAAAATGTGGAAAGATATTTTAATTCATAACCGTGAAATCTTAATAGAATTGCTTAATCAGTGGCTGCAAGAAATGAATGAGGTTAAAGCACTGTTAGAACAAGAAAATAGTTCGGCCATCTTTAATTATTTTGATCAGGCAAAACAGTTCCGTGATGGATTGCCACAAAAAGAAAAAGGGGCTATACCTTCATTTTATGATTTATACGTGGATGTGCCTGACTATCCAGGTGTGATTTCAGAAATTACTGGTTATTTGGCAAAGGAAAAAATCAGCATTACCAATATACGCATCTTAGAAACACGTGAAGATATTAATGGAGTGTTAGTAATAAGTTTTCAAACGGAGGAAGATCGTCAAAGAGCAGAGAGTTGTATAGGCAGCTATTCAAGCTACGCAACTTCAGTGGGTACCTGACGACTGCTCATTGAGAATCTAAAAACAAATTCTGATATAAATAAAAAGGTGATTTTGATGGCGACATTAAAACTTAAGACCAAGATAAATCAATTAGTTGGTGAAGTAACAATCCCAGGTGATAAATCTATTTCCCATCGCTCTGTGATGTTTGGTTCCATCGCTCATGGCGAAACAAGTGTAACTAACTTTTTACCTGGTGATGATTGTTTAAGTACCATATCTTGTTTTCGAAAATTAGGGGTTACTATTGAGGAATCTGATGGTCAGCTTCGCATTATTGGGAAAGGTTTTGAAGGCTTGACTGAGCCGACCGAAGTCTTGGATGTGGGGAATTCTGGAACAACGATTCGATTATTAATGGGGATTTTAGCTGGCAGACCGTTTTATTCATCTCTAGTTGGTGATGCTTCGATTGGTAAGAGACCAATGACAAGGGTAACAGTCCCATTGTCTAAAATGGGTGCAAAACTGGATGGACGAAAAAATGGAGATTTTACACCCATTTCAATCCGAGGAGGCCAATTACAGCCAATTCAATATGAACTTCCAGTTGCAAGCGCACAAGTGAAATCTGCACTTATCCTTGCAGGACTCCAGGCAGATGGAGTGAGTACCATTATTGAGCCTGCTGAAACTCGTGATCATACAGAAAGAATGATTCGACAATTTGGCGGTGAAATAATAAAAGATAATCAGACAATCAGGGTTAAAGGTGGACAAAAATTGACAGCTTCAACCATCCATGTACCTGGTGATATTTCATCTGCAGCATTTTTCCTTGTTGCTGGTGCTATTATCCCAGGGAGTGAAATTGTCTTGAAAAATGTTGGACTAAATCCAACTAGAACTGGGATTATTGAAGTTATGCAAAAAATGGGGGCGGATTTAGAAATTGTTCAAGTGGAAAACAATAATTTTGAACCGGCTGGGGATCTCATAATCAAAACTTCTAATCTTAAAGGAACAGTGGTGGAAGGAAGCTTAATTCCAAAGCTAATTGATGAAATTCCAATAATCGCTCTCCTTGCAACTCAAGCGGAAGGAACAACGATTATTAAAGATGCTGAAGAATTAAAGGTAAAAGAAACAAATCGAATTGATACAGTGGTTCAAGAGTTAAAAACATTGGGAGCAGATATTGAAGCTACTGAAGATGGTATGATAATTCATGGGAAATCGAAGCTGTCAGGCGGAGAGGTTTCTAGTCATGGAGACCATCGAATTGGCATGATGCTTGCTATAGCTTCACTTTTATGTCAGAATGCTGTAGAGCTTGAACATCCTGAAGCAATTTCAGTTTCATACCCAAACTTTTTTGATCACTTAAATAGCCTTATTCAATAAAGCTGCCTATGTGCAGCTTTTTACTATTTATTATACTGTTACAAAGTCATAGATTTACTTTTTATTGCATAGCTTGTCTTAAGAATATTAAATAGGTGGTGGACGATGTATATAATCGAAAATGCCAATATACTTAGAGACAAGCGGCTCCATACATGTTCGCTATTCATTTGTAATGAAAAAATAAGCATGATTCGAAAAAGTACAGCACATGATCAGTATATGCGAATGAATCTAGAATCCTATATTCTCACCCCTTCATATGTCCTTTTAAGTACAGCTTTTCCCATGAAAAGTACCTTTCAGGTTTTAAAAACATTTTTGTCAGAAAAATTTTTATTAAAAGGATGTACCACCATCTTTACCTATGTAGAGCTATCCTACGAGAATGAACTTGAAAATAAGATAAATGAAATGAAGACGGCCCTAATCAGTAGTCCCATTGATTTTATAATCGGGGTTAAAATTCCTCCCAGACTGATTACCCTCTCATTGATTAGAAATTGTAAAAAACTTAAAATTCCTGCTATCTTCGTCGAACTCAAAGATAATGATGAATTAGAAGAAATTCCGTGGGGGTGGATTAGGGAAGCAATGTTTCCATTTAATAGTCCATTAATTCCATTAATTTCTTCTCCACAAAAGAAGGAAGCAAGGATGCTTCTGTCGAAATGGAAAGATATAATGGTGAAAGAAAAAATTACAGCCATATACGATGTAATTGCTGAAAACCAACCTTTGTCTCTAGCTGTTTTAAATAAAATCGGTCTTTATCCGCACAAAGGCAGCCTTATGACGGGCACAGAATTGAGTTATAATTTATATTTAAAGGAAAGTGAAATCCTTAAGGTTGATGCAGAAAGTTTATTTCATTATCATAGTAATAGACTTGTTGCTACAGTCCACAAAGGAAAAGTAATCCGTGCGGGCGAAAAAGTATTATATAGTCCAGGAAGTGGAGAATATGTTAAGGTACGAACCCCATCGTATTTTTCTTTGTAAATCTGGGAAGTAGAGGTAAAGTAATGGAACGAGTAAATAAAATTATTCAAATGTTAGAAAACGGCCAACATAAAGAGGCATTAAATGAATATAATGATGTATTACAAAGCGGTAATCCGGAAGAAAAATTTCTTCTCGGCGAAGAACTGTACCATTATGGTTTTCTAGAAGAGGCAAAGGCATTGGTTGAGAGTTTACTAAATATCTATCCAGAAGAAGGCGAGCTCCTTGTCCTGCTGGGAGAAATTTTAGTTGAAGCAGGAGAAGAAGAAGAAGCAATCCTTGTATTAGAGAGAATTTCAGAACAAGATGCTCATTTTGGACAGTCACTATTATTATTAGCTGATCTTTATCAAATTCAGGGGCTTTATGAAGTATGTGAAAGTAAGTTGTTAAAGGCGAAAGAATTACTGCCGGACGAGGTTATTATCGACTTTGCTTTAGGGGAGCTTTACAGTGAACAAGGTGAGGTAATTAAGGCCAAGAATGCATACGAGCGAGTTTTAAGCGAAGAAGATGAAATTGCTGGTGTTAATATTCATGGAAGAATGGCTGATTTATTGAGTACTTCAGGAGCTTTTGAAGAGGCACTTACTTATTATGATCATTCATTAAGAGAAAAATTAGAGATTAATACTCTATTTGGCTATGCTTTTACGGCCCTTCAAGCAGGTTACAACCGTACTGCAATTGAAAAGTTTAATGATTTAAAAGAGCTTGACCCAGAATACCATTCTCTTTATCTACATTTGGCTAAGGCATATGAGCGGGAAGAAGAACTTGAAAATAGCCTACAAGCAATTAAAGATGGAATTAAACAGGATGAATTTAATAAAGAATTATTTTTCTACGGAGGAAAAGTGAGTTTAAAACTTGGTAAGGAAGATGAGGCAGAACATTATTTTCGTGAGGCAATTGCATTAGATCCGGGATTTATGGAAGCCGCCCATACTTTAAATAAACTTTTTTTCCGGCAGGAACGATATGAGGATGTCATTGATTTGATCTCCCAACTTGATATCCATGAAGATGAGGAACCGCAGTTTCTTTGGGATTCAGCCTTAGCCAATGCTAAACTTGAAGAATATTCTTCCGCATCAGACAAATATGAAAGTGCATATACTTTTTTTAAGAATAACGAATCTTTTTTACAGGATTATGGATATTTTCTTGTAGAAGAAGGAAAAAACGAACGCGCTGCCGAAATTTTTAAACAGTTGTTAATAGGGGATCCAACTAACGAAGAATATCTTGATTTGCTTGAACGTCTTACCGATGTGAACATTTAAAAAAAGCTGATTTTGCAGAGGAGGGAAACTATCATGACAACCCCTGTTTCTGTCAACGAGAAGAAGGATTTTATTCGCTGGTTTTTAAATCATTATCAATTAAAGAGAAGAGAATGTGTTTGGATTCTTAACTATCTAATGAGTCATGACCAATTAATGGAAAAAGTACATTTTGTAGAGCAAGCACAGTACTGTCCTAGAGGCTTAATTATGTCAACGCATTGCGTGGATAAAGTGCCGTTTCGTTTTTACAAAGAAAATGTCATGACAACAGATGCAGAAAAATCCTTTCATGATATTCGGCTGAACCGTGATGAAGATATCTTTATCCAATTAAATTTTCATGCTTCTAATCAGGCACATCAGTATGCAGCTGTTTTGGAGGAAAATCCGTTTGTTCCGAAACACTTACAGGTAAATGAAAAAGATGGCATGATAGCCGAACAATTATTGCAGTACAGCATTGAACGTTTTCAACGGGAAAAATTAATGGAGTTAATTGATGAAGCTCTAGATAATCAGGATCAGCAATTATTCCAAATGCTAACAGAAAAATTAAATAACTTATCAGAAATTCAACAAAAGGGGAGTCTGCGCTAAGCTGACTTCCTTTTTTTATGAAATAAGACAGAAAAACTTTCGACTTTGAGAATTGTCCAGCTCCAGCGCTTTCGTTGCTTGGGTAATATTTCAAAATATTCTACTTTATCTTTTATATTTTTAGGAGATAATGATATGATAGAAATAGTGAATCAAAAAGGTTGGTGTAATAATGAAATGGGTACCTCAAGAGGTTGAGACCTACTTAACTGCAAAAGAGTATGTCGATACCGCGGTTATTCCAGTATACTCTTTATCATTCGGAGAGGAGATGAAACAGTCCGCAGCAGCATTTGAATTTATTTCGCTCTTAACAGGTCACCTGGAAAGACAGTTTACAGGCAGAATTCTATTATTTCCGCCATTTACCTATCTTAAGAGTGACAATATGGATAATGTTTTAAGCAATTTGTTAAATTGGGAAGATAATATTTCGAAAAGTGAATTTAAGCACGTAATTTACATAACTTCTGAACTGGATTGGCGTATGTATGAGAACAGATTAGGCGGGTCGTTAATATGGCTGCCATCAATGCCGCTTGGAAGCATGAGTGAACCTCAAAAAATGGAGGTTGTGGATAGTCAGGTTAAACAGCTGTTTTCAATTTTTACACAAAAATGGAGAAACAACGAGAAAAGCTAACTATATTATATGTTTTTGAAATAGTATGATATTGACCTTACTACAAGATTGATATATCATTGTTATGTCCTAGTTTTATATGTGTTTAAATTGTGTCCGTTGGACTGAAACTTATGAACAAGGGGGGGATAAGCTTGAGTAAAGAGCGCGTTTCAAGACGTCAATTTTTAAACTACACTTTAACTGGTGTAGGCGGATTCATGGCAGCCGGTATGTTAATGCCAATGGTTAGATTTGCTGTGGATCCTGTTTTAAAGGCTGAAGCAGGCGGAGATTTTATCGCAACAAAACAAAAGGTTTCTGAATTAACAAAAGAACCAGTTCGTGTGGATTTTACCTTCAAACAAAAGGATGCATGGTATGAGTCTGAAGTTACGAACACTGCTTGGGTTTATAAGGATGGAGACAAAATTGTAGCACTTTCTCCGATTTGTAAACACCTGGGCTGTACTGTGGGCTGGAATACGAACAAAGAACATCCAAACCAATTCTTCTGTCCATGCCATTATGGGCGCTATGAGAAGGATGGAACCAATATTCCTGGTACACCACCGTTAGCCCCGCTTGATGAATACCCATACAAGGAAAAAGGCGGCTATCTATACTTAGGAAAAGCTGAACCACGGAAGGAGGCGTAATCATGTTAAACAAAATTTACGATTGGGTAGATGAACGTTTAGATATTGCGCCGTTGTGGCGAGATATCGCTGACCATGAAGTTCCAGAGCATGTAAACCCGGCGCATCACTTTTCAGCCTTTGTTTATTGCTTTGGAGGTCTAACTTTTTTTGTTACAGTTATTCAAATCCTTTCCGGTATGTTCTTAACCATGTACTATGTACCGGATATTAAAAATGCTTGGGAATCAGTTTATTATTTGCAAAATGAAGTTGCATTCGGACAAATTGTCCGTGGTATGCATCACTGGGGAGCCAGTTTAGTACTTGTAATGATGTTTTTACATACGTTACGCGTCTTTTTCCAAGGTGCCTATAAGAAACCTCGTGAATTAAACTGGATTGTCGGAGTACTTATTTTCTTCGTCATGTTAGGATTAGGTTTTACGGGTTACTTATTACCTTGGGATATGAAAGCGCTGTTTGCTACAAAAGTTGGTCTGCAAATTGCTGAGGCAACACCGTTCATCGGTTCTTACGTGAAAGTATTACTAGCTGGACATGAACATATTGTTGGTGCTCAAACATTGACTCGATTCTTTGCTATTCATGTATTCTTCTTGCCTGCAGTGTTGTTTGCTTTAATGGCAGCACACTTTATCATGATTCGTAGACAAGGTATCTCTGGACCGCTTTAAAATCAGTTTTTTCTGACCTTATAAGTACTATTACAGAAAAAAGGAGGGGATTGCTCAATGCATCGCGGTAAAGGTATGAAATTTGTTGGTGACTCACGTGTTCCAGCACCAGAAATGCGGACGCCAAAACTTCCGAAAGATTACTCTGAATATCCTGGTAAAACAGAAGCATTCTGGCCTAACTTTCTCTTGAAAGAATGGATGGTAGGAGCAGTATTCCTTGTCGGTTATTTAAGTTTAACAGTAGCTCATCCGGCTCCGCTTGAAAGGATAGCGGACCCAACAGATACAGGATACATTCCATTGCCAGACTGGTATTTCTTGTTCTTGTATCAATTGTTAAAATACTCATTTGCCTCAGGTCCTTATACAGTAATTGGTGCAATGATTATACCAGGTTTAGCTTTTGGTGGATTATTATTAGCACCATTCCTTGATCGTGGGCCTGAACGCCGCCCAAGAAAACGACCGCTGGCTACCGGCTTTATGCTTTTATCATTAGCTGCTGTCGTGTTCTTAACATGGCAGTCTGTTGCAACGCATGACTGGGCTGCAGCAGAGCGACAAGGAAAAATTGTCCAAAAAGTAGAAATCGACAAGAACAGTGAAGGATATAAAATCGCTCAAGCAAATACTTGTATCACTTGTCATGGTGACAGTTTCCAAGGTGGGG
The DNA here is from genome assembly GCF_002860255.1 of Neobacillus cucumis. GTDB lineage: Bacteria > Bacillota > Bacilli > Bacillales > Cytobacillaceae > Neobacillus > Neobacillus cucumis_A. The sequence goes on from NZ_PGVE01000080.1 coordinate 43,408, forward strand.
CCGGTGCTCCAACGCTAATTGGTACAGGTTTATCTGCAGACGAAGTGGCTAAGATTGCTAAACAGGGTAAAGGCGGAAAGATGCCACCAGGTGTTTTTAAGGGTTCAGATGAAGAGCTTAAAAAGCTTTCTGAATACATCTCAGGTCTTGGTAAAAAATAATTTAATGAATAAAAAGCTGACGGGGATTCGTCAGCTTTTTTCTTGAGGAAGAGTTCTATTTAAAGGGGGAGTAGTTGTGGGGTGGATGTACCCTCTCCTGTCTAACCGGTCTGTGTTAAAGCTATTACTGCTTGTAAATATTGCGGGGACAATCTATGGATACTATTGGTACGGGTGGCAGTTAAAGGAGACACCGCCTGTGTTCCTTGCTTTTGTTCCTGACAGCCCGACTGCAAGTCTATTTTTCGTTTTTGTATTGTTAGCTTTCCTATTAAAAAAGAATTGGCCTTTACTGGAGTCTCTAGCAATGGTAACTCTATTTAAATACGGGATTTGGGCTGTTGTTATGAACCTGCTCGTTTTATTTTTCCAAGGGGAGCTGGATTGGATCGGGTATATGTTGATTTTTTCTCATTTAGCTATGGCAGTACAAGGTATTCTTTATGCCCCATTCTATCGTTTTAAGGCGTGGCATTTAATTGTAACTGCGATTTGGACACTTCATAATGACATTATTGATTATGTCTTCTTTATGATGCCAAGCTATCAAATGCTAAATAAATTTATGCCGCAAATAGGCTATTTTACATTTTGGCTTTCCTGGATTTCCATAGGCATTGCCTATTATCTTGGAATGAGGCCTAGTCGCTTTAAACTAAAAATTAATAATTGAAATTGGTCTAACCTTGTCCAACCTTACATACATTTTATTAGTATTGAAAGGGGGGACAAGGATTGAAATTTAGATGGTTATATTTTTTAGCAATTATCATGATGCTCACTCCCATATCTGTTTATGCAGAACAGCAATCGCCAATGGAGAAGCTTGATGATATCTCTGATGAAGCTCTCCAAATGGTGAAGTTTCAAAGATATGAAGATGCAAAAAAATTACTTGATTATTTTTCTGACCAGTTTACAAGCATTACTGGAACAGAGGAACCGCTTTCGATGGATGAAGTAAGAATTGTTAATACTTCACATGATGAAGCAATGGAAGCTGCAGTTAGTCCTAATATGAAATATGAGGAAAGATTAAATAAACTAACGAAGTTCCGTCTTGTTATTGATGCTTTAGCAACGAGTCATCAACCCTTATGGACAGAAATGGAAGGACAAGTCATGTCTGCCTTTCACCAAGCAAAAGAAGCAGCAGTAATGGGTGATAGTGCCCATTTTTATACAAATTTTAACACATTTTTATCATTATATAATGTTATTTACCCAAGTATGAAAATAGATGTGCCTGTGGAAAATATTCAAAGAATAGATGCAAGGATAGATTATATTAATGAATATCGATCACAAGTTCTTAGTGATGCTAAGAGCCAGCAAGAGCTGGATGCACTTGACACTGACTTAAAAAACCTTTTTGCTAATATGGAAGATGATGAAGCTGATCCATCGTTATGGTGGGTGATTATTTCTACAGGAAGCATTATTATCATGACATTATCATATGTGGGCTGGAGAAAGTATCAAGGAGACAAAGAACTGAAGAAGAACCGATCAAGAGACTTAAAAGATTGACGCGTCTAATCGGCTGGACATATACTGATAACATCATGAGCTGATTTGGAGGATATTATGTATCTTATTTACTTTGCTATTATCGTTTTAATTCCTTTATGGGCACAAATGAGAGTGAAAAATACTTTTGCCAAGTTTTCACGTGTTCCAACTTCGACATATCGAAGAGGGGCTGACGTTGCAAGGGAAATTCTAAATGCAAATGGCTTATATAATGTTGCGGTTGAAGAAGGGCGTGGTTATTTAAGTGACCATTACGACCCAAGAAGTAAAACCGTTCGACTTTCACCGGAAAATTATCATGGGAATTCAATTGCGGCTGCTGCAGTTGCTGCCCATGAATGTGGACATGCTATTCAGGATGGAGAAGGCTATGCATTCCTTCGATTTCGTCACGCTTTAGTCCCTGTTGCAAATTTAGGATCAAACGCGTCGTGGGTTCTCATTATGATTGGAATATTTGCTCATTTAAGCGGGTTTCTTTTACTTGGGATTATCTTCATGGCGGCTGCGGTTCTATTTCAAATAGTTACACTGCCAGTTGAATTTAATGCTTCAAACCGAGCCATGAATCAGGTGGTTTCTCTTGGATTAATAGGTAATCGTGAACAAAGAGAAGCGAGAAAAGTATTGAATGCTGCTGCACTTACTTATGTAGCCGCCGCAGCTGTAGCTGTCCTAGAGCTATTAAGACTAGTTTTCATATTCACAGGAATGAATAGGAATGATGATTAGAAAAATGTCCTCATAAAATGGGGACATTTTTCTTTTATTCTCCAATTGGCATTTTATTTTCATCAAGGGTAAAACCTTCACCATGTACATCATGAACAACAGAGATAGAAACGAAGGCATGTGGATCAATAGAGGTAATTAGATTTTTCAAACGGATAATTTCATTCCGCGCTACAACACAATATAGTACTTCACGTTCGTTTTTTGTATATGAACCATATGCTTTAAGAGCAGTGACGCCGCGGTCCATTTCAGCCATTATTTTTTCTGCAATTTGCTCGTTTTGATCAGAAATAATTATAGCTCCTCTTGCCGAGTAGGCTCCCTCCTGAATAAAATCAATGACTCTAGCTCCAACAAAAACAGCCACCAGTGTATACATGGCTTGTTTATAATTTAAGTATGTAAACCATGAAAGGGCTATTACACAGGCATCAAATAGAAACATTGTTTTCCCCATGTTCCATCCTGCATACTTTTGTACGAGCCGGGCGATGATATCTACTCCGCCGGTTGTCCCGCCAAAACGAAAAATAATTCCTAATCCTATCCCAGTCAAAACACCAGCAAACAAGGCTGCTAAGGTTAAATCGTGTTCAAGAGGCATTTCAATTGTATGGCGCTGAAAAATCCATAAAGAAACAGAAACACCAACGGTACCAATGATCGTGTATAAAAATGCATTCCTGCCCAATAGCTTCCATCCTATAAAAAATAAAGGAATATTAAGTATTAAGTTCGTATAGGATGGATCCCATTTAAACAAAAAATAGAAGAGAAGGGTAATTCCTGTAAACCCACCCTCAGCTAGTTTATTTTGCATATTAAAATTAACGAGACCGAATGACATTATGGCGGAACCTATTAGGATAAAAAGGATGTTTTTAAGCTTAAGTCCCATTATCATAGTTATTTTCACCTCTTTCTCTTTTATGGCGGTTCTAATTATAACGAATTAGGCAGATAAGAGCAATGAGAGGGAGGAAAACAGCTTGTTTTAAAGCGAAAACATTTGTAAATCTGTCGTAATTTAGCTAACATTAAAAAGAATAAATATAAGCAAAATGCCCGTTCGAAGATGAGGTGGAGAGAATGACTAACGGGAAGTCTATGAAGGAACTTCAAGAAGAGGTAGATACATACATAAGTCAATTTAAAGAAGGTTACTTTAGCCCTTTAGCCATGCTTGCAAGACTTACGGAGGAGCTTGGTGAATTGGCTAGAGAAGTAAATCATTATTATGGTGAAAAACCTAAGAAATCGACGGAAACAGAAAAAGCGATTGAAGAGGAACTTGGAGATCTGCTTTTTGTAATGATTTGTTTTGCTAATTCCTTAAACATTGATTTAGAAGAAGCTCATGATTTTGTCATGAATAAATTTAACACCAGAGATAAAAACCGTTGGACTAGAATTGATCAAGAAAGTGTGGAGTGAAGAAATGGATACAATTAAAATTATCATTGCAGGTCCACGAGGCCGTATGGGCAGTGAGGCAGTGAAATTAGTTACCAATACAGAACATTTTGAATTAGTAGCAGCTGTAGATCATAAACATGATGGATTAATGCTTAGTGATGTGGAAGGATTTCAATCCATTGGTAATGTACCTATTTATTCCAATATTGAAAAATGTCTACAAAATATAGAAGCAGATGTATTAATTGACTTAACAACTCCAGAGGTGGGCATGTATCACGCAAGAACTGCACTGGAACATAATGTACGGCCAGTTGTAGGGACAACAGGTTTTACAAAACAAGATTTAGAGGAGCTGGAGCGGCTTTGTTTTGAAAAAGAACTTGGTTGTATCATTGCACCAAACTTTGCAATTGGTGCGGTCCTCATGATGAAATTTTCACAAATGGCAGCAAAATACATGGATGATGTGGAGATAATTGAATTGCATCATGACCAAAAGCTTGATGCTCCATCTGGGACAGCCGTTAAAACAGCAGAAATGATTTCAGCTGTAAGGGAAGCAAAACAACAAGGTCACCCTAATGAAAAAGAAACAATACAAGGTGCTAGAGGCGCAGAATTCGATGGGATGCATATTCACTCTGTCAGATTACCGGGTCTGATTGCTCACCAGCAGGTTTTATTTGGTTCTGATGGACAAACATTAACGATTCGTCACGATTCTTATAACCGCGGATCCTTTATGTCAGGTGTCAAAGTAGCAGTTGAAACAGTTATGAAGAACAATACATTTGTATACGGACTTGAAAATATTTTAGGTTAGGAGCACGGATATGAATATTGCATTAATAGCACATGACCAAAAGAAAAATGACTTAGTTCAATTTGTTACAGCTTACAAGGACATTTTTGCAAAACATGCCCTATTTGCTACAGGAACGACAGGCTCTAGAATTAATGAGGCTACGGGATTGGATGTAACTCGTTTCAAATCGGGACCTTTAGGCGGAGACCAAGAAATAGGGGCATTGATTGCCAAAAATCAAATGGATGCCATTTTCTTTTTCCGTGATCCGTTAACCGCACAGCCGCATGAACCTGATGTGACGGCTCTAGTAAGACTTTGTGATGTCTATTCTATTCCACTTGCGACAAATATGGGAACAGCAGAATTGCTCATACGAGGATTAGAAATGGGATTGTTAGAGTGGAGAAATGTAGTTAAAGAGAATGGTGATGTTAATGGAGAAAAATAGGTTACTTATCCTAGCATTTGGTGCACATGCCGATGATGTAGAAATTGGCATGGCTGGAACCATTGCGAAATTAGCGGGAGAGGGAAAACAAATCGGTATTTGTGACTTAACCGACGCTGGTCTCTCCTCCAATGGAAATGTAGTGCTTAGGAAAGAAGAGGCAGCGAAGGCTGCTGATATCTTAGGTGTATCAGTTCGAACTTCTTTAGCTTTTCCAGATAGAGGACTATTCCTTAAAGAAGAATATATCCAAAAGGTTGCAGAGATGATTCGGAGGTTCAAACCCCAAATTGTATTTGCACCATTTTTGGAAGACCGGCATCCTGACCATGGGAATTGTGCCAAAATTGTAGAAGAAGCAGTATTTTCTGCGGGGATAAGAAAATACTCTACAAATGAATGGAATGAGCCACATCGTGTAGAAAAAATATATTTTTACATGATAAATGGTTTCCATAAACCTGATTTTACAATTGATATAACAGAGGCGATGGATAAGAAGGTAGCGGCATTACGTGCATATAAAAGTCAGTTTGAATTAACTGAAGAAAGTGTGCAAACGCCGCTTGTGAACGATTATATCGAAACAGTCGAGGCCAGGGAAAGAATGTTTGGAAAACTGGTCGGAGTAACATTTGCTGAGGGTTTCAAGACAAAAGTCCCACTTGTTTTGAAACATGATTTGCTAGGAGAAGAACCATGCGGAAACTAAAAATAGGAATCACTTGTTACCCGACTGTAGGTGGATCTGGAGTAGTAGCAACCGAATTAGGGAAAATGCTTGCAGAAAAGGGACATGAAATTCACTTCATTTCTTCCAGTCTGCCTTTTCGTTTAAATAAGATGTACCATAATATTCATTACCACCAAGTAGAAGTAAATCAATATTCAGTTTTTCAATACCCTCCTTATGATATTGCATTAGCTAGTAAAATGGCTGAAGTGGCGAATCGTGAAAAATTGGACATTCTTCATGTCCATTATGCCATTCCACATGCCGTATGTGCTATTTTGGCTAAACAGATGTGCAGCAGAGATATAAAGGTCGTTACAACTTTACACGGTACGGATATAACTGTTTTAGGCTATGACCCATCATTAACAGATGCTATTAAGTTTGGTATTGAAAAATCAGATATTGTCACAGCTGTATCGCTTGCTTTGGTGAAACAAACCTATGAACTGATTAATCCAGATAAGCAGATCGAGACAGTTTACAATTTTATTGATGAAAGGGTTTATCATAAAACAGAAGGTACCTCATTAAAAGCGCAATTACAGATTAAAGAAGATGAAAAAGTTATTATTCATGTCTCTAATTTCCGTCCTGTAAAGAGGGTCAGCGATGTAATTAAATCGTTTGCAAAAATTTCTGCGGCAATGCCGGCAAAGTTACTGCTGGTTGGTGACGGGCCAGAAATGACAATCGTATGTAAACTGGTAAAACAGCTTTCGTTAGAAGGAAAAGTTATCTTTTTAGGCAAACAAGAAAATTTAGAGGAATTATATTCCATTAGTGATTTAAAGCTATTGTTATCTGAAAAAGAGAGCTTTGGACTTGTTGCATTAGAGGCCATGGCATGTGGTGTTCCTTGTATTGGGACAAATGTTGGAGGAGTACCGGAAGTTATCCAAGATGGTGTATCTGGGTATATTTGCAGAGTTGGTGATATTGAGGATATCTCGCAAAAGGCAATTTCTGTCCTAAATGATTTTGACTTACATAGGAGTATGTCATTCCATTCATTGGAAACGGTAAAAACTAAATTTAAAGCGGACCAGATTGTTGAACAATATGAACAGCTTTACTGGAAGCTTTTGAATTAAGGTGAACGAAATGATCGAACCCTTTTTATCAGCAATTCCGGTTATTAACCGGCTTGAGGCATCAGGTTTTCAGGCCTATTTTGTTGGAGGGTCTGTAAGGGATTATCTTTTAAACAGACCAATCAGCGATGTGGATATCGCTACATCGGCCACACCCAATGAGGTGAAAGAAATATTTCAAAGAACGGTTGATATTGGGATTGAACATGGAACAGTACTGGTCCTTTTTCAAAATAAATCTTATGAAATTACAACCTTTAGGACGGAAGGCGAATATCAAGATTTTCGCAGACCAAAAGAGGTTTCATTTATACGTAATCTTGATGATGACCTCAAACGCCGGGACTTTACAATGAATGCCATTGCGATGGATCGCAAAGGAAAGCTCATTGACCCATATAATGGTCAATCTGCCATTCGAAATAAGATAATCCGGACTGTTGGCTCTGCAAATGAGCGATTCCAAGAAGATGCCTTAAGAATAATGAGAGCCATCCGATTTGTCAGTCAACTTTCTTTTTCAATTGAAGATGAGACACTTCAAGCAATAAAAAAACTTGTTCCATTATTAAAAAACATTGCGGTGGAACGGATAAAAGTAGAGTTTGAAAAATTACTTGTTGGAGAAAATGCTAATAATGCAATTTTAATACTGCTTCGAACTGGTTTATTTGCTTATCTTCCCGGCATAAGAAATTATATAAGCCAAATGGAATCTTTCGCTTCCCTTTCTTTTAAAGGGTTAAAAAAAGTAGAAATGTGGTCTTTACTTCTTTTCTCTTTAAAACTTAACAATACGTCTGTGGAGGCCTTTTTACGAGAATGGAAGCTTCCTGTGAAGGAAATCAAGGAGATTCAACAAATTTTATTTTTTTTAGAAAAAAGGCTGGAGCAGGAATGGACTGTTTACGATCTTTATTTAGCAGGAAGGAAAGTATTAATTTCCACTGAAAATCTATATGGAGTTCTAAAAGGTCTAACAAACATAGATTCTCTTACTCATTGGTTAAATTTATACGGGAGACTGCCTATAAAGCAGCGTAGCGATATGAAGGTAACGGGCAGGGATCTTATGGAGTGGCTGCATGCTGATGGAGGACCATGGTTAAGGGAGACTATTTTTAACATTGAGTGTGCCATCTTAGCAGGGGATGTCCCAAATGATAAAGAAAAGATTAAGGAGTGGCTGATCAAGTGCAGTCAGAAATAAGAAATAAACTGCTTGATGCTTTTACAAATGCTGGTGAAACCTTTCTCTCGGGGCAGTATTTAGCTGAACTAATTGGCTGCTCAAGAACGGCGGTTTGGAAGCATATGGAGGAATTGAGAAAAGAAGGATTTACATTAGAGGCTGTTAGAAATAGGGGATATAGGATTGTCAAAACACCTGAAAACATTACACCTGACGAGATTAGACTTGGTCTCTTAACAAACTTTATTGGAAAGAATATCCATTTCGAAGAAAGTGTTGAATCAACGCAAAAAATTGCTCATCGCTTATCAAATGAGAGTGTACCGGAGGGAACAGTAGTTATCGCTGAAGAGCAGCGTTTAGGTAAAGGTAGAATGAACCGAAGCTGGCATTCACCAAAATATACCGGTATTTGGATGAGTTTAATTCTTAGACCGAATATTCCACTCACAAAAGCCCCTCAATTGACCCTTTTAACGGCGGTGGCAATTGTCCAGGCAATTGAAGAAGTAACAGGTTTGGAGCCGGAAATAAAATGGCCTAATGATATATTGATTAATGGTAAGAAAATAACGGGTATCTTAACAGAGCTCCAGGCGGAAGCAGACCAGATTCATTCAGTTATTATTGGTACAGGAATTAATGTTAATCAAAAAAAAGAGGATTTCCCTCAAGAGCTTCATGAAAAAGCCAGCTCCCTTTCTATTGAGAAAGGGGAATCTATTTCCCGTGCGGAATTAATTAGGAGCATTTTCAAGCATTTTGAAAAATTATATTTGTTATATTTAGAACAAGGTTTTTTCCCCATTAAACTATTATGGGAAGGATATGCTATTAGTATTGGAAAAAATCTGAAGGCGAGAACACTAACAAATGTTATTGAGGGCAAAGCATTAGGAATTACCGACGATGGTGTTTTAAAACTCGAGGATAAAACAGGCATGATCCACCACATTTATTCAGCAGATATTGAAATTTAACAATTGAATCAGAATGTCAGCGCAAGGACGATAATCGTTCTTGCGCTTTTCGTATTGTCTAGCTCCAGCGCCTAGCCCCTCGAGGTCATAAGCCGATCCGTCCAAAAGGTTAAAAAGCAACCTTTCGGCCGGCTCGTCTTATGCTTGTCGGGGCTGATCAAGGCGCTTGCGCTTTTCTGAT
>NZ_PGVE01000081.1 GCF_002860255.1 Neobacillus cucumis
GCTCTTTTTATTTTGATTAATAATTGGCGACTCCAACATAATAAAATCCTAGATTCTCGACTTTCTCTTTATCTACTAAATTACGTCCGTCAAAAATGAAAGGCTGCTTCATTAAAGATTTTAAACGTTCCCAGTTAAGATCCCTGTAATCATTCCAATCCGTGCCAATCACAATGGCATCTGCACCAGAAGCCGTTTCTTCAATGGTATTAAATTGATTCAAATCTTTTATTTTCACAACCGGATCATGTGTTCGAATCTCAGCCTGTTCCTCGGTTAAATGGTTAATTAAAACCAGACTTGGAGACTCTCTTGTATCATCGGTATTTGCTTTAAAAGCTAAACCTAATACGGCAATTGTTTTATTTTTTAAATCTCCCCCAAGGGTCGATTTCATTTTATTGATTAAAAATAAAGGCTGTTCAGCATTTACGTTTACAACGCTTTCTAAAATAGAAAGCGGAAGATTGTGATCTTTGGCAGTTTTAATTAAGGCACTTACATCCTTAGGAAAACAGGAACCGCCATAGCCCATACCCGCTCGAAGAAAATGCGGACCAATTCGGTGGTCAAAGCCCATTCCAGTTGACACATCGTTTACATTGATAGTTAAAGCATCACAAAGTCTAGCTAATTCATTGATAAAGGAAATTTTTGTAGCGAGGAAGGAGTTCGATGCGTACTTAATCATTTCTGAGGCCTTAGGGTTGGTTTCAAGAATAGGACAGTTAAATGGTTGATATAGTTCCCGCATAACCTTTCTTGCTGTTTCACTTGTAGTCCCGATAACAATTCGGTCAGGATTTAGGGCGTCATGGAGGGCTGAGCCCTCTCTCAGGAATTCAGGATTGCTGACAACGTCAAATGGTAAAGGAGTGGTTTGTTTTCCACTGACCCACTGACTGACTAAATCCGCCGTTCCAACTGGTACCGTACTTTTTGTGACAATCACTTTATATTGATTCATGTAGGTGCCGATGGTCTCGGCAACATTTTTTACATAAATAAGATCGGCACTCCCATCTGCGCCTTGAGGTGTACCGACACAAATAAAAATGACTTGGTTCTCTTTTATTGCTGTTTCTGCATCTTTTGTAAAAGTGATCTGGTTGGACGCAACATGCTTGCTAAGTAAATCATCCAGTCCGGGTTCAAAGAAATGCAGTTTCCCGGATTTAAGTGCTTGGATTTTGTTGTCATCAAGATCTAAACCAGTTACCTGGTGACCCATCTCAGAAAAAACAAGCCCTGTTGTCGTCCCCACATATCCTGTGCCGACGATTAAAATTTTCAAGATGAACGATTCCTCCTTTAAATTAATGATAATAAATCCATAGCTTGTATGCTTTTTCGCCAGCTTTTGGATTCATTTTTTAAACTACTATACTTTATTCCAATACGGTTGAGGTGGAAGGTTGTTTACCCAAGAACGGGCCGTAAAACGAAAATTAGGGAATTATAAATTTCGAACATGGACTAGGAGTGTACAGATTATTAGGTTATTCCTTGCACCTTTACTCACTTGATTTATACTGTGTAGGTATAAAGACTTGAGAGAGTTATAAAATGTGTGGAGATGTTTTTCACAGGTTATTAACATTTTTTATAAGTACTATCCACAGGTAAAGGGGAGATATCAACAATCCCCCTCTATTTACACACAGATTTTGTGGGTATCTTCTGAAAATTCAGGGGGTTGATAACGTTTTCTAGGAAGTATCCACAAATAATTCTGAATTATCCCCAAAATACACAGTTTTATCCACATCTCAGGATAATATATCCACATTCCGCGTGGGATTATCCACAAAAAAGACCTAGAGGAAAGTCTAGGTCTTTTCACTTATTTTATTCTGGCTGTTCATTTTCACCAGTTTGCCTCTCTGATGTTTCCACAATTTCCTTTAGTTCACCAGTATCCCCTTTTGCATTAATAATTTCAAAGATCTGGTTTAGTCCTTCACTTGTTTCATCATTTTTATTTTTCATATTGATCACTCCTTATTCCTGTGTCTATTTTACCGTTTTGAAGCTTGTCGAAAACCATTTGGTCCTTCCTGACAATTTTCATCTTTTTTCACTTTTAGTATTTGCTATTCTTTAAAGAAATAATAGATAGGGGGACAAATTGATGTACTTTGAATCATTGTTAGATGCCGTACTTGGAGAAAGACAAATATTTCATATGATCGAATGCCCTGTCTGTGGATTTGAGGAAATTTATTACGAACACCTTGTGACAAAGAGATTGATTGGCCGCGCCTGCCGCCAGTGTAATTTTGTTCAAAAGTTTGATCCATTAGAAATAAGGAACCGCTCGTTTAACGGAAACTCCATAAACAGCAGCCCCACGCAAATAGTAAGTACAAATAAAGAAGCCTAGGAGTGGATCCTAGGCTTCCTTTTTAAGAAATTGATATCATTTACATTTTTAATCCAATTTCGACTGCTTTACTGTTGTGGTAAATCGCTTTTACTTTCAGCTTCATCCTTAATTCCTCACTCAGGCAATCCTGCTGCAAAAGCTGATTGTGCCGAAGCTGGAATACATGATAATAGTACTTGATCTTATTTAGTAGTTTTAACACATGAATTCCTCCTCCATTGTAGTTGTTTACATAAATCGCAGGAGATTGTCGTGTTCGGTAACTGGCGAGCATCGTTTAGTAAACCTTAGCCCCTGTAGTTTTGCGTCACCATTTTTCAATGGTTTTGCCGTTTCGTACGATTTATGTGCTTATACAAAATATAAAAAACTCATTTAGAAAAAAAAAGAGTCTTTGGACCCATCCGCGCCCTACTGTTAATGGAGAAAATTCTACCTTTATTAAGTTACACCACTCTAATTGATTATGACGTTTTAAAGTCTTTTGTTGTGTCCATGATGTTAAGGAAGTGAATTTTTTAAAAGAGGACGTTATCTATGAGAAAAGTACTTTTATCGATTCTATGTATGATAGGGCTTGCTTCTTTGCTTAGTGGATGCTCAGTGAAACATTTTTTTGCCGAAAATCAACCGATTTCTCCTAGTAAGAATGGGTGGACCTCGCAGAACTTACAGAAGCACCAGAACGAAAAAAGTATGGAGGTGGTCTCGAATCCAACGGCCATACCAGTACTGGTTAATAAATATAATAAACTTCCCGATAATTATGAACCGAGTGATTTAGTCGCCCCTGACATCCCGTTTATTTTTAAGGAAAAAGCGGAAAAGCGAAAAATGCGCGTTAAAGCCGCCCGGGCAATTGAAGATTTGTTCGCTGGGGCTAAACAGGATGGAGTGAGCCTTCTTGGCGTGTCTGCCTATCGTTCCCATGCAGCCCAAACGGCTTTGTTTAACCACTATGTCAGTGTAGATGGAGTTAAGGCTGCTATGACTTACAGTGCTGTTCCTGGGACAAGTGAACATGAGACAGGCCTTGCGATTGATGTCACCGGCGGGGACGGAAAATGTGCGGCAGAGGATTGTTTTGCAGGGACCGCTGCAGCAAAGTGGCTAGAGAAACATGCAGCTAAGTATGGCTATATCATTCGTTACCCAAAAGGAAAACAGGACATTACCGGCTACCAATATGAGCCTTGGCACCTGCGTTATGTTGGCAAAACCATCGCAAAAGAAATCATGAGCCGCAAAAGCACCCTCGAAGAATACCTCCAAACCATCCAAGTAAACAATTAATAGTAGAAATGGTGACATTGAAATGGTGACAGGTACCGTTTTTTCTGTCTAGATAGGTGGAATGGTGACAGGCACCATTTGTTATACGGTGATATGGGAAATGGTGCCTGTCACTTCGTACGAAACGGGGGTTGTGATACTGCATTTTTGCATGCAGCTTTACAACCCCCGTTTTTGTATGCGTAGTTTTTCATGTTTAGTTCTTCGTGGTTGTTAATTGTTGTTTCCCTTTATTTCTAATAGTTTTAAGCGCAGGTCGTTTTCCATGTTAGCAAGTTCTTGTTCTGCTAGACGACGCTTGCTTCTACCTTCTTCTTGGATTCGCATCGTTTCTTCTAATGTTGAAATCAAGTTTTCCTGGGTTTTCTTTAATGTTTCGATATCCACTAGACCTCGTTCATTTTCCTTAGCTGTTTCTATTGTATTGGTTTTTAACATCTCTGCATTTTTTAATAGGAGCTCATTCGTGGTTTTTGAAACCTGTTTCTGAGCCTCCACTGCATGCCGCTGACGGATTAATGTTAACGCAATCGCCACTTGGTTTTTCCATAGTGGAATAGCTGTCATAATTGAAGATTGAATTTTTTCCACAAGGGCTTGGTTGGTATTTTGAATCAATCGTATTTGCGGTGCGCTTTGAATCGTAATTTCCCGGCTTAATTTTAAATCATGAAGGCGCTTGTCTAATCGGTCCGCAAATTGAATCATATCATTAACCTCTTGAAACTTCATTTGGTCATTTGTCGTTTCGGCTTCCTTTTTCAACTGCGGGATAATCTTTGTCTCCATTTCTTCGAGTTTGATTTCCCCAGCAGCAATATAAATGTTAAGGGCATGAAAATATTCCTTATTGGTTTCATAAAGCTGTTCGAGCAGTTTGATATCCGATAAAAGGACGTTTTTACTTCGGTCAAGCTTAACACTAATCCGGTCAATTTGCGCTCCTGTTTTTTGGTATTTAGAAAGAACTTCTTGAATGGAGCTTGAAATTTTTCCGAACATACGTGCAAACAAGGAGGGCTTCCCCTCCTTTAATTCATCCGGATTGACCTCATTTAACCTTTTCATTAAGTCATTAATAATTTCACCTATTTCACCGACATCCTGTTTTTGTACATGCTCAAGCATGGTATGCGAGAACGATAACAGTTTTCCTTGAGCTTGGGTGCCGTAAGCAATCATTGCCTGATGGTTGGTTGGGTCAATTTGTTGGGCAAGCTGAAGAGCCTTGGCACGATTTTCTTCTGGAATGACATCGATCAGCTTGACTGGTCTAGCTTCACCTGTATGTGGTGTCTGTTTCTTAGCAAGTTCAAACGTATCGTTTTCACCAAAGGGATTGGCAAGAATATCATCTAATAAGTCCCCTGATTTCGGGATTGAATTCTGTTCACTCATTTTAACCACCTATTTTCTTCAGGAAATTTAAGTTCCTTTTTCTTTTGAATCGTATGTTTTGCGACATCTATTTCGAAATTTAACGTATCAATATCATCAGAGATGACTCGATATAAATCTTCTTCCAAAACCTTTGTTAAATCGTTTAATGTTCTTCTTGTTTCGATGAGTGATTGGTTCATCTCATGATTTTGTTTTGGCTGAGAGGATAAAAGGCTATATTTTTCTGTCAGTTCAACGACTGAGTCAAGATGGGAAAAATAAAACTCTTCCGCCTTGTAAAATCGTCTTGGTTCTTTTAGTGTCATCTTGTGTATTTTTTTGGTGATTCTATTTATGTCGATTCGTTGTTTTACAGAGTAGATATCACGGATTTTAAAGATGCTTCTATTTAAGCGTTTGATTTTTTGTTTGGCTTCTTTTAGGTTTTTCTTAATGTAGCGGTATTCCTTCCTTGTCAGCTGGTGCTTTTTAATGTAGCTTATGTTTTGAAATGGCGAAAGGACAACATGCGTAAGAACTCCGCTGAGAATGGCTATCATAGTTGATGCCACGAAAGTAAAATCAAGCGGAAAGAAACAGATAAGCCATGTAATGGCAGTAACGGGAACGGCCACAAACGACCGTATGAGCAATGCAAGAAATGGGTTCATAATGGATCGACTCCTGACATAATAAATCCTATTTAATGATACGAATCAGATAAATGAATGATTCATAAACTTGCAAAAACCCTGCAAATTTGAAGAATATTACATTTACTACTTCCACAATACACGAAAAAACTCCTGCCTGCCATAGACCACAAACGGAAACAAATCTAAGACCTAAGACGTATTTCTAATAAGAAAGGTTACA
This sequence comes from Neobacillus cucumis, assembly GCF_002860255.1. Taxonomy (GTDB): domain Bacteria; phylum Bacillota; class Bacilli; order Bacillales; family Cytobacillaceae; genus Neobacillus; species Neobacillus cucumis_A. The sequence continues at coordinate 5,936 of NZ_PGVE01000081.1, forward strand.
TAAATGCAGAGTGGCTGCGGTGCAAGAAGATGGAATGAGCTAAGATGAGTGGATTGAAATGGGATAGGGTGAGATGGGATATACCTATAATCATAGTGTTCGGACCGTTAATGGTGACAGGCACCATTCGAGAACTTTGTCCATTTCAGGTGGACATTTGATGTACTGAAAGCGGCAGAAGGGTTGTCCTTTCAGCCGCTTTCGCAGTTTAAAATCTATTATGCTTCATATAATTCGAGTGGCAGGCCATCTGGATCGGCAAAGAAAGTATACTTTTTGTTTGTTATCGGATCGATACGAATCGGTTCTACTTTAATATCGTGCTTAACTAACTCCGCCACTTCGTCTTCTATATTTTCCACTTCAAAAGCCAAATGTCTTAATCCTAATGCTTCTGGACGATTCGGCCTTTCCGGCGGGTTTGGAAATGAAAACAATTCGATTTGGTATTGACCTCCGACTTCTAAATCCAGTTTATATGAGTCCCTCTCCTCCCGGTATACTTCGCTAATTGGATCAAGGCCTAAAATTCTCACATAAAAGTCCTTTGATTTTTGATAATCAGAACAAATGACAGCAACATGATGAATCTTTTTTAACTTCATAATTACCTCTCCTTAATCTTAAGTTAATGATGACTTAAGAACATCTGCTTATAAAGAATCTTTAAACATATACCATTATTTTTTTAAAATCACAAGCCCCTTCATTTCTAGGTCTTTAGACTCAAAAAAATTTAATGAATTTTTAATTATTTAACATAAGACAATTTTCCTTTCCCATATCATGGAATATATTGCAGAGTAATTTTAAAACAACCAAGAGGTGATATTTTGAAAAAAAGGGCCTTTTTCACGATACCGATTAGTTTACTGCTTATTGCGGTAATTATTGCCTCCTTTTTCCTAATAAATATCCAGCCAGAACAAGGAAAAATTGCAAAGGCACAAAAGCTTGCTGAATTTACGAAACCGGCCGTCGTTCGAATCGTCGATTATGCTGTGGTCAGCTGGCAGTTTAACAATCCTGACGATCCTGAAGTGATCGCAATATTAGAACAATTAAACAATCAATCGGTAGTGGGCGGATCAGGGTCTGGGGCCATCATAAGCTCTGATGGCTATATTGTCACAAATGCTCATGTGGTTGAAGCAACGCAAAAGAAAGATGAAGACATTGCTAACGAAGCTTTTGAACAACTAGTCTCAACGGTTGCTGATTATTTTAAAGTGGATTATAAGACTGCCTATAATTATATGGTGTCTTACACCCAATATACTGAAATTAAAAAGGTATTAAAGGTAGTTTTACCGGGTGGAGATGTCTTGGATGGAGAGGTTAAAAGCTATGGCGCTCCAATTAATGAAGGAAAAGATGTCGCCGTTTTAAAAATTGAAGGGAAAAACCTTCCTACTATCCCTCTAGGAAATTCAGATGATATCCAAAATCAAGATAATATCTGGGTAAGCGGTTACCCTGCAGCAGCCGACTCGGATGTGTTATCAACAGACTCTTCACTAGTTTCATCGATGAATGCTGGTCAAATTTCCGCTACTTCGAAAAAGACAGACCAAGGAAGTCCGGTTATTCAAATTAACGCAGCTGCGACACACGGGAATAGCGGCGGCCCAGTCATAAATGAAAAAGGGCAAATTATTGGGTTGTTAACCTTTAGAGGCGATACGGTTAATGGTCAAGAAGTACAAGGATTTAACTTTGCTGTACCTGTAAATACCGTGAAAGAATTTGTAAATCAAGCAGGGGTAAGAAATACGAAGAGCGAAACCGATAAACTGTATCAGGAAGGCTTGAATCTGTATTGGGGCGGCTATTATAAGCATGCTCTAGAAAAATTTGAAGCAGTTCAGCGGATTTATCCAAATCATTCGGAGATTAAGCAATATATTGCAAACGCCGAGAAAAAAATTGATAGCAGCAAAACACTATGGTCCGATTATGCTACGACCTTCTATATTGTTGATGGTGTCGCAGGATTGCTCGTATTGATCCTTATCGTGTTTACTTTTGCCGGAGGTAACTCCCAAAAATCAGCTCCTTCAATTGCAGCACCTGCCGCTCCGTCTGCCCCTACACCGCCGGCAGTGCCAGAAAACACCATACAAGACCTAAATAATGACGGCAAAATCGATGTCCAAGACATCCTCATCGCCCTCCAAGAACACCAGAAAAAACAACAGCAAAAAGACGAAGAATAAACTAAGTGTAAATATTGGAAATGGTGCCTGTCACCTTTTTTCCTATTCTGAACTAGGGTGCAGTGTTTTCACTGCATCTTTTTATTTTAGGAGGATAACTGTTAGGATAGCAATTGTTTTCGGAGGAACGATTTTTTACTTGGTGCGTATAAAGTATAACTACAACTTTTGAGTAGTTTAGGATTCATTTAGTGGAATTCGTTCATTAATAAAAAGGAGTGATGTCCAGGTGACTGAAAATCTGATATTTGCCTTTGGATTAACACTGTTTGCAGGACTTGCGACTGGCATTGGCAGTCTCCTTGCATTTTTCACCTCACATACCAATACAAAGTTTTTATCGGTAACTTTGGGTTTCTCGGCAGGAGTGATGATATATGTTTCCATGATTGAGATTTTCGCAAAAGCCAAGAAAGCCCTTGTCAATGCACTAGGAGCTGAGCCGGGAAACTGGCTTACGGCGGCTGGCTTCTTTGCTGGGATGCTGTTAATTGCAAGTATTGATAAATTTATTCCCAAGCAGAGCAATCCTCATGAACTGAAAACTGTGGAGGATATGAATATTCCCAATACCCAAGGTAAACAGCCCGATTTATTAAAAATGGGGACTTTTACAGCACTTGCGATTGGTATTCATAACTTTCCAGAGGGAATTGCGACCTTCACTTCCGCTCTTCAGGATCCAAAACTAGGGATTGCTATAGCAGTAGCAATCGCCATTCACAATATTCCCGAAGGAATTGCTGTTTCGGTCCCGGTTTATTTCGCCACAGGTGATAAGAAGCGTGCCTTTAAGCTTTCCTTCTTATCTGGTTTATCGGAGCCAATCGGCGCTTTAGTTGCCTTTTTATTCTTAATGCCTTTTCTGAACGACATCATGTTCGGAATGATCTTTGCCGCTGTTGCCGGTATAATGGTTTTCATCTCTCTTGATGAATTATTACCTGCCGCCAAAAGGTATGATGAAGCGCATCTTTCCATATATGGCCTGATTGGCGGAATGGCTGTTATGGCCCTAAGCTTATTATTGTTTATATGAGAATAAAGAGAGACAGAGAGGCAGCAGCTGCCTCTCTGTCTTTTCCACATGGACAAATTAGGTTATTTGTCCACGATTGGTGCCTGACACCATTTACACTCTATTGAGATGGATTGCTTCTTGGAGGGATTCATCGGTTATATTATGGCTTCCTTGCAAATCTGCGATTGTGCGGGCAAGGCGAATGATTTTGACTTGAGTGCGGTTACTCCAGTTCTTCTGGATGGCCAGCTGCTGGAGCATAGTTTGCTGAGTTCTTGCTATTGGGCTTGCGCGCAAAAGCATATCATAGGGAACCCTGCTATTACAAATTTCCGTCCCGTAACGTTGATACTGCCTTTCCCGAGCTTCATTTACCCGGTCGCGGATCACTTCAGATGGCTCCCCTTCCCCTAATTCAGTCTCTACTTCAAAATTGACTGGCCGTAAAGACAGATTAATATCAAAACGATCCCTTAACGGACCTGAAAGGCGATTTTGATAGGATAAGACCTGCTTTTGTGAACATGTACAATAGTGGGTGTTGGACCCAGAATATCCACATGGACAGGGATTCATAGCAGCTATTAATACAAAACTAGCAGGATAGGTGATGGAAGCATGGGTACGGCTGATAGTAATACTTCCATTTTCTAACGGCTGGCGCAGCATATCCAATGTTTTTCTCGAGAACTCCCCAATTTCATCCAAAAATAAGACTCCATGGTGTGCTAACGAGATTTCTCCAGGTCTTGGGAATTGGCCCCCGCCGATGATGGCAATGCCTGAAGCAGAATGGTGAGGATTTCGAAAAGGAGGAAGATAATCCCGTCTATAAGAAATTTTACTTAGCTGATACAGACTAAGTACTTCTAGTTGGGACTCCTTGGTTAATGGCGGCAAAATGGAAGGGAAACTTTCGGCTAACAAACTTTTCCCACAACCGGGAGGACCTTTCATCAAAACATGATGCCCCCCCTGCCGCTGCCACTTCCAAAGCATGTTTAGCATACTTTTGACCAATAATTTGATGAAAATCTAAATCATGGCGGTTAACTGAATGAATTGGTCTCGCACCTGCCTTTTTAATAGCGGGCGGGGTCCATGACCAATGACGTCCTTTAAGGATTTCACATAGATGATTTCTATACCGATAAAATCAAGTTCAGGGAGATGCTCATCAACCGGGATATACAGTTTTTTTATCCCAACTTTTCGTGCAGCCCCAAAATTGCCGGCAGCATCCCTTCCACAGGTTGAACCGCTCCACTCAGAGAGAGTGCCCCTATGAATCCCGTATCCTCGGGAATTACTACCTCTAACTCATGCAAACTTAATAAGACCCCAATCGCCATTGGGAAATCAAACATGGGCCCCATTTTCTTTTGGTCTGCGGGAGATAGATTGATAATAATTCTATTGCCATGCAGCACATAGCCAGGTGAACCAAGAGCAGCGATAATCCTCTCCTTCGACTCTTTGACTGCTGCATCTGGCAATCCGACAATTTTAAACGAATCATTCCCTACATATGTACCTACTTCTACATTCACGCGATAACCTTCCATTCCTTTCAAGCCGACACTCGTTACTCGAGCCCACATTGAAACCACTCTCCCTCCCTTTTTAACAGTTTTCCTTCTTCCCAGAAAAATTTATCGGTTGGCGAAGAGTTCATGTATTGTTGATAATATTGGGCTGGAGGGTCGGGAAAGTAAGATAGAATTGGTTTGGGGTCAATAAGAGGATGGACTTCACCATATACATAGGTTCTGTAGCTGCTCCAAGGATAATCTTCAGGGGATGCGACCATCCCAGCTTCGACAGGGTTTAGGTGAATATATTTGCTGACATCAATTTCGTATTCTCGGGAGTTGAGTAGTTCATCACCATATCGTTTTTCAAACACATGACCGGTGAACTCATATTTTCTATTAAAATACTTCGCATATTTGGTGTTAAGATTTTTCATGATGATACTAAGAGGAGTTTCAAGGGTTTTAAGCTGGAGGTGGGTATGATTGGTCATCAAGCAAAACGTATGGAGATGAAACGGGTAACGTAATCTCGTTTCTTCTATTATATCTAAATACTTTCTATAATCCTCCTCCTCCAAAAATAACGAGCTTTTCCGGTTGCCCCTGCTCGTCACATGATACTTCGCCCCTTCAAACCACACACGAACATTTCGTGCCAAATTAATCACTCCTTTAACTTAATAACTACATAAAAAAATAAATCCAAGATGAAAATAGTGCTTTCGGTAACAGGCACCATTTTCCGATTACCATGATGAAAATGTCTCAATTGGTGACAGGCACCATTTCCTTCTTCTTTATTATACAAATATTTTCCAATTTAACTTCAGATTTATGTGAATGGTAACAAAATGTTCAAAGTGTGATTTGGTTTTAAATTAATAGGAGTATTGCCTAAAAAATAGGTCCAGGCTTGATTTTTGCCTTAAATGTATAAAAAGGCCTACGTCATAATATTTATTTATAAGGTGTTGGATGTTACTCACATTACTTACCACTAAGGGGGAATGTCTCTGAAAATTGTAAGATTGATTCAGCGTATAATTGGTGTCCTCCTTCTCGTGTATGGAGTCTACCTTATTTTCGGTACACAGGAGTTCTTTGGTACCTTATTAATTATCTTGGCCTTCTTAATCTTCCCCAGTGTTAACAAAGAGAAAAGCAAATCCTACAGTCATAGTAATGACCCATATGACTATAATGACGAATCATCCTCAAAATTTGATGCTTCAGGCGATAACAGTGATTCAGATGGGGGAAGCAACGATTAAGCTCCCATCCTCGAAAGCTCTCAGACTATAATAATGCCCCCATCTGGTTTCCTTGGGGGCATTTCTCTCTAAGATTTTGCTTTTGTAAAAAAGTACAAAAACCAGACAGCATGATTTTGTTCATCTACCGCGGCTCTCCGGAATGCTGCTTGAATCATGGGGTCAGTTGACTTATCGGCTATTTCCATGTAAAAGTCCACCGTCTTTTGTTCATCCTCTAACGCAAACTTTAATCCCTTCACATAACTGTTGGGACATTCTTCCATGATCTGTGGTTGAGGCGGCCTACCTGTTAATCTTTGGTAAATATGAACAAAGTGCTGATAATGTCTGACTTCATCCTCGCGAATCTCGAGGATCCGCTCTCTCTCTTTCTTACTCGAAGCCAAATTGGCCAACCTTGTATAACATTCAATGGCACCATATTCACCATTTATTGCCCGCTCCACATCTTGAATGATTTGACTTGTCTGTCTATAATGTTCATCGTAATAGTTGGTAAAAGGATACATAGGTAAACCTCCTTATTTTTTCATTATATATCCTATGAATTAAAGATTATTTAGGTGTCAGCACATATAAATTGCATGTTCACCTACCTTATTACGTCTTATAAAAGACAGATTCCCTAGTAGATTCTAAAAGATTTAATTTTTCTACAATAATCTAGTCAGGAACAAAAGAAAAGCCGCGGCTTACTGGGAAAATTCCCACCTAAGCCGCGGCCTTTACTCTTAAATGTCCACGATCGGTGCCTGACACCATTTATACTTCTTGGATGTTGTTATTTGGTTTGTTTTCGTTTTCTTCGATTAGTTCTTTTAGGAATTGGATGAGTTCGCCATGGATTTCTTCCTGTTGTAAGGCAAATTCAATGGTCGTTTTGACGAAGCCGATTTTTTCGCCGACATCAAATCGTTTTCCTTCAAAATTGTAGGCAAATACACGCTGAATCTGATTGAGTTTATGAATCGCATCGGTTAATTGAATTTCCCCGCCTGCACCTTTTTCTTGAGCGTCGAGATACATAAAAATTTCAGGTGTTAAAACATATCTTCCCATGATGGCAAGATTAGATGGAGCAGTTCCAGGCGCTGGTTTTTCAACGAAGTTTTTTACCTGATAGCGTCGGCCCTCCTGCTCTAGCGGATCCACAATACCGTATCGGTGTGTCTCATCTTCCGGTACATGCTGAACTCCAATAATGGAGGAGAAGGTCGCTTCATACTGATCAATCAGCTGTTTTAAACAAGGTGTGTCACTTTGTACAATGTCATCACCTAATAAAACAGCAAACGGTTCATCTCCAATAAAGTTTCGAGCACACCAGACAGCATGTCCTAAGCCCTTAGGCTCTTTCTGTCGAATATAATGAATATCTGCAAGATTAGATGTATAGTTTACCTTGCTTAATAAATCCCATTTTTCTTTTTCCAATAAGTTCTTCTCAAGTTCTGGAGCAAAATCAAAATGGTCCTCAATCGCACGCTTCCCTTTACCCGTAACAATAATAATATCTTCGATTCCAGATGCAATAGCTTCCTCAACAATATATTGAATCGTTGGTTTATCAACAATTGGCAGCATTTCTTTTGGCATCGCCTTGGTTGCCGGTAAAAATCGTGTCCCTAGGCCTGCAGCCGGGATAATCGCTTTACGAACCTTTTTCACGTTACTCTCTCCTTCACGTTCATCTATATGTAAAATGTTCTTTCTCCTAATAAATGAAACAATAAACAAAATGATTATACCACAAAGGCAAGGTTAGTTCAGTTGGTAACCTTCATATCATTCTAATACCCAACTTGCTTTAGTTCAAGGACACTAAGAAAAACCTTCCTTTACTCTATTCTCTATTTCATTTAAGGTATCAAAAAATTTTTCAAAAGGAATGGGCCTGCTGATAAAGTACCCTTGAATTAAATCACAGCCCAATCCTTCCCATTCTAAAAATTGATCCCGCTCCTCGATTCCTTCAATAATAACCTGTAAACCTAAATTATGAGCCATCTGAATAATCGGAGCGATAACCCCGACATGCTTTTTATTTTTCATTAGGCTTGAAACAAAATTACGGTCAAGCTTGATATAGTCAATGGGCAGTTTAAGAAAGTCAGAAAATGAAAAATAGCCGTTGCCAAAGTCATCTAATGCTATTGTAAAACCCAGTTCCCTTAAAAAATAAAGTCGTTCATTTACACTTTTTATCATATAAATTTCAATATTCTCGGTAATTTCTAATGTAAACTGAGTTGCCCGAACCGAATATTTTGTGAGAAGGCTGGAAATCTCCGTTAAGAAATGATCCAATAAGAGCTGATTTACTGAAAGGTTAATCGAGTACTTAACTTGTTGTTCTTTACTATTTTCTATATTTTTACAAATTTCCTCCAAAACCCAAAAGAACAGGCTATTCAGCACGCCCGCTTCTTCGGCATGGTTAATAAATTCTATCGGGGTGATCATGCCTAAACTTGGATGGTTCCAACGGATTAAGGCCTCGGCCCCTGTTATTTTTTTATGAACCAAACTATACTGAGGCTGGTATTGAACCTGCAGCTGCCCTTTCTTCAGGGCATAAGGGAGATCATTCTCGATCAGCATAGTTCGATAGGCCTTCGGGTCAAGTGTGCCTTTGTAAAAAGAGCAGCAGTTTTCCCCATCCATTTCGGCCTCAAACATTTGAACTTTTGCAATAGCCATTAATTCATCGGCATTTTCCGCTCCATATGGATACATGCAGATACCTATATGACTGCTTACAGAGATTTGATGAAAATCGACCGTGTATCTTTCTGAGATTACACTGATAAGCCGCTCACAGATGTTCTGACAGTAATGTTCGGTGATATCGTGTAATAAAATCATAAAATCTGTATGATTTACTCTTATTACCGTGTCGATCTCCCTAATAGCATTCTTAAGTCTTGTGATCATTTTTTGAAGGAGCACAGACTCGATGTCATGATTCTTATAAGGTTCCAATTCCGGCGGCATATGGATTCTAAGATAACAAACGGCCGCAGACATATTATACCGCTTGCAGAAAGCAAGAGTCATATTAAGGCGTTCCTTCAATCTTTCCATATTGGAAAAACCGTCGTCATTTTCTTTTACTTTCTCATCCATACACCAGCCACCTTCCGCTCAAAGCTTGTCTCTGCCTTAAGTGTAACCCAAACCAGCCTAAACAACCAGCAATCTCCGAAATCCCTTTCCTAATCCCCTGCCAAAACAAAAAATGCCATGAGAAAAACCTTCCTCACAGCATTTTTATGTCGTTGATATCATTAAAGGTGACATTTATGGTGAAAGGCACCTTTTCTTAGCCGCCGGCAGTATTAACGGTGACAGGCACCTTTTCTTAGCCGCAGGCAGTATTAACGGTGACAGGCACCTGTCCATCTCTATCTTTCATTGATATATTTGTTTAAGGTTTTCCGGATTTTGGCTTCTTCTTCTCCTGATAAAACGTGGTAGGTAGGAATGGTGATTTTTTCTTCTCTGCCGCAATTTAATACAAATGCTGGCGTCTTAATTCCTAACATACCAACAGGGGCACTTGCAACTTGCTCTAGTTTAGTAATATTTTTTCTTGGTATCGACTGCCCTTTTACAATTAATTGGTTGTCGTCATAACCGACTAACACCGGTTTTTTTACCAAAAGAACGGCCATTAAAATAAACATTCTACCAAAAAAGCCAATCCCGACAATCCCAGCAATCACGGATATGACCTTTCGAAAAGAACTGGCATGCAAAAACAAGCCGGCCAATATTAACAGGATTCCAACAATCACAAATCCGCGGGGAGACAATGAATCGAAGAAAAACGGAGGATTTACGGTACGTAATAGTATTCATAATTACACCTACTCAATAGAATCTATAAAGCTATGTATTAGTTCAAACCAATCCCCGTCATCAGGGTTTGGATCTTTAGTTTTGCTTCTTCCCAAATCTCCACCAGCAAGGACCCCGACAATTGTTGTTCCTGTTTTAATGATAACATTAGAACCAACAACAGCAAGATCCTTACGTTCCTTTCTTGATCTCATCATAGACAGCAACACTCTCGGAAACGACATTTAAGGCAACATCGATCGGATACACACGAAGTTAAACACAGTCAAACCTAGAAAAAAAAGCAAGGCTCCTAAAAACGGCGCATTGCTTTTTTGCTAAAGGCTATTTTCGAATAATTGTGTTGTTTGTAAAAGTTCATCCATCCGTATAGCTATATGCATCGTGGCATCTTTTCGTAAGAACATTTGCGAAAATTGCCCTGAAACTTAAGTTTTTGGTGCTTTATAAGGTCCATGAGCAACAAAGTTTACGAAAAGAGCCTTAGTAAATTAATATAATGGATTCTGATGCCATCGCCAGGCATCGGCAATTATTTGTTCTAAGTTGCGTTCTGCTTTCCAGCCCAGTTCAGTGAAAATTTTATGAGACGAAGCTACTAATCTGGCAGGGTCTCCTGAACGGCGGTCAGCCATTTCTACGTTCGCCTTGATTCCTGTTACTCTTTCACAAGTTTCAATAACTTCCTTCACAGAATATCCGAGACCGTTTCCTAAATTATAAGTCTCTGTAGATTTCTTTCCTGATAACAAGGCCTCGAGGGCAAGAATATGAGCTTGAGCCAAATCTGTGACATGGATATAATCGCGGATGCATGTACCATCCTCTGTATCATAATCCGATCCAAATACAGAGATTTTTTCCCGCTCACCTAACAACTGCTGAAGGATAATCGGAATTAAATGCGTTTCCGGATCATGACTTTCGCCAATAGCAGCTGATTCATAGGCACCCGCCGCATTAAAGTAACGAAGCACGACATAATTCAAACCATAGGATGTTGAAAAATCAGCAAGCATTTGTTCAACCATTAATTTAGATTGTCCATAGGGATTAATCGGAGCCGTCTTACTCTGTTCATCAATGAACTCCACGTCCGGTATTCCATATGTAGCAGCAGTGGATGAGAAAATAAAGTTCTTCACCTTAAACTTCATCATCACTTTTAACAAAGTTAAGGTGGATGCCACATTGTTTTCATAGTATTTTAACGGGTCAGTAACGGACTCCCCAACCAAGCTATATGCAGCAAAGTGCATGACGGCTTTAATAGGATAACTTCTGAATACCATGTACAGGTCTTCCTCATTACCGAGGTCCCCTTTAACAAAAATAGCTCGTTTATCAACAGCCTCACGATGGCCTGTTGATAGGTTATCCAGTACAACAACATCCTCTTTTTCTACTAATTCCTTTACGAGATGGCTACCAATGTAACCCGCTCCGCCAACGACGAGAATCATATTCATTTCCCCTTAGCTAGAATTAAAAACCTTATCTATTATAACATTTTTGTTATAAAACAGCTTCCAGAGGGACTTTTGTAATAAATTCCATCCTTTCATCTCTATGACAGATGGCATAATTATGCTAAAATTTCGAAGATAACCATTAAAAGGATGATTTAGAAGTGAAATCCTTGATCGCTAATCTATTTAATAAATCGATTACCCAAAAAGAATTCGACCAAGCCAATTATGAGCAATTATATGAAAGATTAAAACTAGTATCCTATATGTTAGTGTTCACCTATCCGTGTTTTTTCATCGTCGACTTTGTCCTATTAAAAAAACTCGACAAACCTACGTTTAAATTTTTCCTTGAAACGGTACATATCACTAGCGCTCTGCTCTCGCTTATTTTTGTTATCCTTTATAAGAAAAAGAAAAAACTAGATTTCAAAAGTTTTGTAGTAAATACTTATGTCCTGTTGTATTTAATCATAGGGGCCAGCTCCTCCCTCAACAGCCAGTTATTCACCAAAAATATTTATGCCTATATTATTATTTTACTCGCAGTAGCAGCCATTTTCCCGATCCATCCAAGGAATTTATTGATTCACTATTCAGTGGTTCATACCTCCTTTCTGATTGGTTTACATCCAATCGAACCCAATCATTTTTCTTACGTTTCTCTGATGGTCAACTCAACTGGCGCGACAGTCATTGCTTATACCATTTCCCTAGCTTTCTATACCTTTCGAAAGAGTGATTTTATCAATAAACGGAGACTTAACCATAGTAAAGAAAGCTTTCAAAGTCTGTTTAATATGAACCCCAAGCCGTTAATCCTGATGAAACTAGTCGATTATGAGATTATTCTTATGAATAAACAAGCAATGGACTACTACCAGGTTTCCCCTGAAGGAATGGAACATTATAATGGCAGTTTCTTGTTCAACAACTTAGAGGAAAAGCTGGAAGTTTTAACGAGAATTGAAAAAGAAAAAAGGATTAGAAACTACGTAACACAGAAGAAAATAACCGCAGGCAAAAGAAGATGGTCTATACTGAATCTTGAATTGATTGAATACTTGGATCACACCTGTATCTTGATTGATACAACCGATATTACCGAAATAAAAGAAAAAGAGGCGGAACTTTTCAAACATGCTTCGATTGACATGCTGACAGGTGTGAGAAACCGCAGAAGCGGCATCGAGTTCATCGGCCAACTACTCCATCAATCACAAGAATTTATTCTCTGCTATATTGATATTAACAACCTAAAGGTAGTGAATGATACTTTTGGCCATTCCACTGGCGACGATCTCATTCAATCCTGCTGCGAAGTAATCAGCAGCCAGCTTACAGCTAACGACGTATTATTCCGTTTAGGCGGAGACGAATTTGTTATGATCTTCTTGAAAAAGCAGCTTGAAGAAGTTCAACAGATGTGGATCCAAATTGAACAGAATTTCAAGGCTATCAATGATTCTGCAGTAAAGCCCTATCAGCTCTCTGCCAGTCATGGGTTATATCATTATAAATCCGGAACCCCCCTCACTCTCGAGGAATTACTAGAACGTGCTGACCAGGAAATGTATAAGGACAAAATGCTAAGAAAAGCGCAAGCGCCTTGATCAGGGAAAAAAGTAGTTCATTTTTTCCTAGCCCCGACAAGCATAAGACGAGCCGGCCGA
>NZ_PGVE01000082.1 GCF_002860255.1 Neobacillus cucumis
GAAGCCTTTTATTTACAATTTTCCATTACTTATACTGCAATATGTCACTTTTTCGAAATATTTTGCTAATTTTGTTGTAACTTGCCACAATTCCATGTAAAATTTTCCTATGAGCCCATTATGGATGGTGAGAAAATGGAAATCACTAAACACCTTTTCATCAATCTCTCTCTTATGATTATTTTACTATTTATTGGTTTGATAATTCTTGAAAAAAGTAAAAAATTCTCCTTATCTAAGTCCTCGGTAATCATCTTGTTTATTGTAACAATATGGTTATGTATTCAGTTCTCCTACGCACCAGTTTCTTATGCTCGCTTTGATTTAAGGATTATACCTTTAGTTCTGGGCGGTTTATATTTCGGAATTGGTCCAATTCTCGTAGCAGCCATTATTGTATTACGAAGCCTTTATGGAATTAATATTGGTTTTTGGCAGACCTTAGCACTTTATTTGCCACTAGCATTCATCCTATGGCGCTTATATCCTTGGTTTTTAAAGCAGGCACCTGCTCGAAGAATATGTTTTACTATATGTACTGGAATGATAATGGGTATACTAACAGTATTTGGTATGACTTTCAAAGATGTACCCGTTAACCTCATCGATGCATGGTTTGCCTTTCTTTTCATCCCATCCCTTGGTATAGGGATTATTTCATATGGTATCGAATTTGTAAGAAAAATTAATGAAATGCAGCAAGAGCTTATAAAAGCAGAAAAATTAAAAGCTGTGGAACAAATGGGAGCTGCTATTTCCCATGAAATTAGAAATCCACTTACTGCAGCGAGTGGGTTTGTTCAGCTGCTGCAGGATGATTATTTATCAAGACAAAAAAGAAAGGAATATCTTACAATTGTAAAAGAAGAATTATTTTCTGCTGAAAGGGTCATTCAAGATTACTTAACGTTTGCAAAACCATCACTAGAGACTTTTGAAGAGTTAAATGTTAAAAGTGAACTTCGGCAGATTATTAATATCCTTCAGCCTTTAGCCAACCAAAATTCCGTGGAAATTATCACTGATTTTTCTATTATTGGTTTTATTAAGGGGGACGAACAAAAGTTCAGACAATGTTTTGTAAACGTCCTTAAAAATGCCATTGAATCCATGCCTACCGGAGGATCCTTGTATGTTTCTACTGAATATAGCCAGAATGAGGTAACTATTAAAGTTAAGGATACGGGAGTGGGAATGACCTCACAGCAGCTTGAAAGGTTAGGTGAACCGTTTTATTCGACAAAAGGAAAAAACGGAACGGGCTTAGGCATGATGGTGGTTTATAGTATTGTAAGAGCTATGAATGGATCAATCTGGGTAGAAAGTGAGATTGGAAAAGGAACCACATTTCATTTCGAGTTCCCAACCATTTCAATAAAGAAATTAGAACAAACCGGCAGAGTTTAGATTCTGTCGGTTTGTTTTTTTAGAACTTACTTACCAATAAACATTTGAGACCAATTTTTACCTGTGCTCTCAAAACCTACACCTATATGGGTAAAGTTAGAACTCAAGATATTTTTACGGTGGCCTTCACTGTTCATCCAAGCAGTAACCACTTCTTGTGGTGTACGTTGTCCTTGTGCAATATTTTCACCAGCGGACTTATAAGTAACACCAAAGTCTCTCATCATGTCAAATGGTGAACCATAAGTAGGACTGGTATGAGAAAAGTAATGATTTTGCTGCATATCCAATGCTTTTTTCTGAGCAACTCCACTAAGTTGTGCGTCTGTTTTTAAAGCAGGAAGACCATTCTTAGCTCTTTGTTGATTGGTAAGATTGATTACTTGCTGGGCATACTGGCTTACATTTCCTGAAGTTGCAGTATTATTTTGATTTTGTGCTGCCCCGCTTGGAGCCTGGGTTTGCTGCTGCTTAGGTACAGGTGTTGCCTGCTGAGCAGGAGCTTGGTTGGGTGCCTGCCGGGTTGTTTGTTGCTGAGACGGCACTTGTGTTGTTGGTCTTTGCTGCTGAGTATATGGTTGACCTGGCTGGACAAACCCAAATTGGAACCAGTTTCTTTGGTTAGGATCGATGGTAATAAACTGATATTTGGCATCTCTTACTAAAACAGCTTGAGTATGTGGATACTGACCGCTATTTAAATTGGTTTGATAAGCAGAAACCATATCATCGTCATTTCTTTTAATTTTCCTCTTATTATTAAAGAGGTTATTATCAACATCACTATCATTATTGTCACGGTTAGTATAATCTTCTGTCAGTAGTCCGTTATGATCAATTCCATCATCGCGGCCATTACGTACATCTGTAATACGATTATTTCGATCATTGGTATCCATACCCACACGATTAGCTGTCCGATCATTTATATCGTTACGGTCATTATTATTACAAGCAGCAAGACCCATTGTTAACACTGCTGTTAATAGTAATCCCACCGGTTTTTTTATCATCGGTAATGCCTCCTTTAGAGCATAAATGTTTCTTGCCTTTTTATTTTTAATTTTTTTAAGGAAAGTATTATTGGTAATTTACGTCTTCAAGAGGAACAATTTCCTCTAATACAAAAAAAAGCAGATGCCACATGCACCTGCTCGGTCCTAATTCTCCAGTAATGGAATTCTGTTTTTATATTTATCGATTAAATACTTGTTATGCTCTTGGGCTCCATCGGCATTACTGCTTTTAAATATAGGAGGTATATAGTTGTTTGCTACCATATTTTCAATGGCTTCAATCATTATCCCGTTAACGATTGCTGCTCCAATCACCGTTGAACCTGAGCCGAAAGGGACATCTAAAGAAGGTAGGTCTATTATGGCATCTCCGATAGAAATATGATTGTCAATTGCAAGATCGGCAAAATCAGAAAGATATTTACCACTTTTATGTCTGGAGGATATATTTTGGGTATAAATATGCGAAGAAAGCGTTATAACAAAAGCACCTTGTTCTTTTGCAAATTGAGCGACATCAAGGGGGACAGGATTTCTGCCTGAAGTTGACACCACCAGCACAACGTCTTCGGATCTAATATCTAAATCGGAAAGAAATTCCTCTGCAAAATCTTCGCTCTGTTCTAATTTTGATGAACGAACAGCCCCTTTATGCAGCATTAACTCTTCAATAAGAATTGGATTAATTGGTGCAAGTCCTCCGGCACGGTAAAACAGCTCCTCCCCCAGCATATGGGAGTGACCGCATCCAAAAGCATGAACAATTCCACCATTTTGTATACAATGGGAAATTTTTTTTCCTGCAGCTTTTATTGACTCATTTTCCTTTTCTTTAATGTTCCCTAATAAAATTTCTATTTTTTGAAAATATAACTCGTACATATGTTAATCATCCCTATGTTGCATTATCGTTTCATCTTTATCATAAATTTATAACGGTCAGCACGGTATACGGATTTTACAAGTTCTAATGGAGTACCATCTAGAAGATAGGTATTCCTTTGAATAAGCAGAACTGGATCTCCTTTAGAGATATTCAAGAAATTTGCTTCACTTTGACTGGCGATCGATGACTCAATTGTTTGAGAAGCACTGTCAATCCTAAGATTTAATTGTCCTTCAATGTAGGCATAAAGAGATTTATTGACAATACCTTCCGTAAGCCCCTTAATCAGATTAGCAGAAATATAATTTGTTTCCAATGCCATGGGTACATCATCGGCTAAACGAATTCTTGAGATCTCGTAGACAGGTCCATACTCCGCTATTTTTAAATGACCTGCAATTTGACTATCGGCAGGAATAATTTCAAACTTTATAAGCTTATTGCCCGGTTTAAGCCCTCTTGACTTCATGTCTTCTGTAAAACTGGTTAATCCCTGCAATCCTTGCTCAATTTTACGTTCTGCCACAAAAGTACCCTTTCCCTGCTGTCGAAATAAATATCCTTCATTTACGAGATCGGTAAAGGCTTGTCTAACAGTCATCCTGCTGATTTGATATTTTTCAGCATACTCTCTTTCGGGCGGAAGGGCATCACCTGGTTTCAAATCACCTTTTTCAATTAACCCTTTAATGAGCTCCTCTAACTGATAATAAATTGGAATAGGAGAATTTTTATATATCATACCTTGTGCAACCCTTCTAAATTAACTTGCCCATTTCAGGAATCAACAGGAAGCTTTAAACCTGAAACTGCTGCCTTATCAGCAATAATTGTAACACATGGATGATTCTTCAAAATAGATGCAGGAAAATTTTCACTAATCTCTTCATTAAAAAGCTTATTCATTGCATCCTTTTTACTCTCGCCTGAAACAAGTAACAGGATTTCCTTACTTTTCATAATAGTAGAGATACCCATAGTTATCGCTTTTGTCGGAACATCTTCAACATGTTTAAAAAATCTGGCATTGGCTTCTCTAGTAGAAGGCGCCAATTGAATCACTTGTGTAGCCGCATAAAAGGATGTCCCCGGTTCATTAAAACCGATATGACCATTACTTCCAATACCAAGGATCTGTAAATCAATACCGCCCTTTTTTTCGATAAGCTCTTCATAACGAAGGCATTCTTTCTCGGCGTCCTTACTATCCCCTAGGGGCACATAAGTGTTATTTTTATCGATATCGATATGATTAAATAATTGTTCATTCATAAAATAACGATAACTATTCTTGTCGTTTCCAGAAAGTCCAATGTACTCATCTAAATTAAATGTCGTAACCTTTCGATAAGATGTCCTGTTTTTTTGGTGATCTGCAATTAAGTTTTTATAGGTTCCTATTGGGGTTCCGCCTGTAGCAAGTCCTAACTTGATATTGGGATATTGACAAACTTTATCGATTATATATCCAGCAGCTTTTTGGCTCATTTCATCATAATTTTGAACTTCAATCATTTTCACTCTGAATCTTCCTCCCTTTTATATGCAAGAGTCCCACGGCAAAGTGTCATAAAAACTTCCATATTATGATCAAGGATAACAATATCTGCATCTTTTCCAACTGCAAGGCTTCCTTTCCTATCAAAAACATTCAATTGCTTCGCAGGATTGACTGAAGCCATTTTGACTGCATCCTCTAATGAACAGCCCGTATAGGTTATCATGTTTTTAACAGCATGACCTAGTTTTAAGATACTACCTGCAAGTGTCCCGTCAGAAAGTACCGCTTTTCCATCCTTAACAGTCACTTCTTGCCCTCCGAGATCATAAAGTCCATTTTTCAAACACTTAGCTCGCATGGAATCAGTGATTAAAATTAATCCCTCGCTCTTTTTATTTTGGTATGCGAGATTAACCATTAGTGGATGAACATGTACCCCATCAACAATAATTTCCACTTTCAATTCTTTTCGTAAAAATGCCGCACCAGCCACACCTGGTTCTCGATGGTGCATTCCCCTCATTTGATTAAAGAGGTGAGTAACATGATTGACCCCAGCTGTTATAGCTTCATCAACCTGTTCATAAGTAGCATCTGTATGACCTATTGAAGCAATAATTCCGTTCTCTTTCAAATAGCGAATCAACTCAAGGCCTCCACGCTGTTCAGGTGCCATGGTAACCAGTTTTATCGTATTATTTGAAAGTTTTTGCCATTGCTTAAATAATTGAAGATTTGGATCAATGATATATGGAAGCGGCTGTGCTCCTGCTTTTTTGGCATTGACAAATGGACCTTCTAAATGAATACCCATTACCTCGGCTTTTCCCTGTTCCGGCTGCTCTTCCATAAACTGACCAGCGTTTATTAATGCTTTTTCT
Organism: Neobacillus cucumis; assembly: GCF_002860255.1. Lineage (GTDB taxonomy): Bacteria > Bacillota > Bacilli > Bacillales > Cytobacillaceae > Neobacillus > Neobacillus cucumis_A. The sequence goes on from NZ_PGVE01000082.1 coordinate 5,692, forward strand.
ATCTGATCAACTTCTTGTGTGATAGTGGTTGCTAAAAAACTTGTTGTTCCTTCCTTCGGTAAAGCAGATGCCATTGTTTCTAACGCTTCCTTTGTTGCATCCATTACATCTGCACCATTAACTCCATGTATATGGACATCAATAAAGCCCGGGACTGCCTGAAACGAAGCAGGAACTTGAATGATCTCAAAATCATTTTCATTCGTCAGTTCATCAACGGTTCCAATCCCTATTATTTTTTGATTTTGAATTTTGATATATCCTTTTTCAATCACTCTATCATCTGAATAAATCTTAATATCTTTAAGTAAAATATGATTGACTTTTTGAGTCACTGTCATTACTTCCTTTCAGAAATCTATCTTAATCTTATCATCACCATTTTCTAGTTGTCTATACCAATTTATCATTTGTTATTAACCAATTTAGTCTTTACCTCACGAAATAACTGAAAATAAAAGATTTATTTTATTTTTCATCTGAAAACCACATATTGGTATAGACATCTATAAAAATTCGTATTATATTAGAAAAGCGTTTACATTTACTGATTAAGGAGCGAAAAAAAATGTTAGGTTTTTTACAAAGAATTGGTAAAGCTTTAATGCTTCCTATTGCTGTATTACCTGCAGCAGGGTTGTTACTGCGATTTGGACAACCTGATTTATTAGATATCCCTTTTATTGCAAACGCCGGAAATGCTATTTTTGCTAATTTGGCATTAATATTTGCTATCGGTGTTGCCATCGGCTTTGCAAAAGATAGCAACGGTGCAGCCGCATTATCTGGAGCCATTGGATACCTAGTTTTAACAGAAGGAACAAAAGCCATTGATAAAAATATTAATATGGGAGTATTAGGAGGTATCATTGCAGGCATTATTGCGGGATTATTATATAACCGCTACCGTGATATAAAGCTTCCTGAGTGGCTTGGCTTTTTTAGCGGAAGACGCTTTGTTCCAATTATCACTTCTGTTGCCATGGTTATTTTGGCAGGTATTGCGGGCTTTGCTTGGCCGCCAATCCAAGATGCTATTAATGGTCTAGGGAACTGGATCATTGGTTTAGGTGCAATCGGCTCTGGTCTCTTCGGATTCTTAAACCGTTTGCTCATCCCATTAGGTCTTCACCACGTATTGAACAGCTTGTTCTGGTTCCAATTTGGGGAATTTCAGGGCAAAACCGGAGACATTGCTCGTTTCTTTGCCGGTGATCCCACAGCCGGCGGCTATATGACCGGGTTCTTCCCAATTATGATGTTTGGTCTCCCAGCTGCAGCTTTTGCAATCATTGCTGCCGCTAAACCTGAAAAAAGGAAAGCTACTTCTGGAATGTTTATTGGGCTTGCCTTAACCTCATTCCTTACCGGTATTACGGAGCCAATTGAATTTTCTTTCATGTTTATTGCCCCATTGTTATATGGAGTGCATGCTGTTTTAACTGGTTTATCTATGGTGGTTACCTCAGTCCTTGGGATTAAAGATGGTTTTACTTTTTCAGCGGGTGCTATTGACTACATTTTAAACTTTAATATTGCTCAAAAGCCTCTCTTGTTATTAGTGGTTGGTCTAATTTATGGAGTTATCTATTTTATAATTTTCTACAGTTTAATAAAGGCATTTAATATTAAAACTCCTGGTCGAGAAGATGAGGAAGAACAAATTGACAGCCAAACACCTGTTGAAACTGTTGGTAATAATAAATATGAAACAATGGCTTATCATTTTATCAACGATATAGGCGGTAAAGTAAATATCAAAGCCATTGATAATTGTACAACTCGGTTAAGATTAATGATAAATGATATGGAAAAAGTCAACGAGTCAGCCCTAAAAACACATGGGGCGAAAGGGATTATGAAGTTAAATAAAACAAATCTGCAAATTGTTGTGGGTACAGAAGTGGAATTTGTTGCAGATGCAATGAAGAGAATGGATATGAATGCTGTAAATATAAGTACAAAAAATATAGAAAATACTCTTCCGGAAGGAAACAATCAACAATCTTTATCTGAACATGATTTTGTCATGCCAATCGAAGGTGAAATTATCCCATTAACTGAAGTACCAGACCAAGTATTCTCTCAAAAACTAATGGGTGATGGATTTGGTATTGTCCCTGCAAATGGTACGGTAGTTTCACCAGTAGACGGTGTCATTCTTAATGTATTTCCGACAAAGCATGCGATAGGAATTAAGTCCACACAAGGTCATGAAATTCTTATCCATATAGGACTGGACACAGTGAATTTAAAGGGTGAAGGTTTTAAAGTTTTCATTAAAGAAGGAGAGCCAGTCAAAAAAGGCCAATTAATTCTTGAATTTGATTTAAATTCTATCAAGGATTCTGTACCATCCATCATCACTCCAGTCATCTTCACTAATTTATTAAAATTAAATATTAAAAAACAAGGGCAAACGGAACAGGGTACAAGTGGCATACTTTCCATTGAACAGTAAAAAAATGACAGGTGCAAAGCACCTGTCGTTTTTTATGCATATAATTTTGATTGTTCTTTTTGGAAAAAGCTCTTCATTGCATGAAATACATCTGCTTTTTGTTTGAGTATAAAATAGCGGAACTGTTCATCCTTAATATTTTTATAGGCTGACATTAGTGTGGAGTGGCGATTATATTGATTTACTTCCCCATAGCCGAACATGTTAGATACTTTCATTAATTCTTCTACAAGCTTTACGCAACGGGCATTATCGGATGTAAGATTATCACCATCAGAAAAGTGGAATGGATAGATGTTAAACTTCCGTGGATTATATTTTGCGTCAATAATTTCTAGTGCTTTTCGATAAGCGGATGAACAAATGGTCCCACCGCTTTCACCTTTTGAGAAAAAGTCTTCTTCAGAAACTACTTTTGCTTCAGTATGGTGAGCAATAAACTCAATTTCTACTGTCTCGTATTTGGTTCTTAAAAAGCGTGTCATCCAGAAGAAAAAGCTTCGTGCCATATATTTTTCCCAAATTCCCATAGAACCGCTTGTATCCATCATTGCAATCACGACAGCTTTTGAATCTGGTTTTACTACTTCATTCCAGGTTTTGAACTTTAAATCATCCTTGTAAATTGGGTGGAAGGCTGGCTTACCACTCATTGCATTTCGCTTAAAAGCAGACATCATCGTCCTTTTTTTATCGATATTCCCCATTAATCCAGTTTTTCGAATATCATTAAATTCAATGTTTTCAACAAGATGTTCTTGCTCTTCTTTTCTCTTTAAGTTTGGCAGTTCTAATTGCTTAAATAAGGCTTCCTCTAGTTCCATTAAAGAGACTTCTGCTTCAAAATAGTCCTCTCCTGCTTGATCACCAGCACCTTGCCCCTTACCTGGTCCCTTTTGCCCGCTGGAACCGTCTCTTGCTACAACGTCACCGACTTGACTCTCACCGTCTCCTTGGCCCACGTGTTTGTTTTTGTCATAATTATAGCGAATCTTATATTCGTCCAATGAACGAATTGGAATTTTAACCACATCGCGACCATTAGACATAATAATACTTTCTTCTGTAATTAATTCTGGAAGATTGTTACGAATTGCCTCCTGGACTTTTTCTTGATGGCGCTGCTGGTCATCGTGGCCTTTACGGTGGAGGGACCAATCTTCTCTAGAAATCACAAATTGATGGTTATCGACAGACACTGCAAAACCCCTCCTTATTAAATTAAAATTAACTCCATGTTGCACAATTTTTTTCACAAATACATAAAATAACGCGAATGAAAAAATTAATGAAATGATGGATTACTTTATCCTATGCAGAAGTAGAGAATAATTTACAAATAATTTTGACAATTAGTTGATTGCCTATAAAATGGACAAGGTAAATATATGAAAAAGAACTTCATTTCAATGAATGAATTAATAGAAATTGTTTATTGGAAAAAAAGAGACTGACAGTTTTTTCTCTGCCAGTCCTTGCTATTTTAATCCCAATTTATCTGTTTAGTAAGCTTCCAACATAGCGAAGTAACTCATTTGCTGATGTCGAATTATAGCCGTGTTCATCAATTAAACGAGCCACAACATCATTAATCTTCTTCAATTGCTGCTCATCAGGTGTCTTGGAAGAAGTTGTGATTTTAACAACATCCTTAAGGTCAGCAAATAATTTCTTTTGAATCGCTTCTCGGAGCCTGTCATGGGAGTTGTAATCAAACCGCTTGCCTTTTCTGGCAAAGGCAGAGATTCTAATTAATATTTCTTCCCTAAAGGCCTTTTTAGCATTTTCAGAAATACCAATTTGCTCCTCAATAGAACGCATTAGCTTTTCATCTGGATTTATTTCTTCCCCTGTTAACGGATCGCGAAGCTTAGCTTTATTGCAATAGGCCTCAACGTTATCAAGATAGTTATCCATTAAGGTCTTAGCTGATTCTTCATAAGAGTAAACAAATGCTTTTTGAACTTCGTTTTTGGCAATATTATCATACTCTTTACGTGCAAGCGAAATATAATTCATATAACGATCACGTACCTCAGCCGTAATCGATGGGTGCTGATCCAGCCCGTCTTTTAAGGATCTTAATACGTCCAGCGCATTAATGGATGGAACCTCTTTACGAATGATAGTGGATGAAATGCGATTGATGACATAACGAGGGTCTATCCCGCTCATCCCTTCATCTGGATACTCGCGTTTCAGTTCTTCCACATCAGCACTATTAAATCCCTCTACATTTTCCCCGTCATAGAGGCGCATTTTTTTCAGTAGATCAATATCGCCTTTTTTCGGTTCCTTCAAGCGAGTTAAAATGGTAAACATTGCTGCAACCTTTAAAGTGTGCGGTGCAATGTGTACATCTGAAACATCACTTTCATTAATCATTTTTTCATAAATTCTTTCTTCCTGTGAAGCCTTTAAATTATATGGAATTGGCATAACAATAATCCTAGAATGAAGTGCTTCGTTCTTCTTATTAGAAATAAACGAGCGGTATTCTGTTTCGTTTGTGTGTGCAACAATCAGTTCATCAGCACTTATTAAGGCAAACCTTCCTGCTTTAAAATTCCCTTCTTGTGTCAAGGACAACAAATGCCAGAGGAATTTTTCATCACATTTTAACATCTCTTGGAATTCCATCATTCCGCGGTTTGCCTTGTTCAACTCTCCATCAAAACGATAGGCTCTTGGATCTGATTCTGAGCCATATTCTGCGATGGTCGAGAAATCAATACTCCCGGTTAAGTCGGCAATGTCCTGGGATTTTGGATCAGAAGGACTAAATGTTCCTATCCCAGTCCGTTTATCTTCTGAGAAGAATATTCTTTCCACTAAAACATCTTCAATTCTTCCGCCATACTCCTGCTCTAGACGCATCATATTCAATGGCGATAAGTTGCCTTCTATCCGGATTCCATATTCCTCATAGAAGTCAGCCCGTAAATGATGAGGAATTAAATGTAATGGATCTTCATGCATCGGGCAGCCTTTGATGGCAAAAACGGAGCCTCTGTCTGAACGTGAGTAGTTTTCTAACCCTCTTTTTAACATCGTAACAAGGGTTGATTTACCGCCGCTCACCGGACCCATTAAAAGTAGAATCCTCTTTCTAACGTCCAGCCTTTTGGCAGCTGGATGGAAGTATTCCTCGACAAGCCTTTCAAGTGACTCTTCTAAGCCAAATAATTGATTACTAAAGAAATTGTACTGCTTCGTCCCTTTAACTTCTTCAATTCCTGCATCCTTGATCATATTGTAAACTCGAGAATGTGCAGATTGTGCTACCCACGGCTTTTCCTTCAACAACAATAAATAGTCAGCGAATGATCCTTCCCAGCGCAGTTTTTCCTCTTCTTCACGAAAGCTCTCGATTTTTTTTAAAATATCCATATGGCCCTCCCCCTGTAGGTTATCAGAGACGATTAATATACTTTATGCACGAAAAGACTTGAACATGCGTAACCAATTCGAGATATTGTCTATCTTTTTTATTTCAATAAAAGGAATATTGTTCTTTTCATTTTAAAAACTTAGGCTATAATAAAATTGTATGTGTCAAAATAGCGTCCGTTTAGCGGTTTTCACAAAGTATTGATACTACTCGCTAAACAATCTTTTTTAAAAAACGGGACAAAGGGGGCAGTACATAACATGAACACTTTCATCGTTATTTTAGTAATGGCTGCGTTTTTAGCAGCCATCTTCACAGCGGGGTATAATGACAAACCAGGCACCACTAAATAAGAAGTTAAAAAAATGACTGCCGCAATGGCAGTCATTTTTTTATCGTATATCAAGTTTATTTTTCTGAATAAATTCCTTCATATACATTCTAGTTTGTTTAGAGAGCATACTGACGATTTGTTCGCTCCAACGGTCCTTTCTTTGCCCGTTCGTTCTCGCATCATAATAATTTGAGATTAGTTGATCATACTTATCGAGCTGGCTATAATAAAGATCCATATCCTGCTCATATTCGTCCTCATGATACACATGTTCAAGCGGTAGTCTTGGTTTTTTATCTGTAATATGAGACGGATAACCAACGGCAAGTCCAAACAATGGGATAACCCGATCAGGAATATTTAAAAGTTCCTTAACCATCTCCAAGTTATTGCGAATTCCACCTATGTAACATATGCCTAACCCCAGAGATTCAGCAGCAATTGCTGCATTTTGTGCCGCCAAGGAAGTATCAATTAGCGCCACCATAAATTTTTCTGTACTTTCTAATGATGGAGTCACATTTTTTTGTTGTTTTTCACCCATAATTGTATGACGGTATAGATCCGCACAAAAAACAAAGAAATGGCCATTTTTTTCTACATATTCTTGGTTCCCAGTCAACTCAGCCAATCTTTTCTTTTTTTCTTTGTCTTTTACACCAATAATAGAGTAGGCTTGAATGAAACTGGAGGTAGCTGCTGCCTGGGCACAGGCAACTATTGTCTCAATTTGTTCATCGGTTAAGGGCTTATCCTCAAAGTGCCGAATGGAGCGATGATTAAGGATGGTTGTGATGACATCATTCATAAAAAAAATCCTTTCTTTTTGTAAAAGGAGGCTAAATTTTTAGCCCCCCTTATTATTTAAGATTGGGATAATCCTGCTGACGTAATGCTTCATAAATAAGAATGGCGGCTGTATTTGACAAATTTAGTGAACGAACATTTTTATTCATAGAGATCCTTATGGCGGTATCAAGATTATTTTCAATAAGGTCCTTTGGAAGACCTGTTGTTTCTCGACCGAAAATAAAATAATAATCTTTAGAAGGGTCACTATAATCAAAACTGCTAAATTGCTTTTGCCCAAATTCTGTTATATAAAAGAAATTCCCATTGACATGCTTAATAAAGAAATCATCTATCGAATCATAATAAGTGATATTCACATGCTCCCAATAATCTAAACCTGCCCTTTTTAACATCTTATCATCCGTTGAAAAGCCTAAAGGTCGGATTAGATGTAAGTGGGTATCGGTCCCTGCACAAGTCCGAGCGATATTCCCTGTATTAGAGGGGATTTGTGGTTGATATAAAACTACGTGTATAGCCAAAACTTTCACCTCGTACTAAAACTCTACCTGCAATTATACCACTCTGATTAATGCTTTCAACAATCAGCCATCGATGATGGTATAAAACTTATATTTAATATTTGGGGTATATGCCGATGAATCCTCATAGGCCCAGTAACGCTTCCGGCTATTATAGGTATGTGCATTCACTAAAGGCATCCCGTATCCATCCTTCCCAGTAACAATGGTGTTATGGTTGAACCGGCCATCTCCTTCAAAATCATAACAAATGACATCTCCCAACAATAATTGGTCAGGGCTTGATACCTCTTTCGCCCGCAGACCACTATTGGAATTCGATAAATATAACCTTAAAGAGTGAGCCACAGCCCAGCTATAACTCCAATTACTTCTCTGCAGCCACCAGCCTGCATCCCGTTTTGGATAACCGCGCATCGGTGCCCCACCGACATGCAGACATTGGGAGATAAAATTCGTACAATCATTTTGAAACTTTTTGTATGCCGGATTGTAACTATTCCACCAGTGTTCTGCATATTGTACAGCTTTTAAACGATTATATTCATAACTAAACCGATTGTCTTGATTCTCAAGAGCCACAATGTTCGATTCTGTTTCCAGAATTTCATCCTGGTCTAGGGTTGGTCTAATTTCTTCATCCATAACTAAGGCATTTTTGTAAAACTTGGCTAATCTTTCTTCCGTTTCTTCTTCCATATAAAGTATTCCATTTTGTTTAATTAAGTATTGGTAGTGTGCTTGATATTTAATCGCTTGGAACTCATCCTCAGTCGACTCTTCCAAGATTTTTCCTGCAGCCTTTACTTTCACAATTTCTGCTGACCGATTTGCTAACGAAGCTTGCTTTATTTCTGCCTTTGGAAAAAATATTTTATGACTTCTTTTATCTGAAACAAATTGATTTACCCGTTTTTCAAATAAATCTTGAAGTAATTGTCGCAATTCCTATCCACTCCTTTCCCTTCATACATATGAAGGAAGAAAGGATTTAACAATAAAAAAAGGGCAAAACCAACTGGGTTGCCCATTAATTATTATAAAAGTTTAAGCCCTTTTCTATCTCTTTTTGTACATCGATATCTTTTTCGAGTTCTTTTGCCTTCTTTAAAGCACGTAATGCTGCCTCCCCTCCGATTTTTCCAAGGGCCCAGGCAGCAGTTCCTCTCGTAACAGATGAAGGCTCGTTTTTTAAGATATCAATTAAATCTGGAACAGCACTTTCATCTTTAAAATGAGCTAGTGCGATAATAGCATTCCGTTGGATTGGCTTTTTACCTCTCCAAGCACCTGAAACAGAACCGAACCTTTTTTTAAATTCACGATTGCTTAATTTAAGGATCGGTTTTAATAAAGGCTTTGCCACTTCAGGATCAGCTTCCATTTCTTCATGAAGATGAAAATTAACCCCCTTGTTTACTGGACATGCTGTTTGACATGAGTCACATCCATATACACGATTTCCTATTTTATCCCGAAATTCATCGGGAATAAGCTCTTTTGTTTGAGTTAAAAAAGAAATACAGCGATTAGCATTTATCTGACCACCCTGTATTAATGCACCTGTAGGGCAGGCATCAATACACTTAGTACAAGAGCCGCACTGGTCTTCAATCGGTAAATCGGGTTCAAAAGGTATATTCGTGATTATTTCACCTAAATAAACATAAGAGCCAAATTCGGAGGTGATTATCGAACAGTTTTTCCCGCTCCAGCCAATCCCGGCACGTTCCGCGACAGCCCGGTCCGAAAGTTCTCCTGTATCGACCATAGATTTTAGCTTTGCCTCTGGAAGCTTGGAAAAAATAAATTTTTCCAGTTTGTTTAGACGTTCTCTAAGGATATGATGATAATCAAGGCCCCATGAAGCCCTGCTGAAGATTCCTCTTCTATCTCCTTTTTTACTCTCGACACGATCATTCATTTTTGCAGGATAGGCAAGCGCAATAGAGATAATGGATTGTGCGCCTTCTAGCAGCATTGCCGGGGTCACCCGCTTATCAATATCAGGTTCTTCAAAGCCCGACTGATAGCCTAGTTCCTGTTGTTTTATCAAACGGCTTTTTAATTTAGTAAAAGGGGCAGCAGTAGTGAACCCAATTTTATCAATACCGATTTCAGTACTATAGGCAATGAGCTCTTTTTTAAATTTTTGAATATCCACTTTCTATTCCTCCTTTCGAAACAGACGTCAATGTATATAAATTGTTAAGATTATTAGTTGCACATCTATTTATGATAAACTATTTTTATCAATTTTTGGAGGTGGAATCGTTGGAAATTCAACTTTCAAGGGAAATCCTCGAGCGAATTCCTGATTTTAAAATCGGAGTTATCGAATATAAAAATATAGCCGTGGGGGATTCACCACAAATGATAAGAGGCAGACTTCAGCTTTTCCAGGAGTCAATATTCTTTGAACTGGAAAACCAACCGATTACGGAACTGCCCGGGATTAAGGAATGGAGGAATATTTTTAAAAAGACGGGAAAAGACCCAAACAGATACCGTCATTCAGCTGAGGCATTATTTAGAAGAGTACAAAAGCAAAATTATCTTACTTCTATTCATAGTGCCATTGATATTAATAATTTTTTCTCCTTGCAATATCAAGTCCCAATTGGGATCTACGACCTAGATCGGTTAAAGGGACCAGTGGTGATTCGAATTGGACAAGAGGGAGAGGAATACATAGGATTGAACGGGAGAAAAAATTCCTTACAGAACTTAATCCTCTCCTCCGATGTAAATGGACCGTTCGGAAGTCCTTTTGTTGATTCTGATAAGGCCCCTGTTACGGTTAATACAAACAATGCCTTGCAGATTATTTATCTGCGCCCGTCAACAAGTCAGGAGGACGTCAGTAAGCTTACAGAATCATTAATGAACATGTTTACCCAGATACATGGAGGCGAAGCTAAATACCATATTCTCGGATGCCAGTAACATGGCATCTTTTTAGTTCAGAAAATAATAAAACGCAATGCATCGTTCTCTTCATGTAACGATCCACTGCGTTAGTTAATATGTATGGAGCGGGTGATGGGAATCGAACCCACTACATCAGCTTGGAAGGCTGAGGTTTTACCAGTAAACTACACCCGCATATATGACAAATATTTGAACGAACTGACTTAATAAATTTTACACATAAACATGTCCGTAGTCAAGTCATTTCTGCATAATTTGTCGATTTATCTCACATTTCTTATTGAATCACTTTTAGATAAAAATATCCTATCTTATGGATTCAATGATTAAATAATATAGGAAAATACATTTTTAGTAATCATGTTTATTAGAATAATGAACTACGGTAAGAAACATTGACGGGAATAGCCCGTTTTTTGTTTAATCGACACCTATTGGTAACCCAATCTGTTCATGTGGACAAGGAAGGTGTTTCCCCGTGTGATTCTGTCCGCATCAAGAGCTCATATGGACATGAAAGGTGTTTCTCAGTGCGATTGTGTCCTCATAGAGGGTTCATGTGGACATGAAAGAGAGGTTCCTCATAGATCTTGTCCGCATAGCTATACATGACGGTAGAAAATATTTAGCTTACCTTTCGAACAATATTACTGATAATGTTGTTTATTAAAATAAAAAAACTTTCAACATAAATAGTTGAAAGTTTTAGTTTGACAGCTTTCAAAAACTGTCATTGATACCGGTGGTCGGGGTCGAACCGACACTCCAGAGGAACACGATTTTGAGTCGTGCGCGTCTGCCAATTCCGCCACACCGGCGTATTAAGTTTTTAAAGCAATGCCGAGGACCGGAATCGAACCGGTACGGTAGTCACCTACCGCAGGATTTTAAGTCCTGTGCGTCTGCCAGTTCCGCCACCCCGGCATAATATAAAAGCATTTACTTATTAAAATTCTTATGGAGGCGGCAACCGGATTCGAACCGGTGGTAAAGGTTTTGCAGACCTCTGCCTTACCACTTGGCTATGCCGCCGAATATATGGAGCGGAAGACGGGATTCGAACCCGCGACCCCCACCTTGGCAAGGTGGTGTTCTACCACTGAACTACTTCCGCAAAATGGCTGGGCTAGCTGGATTCGAACCAACGCATGTCGCAGTCAAAGTGCGATGCCTTACCGCTTGGCTATAGCCCAATGATAATTAAATAATTTATGGGGCGGCTGATGGGAATCGAACCCACGAATGTCGGAACCACAATCCGATGCGTTAACCACTTCGCCACAACCGCCATTATAAAATTATTGGCAGGGGTAGTAGGAATCGAACCCACACCAAAGGTTTTGGAGACCTTCGTTCTACCTTTAAACTATACCCCTATTGAATGGTGGAGGGGGACGGATTCGAACCGCCGAACCCGGAGGGAGCGGATTTACAGTCCGCCGCGTTTAGCCACTTCGCTACCCCTCCACATATAAGGAATTTCGTTGTCAGCGAGAGGATTTAAACTCTCAATCTGCAGATTACAAATCAGTTGCTTGACAACTGTAAAACATAAATGGTGGCTCAGGACGGAATCGAACCGCCGACACAAGGATTTTCAGTCCTTTGCTCTACCGACTGAGCTACTGAGCCAACATATGGCGGTCTGGACGGGACTCGAACCCGCGACCTCCTGCGTGACAGGCAGGCATTCTAACCAACTGAACTACCAGACCGAATTGCGGGGACAGGATTTGAACCTGCGACCTTCGGGTTATGAGCCCGACGAGCTACCAGACTGCTCCACCCCGCGATAGTAAAAGATATTGAATTTGGAGTATGCTCCATGTTTTGTTACTGACTGTCCCCATCTCAGAATGCTTATTCAAGCAGCAGTTCGATGGTTACAACTCGCAGATTATTCATTGAAGCAACGCTCGTTGCTCCACCCCGCGATAATAGAAAGAATATAAAATTTATGGTGGAGGATGACGGGATCGAACCGCCGACCCTCTGCTTGTAAGGCAGATGCTCTCCCAGCTGAGCTAATCCTCCAAATCAATGAAAGTTATTTTCGCTGTCACGAAAAAACTTTGGTGACCCCTACGGGATTCGAACCCGTGTTACCGCCGTGAAAGGGCGGTGTCTTAACCGCTTGACCAAGGGGCCATATGATGTATATTATGGCGGAGAGCAAGGGATTTGAACCCTTGAGACAGGGTTACCCGCCTACACGATTTCCAATCGTGCTCCTTCGGCCACTCGGACAGCTCTCCATAAGTAATGGCTCCGCAGGTAGGACTCGAACCTACGACCGATCGGTTAACAGCCGATAGCTCTACCACTGAGCTACTGCGGAATAATATTACAGCCTGGCAATGTCCTACTCTCACAGGGACAATGTCCCAACTACCATCGGCGCTGAGAAGCTTAACTTCCGTGTTCGGTATGGGAACGGGTGTGACCTTCTCGCCATAATTACCAGACTATTTATTCGACACTATTTTATTATAATGTCTTTTTCAAATTTTGCAAGAGAAAATTTTATTTTTTTCATTCTCTCAAAACTAGATAATATAGAAGAAATTTTGTAAAAACGAGTTGTTCGCTTTAGACTATGGTTAAGTCCTCGATCGA